>NZ_CP170386.1:719491-1438983 GCF_042468235.1 Lonepinella sp. MS14434 | reverse complement strand
AACTGAAAGAGTGCGGTGTGATTCATGGCTTTTCTGGCAGTTATGAGCAAGCTAAACGCTTTGTGGATTTGGGCTATAAAATTGGCGTAGGTGGGACTATTACTTATCAACGAGCCAATAAAACACGTCAAACGATAGCAAAATTGCCACTGGATAGTTTGTTATTAGAAACTGATTCGCCCGATATGCCAGTGTATGGTTTTCAAGGTCAACCAAATCGACCTGAGCGAGTGGAGCAAGTGTTTGAACATTTATGCTCATTAAGAAAAGAAAGTCCTGAGCTTATTCAGTACACAATTTGGCAAAATTCAGTAAAATTATTTGGGCATCAATAACAATCCACACGTTTTACGTGCAGATTGTTATTCTAATTCACTTCCTTAATCCGCAGCTCTTTAGGCACTTCAAAAACTGTATTTTCTTCACAGCCCTGTAGTTCTTCCACTTCGCTTACACCTAGTTCTTTCAAACGGCTAATCACCGATTGGACTAATACTTCGGGTGCAGAAGCACCTGCTGTTAATCCGATGGTTTCAACATCTTTTAACCATTCAGGATCAATATCGGTCGCATCGTCAAGCAATTTTGCTGGGGTTCCCATTCTATTAGATAACTCAGCTAAACGGTTTGAGTTAGATGAATTTTTGGAACCAACCACAATCACCAAATCTGATTGTCTCGCTAAATCTCGTACTGCTTGCTGACGGTTAGTGGTTGCATAACAAATATCATTTTTACGTGGACCCTGAATACTCGGATATTTTTGTTTTAAAGCATCAATGACATCTGCCGTATCGTCAATCGACAACGTAGTTTGGGTCATAAAGGTTAGATCTTCGTCATCACGCAATTTAAGTTTAGTAATATCTTCCACATCTTCAACAAGGAAAATCCCACCATCATCATTGTTATATTGTCCCATAGTACCTTGTACTTCAGGATGCCCTTGATGCCCGATTAAAATAGCTTTAGTCCCTTTTTTACTGGCTCGTGCCACTTGCATGTGGACTTTGGTGACTAAAGGACAGGTCGCATCAAACACTTTTAATTCACGCTCTTTGGCTTCTTGTCGCACGGCTTGTGAGACACCGTGCGCGGAAAAAATCACAATCGCTCCATCTGGTACTTCACTCAATTCTTCCACAAAGATAGCACCTCGGTCGCGTAACCCATTGACCACAAAGCGGTTATGTACCACTTCGTGACGTACATAAATCGGTGCGCCATGAATTTCTAACGCAAGTTCAACAATACTAATCGCCCGGTCAACGCCCGCACAAAATCCTCTTGGGTTGGCTAAAATGATTTTCACGCTTTTTTCTCACTCTTTTTATTTTCGCCATTCTTTAAGGCATCCAGTACCAACAACCCTGCCCCCACACAGATAGCAATATCCGCCACATTAAACACGGGATAATGCCAATCTTGCCAATAAAAATCCAAAAAATCGACCACGAAACCGTGATACATGCGATCCACCATATTACCTAATGCTCCGCCAATAATCAGGGCATAAGCAGAATTTTGTAACTTTTGAAGTGCGGTGTTTTTTTGCAGAAAATAAATTAATATGGCAGAAATGGTTAATGCTAGCCCAATAAAAAAGTATTTTTGCCAACCACTGTGATCGGCTAAAAAACTAAACGCTGCCCCTGTGTTGCGGGCGTAGGTTAGGTTAAAAATTGGGAGTATGTTGATGCTTTCGTAGAGTTGGAAATTTTCTACGATGATGTATTTGGTCGCAAGATCGGCGATAAAGGCGATCAGGGAGAGATAGAGGTAATGTAAGCCGTTTTTGTTTTGTTTTAACATAATTATTTAGGTTTTAATTAAAATCGGATTTCGCCGATGGCGACTTACTTTTTCTTTGCTCGTGCAAAGCAAAAGTAAGCAAAAAGAAACACGCCCCGACTTCACCGCTTTTCTTGGCTTGGTTGAAATTTTTTTAACGGTAAAATCGCAACTCGCTACGTTCAAACATGGCGATTTTACCTAAAAATTTCAAGTCGCCAAGGCGCTTCAGACGGGGACCCCGTTACATCCGTATCTGTTATATTTACTACGAAAATTACGCCCATTATCCCCTCTCCCTATGGGAGAGGGTTAGGGTTTTCACCTATGCAAATTTTCTCACTTCGCCGTTGCCGTTGACGTTTTCTTCGCAGCGTGAACAGAGGGTGTTTTCTGTCGGGCTGTCGGAATAGTGCCAGCAGCGTGGGCATTTGTGGTTAGCGGAACGAATGACTTTGATTGCCAAGCCTTTTACTTCGCCCTCAGCGACATCGGCTGTTGCCAATGGTTTAACATCTGCTTTTGAAGTAATCGTTACGAAACGTAATTCATTGCCGAGTTTTGCAAGTAAACGTGCGTATTCTTCATTGGCAAAAATCGTCACTTCTGCTTCCAAGCCACCGCCGATTATTTTGTCGTTACGGGCAGTTTCTAACACTCGGTTGATTTCATCACGCACTGTTAAAATTTGTTGCCAGTAAGCGTCATCAAATTGTTCATTTGAGTCTAACGCAAATAAGCCGTCATAAAATTCTTCGGTAAATACAAATTCGCTGCGTTCACCTGGAATATAGTGCCAGATTTCATCGGCAGTAAAGGATAAAATCGGGGCAATCCAACGCACTAAGGCTTCGGCAATATGCCATAAAGCGGTCTGACAGCTACGGCGGGCAAGACTGTCCGCTTTGGTGGTGTATTGACGGTCTTTGATAATATCCAAATAGAATGAACCCATTTCGATCGAACAGAATTTCATCAAACGTTGCACCACGGCATGGAATTGATAGTTGTCATAATTGTCTTTAATTTCATTTTGCGCCTGCAAGGCACAATCCACTGCCCAACGGTCTAAAGAAATCATGTCTTCAGGTTTGACTAAATCCCGTGTTGGATCAAAACCGTTTAAGTTTGCCAATAAAAAACGAGCGGTGTTGCGAATACGGCGATAGCTGTCGGCAGCACGTTTTAAAATCTCATCAGAAACGGTCATTTCACCTGTGTAATCAGTAGAAGCCACCCAAAGACGTAAAATATCACCACCGAATTTGTCCATCACCTGTTGTGGGGTGACAATATTCCCGATAGATTTCGACATCTTGCGACCTTGACCGTCCACCGTGAAACCGTGCGTCAACACTTGTTTATACGGGGCTTTGTTATCCGTGGCGGTCGAAAGCATTAAAGACGACATAAACCAACCGCGGTGTTGATCCGAGCCTTCAAGATACATATCAGGCTCATTACCGTGAAATTCTGGACGGAACGGTGCGACCGAAGAATAGGTTGATCCAGAATCAAACCACACATCAAGGGTATCAGGTACTTTGTGATAATTTGCTGCATCGTCACCAAGCAGGTCTTTTGGATCGAGATCCCACCAAGCCTGAATGCCTTTTTGTTCCACCAATTTTGCTACTTGCTCAATTAATTCTTGGGTACGTGGATGCAATTGTTCGGTTTCGTTATGAATAAATAACGCCACTGGCACACCCCAAGTACGTTGACGTGAGATACACCAGTCTGGGCGGTTTTCCACCATTTTTTCAATACGGGCTTGCCCCCAATCTGGAATCCAACGTACTTTTTTGATTTCACTTAACGCCTGTTGACGTAATCCTTTCACTTCCATACCGATAAACCATTGTGGTGTCGCACGGAAAATCACAGGGGTTTTGTGTCGCCAACAATGCGGATAGCTGTGACGGATTTTTTCCAATTTGAGTAACGCACCAACTTCTTCTAATTTTTCCAGCACTTTGCCGTTAGCTTCAAACACGCCAAGCCCTGCAAAAAATTCAGTCGTGCTAATAAATTTACCGTCATTACCGACCAAACCTGCCATACCAATATCATATTGACGGGCGATTACATAGTCGTCCTGACCATGATCGGGAGCGGTATGCACCAGCCCCGTACCGCCGTCAAGGGTAACGTGTTCGCCTAAAATAAACGGCACTTGGTAAGCATAAAACGGGTGATTGAATGGCAATAGTTCAAGCTCTGAACCTTTGGCGGAACCCAACACTTTCCAATTTTCTATCCCAATGGCTTTCGCCACAGATTCGACCAACTCTTTGGCGAGAATCAAACGTTCGTCACCGAATTGCACTACTTGATAGTCAAATTCTGCATTCAACGCAATAGCTTTATTGGATGGAATGGTCCAAGGGGTCGTCGTCCAAATCACCGCTGATAATTTGCCTGAGCCTTTTTCGCTCAAATTAAAGGCTTTTTCCACCGCACTTTCATCGGCGGCTTGGAATTTCACATAAATAGATGGTGAGGTTTTATCTTCATATTCCACTTCCGCTTCGGAAAGCGAAGAGGCACAATCCAAACACCAATACACAGGTTTTGCCCCTTTGTACAAATGCCCGTTCGCCACCGCTTTACCGAAAGCACGGATAATATTGGCTTCGGTAGTAAAGTTCATGGTTAAATAAGGATTATCCCAATCGCCAATTACGCCCAAACGGATAAAATCTTTTTTCTGCCCTTCCACCTGTTCACGGGCGTATTTACGACATTCTTCACGAAATTCTGCCGCCGTCACTTTTTGATTCGGCTTACCCACTAAGGCTTCTACTTTTAACTCAATCGGCAAACCATGACAGTCCCAACCAGGGATATAAGGCGAATCATAACCCAAAGAGGTTTTGGATTTGACAATCATATCCTTTAAGATTTTATTCACCGCATGCCCGATATGAATCGTCCCGTTGGCATAGGGAGGGCCATCATGCAAAATAAAGGTTTTTTTGCCTTTGCCCGCTTGACGGATTTTGCCGTAAAGATTCTTATCGTACCAATTTTTTAACATGGCTGGTTCACGCTTCGCCAAATCCCCACGCATTGGAAAACCTGTTTCAGGCAGGTTTAAGGTATTTTTGTAATCAACTTGTTCTGACATATTTTTACCAATTTATAAATTTAAATAAAAGAGATCGTATTAATCTAAAATTAACACACAGGAATGCACGCATTATACGCTGAAATGATGGAATATTAAAGGCAGATTAACGTATTGATTGGGTTAATTTTTGCTGTTTCTTCTGCTCACGTCGTTGTCTAAAAAAATCACTCAATTTTTCACCGCACTTTTCCGCTAAAATCCCCCCTGTAATTTCTAAAACATGGTTCATTTTATAATCATCAAAGAAATGAAAACGTGATCCTACTGCTCCCGTTTTGTAATCATAAGCTCCAAAAACGAGGCGTTTAATGCGACTATGTAAAATAGCTCCTGCACACATGGTACAAGGCTCTAAGGTAACATAGAGAGTTGTATTTAATAAACGATAATTTTGGATAGTTTCCGCCCCCTGACGCAATGCGATTATTTCGGCATGAGCGGTGGGATCGTTGTTGGTAATGGATTGATTCCAGCCCTCACCGATGATGTGGTTATTTTCATCTACTAAAACGGCACCAATGGGAATTTCACCTGCCTCTTGAGCTTTTTGAGCAAGTGTTAGGGCGTGGGTGATGAAGTGTTGGTCGAGTTCAGTTTGGGTCATAATATTTTTCACCCTGCACTCTCGTACAGGGTTACGCAATTAACGATGCTCCGCATCTTATCTATCATCTCGCTACGGAGTAGCGATATCATACTTAACCTAGTACGTCAGTGCTAGGAATGTTAAACACTAAACGGATACTTAATCGGCTCATGACACTCATACCCCACCACATTAAAATCATCCATCGTCACCCAAGTTTCCAAATCTTCAAGACTTTTAATATCAGGATTAATCTCTAATTTCGGCGATGGAAACGGTTCACGTTTTAACTGCACATCACGCATCAACGCTAGCTGATCTTCATAAATATGGGCATTCACAATTTTGTGATAGGCACGACCCGCTTTTTTGCCCGTAATCTGTGCCATTAACGCCAAGAAAGTAAATACTTGAATTTGATTAAAATTTAAGCCTAATGGCACATCACAAGAACGCTGATAACTGGTTAAATAAAGCGTGTCGCCCAATAAAGAAAAGGTATGATTGTACATACAAGGGCGTAAACAACCGAGATCAATTTCACCAGGATTGAGGAACGTTAATATCTCACCACGATCATCAATACCTTTGCTCAAATGATTGACGATTTTACGCAACTGATCGACGGTTTCGCCGTTCGGCTTTTGCCAACGTCTTCCTTGTACACCGTAAACCCGTCCCATATCGTCTGTACCTTTACGGTTCGGATTATTTAACCATGCTTGATTTTCATTGGCATTAGCGTCCCAAGTTTTTGCTCCCAGTTTGCGAAAATCGGCGGCATTATCATAACCGCGGATATAACCTAAAAATTCTGCAATGGCAGCTTTCCAATAACTTTTTCGGGTGGTAATAATCGGAAATTGATTATTCGCTACATCATATTCCAGATCGGCATTGATTACGGTTAAACAACGTTTTCCTGTTCGCTCGTTCTCAATCCAAGTTCCTTCATTAATAATGCGTTGGCATAAATTTAAATATTGTTGCATACAAAATTCCTTATTTTTTAACCGCACTTTTCACCGAATGAGAACGGCGATATGCCCAAACCATAATAGCAATTCCACCAATAATCATAGGTAAAGAAAGTAATTGACCACGGGTAATCAAATCTGTTGTGGAGTTAACGTGATGATCGATTTCTCGCACATATTCCACCAAGAAGCGAAAACAACCATAACCAATTAAAAATAAACCAGAAACTGATCCTGTTGGACGAGGTTTACGAATAAATAAATTTAAAATAGCAAATAACACCACGCCCTCTAAAATAGCTTCATATAATTGAGAGGGGTGCAAGGGAATATCGCCTTGATAACCATAAGGGAACATTGCCCAAGGTACTGTATCCAGATTTTCTACTGGTCGTCCCCAGAGTTCGTTATTGATAAAATTACCTAAACGACCCAAGCCCAAACCAAATGGTACAAGAGGTGCAATTAAATCAGAGGTTTGCCAGAAACTGCGTTTTTGACAGAATGATACCCAAATCATTGCCACAATCACACCGATTAATCCACCGTGAAAAGACATTCCGCCTTCCCAGATCCGAAATAAATATAACGGATCCTGTAGGAATTTATCAAAACTATAGAAAAAAACATCTCCAACTCGACCACCTAAGATCACGCCTGCAAAACAGCTATACAACAGTTGATCAAATTGATCTGTATTCCAATCGCCTTGCGAATGCTTTACTCGTTTCATACCGAGCCAATAAGCAAAACCAAACCCCAATAAATACATAATCCCATACCAATGTAAACTGATAGGACCGAGCGAAAAGGCAATGGGATCAATATAAGGTAAATGAATAAAATCGTGCATAAATTCCTTTTTAAATTAGCTAATGAGCATTTTTAATGCAACAAAAATCAAAAATACCGCAAAACAACGTTTTAACGTAACAACAGGTAAACGGTTCGTCACCATTACCCCTAACTTGGTGGTAAACATAGATGTTAAGGTAATGCCTAATACCGCTGGTAGATAAACATAACCTAACGACCATTCTGGCATACTGTCTAGGTTCCAACCACTTGAAATATAACTTAATGAACCTGAAATAGCCAGTAACATACCACAAAACGAAGATGAACCAATGGCTTGTTTCATTTCATAACCACGAGCATTTAAAAATGGCACAATAAAACCGCCACCACCAATACCAGCAAAACTTGAAGCAATACCAATCAATCCCCCACCAATAATGGCGGATTGCGTCGTTAGCGGTTTATTTTGCATTTTAGATTTGGCTGATAAGATCATTTTGATCGCTAAATACACCACCAAACAAGCAAAAATTTTACTGGAATAGGCTTTGGGTAGCTGGCTGACAAAAAAACTGGCTAAATAGGTTGCTACCATAATAGACGGCGCAAAAACTTTTAAGGATGACCAAATAATATTACCTGATTTATAATGATTATAGGCGGAAGATGCTCCCGTAATAATAATCGTGGTAAATGATGTGCCTAATGCCACCGACATCAGCATATGATCGGGAATACCCATCATAGGCAATAAATACACTAACACCGGCACAATCACTAAACCGCCACCGATACCAAATAAGCCGGCTAAAAAACCGACTACACAGCCCACGATAAGGCAAATTAATAAAAACTCAAGCATCTTAATATCTCCGTTTTTTCTTGGATTTTTGTTGAGATCTATGATAATAAGGGGATCTATTCGGCACGTCTTTTGGCTTATCTGTTGACAGAGCCTGTTCGACTTTTAACTGAGGTATTTTTTGTAACATATCTGGCTTGTGTGAATCAAATAATGCTGAAGCAAACTCTTTCATTGCTTTACGATAGACTTCACGTTTAAAAGACACCACCTGACGCACGGGATACCAAAAACTGACCCAACGCCAACCATCAAATTCAGGGGTCTTACTACAATTCATATCAATCGTATTTTCATCAATCATTAATTGCAATAAAAACCACTTTTGCTTTTGTCCTATGCATATCGGTTTGCTATCATGACGTAATAAGCGTTTCGGCAATTTATAACGTAACCAATGTTTTGAAGAACAAACGATACGCACATCTTTCTTGCTTAACCCCACTTCTTCATACAATTCACGATACATGGCTTGTTCGGGAGTTTCATTATCATTGATCCCCCCTTGCGGAAATTGCCACGAATTTTGTCCGTACCTTTTTGCCCACAGCACTTGTCCATTTTGATTACAAATGACAATGCCAACATTCGGACGGTAGCCATCGGAATCGATCACTATCGTTTACCCTTAATTATTTTGATCTGAAATATAGTGTGGAATTATGGCACAATCTGGGATTTTAGCCAACACTATATGGATTTTTATCTTTATGATGCCTTATTATTACTATTGTGTATAACTCTGTGTATAAATCGGGAAAAACGATTGTATAATGCAAAATAACCCTTTTAAAATATCAACAATATTTTATTAAACAAGGTATTTTTTGATTTTTGTTTAAAGTTTAAACATAAAAAATAATAAAAAAATTACACCGCACTTATCCACAAAACAATGCACAAATTGCCCCTGTATAGTTTTACATAGTTGATGAAATTAAACTCAACCAAGAGGTTTATTCCATCTCACTGTGGATAAAATTGTGACTGATTTAATAATAAAAGAGAAGAACTCTCATCACTTAATTGAGACATGATATTTTATTGTTAATATTCAATGAGATAGAATGATGGGCTAAAGCAAAAGATAAAATCACAAGAAAGTCAATAAGAGCAGCTTATTTTTTAACCATACAATTAACCCTACACTTTTGTGTAGGGTTACTCATGCTATGGCGTAGCTGTACGAGGTTATAAGCAGTCATTCATTACATGATCTCCCAAAGTACCATCATCAACAATAGCTTTTTCAATACCAATAATTTCTTTAACTTTTTCACCATTTTTAAAAAACACAAAACCGCCACTGAGCATTTTGGTCCATTTTTCATCTTTGGTTAATGGAAAAGTGGCAATAATAGTTACTTTATCACCGTCTTTGGCATAATCATTAAAATCAATTACACCTTCATCGTCAATACGCTGAGCTTTGCCAAAAGGGGCTTGGCGAGTAAGATAATGGAGATTTGTAGCACAATGCCCGATCATCCATTCACCATTCGATAGAATAAAATTAAAAGTACCATGTTGGGATAAAAAATCCGTCACTTCTTGCACGGCAGCAAAGATTTCTTGTTCTGCTGGTTTACGGGAAAAACGTTTTTTTAAGAATTCTGCCATATAACAAAATGCGGCTTCGGAATCTGTTGAACCAATCGGTTGGCAAAAACGCCCAGTCATATCCGGTAAATTATGCAAATTACCATTATGCGCAAATACCCAATTTTCACCCCAAATTTCACGAATAAAGGGGTGGGTATTTTCAATATCCACGCTACCTTGCGTTGCTTTACGAATATGTGCAATGACGTTTAATGATTTAATGTTATATTGTTTAACGCAGTCACCAATCGGAGATAATGCGGCAGGACGATTATCCCGAAAAATACGTACTCCCTTGCCCTCAAAAAAAGCGATTCCAAAGCCATCCGAATGACTATCTGTTAAACCTGCACGACGGCGAAAACCCTCAAATGAAAACACAATATCTGTTGGTGTATTGCAATTCATCCCTAATAACTGACACATAATAAAACCTAGAAATAAAAACCCTATAATTAATGCAGATTTAACACGATAATTTGAATATTTACAATATTTTTTGAAAAAATTTTTAGATCAAATTCGCATGAAAAACGGTAAAAAATTATAACAACATCAAATTTTCATCTGAAATAAGATGGCTTCTACTTCACAACAAAAGACAATTTTTAGATGTAGTACAACATTATTTTCTATTGGTTGGATATCACTGTGAATTTCACAAGGCTCACTTTCGACTTGTTTGGCTTTTTGTATGAAATATTGTAAAGCCTGTTCTGCATCTTGTTGAGTCGGAAAATTTTGTGAAATTTGCGTGGCACTTTCAGATCCGTCTAAAAAACTATTGGCTTTAGATTTTGAACCGCAACGGCTAGTTTGTTCAATGCGTTGAATTAAATTACTCGACATATTTTTTCCTTTGTTAAATCGTTTTAGCAGAGTTTATCACTAATATTTTAGGATGTAATATGATTTTTTACTACTGGTCTGAACAGATGGTTTATTGGTAAAAAAGATTGAACTATCTATTAGCGTTCATTAGAATTCGACTGTTTTTTTCTCTTGTGTTAATAATTTTCTAGGAAAATCAATGAAAAATCTTTTTACAAAAACTTTATTATCTTCTGCTTTGTTAGTAGCAACTGGTGCAGCTAATGCTGCTGCATTTCAATTAGCTGAAATTTCAACTTCTGGTTTAGGTCGTGCTTATGCGGGTGAAGCCGCTATTGCGGATAATGCTGGCGTGGTAGCAACTAACCCTGCATTAATGAGTTTATTTAAACGTCCTGAAATTTCACTAGGTGCAATTTATGTGGATCCGAATATTGATATTTACGGTACAACATTATATGGAACGGGGTTAGATACGAATGCAGATGCTAAAAATATAGCGAAAAGTGCAGCAGTACCAAATATCTATTTTGTTGCTCCGCTCAATGATAAATTTGCTGTGGGTGGTGGATTAAACGTTAACTATGGTTTAGCCACAGAATATGATGATAATTATTCGGCTGGTTTTATTGCAGGTAAAACAGACTTAACCGCCTTAAATTTTAATTTAAGTGGTTCTTATAAAATTTTAGATAACCTTGCTTTTGGCTTAGGTTTTAATGCGGTTTATGCCGATGCTACAGTGGAACGTCGTTTAGGCGTGGCAAGTGCTGGTGTTTATGCCGCCACCGCTCGACAATATGCAGCAGCTGGAAATGCTGTTGGAGCTCAAGCAGCATTAACAGCTGCACGAAATGCAGCAGCTAACCCATCAACAGCTACTCTGCGTAAAATCGAAGGGGATAAATGGGGATTTGGATGGAACGCTGGTTTAATGTGGCAAATCACTGAACGTAGTCGTTTCGGTTTAGCTTACCATGCTAAAGTAGATATTGATTTTGACGGTGATTACAGCGATGCTGGTGCCGCCATTGGTACATATTCTCAAGGCAATCAACCCGGTTCATTAACCTTACCATTACCAGCCTACTGGGAATTCTCTGGTTTCCATCAAGTGACCGATAAATTTGCTTTCCACTATAGCTGGAAATATACCGAATGGTCTAAATTTAAAGAATTACGTGCGGTAGGTTCTTCAGGTAAAGAATTATTCCAAAAAACCGAAAAATATCGTGATAGTTCACGTTTAGCCATCGGTGCTACTTATCATGCAACTGATGCATTAACCGTACGTGCGGGTATTGCCTATGATGAAACCGCGGCAAATGAACATCATTCTATCTCAATTCCAGATACTAACCGTGTATGGTACAGCCTAGGAGCAACCTATCGTTTTACCCCGGATCTTTCTGTTGATGTTGGTTTTGCTCACTTACGTGGTTCAAACAATAGCTTTAAAGAAGAACTTATCACTTCTGCTGGTAAAATCGTGACTGATGTGAAAGTAAAAGCCACTGCCAACCTTTACGGCTTAAACTTAAACTATCGTTTCTAATTGATCACAAATTAGCATATAATCGGGCGTAACTTTTACGCCCTTTTTTATTGAATAACCATGATCGACTATTGCTATTACGCTTCCCCCATTGGCAGACTATTAATCTTAGCAGAAAATGATCGGCTCACCCATTTAGACTTTGAGCTTGAACAAATTGCCCCCAATCCTAACTGGCACTATCAACCTGATTTAGCCATTTTTCAACAAATTTGCACCGCACTTGAACGTTATTTTCAAGGTCAACCAGAAACCTTTGCAGAGATTCCTTTAGCTCCCAAAGGGACGTTATTTCAACAACAAATTTGGCAAGCATTACGTCAGATTCCCTATGGCAAAGATTTAAGCTATGGTGAATTAGCTCAACAGATAAATAACCCTAAAGCAGTACGAGCGGTAGGTGGTGCAGTGGGACGCAATCCGATCAGCATTATTATTCCTTGTCATCGTGTGCTAGGCAAAGATCGCCAATTAACGGGGTTTGGTGGCGGCTTACCCACCAAACGCTATTTATTAGATTTAGAACAGATCCCTTATGTCAATAAGGGTGTCGAATATGTTAAACAAAAATTATTGAAAAAATACACCGCACTTTAAGATGAGAAATATCAACAGTCCACAAACTGAACAAGAGCTTTTGCAACGAGCCAATGCTATTGCTGGCTTAACCTTTGCCGAATTGGCGGAAGAACTAGGCATTATTGTTCCCCCTGATTTAAAACGAGATAAAGGTTGGGTTGGTCAATTAATCGAAACGGCTTTAGGGGCAAAAGCGGGCAGTAAACCTGAACAAGATTTCGTGCATTTAGGTATTGAGTTAAAAACCATTCCGATTAATTCAAACGGTTATCCACTAGAAACCACCTTTGTTAGCCTTGCTCCGTTAGTACAAAATTCAGGTGTAGATTGGCAACATTCACACGTTAAACATAAACTGAGCAAAGTGTTATGGATTCCCGTGCAAGGCGAACGTCAAATTCCACTGGCAGAGCGTTATATTGGTAGCCCAATTTTGTGGCAACCAAACTCACGGCAAGAGCAGCAATTACATCGAGATTGGGAAGAATTAATGGATTACATTGTACTCGGTAAAGTCGCACAAATTAATGGGACATTAGGTGATGTATTACAACTCCGCCCCAAAGGTGCAAATAGTCGAGCAATCACCAAAGGCATTGGTAAAAATGGCGAAATGATTGATACCTTGCCATTAGGATTTTATTTACGCAAAGAATTTACCGCAGAAATTTTGCAAAATTTTTTATTGGGGAAATAACTAATATATCTCCAGTAAAATTAAGGATTAAATTTCCTATAACACCAAACTTAACCCTTAGTTGAATAGCTAGACTTTAAATCCGCTCAAACCACTTTTAGCTGATTATTTTACAGGATCCTGTCCCTTTAAAATCTGCTCCGCATTTTCCTTGCTGAGCTCATAAGCATAATATTTTTGATAAAACTGCTGGGTTCTTGCCACCATATCAATATCTTCAAATAAAGTTGGGTGTAACAACTTCGCTACCCATAAAATTTGCAAGGCTTCTTCGGCACTATAACGATCCCACGGAAAAGTTCCTGTTGGATTAACGAAAACTCGGTTATTTTTCACCGCACTCACACTCACCCACAACGGATCTTGTTTAATTTGCTCTACCGCTTTATCTGCATTCTGACTGCCCACAATCACTACATCAGGATTGGCTTTTAGCACATCTTCTACACTCACTTCGACCAAATTAGCTTGATCTTCAAAGGCATTACGACCGCCACCGAGCTTTACCCATTCGCCAATAATCGAACGACCACCGTCAATTTTATATAAATTTGAGCCATTGGAAATATGGATCACCGTAGGACGTTTTTCCTGTGGTACATCTTTTAAACGCTCATTCACCAACGCAATATTCGCCTCTAATTCTTTGATGTAATCTTCCGCAATGGCTGGTGCCTTGTCACCAAGCACGTCAGCCGTAATGCGTACGGTGTTTTTTAAACCATCAAAATTCTGAAAACCAATTAACAAGGCTTTCAAGCCTGCTTTTTCCACTTCTTCTTGAGCAGGTTTATTGGATACCAACACTACATCGGGTTTTGCCACGATAAGTTCTTCTAGTTGCGTGCTGTTTTGGCTGTTAATGGCTGGCACGTTTTTAATATTTGGATAGACCAAATTAAACCATGGATTGGATTTAATAATGTTCGTCGTGCCAACTAATTTATCCGCTCCGCCAAGCAACAATACCACTTGATTGTTGGCATGCCATAAATCCACCACACGCTCCACTTGATCGGGGATTTCTACGCTTTTCCCTTTGACGTCCGTAATGGTTTTCGCCAAAGCAAGGTTAGCCGTTAAGCTAAGGGAAAGTGCGGTGGCAAGTAGCCATTTTTTTAATTTCATGTTTATTCCTTTTAGATTGATTTAATTGCACAAATTTTTCGATTGAGTTCCGCCACATCCACCATTCGCAAATCCGTTTGGTAAAGTGCAGTGAGATTTTTTTCCGTAATAATATCAAGGGTTTTCCCCACTTGGAGTTTGCCTTGGTCGGTTAAAATGGCGACTAAGCTGTCGGGCAATTTGCTTTGTAATAACATCGGGTGATCGGGGTTGTGGGTGGTCATAATAATGGCAAACCCTTGCTCCGCCAGTTCTTTAATTAGGGTTAAAGTTTTAAACACATTGCCGTAATCTAACGCCGAAGTGGGTTCATCAAATAAAATGAGTTGCGGTTGCTGTACCAGAATTTTGGCAATATTCACCAACTGTTTTTGTCCGCCACTAAGTTGCATATAAATTTTGTCGCTTAAATGCGAAATCCCTAATTTTGCTAAGGCGTCATCCACCAGAGCAAAATCTTGTTCGCTCGGTTGATCAAATAAACTTAAATGCACCGCTCGCCCTAGCACCACATAATCACGTACAGCATATTGATAGGTTTCTGGTGGTTGTTGCGAGACATAAGCAATATGTTTGGCAATTTCCTTGTGACTTAATTCCGCAAGATTCTGATTATTCAATAAAATTTCACCGCACTTTGGTTGCAACAGTCCGGCAATACAGTTCAATAAAGTAGATTTTCCTGTGCCGTTCGCCCCCAGAATAGTGAGCAATTCCCCTTGCTTTACATGCAAATTGATATGTTGTAACAAGCTCGCTTGTTTGGCATGATGAAAGGATAAGTTTTTAATTTTTAACATTTTTGCACCGCACTTATTTCACCATTCGCTGTTTCACTAGCACCCATGCGAAAAACGGTGCACCAATAAAGCCCGTTAAAATCCCCAGTGGAATTTCTTCTGTATAAAGGTTTCTCGCCAAGGTATCGATCAATAACAGAAAGATTGCCCCAATTAAGGCGGCTAATGGCAGGGTCTTAATATTATCATCACCAATTAACAGCCGTGCCAAATGGGGAATGACTAAGCCAATCCAACCGATTGTGCCACTTAAACACACGGCGGATGCGGTGAGCAAGGTGGAACATAAAATCATTACATTGCGTTCCATTTTGATATTTACGCCAATCAGTTTGGCTTGTTGTTCGCCCAATGAAAGCAAATTAATTCGCCAACGGAGCAATAATAACACCAAGGCAGTGATGATCATCACTGGCGAAAAGGCGGTGAGATTTTTGAAATTGGATTTGGTTAAGCTCCCCATTGACCAATAGACAATATCCGCCAACTGGGTTTCGGGGTCGGCTAAATATTTGATTAACCCAAGGCTTGCCCCCATAAAACCACCGACAATAATCCCTGCTAACACTAAAATAATCATGCTATCTCGCCGCATTAACAGTGGAACAAGCATGGTGAGCGACACTGCAACGACACCACCGATAAAAGCCAAAATTTGAATGGAAAACGATCCCAAGCCTAATAAAATAGCAACAGATGCACCGATACAAGCTCCCCCCGATACACCTAAAATATCAGGCGATACCAACGGATTTTTAAACACACCTTGATAGGTTACGCCCGCAATAGCAAGCCCTGCACCGACTAAAAGTGCGGTTAAAATTCGAGGTAATCTTAGAATTAAGATTACGTTATTTTCCACTTCATTGGGGTTATTGCCAAGTAAGGTATTCATTACATTTTCGAGAGGAATGTGCATTCGCCCCATAGATAATGCAATAAGGATACCTAATAGCATCAAAGCGATAAGTAATAGTAAAAACAATCGGTATTTCATTGGGTTCAGGCTGTGAAAATTTAGATATGTCAGTTTAACCGATTTAGCTGAAAGAATAAATAACGTTATATAGCTATTTACACAACTGTCATTTGGAGTAAAATTATATACTTATTTATATAACCAACCCTAAGGATATTTTATGTTTAAAACACCTACGAAATTAACAACTCGTCTGTCTGCACTTAGCTTAGCCTTACTTTCTGGCTATGCAAGTGCCGCAGTACAACAGCTTGACACTATCTCAGTCACCACCGAAGATCCTGCTCATTCAGCGACTGCATCACAACCTTTACAATCCCTTGGCAAAACCACTGTGACCAGCCAAGCCATTGAAAAACAGCCTGCAGTGAATGATGTCGCTGATATTATTCGCCATCAACCGGGTGTCACCTATAATTCTGGCAGTGCCACTGGGCAATATGGTAATAAACGCCAAATTGATTTGCGTGGTATGGGTGCGGAAAACACACTGATTTTAATTGACGGTAAACCTGCAACTTCTCGTCAATCAGCTCGTTATGGACGTAATAACGGGCGTAATACCTTGGGTGACAGCAAATGGGTACCGATTGAAGAAATTGAATCCGTTGAAGTGATTCGTGGTACCGAAGCCGCACGTTATGGTAACGGTGCGATGGGTGGTGTGGTGAATATTAAAACCAAACCAGTGACAGATAAATTAAAAGGCAGCGTCACTTATAGTTTAAACGTGCCTGAAAATAGCAAATTTGGTACCACCAACCGTGCAACCTTTAATTTAAGTGGTCCAATTGTTCAAGATGTATTAGGTTTCCGTTTATACGGGAGTTGGAATAAAACCAAACAAGATGCCTTGGATGCTAATCCGCCACAAACAACATCAACAGGATCAACCTATTATGCTGCTCGTGAAGGTGTACGCAACAAAGATATTGCTGGTCGTTTAAGTTGGAAAATCACGCCAAATCAAGTATTGACCTTAGATGCCAGTTATAGCCGTCAAGGCAATTTATATGCTGGCGGCGATACTGAATCGGATAGCGGCAGTATTGATAGTACAACCTTTGACATGCAAGGGGCAGAAACTAACCGTGTCTATCGTCAAGCCTATGCGTTAACCCATGAGGGAAAATGGTCTTGGGGAGAAAACAAAACCTACTTCCAATTTGATAAAACCGTCAATAGTCGCTTCCCAGTGGGTCTAGGTTGGGGATTTGAAGGCTCATGGGATGGAAGAACTTTTGTTGATAGCACGCTTGAAAACTACCGTTTTAATAACGAAATGATTATTCCATTTGAATGGCATGCGGATCATCAATTAACGGTTGGACTAGAAGCAAGCCATAGCAAACTAAATGATCCTGATTCCACCAGCTTTGATCTTGTAAATGAACAAAGACGTTTTCTAGGTTCAGTGAATGTTATTGGATTAGATGACGGTAGCCGTTATAGCAAAACCAGTGCGAGTGAATATGGTCTTTTCGTAGAAGATCAAATTAACTTCCGCCAAGGCACCGTGATCACGCCAATGATTCGTTTTGATTATCATTCAGTATCAAAATCTAACTGGAGTCCAAGCCTCAATATTAGCCATGATGTGAATCCGTATTTAACCATTAAAGGTGGTTTGGCTCGAGCTTATAAAGCCCCTAATCTATATCAATCAAACCCGAACTATATCTTAACCAATCGTCAAAATAACTGTCCGGTAAATGGGCGTTCATTAGACGAAGTGGGGTCTTGCTATACAGTGGGTAACAAAGACTTAAAACCAGAAACCAGCTTTAATAAAGAAATTGGTTTTGAGTTACACAATGAAGCAGGCTACAAACTTGGTTTAACCTATTATCACAATGCTTATCGTAATAAGATTGAAGCCGATACCAATGTGTTAGCCACAACCTATAATCCGAGTGGTCAAGCGAAAACAACCACAGGACAAGCTATTACTACCACGGATATTTACAAATGGGATAACATTCCTCGTGCCACAGTTGAGGGTTTAGAAGGATATTTAAATTTACCGTTAATGGCGGATAAATTAGATTTCTCAACCAACTTTACTTATATTCGGAAAAGCATCAACAAAACCACGGGGAATCCATTGAGCTTAATGCCGAAATATACTATTAGCTCAACGCTAACTTACCAAGCCACAGATAATCTGGATTTCGCCACAACTTATACACGTTATGGTAAACAATTATCTCGTCCAAATAATGTCCGTTATATGCACTATACAATAAACCCTGTTGTACAAGAACGCTTAGGTAGCTATGGAGTTTGGGGGGCGAGCATCGGTTATAAATGGGGTGATTTCAGTGTGCGTGCTGGGGTAAGCAACATTTTGAATAAGCGGATTTATGTGACCAATAGTGCGGCGAGTAAATCGAATGAGATTGGGCGGGCGTATTATACGACACTTAAATATTCGTTCTAATTTAAATCGATTTTCGCCGATGGCGACTTACTTTTTCTTTGCTTTGCCAAAGAAAAAGTAAGCAAAAAGAAAGGCAACCCCGATTTTGCCTTGTTTCCTGAAAACAATTTAATTTGCTTAACAGAAAATGGCTGAACTCGCTACGCTCAAACAGACGCCATTTTCCTACAAATTAAATCATTTTCAGGCGGCAAAGACGGGGACCCCGTTTAGGTTACAATAGAGTGCGGTGAGAAATCAGAAACTTTTGATTTTTTCACCGCACTTTTTTTCTGTTAATTTTCCCCGTTTTCCGCTATTCTATTACCCATTTTCCAAATCAAGATAAACCGCTAAAACTGCGGTGAAAATTTTAGTAATTTTAAGGTAAAACTATGCAAGAACAATATCGTCCCGATTTGATTGAAAGCGAAGTGCAGAAATATTGGGCTGACCATAAAACATTTAAAGCAGTGAAAGATCCAAGCAAAGAAAAATATTACTGTCTTTCTATGTTCCCGTATCCATCGGGGCGTTTACACATGGGACACGTGCGTAATTATACCATTGGCGATGTGGTGTCTCGTTATCAACGCATGAACGGCAAAAATGTGTTGCAGCCGATGGGGTGGGACGCATTCGGGTTGCCTGCGGAAGGGGCGGCGGTGAAAAATAAAACCGCACCAGCGAAGTGGACCTACGAGAATATTGAGTATATGAAAAATCAGCTTAAAAATTTGGGCTTTGGTTTTGACTGGGATCGGGAAGTCACCACTTGCCGTCCTGAATATTACAAATGGGAACAATGGTTCTTTACTGAGTTGTATAAAAAAGGCTTAGTGTATAAAAAAACGTCCACCGTGAACTGGTGTCCGAATGATGAAACTGTACTTGCCAATGAGCAGGTTCACGAAGGTTGTTGCTGGCGTTGTGATACCCCAGTGGAACAAAAAGAAATTCCGCAATGGTTTATTAAAATTACCGATTATGCCGAGCAGTTATTAGGCGGATTAGAAACGCTCCCACAATGGCCTGATATGGTGAAAACCATGCAACGCAATTGGATTGGGCGTTCAGAGGGTGTGGAAATTACCTTTAAGATTGAAAATTCTGATGAAACAGTCGCTGTTTATACTACCCGTCCTGATACGTTCTATGGCGTGTCTTATATGGCTGTGGCGGCGGGGCATCCGTTGGCAGAGCGTGCAGCAGAAAATAATCCAGAATTAAAAGCCTTTATTCAAGAATGTAAAAATGCCAAAGTCGCCGAAGCCGAGCTGGCAACAATGGAGAAAAAAGGGATGGCAACGGGGCTGAACGCCATTCACCCGATTACGGGCAAACCTGTGCCAATTTGGGTCGCCAACTTTGTGTTAATGCACTACGGAACAGGGGCGGTGATGGCAGTGCCGGCTCACGATCAACGTGACTTTGAATTTGCTACCAAATACGGCTTGGCAATTAATCAAGTGATCGAGCCAGCTCACGGTGAAGAGATTGATTTAAGCAAAGCGGCGTTCACCGAACACGGAAAACTCGTTAATTCTGAAGAATTTAATGGTTTAGAATTTGAATCGGCATTCAACGGTATTGCGGATAAACTCGAAAAATTAGGCGTAGGTAAACGTCAAGTGAATTACCGTTTGCGTGACTGGGGGGTTTCTCGTCAACGTTATTGGGGGGCACCAATTCCGATGTTGACCTTGGAAAATGGCGATGTAGTACCAGCTCCAATTGAAGATCTGCCAATCGTGTTGCCAGAAGATGTGGTGATGGACGGGGTGAAAAGTCCAATTAAAGCCGATCCAAACTGGGCGAAAACCACATTCAACGGTGAGCCAGCGTTAAAAGAAACCGATACCTTCGACACCTTTATGGAATCCTCTTGGTATTACGCACGCTACACTAGTCCTCAAAGCAGTTCTGCGATGTTGGACAGCGATGAAGCCAATTACTGGTTGCCAGTGGATCAATATATTGGTGGAATTGAACACGCCACGATGCACTTGCTCTATTTCCGTTTCTTCCATAAATTATTGCGGGATGCAGGGTTGGTCAGTTCCGATGAGCCAGCACAAAAATTGCTTTGTCAAGGAATGGTGTTAGCAGACGCATTCTATTACACCAGCCCGAGCAATGAGCGAATTTGGGTCAGCCCGACTAAAGTGACCCTTGAACGTGATGAAAAAGGACGTATTGTCAAAGCCATTGATGACGAAGGGCATGAGTTAGTGCATAGCGGTATGACCAAAATGTCAAAATCCAAAAACAACGGCATTGATCCGCAAGAAATGGTGGAAAAATACGGTGCGGATACGGTACGGTTATTTATGATGTTCGCTTCGCCTGCGGAAATGACGCTTGAATGGCAAGAATCAGGTGTAGAGGGAGCAAACCGTTTCTTACGCCGTTTGTGGAATTTGGTGTTTGAATACAACAAAAATCCAGCCAAAACTGCGGTAGGAATCACCGCACTTTCAGCCAGCCAAAAAGCCTTACGCCGTGATGTGCATAAAACCATTGCGAAAGTGAGCGATGATATTGGTCGCCGTCAAACCTTTAATACGGCGATTGCGGCGGTGATGGAGTTGATGAACAAACTCACCAAAGCTCCGTTAGACAGCGAGCAAGATCGTGCAGTAATGGCGGAAGCCTTAAATGCTGTAGTACGTATGCTGTACCCAATCACTCCACATATTTGTTTCCAATTATGGCAAGATTTAGGCAATGAAAACGCCATTGATTTTGCCCCTTGGGTGATAGCAGATGAAGCGGCGATGGTGGAAGATGAAAAATTAGTAGTGGTACAAGTGAACGGTAAAGTGCGTGCTAAAATCACCGTACCTGCGGATATGGCAGAAGATGACATCAAAGCGGTGGCATTAGCAGATGAAAACGTACAAAAATTCTTGCATGGCTTGAATGTGGTGAAAACCATTTATGTACCGGGCAAATTGTTTAGTTTTGTGGCGAAGTAACTTATTTGGGGTGAGCGTTGTTTCCGCTCTTGTTAAATCCATTAGAATATAAAAGGAATTAATATGAAATTTGCAAAATTATCCGTTGTCGCCCTATTTTCTAGTTTATTAGTGGCTTGTGCCAATGATGCGGAGCAAGCCAAATGGCGACCGTTTAAAGATATTAATGGCGAAATTAAAGAAATGTCTTTTATCACCTTAACATCGCAACAGATTGATAAATCTCAACAATCTCAGTCTGTTGAACGCTATTTTGCTAATCTTGCTATGTCTTTTGGTGAAAAGAAAACCTTTAGACGTTTAGGCGAAATGTTCCCTTTAGGACGAGCCAGTGAAAATTATTCCATGGCAACTATTTTCTTACTAAATGACAAATCCTTGAATATTTATCAAGATGAAAATGTGCAAGCCTTAGCCAAAGCCAAGGAATTTGAGTTTTATGAGTTTGGAGCAATGCGGTTAAGCCATGCAAAATTTACTGCCAAAACGGAAATTTGCAAAGATTTTCGTGCTAAAAACGGAGTGAATTTGTTGATGACCACTAACTATTATCCGCAAAATAGTTTTACCGATTTTTACACTGCACTCATTGAAGTGAATTTGCAAAGCAAACAAGCTCCGCAAGAAATGGGCTACCATGCTGACTTTACTGGCAACGATACTAAGTTGCAGGCGGAAATCAAACAAGTAGAACAGGAACGTGGTAAAGATATTGCGGTGGCAAATGTCAAAGAAAAAGCCAGCCTACTCTTTAATATTATTTGTAAACAAGGGGCATAAACCATGTTAAAACCAATTAAAATAGCATTTTTAATGCTGAGTATTTCCGTGTTAACCGCATGTGGATTTCACTTTCAAAATGGTGAACTAATTCCACAAGAATTACGTACTTTAAAATTTGAAAGTAGCGATCCATACAGCGATATGTCAATGGCAATGCGTAAGCAACTACTAGCGAATAATATCCGCATAGTAGAACAAACTAATGTGCCAATATTACGTATTACTAAAGTGACGAGCAATAACGAAGTGGTATCCGTATTTAAACAAGGACGTGAAGCAGAAAAAATGTTGATGTTGCAAGTGGATGCCAGTGTACAATTACCAAATAAACAAGCCTATCCAATTTCAGCCAAAGTAAGCCGTACGTTCTTTGATAATTCTCGTGCTGCCTTAGCAAAATCCTCCGAGCGTGAAATGATTTGGTCGGATATGCGAGAACAAGTCGCACGTAAATTAATTTCAAAAATGGTAACGTTACAATCTCAAATACAAGTTAACTGATTATATTAAGATGAATCGAATCTTCCCTGAGCAATTATCTCACTCGCTAAACAGTAGTTTGGCGAGTATTTATTATTTAATCGGGCAAGATCCTTTATTGTTAAGTGAAAGCCAAGATGCTATTTTTCGCAAAGCCACTGAACAGGGCTTTGATGAAAAACTAAATATTCAAATTGATGCCAATACCGATTGGCAAGTATTATTTGAACGTTGTCAATCCATCGGATTATTCTTTAAGCGGCAAGTGATTAATCTATTGTTACCTGAAAATCTAACTGCCCCTTTACAAGCTAAATTAGCCGAACTCATTGCACTATTAAATCCAGATCTATTATTTATCTTTCAGCTCCCTAAATTTCCTAAAACTGCTGAAAAACAAGCATGGGTAAAAAAATCCCAGGAATTTGAACCGCACTTTCCCCTTGTAAATTGCCAAACACCCAGTACAGAACAACTTCCACGTTGGGTTGCTCAACGGGTTAAAAATATGGGATTAACGGCGGATCAAGATGCCATTCAATTACTGTGTTATAGTCACGAAAATAATTTAATCGGTTTAAAACAAAGTTTAGATTTGTTGGCATTATTATATGGTGACAAAAAATTAACCTTCACTCAGGTACAAAAAGTAGTGGAACAATCTTCTGTTTTTACCCCATTTCAATGGATTGACGCATTGCTTGAAGGTAAATTTACTCGGGCGAAACGAATTTTGAATGGTTTGCAAAATGAAGATATACAACCGATTATTTTATTACGTACTTTACAACGTGAATTAATGGTGTTATTAGAGCTTTCAAAACCTCAACAACGCCTTGAATCTTTACATCAAATATTACCGATAACACAGTTACGAGAAAGCTTTGATCGTTTAAAAATCTGGCAAAATCGGCGTGCTTTTTATATAACGGTGTTTCAACGTTTAACTTATGCCAAACTTTATCAAATTATTCAACAACTCGCTGAGCTTGAGCGTGCGACCAAATTAGATTTTAGTGCAGATGTTTGGCAACAGCTGGATGATATTTCAGCCGCAATTTGTTTAACAACCGATTAATTTTATTAACACCCATTTTGATTTAGATAAAACTTTTGTGCAATAAATTGAAAAAAACAGATCAAAAGATTGTATTTTCCCTACAAAAGGCTATTATTCATACATCTTTTTATTAATCACACTTTAAGGGTATTTTCTATGCTTTACTTAGAATTTTTGTTTCTATTATTAATGCTCTACACTGGTAGTCGTTATGGCGGTATCGGTTTAGGCGTCGTTTCTGGTATCGGTTTGGCAATTGAAGTATTTATTTTCCGTATGCCAGTTGGTAAAGCACCGATTGATGTCATGTTAATTATCTTAGCGGTCGTCACCTGTGCATCAATATTGGAAGCCGCTGGCGGTTTGAAATTTATGTTGCAAGTTGCCGAACGTCTTTTACGTAATAATCCTAAACGTGTCACCTTATTAGGTCCGATCGTTACTTATTTAATGACTTTTATGTTAGGCACAGGGCATTCTGTTTATTCTATTATGCCAATTATCGGTGATGTCGCCTTAAAAAACAAGAACGCCCGATGGCAGCCGCTTCTGTTGCATCCCAGTTAGCCATTACGTCTAGCCCATTATCTGCTGCTGTGGTATTTTATTTAACCCAAATTACTGGGTTACCGGGTTTTGAACACATCACGTTACTTAATATTATTAGTGTCACGGTGCCAGCGACTTTTGCGGGTACTATTGCGCTTTCATTATATAGTTTACGCCGTGGCAAAGAATTAGACGATGATCCGGAATACCAACGCCGTTTGCAAGATCCCGTTTGGCGTGAACGTATTTTGAATACTACCAGTACTACATTAAATGATGAATTACCAAAAGCAGCCAAACAATCGGTCTATCTGTTCTTATTGGCGTTAGTCGTCATTGTTGCTATTGCTATGTTGCCTGAGATTCGCACTATTGCCGATGCTAAGAAAGCTATTTCAATGAATTTAATTATTCAAATGATGATGTTATGTTTCGGTGGTCTGATTCTTTTACTCACCAAAACGAATCCACAAATCGTACCAAATGGTGTGGTATTTAAATCTGGTATGGTGGCTGCGATTGCGATTTTCGGGATTGCATGGATGAGTGATACTTACTTCCAATATGCGATGCCAGAATTTAAAGCTGCAATTACTACCATGGTAGAACAATATCCTTGGACTTTTGCTTTCGCTCTGTTTGCTGTGTCCGTGGTGATTAATAGCCAAGCAGCTACTGCGGTTATGATGTTACCTGTGGGGATTGGGCTTGGTATTCCACCAGCTTTATTAGTAGGTTTAATGCCAGCCACTTATGCGTACTTCTTTATTCCAAACTATCCGTCAGATATCGCTACGGTAAACTTTGATGTCACGGGTACCACCAAAATCGGTAGATATTATTTTAATCACAGCTTTATGCTACCGGGTTTAATCGGCGTTGGTACCGCTTGTGTGGTTGGGGTGGCTATCGCAGAAATCGTTATTCGATAATATTTAGTCAGATAAAAAACGCTCAAGATATTATATTGAGCGTTTTATTTTTTGTAGTTAAAATAATTTAATGGGTTTCGTAAGCAGCTAGGGTATTAAACATCAACATGGCGACTGTCATCGGACCCACACCACCGGGAACAGGGGTCAAAAATCCTGCTTTTTGCACCGCACTTTGTGCTACATCACCTTTTAATTTGCCATCTGCACCACGATTAATTCCAACGTCAATCACAATTGCACCTTGCTTGATCCACTCTGCTGGAATAAATTCAGGTTTTCCCACTGCAACCACCAAAATATCGGCTTGACTAACATGACTTGCAAGATCTTTGGTAAAACGATGTGTCACCGTGACGGTACAACCTGCCAATAATAATTCCAATGCCATCGGACGCCCCACAATATTTGAGGCACCCACAATCACTGCATGTTGACCATATAAATCTATCCCCGTGGTTTCTAACAGTTTCATTACACCGTAAGGCGTACAAGCTCGCAAGGTAGGGATGCGCTGACATAAACGTCCAACATTGTAAGGATGAAAACCGTCCACATCCTTGCTTGGTGAAATACGTTCAATCACCTTACTGCTATCAATCTGTTTGGGTAATGGTAACTGTACTAAAATCCCATCTATGGTTTGATCTTGATTAAGCTCATCAATCAACTTTAATAATTCTGTTTCACTGGTCGTTTCAGGTAAATCATAGGATTTTGATTGAATACCAATTTCGGCACAACTTTTTCGCTTACTTCCCACGTAAACTTGGGAGGCAGGATCGGCTCCGACCAAAATCACCGCTAAACCGGGGGGACGTTTTCCTTGCACCACGTAATCAGCGATCTTCTGCGCCACATCAGATTTAATTTTTTTTGCAAGTTCAGTACCAGAAATGAGTTTTGCTGTCATAACTTTACCTTTATTAAAATTAAGTAAACGGTTGCTATTTTGTCAGAAAATCATAAAAAAGGCGAATAAAATTGTATTTTGGAATAAATTTAATCAATTAAACTGAAAAAGTAAAAAAATGATTGACGGAAATCTACAGCCACTTATAATACTTACCACTTCAACGGCGAGTAGCGCAGCTTGGTAGCGCAACTGGTTTGGGACCAGTGGGTCGTAGGTTCAAATCCTATCTCGCCGACCATTTCCTTTACATATCCATTTGATACGCGCCCTTAGCTCAGCTGGATAGAGCAACGCCCTTCTAAGGCGTGGGTCAAAGGTTCGAATCCTTTAGGGCGTGCCATTTACTGAGAATATCAGACATAAATTTCTTTATTCAGAAAGAAAAAATATATATTATAATGATCTTTACTATAAAGGATTTATATGTCAGTGATATTAGGATTTCATCATATTGCAATAATTGCTTCGGATTATGCAAAATCAAAGGATTTTTACGTTAATATTCTCGGTGCCAAAATATTAGCAGAAACCTATCGCTCAGCACGAGAAAGTTATAAATTAGATTTAGCCTTTTCAGACGGTAGTCAAATAGAGCTATTTTCTTTTCCAAACCCACCGGCTCGCCCTTCTTCACCCGAATCCTGTGGCTTACGCCATCTCGCTTTTAAGGTTCAAAATGTAGAAAGGGCAGTGGCTTATTTAAAACAATTTAATGTGGAATGTGAACCAATACGCGTTGACGAACTGACACAAAAACGTTTTACTTTTTTTCGAGATCCTGATAACTTACCTCTAGAGTTTTATCAAATCTCTGAAAATGTGTATTAGCTATGCCAAAGGGAAATATTGTTGATGAAATATAATATATCAACTCTTACTATACTATTGAGTCTGACGAGTCTATATACACTTGCTGACTCAACAATTTCGATACATATTTCAGAAGATAACGCTACCGTTATAGAATCTGATTTTACTAACACGCCAACTTATGTTAGCAAGGATAGTTTGCGAAAATTTGATTTAAGTGATCAAAAAGATATTAACGAACTGGCTAAAAGTATTGAGTTTGAAGTCTTCGTTATTAATGAAAACAGCCAAATTCATACAGTTTTTGAGCATGGTGGTGGTATCTGCTATGGTTATTTCAATAATGGTGTGGAAGTGACTGATTCTGCTATTTATTATGTTGAAGAAAAGTCTAAAGACGAATATTATGCTAATATTTCTGGTGGCATCGTTAATTATGAAGGTACACCCAGAAATTTACAATATACTTCCCTTTTTAATATCCATGATCCCAAAGTATCAAAATATTTGAAAGAGCAAAATATACAAAACGGACAAAATATCGCGAGAAAAAACTTACAGACTCGCACCACGGTTTTATCTAATGCAGTTTGTCCTCTGAGAAAGGAAAATAAAAAATGAAAAAATTCATCTTTATCTTAGCCTCTATCTTATTAACTGCTTGCACTTCTCACCCAGAAGTCGGTCAACCGCAAGCACCATTAGATATGGCATCAGTTAATGCTTACAACACTAAAGTTTATAGTGGTGATACAGTTCCGGCAAACCAAAAAGTTAAACAGCCTCCAGTGAATATGCCGTTAAATGCCAGTGATTCGCAGCCCAAAACCACGACAAAAACCACAACACCGGTGGTTTTAATGCCGTCTATTGGTTACCATTATGGACGCTATCGTTGGTAAACATAAACGAACGAAATTACAGTCAATCTATAATCATCAATTAACAATATCACCCTACTCACTAAGTTTATTAAAGACTTTCTTTTCTATGTGGTGATTTATACTCCTTGTATTGCGGTTTATTTAAGTGCTATCAAAGGATTAAAATACAGTACAAAAAACTCAATTTCGTGGGGAATTTATTTCAATTTACACAATAAGAGTATAACCATGGAAAATCAATCTAATGCTAATGTTGATAATTCAGTATCTACCGATGAAACCTTGACATCCACAAATAAAACTTCGATACCGACTGATAAAACTTTAACCGAACAGCCCAAAGAAAAAAATTTAAGTAAACAAGATAAGCCTAGATCTTGGTCAATTTTATGGGGAATTTTAGGAGCTGTGGGAATAATTTCCAGTATTGTGGGACTTGTTGTATTTGTTTATGAAAATAATAGATTACCTACTTTAAGAGATGAATTATCAGTAAAAGAAAAAGAAATCAATAAGTTAAATGAAAAAATTGCGGATTTAAATAGCTCTTCTGAAGTACTACGATTAACAAAGTTAGTTCAAGAACAGGAAAATCAGATTAAAGGAAAAGATGACCTAATCACCTCACAAAAATTAAATATTAATGAAATAAATACCTCAAGAAGCCAATTAAAGCAACAGGTTGATAAACTCAATGCTGATATTGAAAACTGGAAATCTTGGTATCAGAAATATTCAACAGATTTAAATATGTGTAAAAAAGACTTAGATTTAAAGAGAGATATTGCTGATCTTAGAAAAAAAATTGAAAGTAATAACAATCAAATAAATAGAAATGACTATTACAAACCAACGGATAGACAAGTTAACACTTGGATTATGGATAATCAAAATCTTAATGCAATGATTGCAGAATATCAGAAAAAATTACAATGCCAAAATTTACCATAAATCTTTTACAAAACGATACTAAAGAAATGAGTAAATAAATATCGACAACACAAAAGGGGCGTTACAGCCCCTTTTCCAATGGATTATTTAAACCTTTGTGACACATTCATCAAGTGAAATTTTATCTCCAACCGCCACCTAACGCCTTATACAACCCGACCCAATTTTGAGCCTGAGCCAGTTGCGATTGTACCACTGCTTCTTGGTTGTTTAATGTCGTTACTCTGGCACGGATCGCGACATCTAAGGTCTTGTTGCCGTGCTGGAATAAGGTTTGTGCATCTTGAGCCTGTTTTTTGGCAAGGTTTACTGCTTTTTGATTTAATGCCGTTTGCTTTTTCAATGCACCGCTCATTTGATAAGTGTTATCCACTTCTTGTAATGCCGTTAATAAGGTTTGGTCGTATTGGATCACCGCTGATTTTAAACGTGCATCGGCGGCATCAATGTTGGCTTCCAAGCGTCCGTTGGTGAAAATCGGCAGTTGTACGCCCGCACTGACCATGCCTAATATACCTGAGATGTTGGATAGATCGTTGTCGAGCTTGACGTAGCCGCCATCGCCCATAAAGCTGATGTTAAATCTCGGGTAGAGATCCGCTTTGGCACTTACCAGTTTAGCTGCGTAGGCATCTACGTTATGTTGAGCGGTGCGTAAATCAGGACGATTACTGATTACATCACTTGGCAGCACGCCGTTAGGTACGGCAGGAATACGGGCAAACGGGTTGCCTGACTTGACAATGCGGAAACCCTGTGGCGTTTCGCCCGTCAGCACTGCGATATTACGTTGTGCCTGATCGGCTTGTGCTTTGAGTGTTGCCAAACGTGCTTGTTGAGCCGTAATTTGAGTGGAAATTTCCGTTACTTCATAAGCCGTTGCACCGCCTGTGTTAAAGCGTCCTTTCACATAGTTTTCCAGTGATTGTAATTCTTTGATCGCTTGGTTGATTAAATTTGCCTGACGATCCAAAGCGTAGATTTGGAAGTAGTTGTTAGCAATTTCGCTTGCTACTAGCATCTGTGCCGCATAAAGCTGTTCTTGTTGAGCCAGCGTCAAGCTGTGAGCCGCATCAGCATCGGATTTTTTCTTGCCGAAGAAGTCCAATTCCCATGATGCGGATACTCCGCCGTAAATATTGCCTGAACCAGACGTATCCGCCGATGAATTACCCATTTTCATTCGACTTATACCACCGCCAGTGGAAGCATTACCGCTTACGTTTATACCTTTGTCGGCTTCTGCGTAGTCATAGTTGGCTCTGGCTTCGTTTAAGCGAGCTTGAGCAAGGGCAATATCAAGATTCTGGCTTAAGCCTTTTTCGATTAAACGGGAAAGTTCGGGGTCATTCCAATTTTGCCACCATTGTTTGATTTCCATTTGGCTTTGACCTGCTTTCACCTGATCAAATTGTACAGGCGTGTTTACCGAGCTTGCCTGTTCGGCATCAACAGTTGCATTACAGGCGGTAAGAATTGCCACAAGACCTGCAATCATTGAGAGTTTGAAAGTGCGGTGTAAAATTTGCATTTTTTATATATTCCTTTCAGTTTAGGGTACGTAAGAACGTACCGTTACGCTATTTATTTTTAGATGGTGCGTTTACACGCAATCCATGATTAACCTTGTTTCGATAACATTGATTTAAACTGTGCCAATGCTACCCCTAAGAATACAGCACCTAAAGCTGCCATTTTTGCTAAATACGGCCATACAATATTAAGTCCTGCTCCACGGAATAACACATCTTGACCATAAGCGGCTAAGATAGTCAATGGTGAGAATTGGGTCAGCTTTTGAGCCAACTCTGGCATATTTTCAACAGGTGATTGCGCCCCCGAAAGCATGTTCATAATTAAATAAATCGGAAGACAAAGTAAACCGAACTGTGGCATAGTAGGTGCTGATACGGCAAGCATAATCCCCAAAGATGCAATGGAGAATAAAAATACCAACACGCCCAAACCAAATAGTGCAATTTGTTCGGTTGGAATGGGAGCCCCTAAAATCCCTACGGTAATAAAACGTATTGATAGCATTGAAATCACCAGTAATACCAAACCGTTGGCAAATACTTTCGCCATGGCAATTTCACTTGAACCGATTGGCATGACAAGTAAGTGTTCTAAGGTGCCACGTTCCTTTTCACGGATAATCGCCGATCCCACTAACATTAATGCTAATAAGGCAAGATTAGTCATATTTTGGGTTGTCGCCATAAACCATTTTGAACTATGGTTCGGATTATATAGCACATTATTGACCACTTTAATTGGTGTCGCTATGCTACCAGTATTACCCATAAATTCATTCACTTCTTGAGTAAAGATTTGGCTGATATAGCCTGAACCAATGCCCGCTTGGGTAATGGCGGTGGCATCTACTAACACCTGCACCTGTGGATTATCGCCTTTAAGCATATCCTTTTCATAATTCGGTGGAAACTCTGCCACGAAAGTGTAGTTGCCGAGATCCATTTCTCGGTCAATCTCTTTCGGACTGACTTCATGCACCTTTTTGAAGTAAGGCATAATCAAAGCATCTCGCATACGGTGCGAAAGAGTTGATTGGTCGTAGTCAATAATTGCCACCGAACCGTTTTTCACATCGGTCATTCCCATATTAGATACCACTAAAATCGCTGCCGAAAACATATAAATAGCAAGGATAATCATCACAATATCACTGAACAGGCTTTTGAGTTCTTTAAACATGAGATAACCCACATTTTTTAACCAACGTAACATTTATTTCTCCTGTTTTTTCAAGCCGAGTGTGGCAAGAGCCATATAAGCGACATAAATCACGATTAAGGCAATATAACTATTAGTGAAATCAGCAAAGCCCAACCCTTTAGTGAAGCCACCCAGACTGATTTGCTGGAACCACGAACCTGCGAAAATCTTTGATACAATCAAGGTGTTACCGTCCAAACGTGAAGTTGGGAACATCATACCTGAGAAGTTCATAGTCGGTACGATTGCAATAATCGCTGCGGAAAAGATAGCAGCAACTTGAGATTTTGTGATACTTGATACCACCAGACCAAAGCCTGTGGAGGTAATAACCCCTAAGAAACAACCCAAGAACATTGCCCACGCCGAGCCTTTGATCGGTACCTTAAAGATAAATATCGCCGTGGCAACCATCAGCAAGTAACTGGCAAAAGCAATCACCACATAAGGAATTTGCTTACCAAATAAGAATTGGAACTTGGTTGCTGGCGAACCATACAAGTTCATGATCGTCCCCATTTCTTTTTCACGCACCACGCTTAATGCCGTCATCATTGGTGGAATCATCATCATGGCAAGCATGATAATGCCCGGAGTCATGGCAAAAATACTCTTGAAGTCTTGGTTATACATCATACGTATTTCTGCAACGGAAGTACTGTTGATAGTTGCTCCGTCTTCAATCATCAATTCACGATTGAATTGATTCACCACTCCTGCTGCCGAACTTACCAAGTTCTCTGCCGTTGATGGATAAGCACCGTCTATAATCAGGCTCACTTCGGGAGATTGCCCTCTCAGCAATTTCTCACCAAAGCCATCAGGAATTTCGATCACTAATTTAGATATATGTCTTTGAATGGTTGGGTTAATTTCGTGCGTTTCATGAATATCATTATTTTGCCGAATAAAATAACTTGAGCCTTCAAAGGTTTCAATCAATTTACGGGAAAGTTGAGTATTATCTCTATCCAACACAGTGAAATTAGTCGGGTTAATATCAAAAGAAATACTGCTTGCCATGGACAACAGGATCACCACTGGACCGAATAAAGCGAAGAACATACGAATATGATCTCGGCTTAATTCTTTCATTTCACGACTGGCGAAAGTCCAAATAATATCAAACCAGTTTAAGAACGGATTCGCTTGTGTATTAGCAGATTTTTCCTGATTTTGCACCGCAGTTTTTACCTCATTCTCATCACTTGGTGCAGTAATATCGTCCGCTTGCTCTTCCAAATAACGAATAAAGGCTTCTTCAAGGGTGTCGCAACCTTTTCCGATACGTAATTCTTCAGGTGATCCCACCGCCAGCACCCGACCTGCGTGCATTAACGAGATACGGTCGCAGCGGGCAGCTTCGTTCATAAAATGGGTGGTAACGAAAATGGTAATACGATCATCACGGGACAGTTTGATTAAATATTCCCAAAACATATCACGTGCCGCAGGGTCAACACCCGATGTCGGTTCGTCCAGAATCAACACTTCAGGCTTATGCAAACAGGCTGCTGCCAACTGCAAACGCTGACGAATACCGAGCGGTAATTCGCTTGGGCGTATCTCGGCAAGATCATATAAATCGAACTGCTTCATCGCATTATCGGTGTATTCTTTCCATTGAGCTTTTGGAATTTGGAACAGCTTCGCATGTAAATCTAAGTTTTCACGTACGGTCAGTTCTTCATACATGGAAAATGACTGGGTCATATAACCCACTTTCTTACGTGTGTTAATATCGTTCGCATCAATGGACTGACCAAGTAAAGTCGCTGTTCCCGAAGTTGGTTCAAGCAGCCCTGTCAACATTTTCATGGTGGTAGATTTACCACAACCGTTCGAGCCTAAGAAACCAAATATTTCACCTTTTGGAATGGTAAAACTAACATCATTTACCGAGGTAAAATTACCAAATTTTTTGGTTAAGTTATGCGCTTCAATCGCTGGGGCTTCATTCGGGAAAGTCTGCAACGGCGGAATAGACAGACCGTCCACCGCCCCCCGTTTTTCCTCGGGCAAGGTGCGAATATAGGCTTGTTCAAGATTTTCGCTACGGGTATCGGCAATCAGTTGTTTGGTCGGACAATCGGCAATAATTTTGCCATCATCCATTGCCAACACATACTCAAAGTTCTCCGCTTCATCAATATAAGCGGTTGCTACAATTACCGTCATTCCCGGATTTTCCTGACGCAGATTGTTCACTAACTGCCAGAATTGACGGCGGGAAAGTGGATCCACCCCTGTGGTAGGTTCATCTAAAATCAATAAATCAGGATCATGTACTAAAGCACAGCAAAGACTGAGCTTTTGTTTCATACCGCCCGACAGTTTACCCGCTGGGCGATCCGCAAACGGTGAAAGTCCCGTTGCTTTTAGTAAACGAGCAATGCGAGCTTTCCGTTCTTTAGCGGTTAAGCCGAACATTTTGGCGTGGAATTCCACGTTGTCATAAATAGAAAGAGTAAGATAAAGGTTTTTACCCAACCCTTGTGGCATAAAAGCGATTTTGTGCGTAAGTTCTTCACGGCTTTTTTTATCCGCAATATTTTTGCCGAACACCAACACTTCGCCTTTTTGCAGGATTTTCGCCCCTGCAATCACTGACAGCATGGTGGATTTCCCCACACCATCAGGACCAATCAGCCCCACGGTTCTGCCCCTCGGTATTTCAAGGTTTACACCGTTTACCGCCACAGTAGGCGATTTGGCTTTGCCGTATTGGTGATACAGGTCGCTTACTTTAACTGCGAGTTCCGTCATCGTTATGCACCTTTATTATTCAGGTAATTTAACTGATAGGCTATCTGCCCAGCTAGATTGAGCATCATATTTCACATAACCCATAGCTGTCATACCGCCTTTCAGCAGGCTTGCATATTTAGCTGCTACATCCACAGGAACCTGTAATTTTACTTTAAATACTAATTTAGAACGTTCTTCTTCGGTTTCTACCGATTTCGGTGTGAATTGTGCATCTGCCGCTACATAGGTAATCGTTGCAGGGAATACATAATCCGTACCGTCAACTTTAATCCGAGCTTCATCGCCAATTCTGACAAGGTTTGATTGATAAGAAGGCAGGAACACGTTCATATATACATCCGAAAGATCTAATATACTCATTACCTTACCACCAACACCTAACACATTACCTGGTTCTGCGATTTTGTATTCAACACGACCGTTGATCGGTGATTTAACCATCATATCCACGTTTTGTGCAGCTACTTCACGTTCTTGAGCTTTCGCTTGCTCAACTGCTGCTAATGCTGCATTCAATTTTGCTTGTTTATTATCCACTTCGGTTTGAGCCACTAAATTGCCACGACGAAGTTTTAAAGCATTGTCTAAATCAATTTGAGCCAATGCGACTTGTTGTTCTTGATAAGCAATTTGAGCCTGTGCCGCATCTACTTTGCTTTGAGAAGTGGTTGATGAAAGACGAACCAATTCTTGATCTTTAGTCACATTATCGCCTTCTTTGACAAACACCTCTTCCACACGTCCTGAATAAAGCGTTGCCACATCAAGACGTTCCAACTCCAAACGTCCGTTTACTGAAGCTATTCCGTTAAGGCTGGTACTTTTACCTTGTTGAGTATAATAGTAAGCTCCACCTGCAATAGCAGCAATAATCACGAGTACAAGAAATTTTTTCATTTTGTTTCCTTTTAAAATGTTTAAAAAACAGACTATTGCATATTAATTTCAATACAATGAATATGCAACCGATAATAAACGATAAAAAGTTGGTTAATAATACAAAAAAACAAAATAAGTTGATTAAAACAACAAAACAATTAAAATAGTTGATTATTTTATAGGGTATTTTGCTATAAACAGTAAAGCAAATTTAGGGATATTTTATGATTGAAAAAAAAGAAGATCGTCGCATCACAAGAACAAGAGAACTTTTACACCGCACTTTTTTAGAATTGTTGTCGGAAAAGGAATATGAAGATTTCACCGTACAAGAAATTATTGATAGAGCTAATATCAATCGTACCACATTCTATAAACACTATCTAAATAAAGAAGCCCTAGCCGTACAGATTGCCGAGAAATTTAAGCAAGACGTTGTGTTACCACTCTTGCAACAACGTTTTAACCACCCACTTGATGAATTTGCTCGACTAGTGTCCCCTATTTATGAGAAAAATCAAGCAACCATAGCCACCATGCTAAAAATTAACACTCGTCATTTTAATTTAAAACAGGATATCCAAAACCGCTTTAAAGATAAATTTATTGAAGTTGCGTCAAAACAAAATCACAGCGACAAAGAAATTGATATCCAACTTCAAGCCGCTATTTTCTCCAATTTAGGTACCACTATTTTGGAATACCTATTAACCACAAACAAACAGTTAGATCCTGTCATTTTAGTGAAAAATATTAAAGCTGGAATGGGCATATTTTTAAATGAAGAAAATAATTCATTTAAATAGCTTAATTATCTTCATGTTAGATTTTAGCAATCTTTATCATAAGACTACTTTTGATATTCTTGCCCAACGTTCATTGTTAAATGACTAACGGTTAAATGACTAACGCTTACCCAGCTTATTTTTTGGTTTACTACGACTACGATTATTCGGCGGACTATTCCGTTTCACTCGTACTGGTCGTGGTAAATCTTGAATTAATGAAGTTGGATCATATTGGCTGACAGGAATACTATGCCCAATATATTCTTCAATAGCAGGTAAATTCATGGCATATTGTTCACAAGCAAAACTAATCGAAACGCCACTCTCTCCCGCTCGTCCAGTACGTCCGATACGATGCACGTAGTCTTCGCAATCATCTGGTAAATCATAGTTAAATACATGGGTAACATCCGCAATATGTAAACCACGGGCTGCCACATCTGTCGCTACTAAAATATCCAGCTCCCCATCAGTAAATTGTTTTAACAAACTTAAACGCTTTTTCTGAGCTACATCACCAGTCAATAATGCCACACGATGACCATCTGCCACTAAATACCCCCAAATATCTTCACATTTGTGTTTGGTATTGGCGAAAATAATGCAACGCTCAGGCCATTCTTCTTCTAATAAGGTTAATAATAATGCCATTTTATCCTGATTAGACGGATAAAATAATTCTTCTTTAATACGATGACCTGTTTTTTGTAATGGCTCAATTTCCACGTATTCTGGATCATTCATATCTTCAAAGGCTAACTCACGCACTTTATAAGATAAGGTCGCAGAAAACAACATGGTTAAACGTTGCTGTGAACTTGGACACTTACGCAACAAATAACGAATATCCTTAATAAAACCCAGATCGAACATGCGATCCGCTTCATCTAACACCACCACTTGAATGGCATTTAAGCTAATAATGCCTTGTTTAACATAATCAATCACTCGCCCAGTCGTACCAATTAAAATATCCACGCCCTGTTCAATGGCTTTTAATTGCTTATCATAACCGTCACCACCATAGGCAAGTGCGGTCTTTAATCCTGTCGTTTTTTGCAACAATTCTGCATCATGGGCAATCTGTACGGCTAATTCACGTGTTGGAGCAAGAATTAAAGCTCTAGGTTGATTTGAGCTAGATTTGATTGGCTTTTCTAATAAATGGTGAAAGGTGGCAGTTAAAAATGCCATGGTTTTACCTGTCCCCGTTTGGGCTTGCCCTGCCACATCTTTACCTTGCAACGTAATTGGTAAAGATAACGCCTGAATCGGTGTGCAATATTCAAATCCTTTACTTTGTAACGCTTGCAATACTTGTGGATTCAATGGAAGATCAGCAAAACGTTGCTGAGATAAATGGTTTGTTGTCATAATGGATATCATTCTAGTAAAAATTCTTGTTAGCATAGCACAATATGCAAAAATCCCCAAAAAACCACCGCACTTTATCGCCTTATTACTAATTCTCTTACATTCTTTAATGCTTTTCTCATTGAATACTAGACAATACAATAAATTAATGATACTTTAACGCCACCTAATGGCAACATTGTCAACTCATAACTATTCATTTACTCAAATCTATAATTAAAATTATGCACTTAACAGAACTTAAAAATACGCCAGTATCAACCTTAGTTGAACTGGGTGAAGGTCAAATGGGCTTAGAAAATTTAGCTCGTTTACGCAAACAAGACATCGTTTTCGCTATCCTTAAACAACACGCTAAAAGTGGTGAAGATATTTTCGGTGGCGGTATTTTAGAAATTTTACCTGACGGCTTTGGTTTCCTACGTTCCGCTGACAGTTCTTACTTAGCTGGTCCTGACGATATATACGTTTCTCCAAGCCAAATTCGTCGGTTTAACTTACAAACGGGGGATAAAGTAGAAGGAAAAATTCGCCCACCGAAAGAAGGTGAACGTTATTTTGCCCTACTTAAAGTTGACCAAGTCAATGATGACAAGCCTGAAGTTTCCCGTAGTAAAATCCTGTTTGAAAACTTAACCCCATTACATGCCAACTCACGTTTACGAATGGAACGTGGTAACGGTTCAACCGAAGACCTAACCGCTCGAATTTTAGATTTAGCTTCCCCAATCGGTAAAGGACAACGTGGTCTGATTGTAGCTCCACCAAAAGCAGGTAAAACTGTTCTATTACAAAATATCGCTCAAAGTATCACCCATAATTACCCAGAATGTGAATTGATCGTATTGCTGATTGACGAACGTCCAGAAGAAGTGACCGAAATGCAACGTACGGTACGTGGTGAAGTGATTGCATCGACCTTTGATGAACCTGCAACACGCCATGTTCAGGTGGCTGAAATGGTTATTGAAAAAGCCAAACGTTCCGTGGAACACAAAAAAGATGTGGTCATTTTATTAGATAGTATCACTCGTTTAGCTCGTGCCTATAATACCGTTACGCCAGCCTCTGGTAAAATTTTATCTGGTGGTGTAGATGCCAATGCTCTACACCGTCCAAAACGTTTCTTTGGGGCGGCTCGTAACGTAGAAGAAGGCGGTAGCTTAACGATTATTGCCACTGCATTAGTAGATACTGGCTCCAAAATGGACGAAGTGATCTTCGAAGAATTTAAAGGAACAGGGAATATGGAACTACATCTTTCGCGTAAGATTGCTGAAAGACGAGTATTCCCAGCTATTGATTTCAACCGTTCAGGTACACGTAAAGAAGACTTGCTCACCACACCAGATGAGCTACAAAAAATGTGGATTTTACGTAAAATTCTTAACCCAATGGGGGAAGTGGACGCTATGGAATTCCTCATTGATAAATTAATGGTAGCCAAAACCAACGAAGAATTTTTTGAGATTATGAAACGCTCTTAACATATTTGCAAAACTACTGTATTAATTAAAAAAGACGCCTAAAGCGTCTTTTCTTTATTGGTGGTATCAAGCTTTATGGATATTTGAATGATATGTAGATCTAAAATATAAGTCTGGAAACCAGAACTTTTGGGTGAAAGGTTATTATGTAAGTATTGTCGGTTAAATACAAAGATAGTAAAGGAGTATATCAAGGATTAAGCAAAGATGATTCAGGATAATTTACTGGAGAAAGTATATGAGGCTTCCCTTTAAAGGCGTAAATCACATAGTTACTGTACGATTATCGGAATTCACATGCCCTTTAAAGAGCATGTGAAGTAATAGACCTTATAAGATGTCTAAGAAATACACGTTTTACGTACAGATTGTTATTAACCTACCATTATTTTGTAGGTTGCTCTTGTGCTGGTTTTGGCGCAAGTACTTGATGTAATTTTTCACGAATTTGTTGTAATTCTTGAGAAGAAGCCGCTAATCTTTGATATGTGTCATTTAATTTTTGTTTATCTTCTTCACTTGGTTGTTTACCTTGAACGACATAACTAAAAGATTCATTTACAAAATTAATAGATAATACTAAATTTTCTTTTGCTTTATCCTTTAACAAATTAACACCGGGATCTTTAATGTCCAGTTTATCTGCATTGGCTAATACTTGGTTCGCCTTTTCAGTAAGTTGTTGTAATGCAGCTTGAATTTTAGCCGTATCTTTGCTCTCAGTCGCTATTCTTAACTCATCTTGTGGAGCATTTAAGATTTCAATCTGTTGAGCATCCCAATTTAAGAATTTTTTCACATCATCAATATTTTGTTCATTCACATTTAATGTTACTTGATTAGGCTGAGCAGTTTGTGGTTGAGCAGTTTGAGTATTTTGTGCGGGAGCCACCGTAGTCGGTACTTTTTCTGCTGGTTTATCACAAGCAGTTAAGAACAGAGTAAATAACGATATGGCACTAATTTTAGTAAATTTGTTCATTAAAAATAATCCTTTTAAAAGTAGAAATAACCTTAATTATACTAATAAGTAAGGCGTTGTATTGTGTTCACAATAAGACCGTCATTATAAACTTTTGTTCAGTCTTTTGCTATTGTTTGATTGTTCTTTAAACAAGTTGATGATAATCTGTTTGAGATTTGATCAATTTCTCGCGTAATTCTTCAGCATCTTGACATGTTTTGATTAACTCAAAAATTTTTGTGGCTTCAGAATATTCCTTTTTTAAATATTGCAACCACTGTTTAATCCGAGCAACATGATAAAAACCAGTATCATGAATATTTTCCATCTGAGCGTATTTTTGCAGAATGAGCATAACTGTTGACCAAGCTAATTTTGTCTGATTCTGTTTTAACACCAAACTCAGATTTGGAATATGCAACGCACCACGTCCGATCATTAGTCCTTGGCAACCTGTTATTTGTAAACAGTTTTGTCCGTCTTGGTAATGCCAGATTTCCCCATTTGCGATCACAGGAATGCTTAGTCTTTCACGAATTTCCCCAATTTTTTGCCAGTTAATGCGATCTGCTCGATAGCCGTCAGCTTTAGTGCGTCCGTGAATGGTGATTTCTGTGGCACCACCTTGCTGTACCGCATCTGCAATGTCAAAGGCTTGTGAAATATTGTCCCAACCTAATCGCACTTTGACGCTCACAGGCAAATGAGAGGGCACCACTTGGCGTAATGCTTGTGTTGCTTGATAAATTAATTCCGGATTTTTCAATAAACTGGCACCGCCATGGCTGCCATTGACGGTTTTGGAAGGGCAACCACAATTTAAATCAATCCCATGGGAACCTAATTGAATAGCACGATGCGCATTTTCTGCTAACCATTGGGGGTGTTGCCCGAGTAATTGCACTCGAATTGGGGTACCAGATGGGGTTAGACCGTTATTATGTAACTCTGGTGCCAGACGATAAAATATTTTGTTGGGGAGAAGCTGATCGACTACGCGCACAAATTCAGAAATACAGAGATCGTAGTCGTTAACTTCAGTGAGTAATTGGCGTACTAGGGGATCCAGTACACCTTGCATAGGGGCTAAAATAACTCGCAAGCGTAAGCCTTATTTCCAGCCTTTTGATTTACAAATTAAATCATAAGCTGCTTGAATTTGCTGGGCTTTTTCTTTTGCCATTTCAAGCATTTCTTTTGGCAAACCTTTAGAGACTAATTTATCTGGGTGATTTTCATTCATTAAACGGCGATAAGCACGTTTAACAGTTTGTTGGTCATCTGTAGCAGACACGCCTAACACTTTATAAGCATCATCAACGGTTGGGCCGGATTGATAGCCGTAATTGCCACGCTGATAACCGCTACCTTGTTGTTGGTAGCCACCTTGATAACCTTGTTGCTGTTGATATTGCTGATAGGCTTGTTGATAGAAACCACCGCTAGAAAATTGACGGCGCGCCATTTCCATCATAATCATTTGCTCAAATTGTAAGGATGATAAGCCTAATTCTTCGGCAACAATGCGTAAGACTTCTTTTTCATTTTGGTGTAATTCGTCATCTGCAAATGCTGTTTGTACTTGTACACTCAGGAACATCCGTAATAGATCGGCACGTTGTCCGCAACCGAGACGAAATTCACGGATCACTTGACGTAACGGAAAATCGGCTTCTTTACCTCGATTAAAGGCTTGCTGAGCGAGCTTGCGATTAGTTTCATCAAGTTGTAATTGCCCCATCAAGTTGGTAGCAAGTTGAATATCCTCTTGCGTCACTTGTCCTTTGGATTTGGTTAAATGTCCCATTACCGCAAAGGTTGTTTGCATAAATAAGGCTTGTCGAGTGAGTTTTTTGCCAAAAAATGATGAACTCACTGAACCTAGTTCATATAATTTTTTATCCGCCCAGTGACCGATAATCGCGCCAGCAATGCCGCCAAAGAGTCCGGCAAGTTTATAACCGATGAAAAAGCCTAAAAATTTACCTATAAAATTCATTGTGATATTTAATCCTTTAACGAAGAATAATAAAGTCTAAAAAGTGCGGTGATTTTTTGATTAGATGGTAATTTTTCGCAAAAATTCAACCACATTTTACGATTTTTTACTCAAACCAAATCAAACTTGCCATTCGCCCTGTTATACCATCTCGACGATAAGAAAAGAAATCATCTTGTTCGAGGTAGGTACAATGCTCGCCGCCGATAATTTGTGTAATACCCAGTTTATGTAAACGTTGGGTTGCTAGCAAGTAGAGATTCGCAAAATATTTGCCTTGATTTGTGGAATCAGGTGTAAAGGCAGTAATTGCCTGAGGATCCTGTAAAACAAATTGATCAACAACGTCTTGTCCTACTTGAAAGACAGTTGGACCGATCGCTGGACCTAACCATGCTTTGATAGCTTGCGGAGCAGATTTAAAACATTGGACCGTTTGTTCCAAAATACCGTCACATAATCCACGCCAACCAGCGTGAACTGCTGCAACTTCATTACCTTGTGTATTGGTGAATAATACAGGTAAACAATCGGCTGTCATCACTAAACATACTTGATTTTTCTGATTGGTATAGACAGCATCTGCTTGTATATCTGTGCCATGGTAAGGTAAGCGAATAATTTTTGTGCTATGCACTTGATTTAAAAATAACGGAAATTGTGGTAAACCTAACTGTTCAGTTAATAAAATTCGGTTATTTTGTACCGCAGTTTGATCATCTCCCACATGATGGCCTAAGTTAAAACTCGTATAAGGTGCCACACTAAAACCACCTTGCCGCGTGGTGCTAAAAGCTCGTACATTACTTGGTGTTTGCCAAGGAGGCGAAAGTGCGGTGATTTTTTTCGCGTTTTTTTCACTCATATTTGTTATTACCTTAATAATCTAATTCATCTTTATGCAATTGATAATCTTGTTTTAGTGCATTAATTAATTCCACAAAATCATCGGGTAATGGTGCATGCCATTCCATGATTTGTTGAGTAATGGGATGTTCTAAACGTAACATTACTGCATGCAAGGCTTGACGTTGGAAATTACGTAATACCGCACTAAAAGCTTCTGTTGCATTTTTTGGTGGACGTGGTCGTCCACCATAGGTTTGGTCGCCTAATAATGGATGAGCAATATGTGCCATATGTACCCGAATTTGATGAGTTCGACCGGTTTCTAAGCGTAAGCGTAAGCGAGTATAGTTACGAAAATGTTCCATAATTCGATAGTGGGTTATCGCCGGTTTACCCATGGGATGTACTGCCATAAGTGTACGTTTAGTCGGATGACGAGCCATCGGCTGATCGATTTTGCCTCCTTGAGTCATCACGCCAAATGCTACCGCTTCATATTCACGCGTGATTTTACGTTTTTGCAAATCACGGACTAACTGCGTTTGAGCAGGAATCGTTTTAGCAACTACCATTAAACCCGTGGTATCCTTATCTAAACGGTGTACAATACCGGCCCTTGGCACTTCGGCAATTTGCGGATAATGATAGAGTAACGCATTTAATACTGTACCACTGGGGTTGCCCGCTCCGGGATGAACCACAAAATCTTTAGGTTTGTTAATCACTAAAATATCATCGTCTTCATAAACAATATTGAGTGGCAAATTCTCGGGGGTATAATGAGTTTCGTCTTCCACTTCCACGCTAATGTCAATTTGTTCACCGCCTAATATTTTGCTTCTTGGCACGTTTAAAACCTTGCCATTGACTAGCACGTTATTATTTTCAATCCATATTTTTAAGCGTGAACGTGAATAATCGGGGAACAATTCCGCCAAGGTTTGGTCTAATCGTTGTCCCATTTGTTCCGGCTGAACCACTGCCGATAGCGTCATTTGTTTGGTATTTTGTGCCATAAAAAATAAAATTCCGTGAATTATTTGGTAATGTCAGATAGAATATGACAGATATTGTACCTTAAGATAACATTTTTACATAGAAAAGGATTATTAGGTTATGCGTAAATTAAAATCGCTCACATTGATTGCATTAACTGCTCTTGCCATTTCCGCTTGTTCTAGCAATAAGGCTGTGGAACAGGCTTCTGAACAGGAGCTATTTAGTACCGCCCAAACTTATATTCAAGATGGTAGCTATTCGGATGCATTACGCTATTTTGATGCGTTAGATACACGTTTCCCCGGAAGTATATATAGCGAACAAGCAAAATTAAATATTATTTACGCTTCTTATAAAATGCAAGATTATACTAAAGCGATCACCACAGCGGATAGTTTTTTACATACTTTCCCGAATAGTCAACATGCAGATTACGTGTTATATATGGTAGGGTTAACTAATACATCTATGGGTGATAACTTTATGCAAGATTTCTTTGGTATCGATCGTGCTACGCGAGAAAGCACCACAATGAAAACAGCATTTAGTAATTTCCAAACTTTAGTCACGCATTTCCCGAATAGTCCTTATGCGCCAGATGCATTGGCACGCATGGCGTATATTAAAGACCATTTAGCACGCCATGAATTAGAAATTGCCAAATTCTATGCCGAGCGTAAAGCATGGGTTGCGGTGGCAAACCGTGTCACAGGCATGTTGAAAACCTATCCTGATACACAATCAACGTTAGAAGCCTTACCATTAATGCAAAAGGCTTATCATGAGTTAGGTTTAACTCAACTTGAACAACAAGCTGCAACCTTAGTGAAAGCCAACGAAGGTAAGCAAATTCAACAAGCGAAGAAACCAGATGAACCGTTTTTAAGTTTTCCATCTTGGTTAAAGTTTTGGGATAGCAAGGTTGAGTAGTTTAATTTATCAATAAGAAAAGTGCGGTAAAAAATACCGCACTTTTGGGGTTGGCATTACAAAATATCCAACAATTCCACTTCAAACACCAATACACTAAACGGTGGAATGGATTGACCTGCACCACGTTCACCGTAAGCAAGATTATGTGGAATAGTTAACCGCCATTTTGAGCCTACTGGCATTAGCTGGAGGGCTTCTGTCCAACCAGCAATAACACCGCTTACAGAGAATTCTGCTGGAGTGCCACGTACCACAGAGCTGTCGAAAGTCGTACCATCAATCAGTTTACCTGTGTAATGTACACGTACGCTGTCTTGACGAGTGGGTTTATTGCCATTACCTTCAGTAATCACTTCATATTGCAAGCCAGTTTCGGTGACTTTTACATTATCTTTTTTGGCATTTTCCACTAAGAATGCACGACCTTCGTCTTCAATTTGTTTAAATTGTGCATTTGCTGCTTCCTGAGCTTGTTGTTGAATTTGTTGTAAAGCTTTGCTGACTTCTTCTAGGGCAATAGCAGGTTTATTTTGATTTAATACATCATAAATACCTTTAGCAACAGCTTCTGCTGACACTTGCATTCCGCTGTCCGCTAGTTGTTGACCGATTTGTAAACCGATACCATAACCGCCTTTTTCTGCGGTACTTTCTAATTTAATTGAATCAAAAATTGACATAATTTTCCTTTTATTTTATGGGTTGATTATTTTTTGTAAGCGAGAACTTGACCAACACGGGTCACAGAATCTACATCTAAGTTGTCAGCTAAACGGACTTTATTAGATTGAAATAAATTAATGACGGTTGAACCGAGTTGAAATGCGCCCATTTCCTGACCTTTCTGTAATTTCATGGCATTTTCGCCTTCGTACGTCCAAGTTTTTACTTCATTTGGACGTGGTGGTGTAATGATACCAGCCCAAGCGGTACTAATACTAGCAGTAATGGTAGCACCAACCAGAATTTGGATCATTTTTCCAAATTCAGTATCAAACACACAAATAACACGTTCATTACGGGCTAATAAGTTAGGGACGTGGGTATTTAAGAATGGGTTAACGGAGAATAAATCTCCCGGTACATAAATCATTTTGCGTAAGGTGGCGTTACAGGGCATATGTACACGGTGATAATCACTCGGTGATAAATAAGTAGTAGCGAACTCACCATTTTTAAATTCATTGACTAATTCTTGATCTTCCGCTAACAGATCATTTAAGCTGAAAAAGTGTCCTTTCGCTTGCAATAATAAATTATCAGAAATACGACCACATTGACTAATTTTACCGTCTGCGGGTAAGCAAAGTGCGGTGGAATCTTGGTTAATCTGTCGTGCATTTTTTGCCAGAGAACGAATAAAAAACTCATTAAAACTGTCATAAGCATGAAATTCAGTTTTAGTTGCTTCCTGCATATTCACTTTGTATTTTTTCGCAAATAATTTAATCGCAAAGTGGGTTATTGCTCCCCATTTTTGTTTAGCCAGCCAGCCAGCTAATTGAGTCAAATAAAGTTGTGGCATAATATATTGAAATGCAACCTTAATACGTTGCCAATAGCTAAATTGATTCATTGTTTTTCCTTTTTAATAATAAAATCACTCCATTTTTATTATAGCATTAATCTTAAAGCTTAGGTAAAACCATGTTAAATTTTTGTTTAAATTGATAAAATTAACTATACTAAATAGAGCAGAGTTAAGTTAAAAATAAATTTTTATGAAATTATCGACTTTTCGCAGAAAAAATGATAATTTTCTTTGACTAATTGGCGATCAAAAGGTAATATTCGCACCCTATGCAAAAGGTAAAACTACCCCTAACGACAGATCCTGTTAAAGATGCCCAACGAAGACTTGATTATGATGGCTATTATGCCACTAGTCAGCTTGAACGTCTGAATGAATCTGTAGTAAAAGTGCTTGGTGATGCACTGGTGACATTATCGTTTTTCATTGATCCGCAAAAGTTGGTAGTAATGAAAGGTCATGCAACAGTTGATGTCGAACTCGAGTGTCAACGTTGTGAACAACCTTTTGTACAAACACTAAGCTGTGATTTCTGTTATAGCCCAGTGGCTAATTTGGATCGAGCCGATGAATTACCCGAAATTTATGAACCAATTGAATTTAATGAATTTGGTGAAATAGATTTACTTGGTACGATTGAAGATGAATTTATTTTGTCTTTACCTATCGTTCCAATGCATTCATCTGAACACTGTGAAGTGTCCGTAGCGGAACAGGTATTTGGTGAATTGCCAGAAGAATTGGCAAAAAAACCAAACCCGTTCTCTGTATTAGCTAGTTTAAAGCAAAAGTAAATTTAGGAGATAAGCCCGTGGCTGTTCAACAAAATAAAAAATCTCGTTCACGTCGTGATATGCGTCGCTCTCACGATGCCTTGACTACTGCTGCAGTATCAGTTGATAAAGCAAGTGGTGAAACTCATTTACGTCATCACGTTACTGCTGACGGTTTCTACCGTGGCCGTAAAGTGATTAATAAGTAATTGCTGTTATAAGGTAATAACTTGAGTCGTCTAACCCTTGCGTTAGATGTGATGGGCGGGGACATAGGTCCCCGTATTACTATCCCCGCATCTTTAAAAGCGTTGGAAAATGATCCGATGCTATCTTTACTTTTGTTTGGCGACAGCCAGCAAATAAGCCCATTTCTTAGCAATATACCAAAAGCACTAGCGGAGCGCCTAACAATTTGTCATACTTCCCATCAGATTGAAAATAATCAAGGTTTAACTTATGCACTACGTCACAGTAAAGGGACGTCGATGCGTTTGGCCATTGAGGCAGTACAAAAAGGAGATGCTCAAGGCTGTGTAAGTGCTGGCAATACGGCGGCATTAATGGGACTATCAAAAGTTATTTTACAACCCTTAAAAGGGATTCAGCGTCCAGCGTTATTAGCATTGTTGCCTACTATTGATGGCAAGCGGTCGGTGATGTTAGATCTTGGAGCGAATATTGATTGCGATGCAGAAAATTTATATCAATTTGCCTTAATAGGATCGATTTTTGCGGAAAATCAGTTGAATTTGGTTTATCCACGTATTGCCTTGTTAAATATTGGGGTAGAAGACATCAAAGGGCATCTATCTATTCGTTCTGCTGCGGAAATGTTAGAAAAAGATACCGCACTTAATTATGTAGGATTTATTGAAGGTAACCATTTACTTAATGACAAAGCGGATGTGATCGTCAGTGACGGTTTTACTGGTAATATTGCACTAAAAACCTTGGAAGGGGCAGCTAAAAATATGATCGCTTTACTGAAAGGGAAATCTCGCCATCACCTATTAGAACCATTATTTAGTTGGTTAATCAGTAAATTATTTAGTGAAAGCTATCAGCGTTTAAAAAGTATTAATCCCGATCAATATAATGGGGCATCTTTAATTGGATTGACATCTGTGGTGGTGAAAAGCCATGGCAGTGCAAATGAACAAGCATTTAGTAATGCCATTAAAGATGCCACATTACAAGTTCGCCAGCAAATTCCACAGAAAATTTTAGCTGGATTAAAAAGATATTAAAAAAGATAATTGAGAAAACTATGCACAGTCGAATTTTAGCTACAGGTAGCTATTTACCTGAACAAATTAGAACTAACGCTGATTTAGAAAAGATGGTCGAAACGTCGGACGAGTGGATTGTCACCCGTTCTGGTATTCGTGAGCGTCGTATTGCAAGAGCTGACGAAACGGTCGCCACAATGGGCTATCAAGCAGCCAAAAAAGCCTTTGAACAGGCGAAGATTGATCCGAATGATATTGATCTCATTGTGGTGGGAACTACTACAAATTCACATGCTTATCCCAGTGCTGCATGCCAAATTCAAACCCTATTAGACATTGATGATGCTATTGCTTTTGATGTTGCAGCAGCTTGTACAGGTTTTGTGTATGCTTTAACGGTAGCAGATCAATTTATTCGCACTGGGCAAGTAAAAAAAGCCCTAGTCATTGGTTCAGATCTTAATTCGCGTAATTTAGATGAAACTGATCGTGGTACAGTGATTTTATTTGGTGATGGTGCAGGTGCAGTGATTTTAGAAGCTAGTGAACAACAAGGTATTATATCTAGCCATTTACATTCTAGCCCTGATCACCATGAAACCTTATTATTACCGCAATCTAACCGTGGTGATGAAAAATCGGGTTTTATTCAAATGCAAGGTAACGAAACCTTTAAATTAGCCGTGCGAGAATTGGCTAATGTGGTAGAAGAAACTTTGAGAGCAAATAATTTAGATAAATCTGCTATTGACTGGTTAGTGCCACATCAAGCTAATCTACGCATTATTTCAGCAACGGCAAAAAAATTAGAAATGGATATGTCGCAAGTGGTGGTAACGCTTGATAAATATGCTAATACCAGTGCGGCAACAGTGCCAACCGCTTTAGATGAAGCAATTCGTGATGGACGTATTCAACGTGGTCAGCTTTTATTGCTTGAAGCCTTTGGTGGTGGTTGGACTTGGGGTTCGGCTTTAGTGCGTTACTAACTGTAAAAAGTGCGGTGTTTTTTTAGAATTTTTTAGAGAAGGAAAGAAAAATGAAAAAATTTGCAATGGTTTTCCCTGGTCAAGGTTCGCAAAGTGTAGGAATGTTAGCGGAATTAGCCACCGCATTTCCTGTAATAGAACAAACATTTAAACAGGCTTCAGAAGTGCTTGGTTATGATTTATGGCAATTAGTTCAGCAAGGCCCCGCAGAAGAATTAAACAAAACTTGGCAAACCCAACCTGCTTTACTTGCCGCTTCTGTGGCAATTTATCGTGTTTGGCAACAACAATATCCTGATCTAAAACCAAACCTTATGGCAGGACACAGTTTGGGTGAATATTCTGCATTAGTTTGTGCTGAAGCAATAGATTTCCAAGATGCAATCAAACTGGTGGAATTACGTGGTCGGTTAATGCAACAAGCCGTACCTGAAGGGACGGGAGCAATGTATGCGATTATCGGATTAGATAATGACAGTATTATCAATGCGTGTAAGGCAGCGGAACAAGGTGAAGTCGTTTCTGCAGTGAACTTTAACTCACCAGGACAAGTAGTGATTGCTGGTTCGAAAGCAGCGGTTGAGCGAGCAGCTGTGGCGTGTAAAGAAGCAGGTGCAAAACGTGCCTTACCTTTAGCGGTGAGTGTGCCATCACATTGTGCATTAATGAAACCAGCTGCCGATCAATTAGCCGTTTCTTTAGAAAGTATTGCGGTAAAATCGCCTATTACTCCAGTGATTAATAACGTTGATGTCAAAACCGAAAACGAAAGTTCAGCTATTCGCACCGCACTTGTACGCCAACTTTATAGCCCAGTACGCTGGACCGAAAGTGTAGAAAAAATGGCAAAAAGCGGTGGTGTAGAAGTCTTAGTAGAAATTGGACCGAATAAAGTATTAACTGGCTTAACAAGTCGCATTGTCAAAGATCTTGCAGCGATAGCAGTCAATGATGTGAAATCATTAGAAAGCGTAAAAGAGCTATTGGCTTAATAAAATTAAAAGGAGAAATTATGCAAGGTAAAATCGCATTAGTCACTGGGGCAACTCGTGGTATTGGTAAAGCTATTGCTGAAGAATTAGTGAGTAAAGGTGCTTTTGTTATTGGTACAGCTACATCTGAAAGAGGGGCTGAAAGTATTTCGACTTATTTAGGTGAAAATGGTAAAGGTTTAGTATTGAATGTAGCCGATAAAGTATCAATTGAAGCCGTTTTAGCGAAGATTAAAGAAGATCATGGTGATATTGATATTTTAGTCAATAATGCTGGGATTACTCGTGATAATCTGTTAATGCGAATGAAAGATGAAGAATGGTTTGACATTATCCAAACTAATTTAACGTCGGTATTTTATTTATCGAAAGCCATGTTACGTTCCATGATGAAAAAACGTTTTGGACGTATTATTACTATCGGTTCTGTGGTAGGTTCCATGGGGAATCCAGGGCAAAGTAACTATTGTGCAGCGAAAGCCGGATTAATCGGGTTTAGTAAAGCCTTGGCAAAAGAAGTGGCTTCTCGTGGTATTACCGTGAATGTGGTAGCTCCTGGTTTTATTGCAACAGATATGACAGAAGCTCTAACTGAAGAGCAAAAAGCCGTTACGCTTGCTGCGGTACCGGCTGGTCGTTTAGGTGATCCAAAAGATATTGCGAAAGCAGTAGCATTTTTGGCATCTGATGATGCAGGTTATATTACAGGGAATACATTGCACGTTAATGGTGGCATGTATATGGCTTAGTTTCTTACTTGCTTTTGCACAAGCAAAAGTCAGTAAAGAAAACATATCCTAATTTTGCCTTGTTTCCTACAAATTCCATCATTTTTAGGTGGAAAAAATGAAGGAATAAAAGATAAAAAAGCAGGCGTTTGCCTGCTTTTTCCATTTTGAATGGGTTTTATCTAGCCAAACTCTTTTCTTAATGGTAGAATTAGCTTAATTGTATAGGGTTTTTGCGGTTTGACCTGTAATAAAACACTTGCAAGTTTTGTAAAAATCCATAAACTAACAACTCTCACCATTTAGGTAAATTACAATAGGAAACAAAAATGAGCATTGAAGAACGCGTAAAAAAAATCATTGTTGAACAGTTAGGTGTTAAGGAAGAAGAAGCAAAACCAGAAGCTTCATTTATTGAAGATTTAGGTGCAGATTCTTTAGATACCGTTGAATTAGTAATGGCTTTAGAAGAAGAATTTGATATTGAAATTCCTGATGAAGAAGCTGAGAAAATTACCACTGTTCAATCTGCGATTGATTACGTTCAAAACAATCAATAATTTCTTTTAGGCGGTTTTAATAACCGCCTAAATTTTTTCTATTCAATTAACTTTGCGTTGTTTTCAGCAATTTTGTTGTCTTTCTGACGGTTTTTCTGAACATCTTGAAGAGATTGTCCTTGTTTTAAAATATGTGGGGTAACAAAAATCACTAATTCTCGTTTCTGGTGTTTATCACTTTGTTTACGGAATAGATGTTTTACCACAGGAATATCCCCTAATACAGGGACTTTATCGACTCCTTTACTTAATGTATCTTGAAATACCCCACCTAATACAATAGTTTCACCGTCTTTGGCAAAAACTTGCGTGTTAATTTCTTGTTTATCAATTGTGATTACTTCTCCCTCGCCGGATTGTACCGAAGCTCCTGGGGAATTTTGGCTGACAATAAGATCCAACAAAATGGCATTATCTTGTGAAATATGGGGTGTTACCTCTAAGCCTAATACGGCTTCACGAAATTCTACATTTTGCGAACCGCTTTTTTCGTTGGTCGATACATAAGGGATTTCAGTACCTTGTTTAATACTCGCTGATTTTTTGTTAGTGGTAAGTAATTTGGGGCTAGCAATAATTTTGACGTTATTTTCTCGCTCAAGTGCGGTTAATTCTAGGTCTAATAATCGACCATTAATTTTGGCCACTTGTAATGCCAACGAACCAGCAGGGGTATTGACTGCGCCGAAATTCACATTTAAATTATCAGTGATATTATTAAACCCATTGGCAGCAAGGCTTCCTGCCACTTTATGGGAACTGCTTGTCGGATCGAATAATCCCCAACGAACCCCTAATTCTTGTAAACTTTCATCTGTAATGGTAACAATGCGCGCTTCAATCGCAATTTGTTCTATTGGTTTGTCCAACTCTTTGACCAGCTTACGAATATTTTTAATCGACAGAGCATTGTCTTTCACGATTAATACATTACTGCGATCATCAAAGCTAATGCTGCCTTCCCCTGATAATAAAGATCCATTACCAGTAGTTAAAGATTTCATTACTTCGGATGCTTTGGCGAAATGCAATTTTAGCGTGGTGGTATGTAATGGTTGTATTGTAGGTACAGAATCAAATTCAGCCATTATCGGTAAATTATTTAACGCATTGTCTTGTGGAATACTCTCTTGAGTCAAATAATAGATTCCTTTTTCTTTGAGCAACGACAGATTTTTAATTTTTGCGACGGCTTGAAAAAGCTGATCAAGCGTAGTGTTTTCTAATTGTAATGATAATGTTCCAGTTAATTCATCATTAATGATTAAATTTGCATTTTGTTCTAACGCAAGCTGTTGTAACGTGGTAACTAATGGCGCCTGTTTTAAGCGAATAGAAAAAGTGGCATGATCTGATTCAGCATAGCTATAAGCAGCAAAAAAACAAAAAAAGACACCGTACTTTAAGATAAATTTTAATAAATTCATGATTTATTCCTATAATTTCACATTGATAATGTTGCCGGCTGAACAATCCGCTTGCCAAGTTAAGAATTCGGCATCGGTTTTTGTTATGTGTTGTAATGAATAGCTTTCCATTCCTACTAAATCATTTTCTTTAGCACTATCAATTTCACCCTCATTATTTTGTAGTAAAATTTGTTTTTTATCTTTGGATAGCAAAATACCGACTATCTTGAGTTGATCAAATGAACTGTTAGGCATGATATTCGCTTGTTTTTCGCTACATTTAGTGATCTTAATTTTCGGTAAATTATTCGCAGATTCTGTCGATTGTCCACGCTGGTTTTTATCAAAAGGATCATTTTGTTGGGCTATCGCAAAGGAGCAACATAACAATATAATTAGGCTAAGAATTTTTGTTAACATATTATTTATCCGTTTTATTTTGAGTGAGATTTAATTGAAAAATGACATAGCTTTCAATGGAATAATCTGTATCTTCTGCTTGATGAATTTGGAGTGAGACTAAATGTAATATAGAATGTTGGGCTAACAGTACAGTAATAAAATGATGAAGATCGTTAAAGTAACCTTGGATATGTAAAGTTAATTGTGGTTTTTGGTTAAAAATCCAGTGGTGATTTATGATTTGTAATTTGCCGGATAATTGCTGCACAGACTGATTAATAGGCGGTAAGTTATTGGCTAATTCAGGAGTGAGTAAGTGCTGTTCCAATGCTTGTTTAAGACTTTGTAATAGTTGTTGTTTATGCTCAAGATCTTGTTGAAGACGGGTAGTTTGTTGTTCGCTTTGGCGGAATAAATAATAATGTGATAAGCCTTGAAATACTGGGTAATATAAGATCACGATCCCCAATAAGATAAAACTGATAATATGCTTACGATGAGAAAGTTTAAGCCATTTCCCCCATAGATTGTCGGGATTATTCAGTATCGTCCAGTGCATTTGGATTCTCCATATTAACGAATTGCAACTGAAATTCAAATTGCAAGCGACCATCAGACTGCGGTGCAAATTGTGACAGTTTTAATTTATTGATTGGTGGATATTGTTTAAAAAATTGATGAAGTTGCTCAAATTCTGTCTGATTCTGTGTGATACCTTGCAAGGTAAATTGACGATCAGAAAACTGTAAGTGAGTCAATTCGCCTTGTTCAAGTGGTAAGGTAGTCAGTAACTGAAATAAGGTTTCCACCAAATCGGCAGAAATTTCCACCGCACTTTGTTTGCCGTTATGCTGTAACCGTTGTTGAAATTGCGTTATTTTTTGTTCAACTTGATTTAGTTGTAATTCAACGTGTTGTTTTTGCTGTAATTGTTCCACATATTGCTGTTGATAATATTGTTCGTATTGTGCTAAACCGAGATAGGTGAAAAATACCAAGCCGATAAATAGACCAAGTTGCCATAATCCTTGACGGCTATGTTGTTGGTGTTGTTCAAGCCTCCAAGGTAATAAATTAAGTGCGGTTTTCATTTTGTTGCCAGTCTTTTTGCCAAAGTGCCGCACCTAACGGAATGAGTGGTATATCTGATGTGACCTGTTGATATGGCTGATGAAATTGCATATTATTCGTTTCACAATATAAGAAAATATTATCAATATTCTGTGTATAACGTTGCACAAATTGTTGATATAATTCGGTTAAATTCGTTTGGTTGGGTGATGATAAAATTTGCCATTCTTGCTGTGTTGGGCGGAATAAAATGGTAGATTGTTGATCTTGGTAAATAAATAAGTCATTGCTTGATGGAATTATTTTGAGTAAGTAACCAAAAGCACGATATAAGCAATGTATAGCGGTATCTAATGTCTTAATATTTAACGGAAGAAATTGGTTTAACCGCGTTTGACCAACTGTTTTTCGAACTGCAAAAATATCCAGACGTAAGCCCTGTTTTAATGGTGTTGTCATATAATCAAACCAGAGTTCATTTAAAGCAATCGGTAGCTCATTTTCTAGGATATAACGGCATTGATGATCGCATTCGTTTTCATTCAAATGATGGGGTAATACAATACTTCTTGACCATACTTTATGGGGTAATATCGCTGTGACCCATTTGATTTCTAACGGTTGTTGGATATTTATATGGTTTGACATGTGCTCGACAAGTGTTGCTTGAATGCTATTAGGTGTATCAATATTAACTCGGCAAAAGTGCGGTGTATTTTCCGTCATTTTATCTTGAGCAAACCAAACCAATTCGAAATATTGCTTGGTTATCCAGATTCCTACTTGAATAGTGGTATTTTTCTTGATTAATTTTCCCATTTGTTTTCCTTTTATATCTATTTTTACTTTCGCTTAGGGGTGTTAATCTTTATACTATCGGAGTAGAGTATTATAGATAAAATGGATTAACGCATTAATTAAGAGTAAATTTTGGAATGAAGATCACAAAATTAATATTAAGCACCTTACTCACTATAGTGATATTAGGTTGTGTTCTGGTTGGTTTGGGTTACATGCATATTAAATCAGGGTTACCAGACGTAGAAAGTTTAAAGACGGTGGAATTACAACAGCCGATGCAAATTTATACCGCAGATGGTAAATTAATCGGTGAAGTAGGGGAGCAACGCCGTATTCCGGTGAAGTTAGCGGATGTACCCAAACAACTCATTAATGCTCTTATTGCCACAGAAGATAGCCGTTTTTATGAACATCATGGGGTGGATCCAATGGGGATTGCTCGAGCAGTATCAGTTGCCATTAGTAACGGTGGCGCATCACAAGGGGCGAGTACCATTACTCAACAATTAGCCCGTAATTTCTTTTTAACCCCTGAAAAAACTTTGATCCGTAAAGCGAAAGAAGCGGTATTAGCCATTGAAATTGAAAATGCTTTAACCAAGGATGAAATTTTAGAACTGTATTTAAATAAGATTTATCTTGGCTATCGTTCCTATGGTGTGGCAGCAGCGGCTAAAACTTATTTTGGTAAAAGTTTGAATGAATTATCGTTATCTGAAATGGCGGTTATTGCTGGTTTACCAAAAGCGCCATCCACGATGAACCCATTATATTCTTTAAAACGCGCGACGAATCGTCGTAATGTAGTGTTAGGGAGAATGTTAGAAACTAAATTTATTACACAGGAAGAATATAATGCCGCAATCCAAGAGCCTGTTGTGGCCAGATATCACGGAGTACAATTAGATTTTCGTGCCGATTACGTAACCGAAATGGTGCGACAAGAAATGGTGAAACGTTATGGTGAAGATGTTTCTTATAATCGGGGTTACAAAGTTTATACTACGGTGTTATCTCAGGATCAATATCAAGCCCAAAAAGCAGTGCGAGATAATGTGATTGCCTATGATATAAGACATGGTTATCGTGGCGGTGTGATGTTATGGGGGAAAGGCGACAAGGCATGGGATCCTGAGAAAATTATTGATGAATTACGTAAATTGCCAAACTCCGAACCTTTTGTGCCAGCTGCAGTGCTTTCTACTGGTAAGGAAGGGGCTAAATTATTACTTAGTTCTGGCGATAATATCACGTTAGCAAATTCTGCAATGAGTTGGGCAGGTAGTAAGGCACCAAAAACAGGTGAACAAATTTGGGTGCGTAAACGTGATAATGGTGACTGGATTTTAGGGCAAATTCCTGAAGTGAATTCTGCGTTGGTGGCATTAAATAGTGATAATGGAGCGATTGAAGCCATTGTCGGTGGATTTAGTTTTGAACAAAGTAAATTTAATCGTGCTACGCAATCTTTAGTTCAAGTTGGCTCAACCATTAAACCCTTTATTTATGCGGCGGGGTTAGAAAAGGGCTTAACCTTATCTAGTGTATTACAAGATAGTCCGATTGTGATTAAGAAAGCTGGTCAAAAGGAATGGAAACCCAAAAATTCACCTGATCGTTATGACGGTCCAATGCGATTACGTGTGGGGTTAGGTCAATCAAAAAATATGATTGCGATTCGCACCATTCAGATGGCTGGTGTACCTTTTACCGCCGAATTTTTAGAGCGATTTGGTTTTAAGCGAGAGCAATATTTTGCTAGTGAATCCCTTGCATTAGGGGCGGCATCTTTCACCCCATTAGATATGGCAAGAGCCTATGCCGTGTTTGACAATGGTGGTTTCTTAATTGATCCTTATTTAGTCGAAAAAGTATTGGATAATACAGGCAAAGAAATTTTTGTAGCAAATCCGAAAATTGCTTGTATGAGTTGTGATGATATTCCAGTAATTTATGGTACAACCAACGAGAAAATTGATGGTTTCCAAGTCAATGCCCAAGCGTTAGAAAATGGGGTATTAGCACGGGATAATGTGGCGAATGTTGATCCCGAAGATATTGATGTATCAGACGATAACCCAGAATTAGCTGGGAAAGATGGTAAGTTAAAGGAAGATGAATTGAGTTTTATGACAGAAAGTAAAACCCAAAATTCACAAGTGCAATATGCCCCTCGTGTTATTAGTGGGGAGTTGGCTTTCTTGATTCGTAGTGCGTTAAACACTGCTATTTTCGGTGAGAAAGGTTTAGGCTGGAAAGGCACTAGTTGGCGTATGGCGAATGAAATTAAACGTCAAGATATTGGCGGAAAAACAGGGACTACCAACAATTCTAAAGTAGCTTGGTATGCTGGATTTGGAGCGAATATTACTACTACAGTATATATTGGTTTTGATGATAATAAGCGTAATCTTGGTAAGGGGGAAGCAGGAGCGAGTAGTGCAATGCCAGCTTGGATTGCTTATATGAAGACCAGCTTGCAAGATATTCCTGAAAGAGAAACAGTAGTACCGCCAAATATTGTAGAAAAACAAATTGATACAGGTTCAGGGTTGCTTTCTACAAGTGGGGGAAAAACCGAATATTTTATTGAAGGTACCGAACCGAAACGAGCTTTTGTACAAGAAAAAGGTTATTATGTGCCTCCTGCGGTAATAGAGCGGTTTAATTCACAACAGGGTAGCGGTAGTCATTTACCACCGGTGAATGCACCGAATACGCAACAAGAGTTGTTCTAGTTAAAGATGCGTGAGAAGTGCGGTATAAAAAAATAATTTTTTATACCGCACTTTGTTTAAACAAACTGTAACCACAATGCTGAAATCGGCATGGCAATAAATAAAGATGGCAGCATATTTGCTACAGAAAACATTCTGATATTACAAATTCGTAAGCCTGTGGCAATCATAATGGCACCACCAACGCCACCAAAATCAGCTTTCATTTCTGGGGTAATTAACGGCAGAATAATGACGGCAAGATAGGCTAAAATAAGTTGTAGGGTAATTTGTGGAATACAGATGATACAAACTGAAATGCCTAATGTGGTCGCAAAAATAATCGCGGTGAAGAAATCTAATGAAGATTTAATGATCAGAATACTACTATCACCAACCAAACCTTCGTGCATTGCCCCAAATATACCAGTTCCGCTAAAGCTGAATAAAATCATTAAGCCGACAAATGTTTGTAGAAATGCTTCCTGTGATTGTTCGTTTTTTTGTTGTGGAAAGATCCGTTCAATCATTTTTTTAGCGATGGTTGAAATTCGGTTAATCAGATGTTCAATAGAAAGAATTTCACCCACAATTGTGCCGATTAATAGCGAAAATATCATGGCAGGCATACTTGAAACGCGAGATAACATCACGATTCCCATGGCAACAGAACATAAACCAAACAGCAAAGTTAAATTATTACGTAAGCGTTCGGGAATTTTTCCACCAAGATAGGCACCGATTAGCCCACCTAAAATGATCGTTACACTGTTAATATAGGGTCCAATAATCATAATTCTTCCTAGAAATAAAAAATGCAGTTAGATTTAACCGCACTTTTACTGATTTGTAGATTAATGGAATAATCTACGTTGATTTTTTACTCGTCCACCGAGTAATTGACTAAGCAAGATAATCATAAAAATAATGCTGTAAACCGAAAAAATAAACACCAACCATTGCACCATGGTGAAACTTAAAAATGTCCAACTAATTTCGCTGCAAAGTCCAGTTGGGTGGAATATCGCCGGGAACCATTGGTCTAAAGGGAGCGTGTGTGGAAATTTCACTGTTACTGGACATTGCTCCCAAGGACTTGGATTCATTTGGTAACCAAGATGCTTTATGGAAAGCAATAAACCTTTAATGGCACCCCACAGACCCAATACTAAAGCGAATAAACGCATTAGGATAAATCGTGGTGCAAGGATGCCGATGAAACCAGAAAAGAGAATGCCAAATAATGCAACACGTTCATAAATGCACATGACACAAGGGTTTAAACCCATGCCGTGTTGGAAATAAAGTGCAGTCAATTCTAAACAAAAAGCAGAGGTGAATAATAACCACCAAATAGTTCGTTTGCTTGATAACACTTTAATATAATTTAGCATTCAATTTCCTTTTTGATATATTAGTGAGCCATAATCGGTTCCAGTGGAATATGTGGACTACCGATTAACCCTGCATGCATTAACCATTGGGTTATTCCTGGTAAAATGTACTCTACAGCCACCAATCCAGTCAAGGTTAATACAATGGTGTAAGGTAATGCCATATAGACCATTCTGCCATAGGATAAACGAATTAGTGGTGCAAGTGAAGATGTTAAGAGGAATAAGAAAGCTGCTTGTCCGTTTGGTGTGGCCACTGATGGTAAGTTTGTGCCAGTATTAATGGCGACAGCCAGTAATTCAAATTGTTGAGCAGAAATCGAATTTTCCATTAAAGCTTGTTTGGCCTCATTAATGTAAACTGTTGCCACAAAGACATTATCAGAAATAGCCGATAATAATCCATTAAACACATAGAATAAGAGTAATTGCACATTTTCCGCGGCATTTAGCACAAAGTGAATCAGTGGAGCAAATAAGTGTTGGTCGATAATCACCGCTACAACGGAGAAAAAGACCACTAATAAAGCTGTAAACGGTAAGGATTCTTGAAATGAACGACCGATTTCATGCTCACTGGTCACGCCGCAATAGGCGGTGGTTAAAATAATGACACTTAATCCGATTAATCCGACAGAAGCTAAATGTAAGGCTAAACCAATAATTAACCAGATACCAACAAAAACCTGTACCCACAATTTCACTCTATCTTGCGATGTCATTTTCATTTCTTGATTTCGATCGAATTTGGCTAATACGGACCAAACTTTACGTGGTAATTTAGTGCCGTAACCAAACAAACGGAATTTTTCTACCAGAACGCAAGTTAAAACACCACAGATTAAAACAGGAACGGTAACTGGTCCCATACGTAAGAAAAATTCTACAAATTTCCAACCAGATTGTTCCGCAATAATCAAGTTTTGAGGCTCGCCCACCATGGTCATTACCCCGCCTAAAGCAGTACCCACGGCGGCATGCATTAATAAACTACGCAAGAACGAGCGAAAATCTTCCAAGGTTTGTTGGTGATGATTAATTTTATCGTCATTGGTAATATCTGTGGAGTCTTCATAGGATGCTCCCGATGCGACTTTGTGATATACGCCGTAGAAGCCCATGCCAACACTGATAATCACCGCAATAACCGTTAAGGCATCTAAGAATGCGGAAAGAAACGCTGCACTTAAACAGAAAGAAACAGATAAAATAATCTTAGAATGTATTCTAAGTAATAATTTAGTGAAGACATAAAGTAATAATTGTTTCATGAAGTAAATGCCAGCTACCATAAACATTAATAACAGGATAACTTCAAAGTTTGCCATAATTTCGGCTTTAACATGTTCCGTACTGGTCATGCCGATAGTGATAGCTTCAATTGTCAGCATACCGCCCGGTTGGAGTGGATAGCATTTTAATGCCATGGCTAAGGTAAAAATGAATTCTACCACCAGCAACCAACCTGCAACAAAAGGATTTATCCAAAAGATTACGGGATTGATAAGTAAAAATGCCACGATAGTAACTTTATACCAGTTAGGGCTTTTACCCAAAAAATTATTCATAAATGCTTGAACATACGTCATATAAATACATCCTTTAAAAATATGCTTTGCATATCTGTTGCTTTAAACCGATAATAGGTTACTATTTTTACCTGTAAATGAAAAAATTGCTAGTACCTTCACTCTTTTTATAAGTTTTTTTGATCTATATTAAATAAAAGTAGCCAAATATGACGAATCAACAACCATTATTAAAAGCACAAAGCCCTGCTGCTTTAGCCGAAGAATATATTGTGCAAAGCATTTGGGATAATCGTTTCCCAGCCGGTTCAGATTTACCCGCGGAACGTGAATTGGCGGATAAAATCGGGGTAACTCGTACTACTTTACGTGAAGTATTACAACGTTTAGCCCGTGAAGGTTGGCTAAGTATTCAACATGGCAAACCAACTCGGGTGAATAATATTTGGGAAACCGGTGGGCCGAATATTATCAGTAAAATTATTCAGCTCGATCGTGGCGTAATGCCAACAATTATTGCTAATGTCGTATCATTACGAACTAAAATGGCGGAATATTATATTCCTGAAGCGGTTAGAATGAATCCAGATGATTCCTTGAAATTATTCGAAAGTTTAACCGCACTTGAAGATAAAGCGCAATCTTATGCAGAATTTGATTATTACTTATTCCGTCAATTTACTTTTATTGCAAATAAACCGGTTTATGGATTAATTTTAAACAGCTTTAAGCAAATGTATCATCAAGTGGCACATTTATTTTTTTGTAATCCCGTGTCTCGCCAAATAGCGTTAACCTTCTATATGTCGTTACAACAAGCCTGCAAGATGAAAGACAGTGAACAAGTGGCTGCTTGCATGGCATTACATCGTGAACGAAGTTCGGTAATTTGGTTAGATATTTTAAAGAATTTACCCGAAGATTTTGGTTTGTAATTAAAAATAACCCATGAAAGACACCGCACTTATTGAATTATTTTTAAATGAACTTTGGTTAGAAAAAGGCTTGTCGGATAATACGATTCAATCTTATCGTCTTGATCTTACCACGCTTTCGGACTGGTCATCGCAACACACCTTGAGTTTGATTGAGTTGGATTCGATTCATTTACAACAATTTCTTGGTGAGCGTATCGAAAAAGGCTATAAGGCCACCAGTACAGCACGCTTACTCAGTGCGATGCGGAAATTATTTCAATATTTATATCGTGAACAATATCGCCAAGATGACCCAAGTGCGGTATTAAGTTCGCCTAAATTACCCAGCCGTTTACCGAAATATTTAAGCGAAGAACAGGTAGGCAATTTACTCGAATGTCCTTGCACCGATGAACCGCTTGAATTACGTGATAAAGCCATGTTGGAACTGTTGTATGCTACCGGTTTACGCGTGACTGAATTAGTTTCTCTGACCATGGATAGCATTAGTTTGCAGCAAGGTGTAGTACGTGTGATTGGTAAAGGCAACAAAGAGCGTATTGTTCCCATGGGTGAAGAAGCCGCTTACTGGGTGAATCAATTTGTGTTATATGGTCGCCCTATGTTGCTGAATGGACAAAGTTCAGACGTAGTATTTCCGAGTAAACGTGCAGTACAAATGACTCGACAGACCTTTTGGCACCGAATTAAACATTATGCAGTTTTAGCGGAAATTAATACGGAAAGTCTATCGCCGCACGTTTTACGCCACGCTTTTGCCACCCATTTAGTTAATCATGGTGCAGATCTTCGCGTGGTACAAATGTTGCTCGGACATAGTGATTTATCCACCACACAGATTTATACCCATGTAGCGAAAGAACGGTTAAAACGTTTACATGAAAAATTTCATCCAAGGGGATAAGTGGCAACGCAGGGAAATATGGAGCGTCTATAGACGTTATTTAGTGGGATGATGAAAATAAATTTCCATTTAAGGTTGAAAACCTAGGGCATTTATTGAGATAATTCCACAGTTTTGGCGATCCTTTTTTTATCGTTGAGAAATTTTTACGATATTGGATCAATTTTTTACTTTAATAATAATGAAAAGATAATAACAATGGCAGAAAAACGTAATATTTTTTTAGTTGGGCCTATGGGCGCGGGAAAGAGCACTATTGGTCGCCAGTTGGCTCAGCAACTAAGCATGGAATTTGTTGATTCCGATAATGAAATTGAAACGCGTGCTGGGGCGGATATTGGTTGGATTTTTGATATTGAAGGCGAAGCCGGTTTTCGTAAGCGTGAAGAACGCATTATTAGCGAATTAACCCAACGTCAAGGTCTTGTACTTTCCACAGGTGGCGGTGCGGTGCTGTCGAAAGAGACTCGTAATTACTTATCGGCGCGCGGTATCGTGATTTATTTAAAAACTACCGTCGATAAGCAATATGAACGTACTCAACGGGATAAAAAGCGTCCATTATTACAGGGCGTAGATGACGTTCGTCAAGTTTTAGAAGAGTTAGCTAAAGTACGTAATCCATTATACGAAGAGGTAGCCGATATTGTGTTACCGACAGATGAACAAAGTGCCAAGTTAATGGCGAATCAGATTATTGATTTGATTGATAATTTCCACAATTAAATTATTCTTTAACACGATCTAAGAAGGTGCAATATGTTAACTGTCAATGTTGAATTAAAAGAACGCCGTTATCCAATTTACATTGGCGAGAATTTGCTAAAAGATCCTACCGTTTATCCGTTAAAATCAGGTGATAAAGTAATGATCGTCAGCAATGAAACTATTGCACCTTTATATTTAGCGACAGTTACGCAAACCCTAGAAAAAATCGGTTGTAACGTGAGTTCAGTATTATTGCCTGACGGTGAAAAATACAAAACTTTACAATCTTTAGATTTAATTTTCACCGTACTTTTAAAACAAAATCATGGACGTGATACTACGCTCATTGCCTTAGGAGGCGGTGTCATCGGTGATGTAGCTGGTTATGCGGCAGCAAGCTATCAACGTGGTATTAAATTTATTCAAATTCCTACTACCTTATTGGCTCAAGTTGATTCTTCCGTGGGAGGAAAAACAGCAGTCAATCACCCGTTAGGTAAAAATATGATCGGAGCATTTTATCAACCGATCACCGTGATTATTGATACTTTAACCCTAAATACGTTGCCAAAACGAGAAGTTAATGCGGGTTTGGCGGAAGTCATTAAATACGGGGCAATTTTAGATTTAGCGTTTTTTGATTGGTTGGAACAACACATTGATCAGCTAGTAGCATTAAAACAAGATGAATTGCAATATTGTATAGCTCGCTGTTGTCAAATCAAAGCCGATGTTGTGGCTCGTGATGAAACAGAAAAAGGTGACCGTGCCTTATTAAATCTGGGACATACATTCGGGCATGCCATTGAAACCCATTTAGGCTATGGTAATTGGTTACATGGTGAAGCGATTGCCGCAGGAATGATGATGGCTGCTGCCTTATCCGAGCAACTAGGTCATATCAGCAAAACTGAGGTAGGGCGTTTAGAAAAATTATTAGCTCGAGCTAATTTACCCACTGTTAGCCCTGACACAATGCAGCCAGAAGATTATTTACCTCACATGATGCGTGATAAAAAAGTGTTAGCTGGCAAACTTCGCCTTGTATTATTAAAAACTTTAGGACAAGCCTATGTAGCGACAGACACCGATAAATCTTTGGTGTTGGCTGCAATTTCTGCTTGTACTCAAACCAATTAATCTTTTTTCCTATAAATATGGCAAAACAGGCGAAAAAATCAGTTAAAGAGGTCAAAAAATATCGTTCCTTTTTAAAATGGGCGGGAGGAAAATACCGCTTAACCGATGATATTAATCGCTTGCTACCAAAACGTAAACAATGTCTTATTGAGCCTTTTGTCGGGGCTGGATCGGTGTTTCTGAATAGCCAATTTGAGCGTTATATTTTAGCGGATATTAATCCAGATCTAATTAACCTGTTCAATACCATTAAAGCTGATGTTGAAAACTACATAGATAGCCTAAAACCGATTTTTTTTCACCCAGATGCTAACACTGCCAACTATTATTACGCACGGCGTGATGAATTTAATCAATCGACCGATCCTTTCTTACGCTCTGTATTATTTGTTTATTTAAACCGTTTTGGCTTTAACGGCTTATGCCGTTACAATGCTAGAAATGAATTTAATGTCCCCTTTGGTTCGTATAAAAATCACTATTTCCCCGAACAAGAAATGCGTTATTTTGCTGAGAAAGCAAAAAGTGCGGTGTTTATTTGCGGAGATTTTCAACAAACCTTTGCTTTGGCTGACGAAAATTCAGTGATCTATTGTGATCCGCCTTATGCCCCTTTAGTACAAACGAGTAATTTCACCCAGTATTCAGGCAATGATTTTAGTGTAGTACATCAACAAGCGTTAGCGGATTTAGCTAAACAAACCCAAACAGAGCGAAATATCCCCGTACTGATTTCTAATCATGATACTAAATTTATCCGACAAATTTATAAAGGAGCAAGTTTACGGAAAATTCGCGTTCAACGTTCTATCAGTCATCAATCTGCTAGTCGAGTGAAAGTTGGGGAAATTATTGCTTTTTTTAAGGTAAAATAAATATTACAAAATATTTAGTTTATGTATTATTAGTGTAAATTTGTAATATATATTTCCTATTGTGGCTAAATTTGATACAATTTGTATTGTAAGACGATACTTAAGGAGAGTTTTATGATACATAACCAATATCCAGCACCCTATTTACAACCAGCCACTGCGATACCTATGTTACTTTGCGATTTTTATAAAGTATCACATCGTGAACAATATCCTGAACACTCTGAAATTATTTATAGCACTTTTACACCTCGCAGCAATCACTTAGCTCCACATTTGGATAGAGCAGTTTCCTTTGGTTTTCAAGCATTTATTGTTAAATATCTGATAAATTATTTTAACCAAAACTTTTTTGCTCGTCCAAAACAGCAGGTAGTTGACGAATATATTGAATTTATTCACCGCACTTTAGCCATTCAAACCACAGGCGAACATATTGCTCAATTACATGATCTAGGTTATTTACCATTACGCATTAAAGCTATTCCCGAGGGGCTTTCCGTAGCAATGCGAGTGCCGATGATGACGATTGAAAATACCCATAAAGATTTTTTCTGGTTGACAAACTATGTGGAAACCTTGATTAATGTATCCTTATGGCAACCAATTACCTCCGCTTCAATTGCGAGAGTTTATCGAAAAACCTTATTGCAATATGCCAAACAAACCTGTGATAACAACGCTCATATTGCTTTTCAATCCCATGATTTTTCTATGCGAGGCATGAGTTCCTTGGAAAGTGCCGAAACATCAGGAGCAGGACATTTAACTGCGTTTTTAGGTACAGACACTATTCCAGCCATTTCCTATGTAGATTATTATTATGGTAGTCAAGCATTAGTTGGTACATCTATTCCCGCCAGTGAACATTCAGTGATGAGTTCCCACGGTGTAGATGAATTGCCAACTTTTCGTTATTTAATGGCAAAATTTCCCAATAATATGCTGTCTATCGTGGCAGATACCACAGATTTTTGGCATAACATTGCGGTAAATTTACCTATTCTGAAAGATGAAATAATGGCTCGCCCTGAACACGCTCGTGTTGTGATCCGCCCTGATAGTGGTGATGCCATGGATATTTTATGTGGCAATTTACAAGCTGAAACCGAGGTAGAACGCAAAGGGCTAGTAGAAAGCCTATGGGATATTTTCGGTGGTACGCTGAATAGTAAAGGCTATAAAGTTTTAGATCCGCATATCGGCGTGATTTATGGTGACGGCGTAAACTTTGAGAAAATGGTGAATATTCTTAATGGATTGAAAGAAAAGGGTTTTGCTTCGAGTAATATTGTATTCGGTGTCGGTTCTCGCACTTACCAAAGTAACACCAGAGATACCTTAGGTTTTGCAGTAAAAGCCACTTCAATTACCATTAATGGTGTAGAAAAAGCGATTTTTAAAGCCCCCAAAACGGATAATGGCTTGAAAAAATCCCAACGGGGACGCGTTAAAGTGCTGGATTTAGATCATTATATTGATGGTTTAACCGCAGAAAGTGATTTTAGCGATGATAAATTACAGCTTATTTTCGAAAACGGTAAATTAAATAATCATACTGATTTTGACCAAATTCGTCAGCATACGATGTTTGATGAGTAAATGAGTGGAGCAAAGTGCGGTGTGAAATATCGCACTTTAGTTTGTTTTGTTTAACTCAGGATTGATAGTAAATTTTAATTGCGTAATTTCTGGCATATCTTGCTGAACATACTGTAGCAATTCATTTTGATGAAACAACAAACCTTGTCGCACCATTGCGTTGGTAACTTCAATATTTAGACTATTTTCAGTGAAATTTGCCAGACGATACAATCCCTTGAACTGGGGGGGGAAGAGTTTTTCTATCTTTTGATTTAATTCATTAATAAATAAGCCTTTTTTCATTATTTTGGCAAGCTCGGAGGTATTTAATAGATCCTTGATATTTACGGCTTTTTGATAGCGTTTTTGTGTCATAGCTTGTTTTCTCGTCAATCACCCATATATTTAACGACATTCTAACGGATTTTCGGTATAATTCGACTAATTTTTTATGAGATAACAGAGAATAATGATTTTAACAAAGGGTAAGCACAATTTTTGGTCGCAATTACTGGTTAGTATGATTGCGATTTTTGCTTTGCCTGATGTTCAGGTGACGGATCGCATAAACGAGTATCCGCAAGAATATCAAAATCAATCTAATCAACAGCAAGTGTTGCGTGCGATTTATCAAATTAAACAGCAAAATCTATCTCTCACTTATCCTGCACAACCTGCTGTGATTTCGAAAAAATTTGTTAAATTTACACCGCACTTTGTGGCAAAGGTTTTTGCCGAATATGCCCCTATTCGTGGTAGCCCTTTCGCATAATTTTTGATTTATCTTTATTTTCCCGCTTTTGATATAAACAAAGGCTCAATATTTTTTATTAAGAGAAACAGAATTATGTTAAGTACTATTGCGACCAAAATTTTTGGTAGTCGAAATGAGCGTGTATTACGCCGTTTAAATAAACAAGTTAAAAAAATCAATGCGTTAGAACCTGCCTTTGAAGCCTTGAGTGATGATGAACTGCGGTCAAAAACTGCCGAGTTTCGTCAACGTTTGAGCCAAGGCGAAACCCTAGAACAATTATTACCCGAAGCCTTTGCTACGGTGCGAGAAGCCTGTAAACGAACCCTTGGTATGCGTCCGTTTGATGTGCAATTAGTGGGCGGTATGGTGTTAACTGATCGTAATATTGCGGAAATGCGTACGGGGGAAGGGAAAACCTTAACCGCCACCTTACCTTGCTATCTCAATGCGTTAACTGGTAAAGGCGTGCATGTGGTAACGGTGAACGATTATTTGGCTCGCCGTGATGCAGAAACTAACCGTCCATTATTTGAATTTTTAGGTATGACCGTTGCGGTCAATGTGCCAGGCTTGCCACCAGAAGTAAAACGTGAAGCCTATCAAGCGGATATTACTTATGCCACTAACAGTGAATTGGGCTTTGACTATTTGCGAGATAATTTGGCACATTCAGCAGCAGAACGTTTTCAACGTCCATTACATTATGCCTTAGTCGATGAAGTGGATTCCATTTTAATTGATGAAGCACGTACACCGTTAATTATTTCAGGTCCAGCCGAAGATAGTTCTGAATTATATATTGCTATCAATAAATTAGCTCCAATTCTGATTGAACAAGAGAAAGAAGATAGTGATGAATTTCAAGGCGAAGGGGATTATTCCTTAGACTTGAAACACAAGCAAGTGAATATGACCGAACGGGGTCAAGAAAAATGTGAGCAATGGCTGATTGAGCAAGGTTTAATGGGCGAAAATGAGAGCCTGTATTCGCCACAACGTTTAGGTTTAGTACATCATATTAATGCCGCATTACGCGCGCATACCTTATTCCAAAAAGACGTGGATTATGTGGTGAAAGATGGTGAAATTGTGATCGTGGACGAACACACGGGGCGGACTATGGCAGGTCGCCGTTGGTCTGACGGTTTGCATCAAGCGATTGAAGCCAAAGAGGGTGTGAAAATTCAAGGGGAAAACCAAACTGTTGCTTCCATTACCTACCAAAACTATTTCCGTTTATACGAAAAATTGGCGGGTATGACGGGGACAGCAGATACAGAAGCCTTTGAATTTCAACAAATTTATGGCTTGGAAACCGTGGTAATCCCGACAAATCGCCCAATGATCCGTGATGACCGTACTGATGTGATGTTTGAAACTGAGCAATATAAATTTGATGCGATTATTGAAGACATCAAAGATTGTGTGGCACGTCAACAGCCTGTTTTGGTGGGAACTGTGTCTATTGAGAAATCTGAATTGCTATCAAAAGAACTGAAAAAAGCAGGTATTCCGCATAATGTGTTAAATGCCAAATTCCATGCTCAAGAAGCGGAAATTGTGGCAAACGCAGGTTATCCAGGGGCTGTTACCATAGCGACAAACATGGCTGGGCGTGGTACGGATATCGTGTTAGGCGGTAACTGGAAAGCGGAAATTGATAAATTAGAAAATCCAACTCCAGAACAGATTGAAGCCATTAAATCAGCTTGGCAACAACGTCATGATATTGTGATGCAAGCGGGGGGGTTACATATTATTGGTACAGAACGCCATGAATCACGCCGTATTGACAACCAGTTGCGTGGTCGTTCAGGTCGTCAAGGTGACCCAGGTTCATCTCGTTTTTACCTATCATTAGATGATGCGTTAATGCGGATTTATTTAAATGAAGGTAAATTGAATATGATGCGTAAAGCCTTTAGTACACAAGGCGAAGCTATGGAATCGAAATTATTGGCGAAAGTCATTGCATCGGCTCAAGCGAAAGTAGAAGCCTATAACTTTGATGGACGTAAAAACCTATTGCAATATGATGATGTAGCGAACGATCAACGTCATGCAATTTATGCTCAACGTAATGAGCTATTAGATAACGGAGATGTATCCGAAGCCATTGCTGCGATTCGATCTGATGTGTTTAACGCTGTGATTGATGAATATGTTCCACCGCAATCTTTGGAAGAACAATGGGATATTCCAGCCCTAGAAACACGTTTACGTCAAGACTTTGCCTTGGATTTACCGATTCAACAATGGTTAGAAGAAGATAATCAATTTAATGAAGATACTCTGCGTGAAAGAGTGGTGGAATCTGCGGTGAATGAATATCAACGTAAAGAGCAGATGGTGGGCGAAGAAACCATGCGTAATTTTGAAAAAGGCATCATGTTACAAACTCTTGATGAACTTTGGAAAGAACATTTAGCCGCCATGGATCGTTTACGTCAAGGTATTCATTTACGTAGTTATGCACAAAAAGATCCAAAACAAGAGTATAAAAAAGAATCTTTTGCCATGTTTACTGAAATGCTAGATGCGTTGAAAATGAGTGTAGTGAAAACCTTAAGCCGTGTACAAGTACGTTCTGCTGAAGAAGTAGAGCAAGCTCAACAACAGCAACAACAAATGGCAGAGCGTCAAGCCGAAGCGAGAGAATACAACGGAGCAACTGAAGAAGTGAACGAGCAGGTTGCTATGGCTGAAAGCGAACGCAAAATCGGTCGTAATGAACCTTGTCCTTGTGGTTCGGGCAAGAAATATAAACATTGTCATGGTAATCGGGCTAGCCACGCTTAATTTCTAATATAAAATGACCACAACTTTTGAGCAGAATGTTGCTCTGATTGAGCAATATCTGCAAGCAAATGCACTTCAACAAGCACAAGAATTATTACAATTCTTGTGCGATTTCCCTTTGCGAAATGAAACATTAAGCGATAATCAGCAAGCCTTGTTATGGATTTTGTTAGCAAAATTCTATTGTGCGAATGATAATATTGAGCAAATGTATGTGGTTTTGCAAAATGCGGAAAAATATACGCCAACACCAGAGCTGTTTTATCTCAAAGGAAAATATTTTGAAAAAACAGGGCAACATAAACAAGCCTTTTGCTATTATAAAAAGGCATTTGATTTGCAAAATGAAGACCAACGAAAACATAATCCTGATTATCAATATTCTTACATTCGTTTAATGCAAAAATATGCTGAAAGTTTAACTGAAATGGTGGAAGTCGTCAGCAATTATGATCGTTTTATTTTATCTTATCCAAATATCCCAGAAGCCTATCACCAGCGTTCCGAACAATTAAAAAATCTTGGTCTATATGATTTAGCTTTAAGAGATGCAGAAAAAAGTTTATCTTTAAAGCCTGATTTTGCTCTTGCTTGGTGTAACAAAGCCTTTATTCTCAACATATTGGGACATTATAAGGAAGGTTGGCAAGCCTATGAATGGCGTTGGAAAGTAGATATTGATACTTTTAAGCAGCCTGATTGGAATTTAACTCGTTGGCAAGGTGAAAATATTGGACAAGCTAAATTATTGATTTATGCCGAACAAGGGCTAGGTGATAATATCCAATTTGTACGTTATGCTATTTTAGCTAAACAGAAAGGATTAAATATCGTTGTGGTTAATCATCTTCCTGTTGAGAAATTAATTAATACCAATTTGGCTCGTTATGGTATTACCACTTCAAATAATGGACAAACTATCAATGGATTAAGTTATTATGTACCAATGATGAGTTTGCCTTATTATTTTGCTACTGAGCTGGATACTATTCCTTGTACTACCGCTTATTTGCAGGCAGAAGATGATGCAACTGCTAGGTGGCAGCAGAAATTACCAGCAACTAATATATTGAAAATTGGGATTGTGTGGTCTGGTTCGGCAGGACACGAGCGTAATCATTTTCGGAGTTTAGCTTTGAGCCAACTTATGCCTTTATTCGAGTTAAATGCTCAATTTCATTGTTTACAAAAAGAAATTAACCAACAAGATCTTGAATTAGCCTTAAAAATTGATAATCTTTATCTATGGCATAAGCATTTAGATAGTTTTTCAGATACGGCTGGTTTGGTTAGTCAGCTAGATTTAATTATCAGTGTTGATACCGCAGTAGCTCATTTAGCTGGAGCAATGGGAAAGCCAACTTGGATTTTATTAACTTATCATCCTGATTTTCGTTGGCTTATTGATCGAGAAGATAGCCCTTGGTATCGAAGTGTACGCTTATTTCGTCAACGCATGGATTTACAATGGGACTCTGTGCTTGAGCAAGTTTATCAACAGTTATCCGCCAAAATACAGGAATCTAATTATGCCTAAACCATTAGTGCAGGTTGCAGCAGGTATTATTCGTAATGAATTTGGACAAATTTATCTAACACAACGACTTGAGGGGCAAGATTTTGCTCAATCTCTTGAGTTTCCAGGGGGCAAAGTCGATAAAGGCGAAACACCAGAGCAAGCCTTGAAACGTGAAATTGAAGAAGAAATCGGTTTGCATGTGCTAAGTGCGGTGCTTTTTGAGCAATTTTTATTTGAGTATCCGACTAAGATTATTAGCTTCTATTTCTACTTAGTGGAAGAGTGGGTAGGTGAGCCTTTTGGACGTGAAGGACAAGAGGGGTTTTGGCTTGCACAAAATGATCTTGATGCGGGATTATTTCCACCAGCGAATGCAAAGCTGATTGCTCGTTTAAAAGCGGAAAGTGAATCAGTAAATTAAAATGCTTTGATCTTCTATGGACATTAAACGATTAAAATATTTTTGTACTATTTTGGAATGTGGCAGTATCACCAAAGCTTCAGAGATGTTACATATTTCTCAGCCACCGTTATCGAAACGTTTGCAAGAATTAGAAGAAGAAATAGGTATTCAATTATTTATACGCCAAAATGGTAAATTACGCCCTACAGAAACAGGTTTGTTTTTATATAAACAAGCAGTGGAATTGCTTACTCACTTTACCCAAGTAGAGCAAAATATTTTGTATTTATCTCAGCAAAATAGACAATGTTTACAAATTGGCTTGACCCATTTATTTCAGAAGTATTTCACGCCATTAATTTTACAATGGCAAGCACGATCCCCCGATCTAAAAATTGATGTCATGGTGTCGGATTCTGATCATTTGGAATATTTGTTACAGCAGAGAATTATTGATATTGCGTTAATGCAAAAACCTGAAAATATGCAAGGATATGATTATATTGCCTGTCCTAGCACTGCATTAGCCGCGGTTGTGCATAATGATTTAGTTTCTCCAGCTGATCAGCTACATTTAGCGGATTTATCTAAATTGCCGTTGATTTTGCTTAAACGTAGTGGTGGTCGAGGTACTGTGGCTGTGTTGTTAGATAAGTTGCGTAAGAACGGTATTGAACCCAAAGTATTAATGCAAGTTTCACAACCAAGTGTAACCATAGATTGGATTGAGTCAGGAATAAGAGCAGCCGCTTTACTACCCATTTCAGAAGTGAAAAACCTAAAATTATCGAATTGTCATATTTTACCCGTGACCCCAGATCCACAGCTTTTCTTTCCCTGTGTAGTGAGATTATCGACCACGCCAATGCCACCTATATTAGCTGAAATTCTTGCCGATGGTTATCAACCTTAATCTGTTCTTTTCCAGTAAGTTTTTTGAGCAAAAAGCAATTTATTACTGGTAAATTTGAGTTCATCAAATGTGATATGCCAAATATCGGTATGTAATAATTTTGCCATAGTATGTTTTTCGGCATAATGAGCAAGAGCTATTTTATACTCATTAGGATCATCAATTAGCCTAGCATGTGCGGTAAATTGAATACCTTGGATTTCTCGTATGGTTTCGGGCTGCCCTGCGATAGTACCCACAATCTTGGCTTGTTGTAACATCATTCTACCGTGTTTAGTTTGTTGGCTGGTCATAACCCAAAGTGCGGTGTTTTTTTCATCAAAAACATAAAAACAGCTTGCCGCCCAAAGTTCATTATTGAACATTGTCGTTAAACTAACAACATGATGGGTTTGCAGAAAATCAACGATAGATTGAGGAATCTGAGTCATAGTGAAATCCTTATAAAGAAAAAAGCCACGATTACTATATTAGTCAATAGTGGCTTTCATTCAATTTAATTTGCAATATATGTTGCCCATAAATGAGATATTGGCATGACTAAAATTAACCCTGGTAACATATTTGCTACAGGGAACGATTTTATTCCCATAATACGCAACCCCGTTGCAAACATAATTAATCCGCCACAAGCAGCAAAGTCAGCACGCATTTCTGGTGTTGTTAACGGTACGATTAATGTTGCCAAGAAGAATAATGTCAACTGAATAGCTAATTGTGGTATAGCGATAGTTGAAACAGCATAGCCTAGCGTAATCGCAAAAATGCCTGCGGTAAAGAAGTCTAAAATGGTTTTGATGTATAAAATGGACGGATCACCTGTCATACCTTCGTTCATTGAACCAAATACCCCCGTCCCACTAGCACAGAACAAGACCAAAATAGCCACAAATTTTTCTACAAATTCATCGGGGCTTAAACCTTGTACGGGCGGAAAGATTTTATCTACCACACCACGTAATTTACCAGCCCCTTTGTTAATGCCTTTTTCTAGGTATAACCATTCACCGATGGCTAAACCAAGCACGGAAGCAAGAACTACCGCAGCATAGTATTTTACGCCAGGGATTGCCATGATACCCAAACCAGCAGAAGTTAAACCAAATAATGGATTTAAACTGGCTCGTACACGTTCAGGTAATTTCACCCCCATAAAAGCTCCGAGTAAACCGCCTAACAAGACGGCAGAGCCATTCACAAATGGACCAATTGGCATTGTCATAAGATACTCCTTAAGAATTTAATTGATTATTCATCCATTTCACTTTTACCTTGTTCACCCCAGCGTGGCATCGAAATATGTATATCGAATAAATCCAATGCTCGGGCAACGCTATGTTTTAAAATATCATCAACCGATTGTGGTTTGTTATAAAACGCTGGCACAGGGGGGAAAACAATAGCACCCATTTCCGTAACTTTACGCATATTATCAATATGGGCGAGATTTAACGGTGTTTCTCGAGCCATTAACACTAAACGACGGCGATCTTTTAAGGTGACATCTGCTGCTCTGGTCAATAGGTTATCGCTCATACCATGAGCAATCGCTGCAAGTGAACGCATAGAACAAGGAACAACCAACATTCCGATGGTTTTAAAAGATCCACTGGAAATACTTGCTCCCAGATTTTGAATGGGATGTACCACATCCGCTAATGCACTGATTTCCTCCGCTGAATAATCAGTTTCAAGACAGCGAGTCATTTCTGCCCCTTTGGAAATCACCAAGTGCGTTTCAATATTTTCGATTTTTTGTAACATTTGCAAAGCACAATAACCATATTGAAAGCCACTTGCTCCGCTAATTCCAATCACAATACGGCGTTTACTCATTATTTTTCCCTTCGGTAAAATTAAAAATAGCCTAATTTCCGATCCTATTGATGAAAATTAGGCTGTTAATTATTTAGCTTTCAAAATCAGGTAAAAAGCGTTTCACATCCACTTCTTTAAATTTACAGCGTTGGAAATGGTCTTTTAAGTGGAATGGTACCGTACAGTCAAAAATGGTTTTGCACGATGTTCCAGCTTGGAACAATTTATAGCTATAATCTGGTGATTGTGACGGATCTAATGGGTGACAGCGGACACCTGAAATGGTGACGGTATCAATATCCCCTTGATAACGGGTTTGCATTGCCCATAACACATCATCAGTGTCAAAAATATCGACATCCTCATCAACGACGATAACGTGTTTTAATTCAGGAAATGCAGAAAAAGCCAACAAACCAGCCTGACGTTGACGACCTTCGTCCACGGCGGCTGATTTTTTGAATTGCATGACTGCTAACAATTTACCGCCACCTGAAGTGTGAGCGAATACATTAAGCAAACGACCTGGCATCGCACGTTCTACCATATCTAAAATAGAGGCTTCGGTTGGAATACCCGCCATATTAACGTGTTCTTGACCTGGTCCCACTGTAGTACGTAAAATTGGATTATGCCGAGTGGTGACTGCTTTCACTTTAATAATCGGTAAGGCAGGTTTTGCATCCCCCGTATAACCTGGGAATTCGGGCATCGCTTTACCTGTATTGCTGTTTTGGTCTTCACGCACTCGTATATCTGGTAATAATTCACCTTCAATCACTACTTCCGCATGAGCAATAGCACGTTCATTAATGGAGATACATTTTGTCATTTCAACTGCTTTACCACGTAATCCACCTGCAATCGCTAATTCATCATAGCCTAAAGGTGTTGTTGGCGGTTCAAAGCAAGCTGCCACTTCAATCGCAGGATCAACACCAATACTAATAGAAATAGGTAATGGTTTGCCTGCAGCTTCAGCTTTTTGACGGAATGCATCAATATGGCGACCTGGCGTTAACCACATCGATAATTCATCTTTACTTTGCACGCATAAACGGTGAATAGTAATATCGGATTCGCCTGTATCAGGATCGGAAGCATAGCATAAACCCATGGTAAAATAAGGACCTGCATCTTCAATGGTATTGGTCGGTGCTGGCAAAAGCGTACGTAAATCAAAATCAGGATCGCTCGCTAAATGCACCACCTCTTGACAGGCAGGTTTTACATTTGAGTTTAAAGTTACTGGTGGAATAGCGTGTTTAACGGATTCTCTCAATAGAAAGCCTAAACGTTCAGGCGGACAACCTAAAAAATATCCGATACGTTTACGAGAACCGTTTAAGCCAATGGCAACACGTATATTCGGATAGCCTTTTACTTTATTAAATACCATTGCAGGACCATTAGTTTTTGTCGGACGTGGTGTTGTGCCACCAGCTCCCACATAACGATAAACACCTGAAAGTTCAGCAATAGGATCAACTTCAACATCAGTTGAGACTAATTCATTCGGGAGAGTTTCTAATAATGCTAAAGCAGAACGTAAATCATATACATTGGGTTTGCTAGTTTGTTCAGCCATAATATTCCTCGCTTATGTTAATTAATATGCAAGAAAGTATAATGGCTGGATTTTATTTGGCTAATACCGTTTAGATATTTTCTCTATACCAAAAGAAATACTTAGAAAAGATTTTCTATAAGTAAAACATTTATTACCAACTTTCCTTTATAGTGCAGTTGTTTTTTCTAGAATTTTAAAACGGCTTGAAAATTAACCGCACTTTGTTGGCTTACTTGATCTTTCAGGTTGTTATTCAGAGATAATCAGCTGTGGAATAACAACAGTCCATTTTTGGTCTTTTAGTTCAGCTGGATAGTATTTATGGTATTGTTCTTCCACATCTTCCCAATAACGGACATAAAAGTCTGAGATAATGACCTTGGTATTATCAGGTAGGGTAGGCAAGGAAGAGTCTGCTTTTTTAGATGTACGTGCGACAATTTTACCATAGGCATAAAAATCATAGCCACCACGCTCATTCTTTTTAAATTGAAGTTCTTCTCCTGTACTTAGCTTGCGAATAATCTGCAAACGAGATTTTATATTGGCATACACAGGACTCCGTACGACAAAATCCATATCCAGTTCACTTAGGGATAAAATGCGATACTCCGTATTAAGATCGCTACGTAATTGAAATGCCTGTTTCTTTTTTACCGTATCATTTGGTAATTTGGCAATCCATGGGTGATCGGAAGTGTGTTGTAGCAAGGTTAATGTTTCGATTGCACGAGTCATTGCCACATAATAAAGGCGTTGTGCAGCGGACGAATCTTCTGTTTTATCTTGTTGCCAATGCCCATCTAATACAAAAACATGTTTGAATTCCAATCCTTTTGCTGAATGGACAGTGCCTAGGAAAATACCGTTAATGCCTGTTTCGCTGCTATCTCCCGTATAATCATACAGCCAATTCAGCAGGGTTTGGGTATTATGTTTTATCTCACTGTCATCTTTCATGGCAGAAACAGGGTATTCCAGCTTGAAATCTTCGATCATTCCTGCAAAATACTGCTTCCATTTGTCGCCCACCTGTTGATCTAGAATTAACGTTATAAATTCCTGCGATGTCAGATACTCTTTTCCGTTTAATGCTTCGCGTAATTTTACAAATTCACGTTTTCTGTTTAATCGGATTTTATTTTTATTCTCTTTGGCTAGAAAATAAGGAATGTTTTCCAATTCACACCAAGCCTGCATTGGTTTCAACGTGTTGTTATTATGTGCAAGTACGGCAAAATCCGCATATTCTGTTACACCAAGTTGTTTCAAACGGATGATCTCATTAATGACGGCTTGTGTTTGTCGATTATTCTTTTGGTGGAGATCTCCTTCTTCTGATACAGTAATCACCGCAACCCTACCCAATCGTTTGGAATCGATAGATTCCCATATTCCGCCTTTCAACTCATTATTTCGCTCGGGATTAATTTCAATCTGATGGGTGTTTTTTAACCGTTCTGGCACATCTTGAATAACGCTGTTGGCTGCGTTAATAATATTTTGGGTGCTGCGGTAGTTATAAGTTAGGTGATCTGGCTCCGTAACACTATAATCCTGTTGAAAACGTCTGATGTATTCATTACTGCTGCCGTTGAAAGCATAAATATTTTGATCATCGTCACCTACTGCCAGAATGGTCAGTTTTGCCGAATCATCCGCCTGCCGCCCCGCCAATGCAGATACCAAGTTGTAATGGTGTTCGCTGATGTCCTGATATTCATCAACTAAAATATATTGGAAACCTGCCAGAATACGATCTCGATCGTTGTCATCTTCTGCTCCCACCGAAAGACCATTGGTCAGCATTTTAGTCGCTTGTTCGCACCATTGTTTAAAAATATCGCTTTCTTCGCGACACTCTGATTTATCACGGTCGTTGTAACGTATGCCCAGCAAACGCATCGCCATTCCGTCATAGGTAAGTACCGTGACAGAGAAAGCAATATTACCGACTAAATTTGCCAAACGGCGTTTGATTTCCCGTGCAGCCAAGCGATTAAATGCTAGAACAATAATTGACTTTGGATCAACATGTCTCACCCTGAGTAAATAAGCCGTGCGGTGTACGATAACACGGGTTTTTCCTGCACCGGGACCGGCTAAAACTAAGCGGTTTTGTTCGCTTTTATCCGCCACAATCGCTCGTTGCTGTGGATTTAGGTTATCAATAATTTCTTTTCGGGTATCACTTGATACGGTTTCTTCTAGTTCGGTAAATCGTCCTCGGAACCATTTATTCTTGAATTCAGATTCTTTTTCAGTGAAATAATCACGCACTAATTTCCAAACCTGACTCATATTTTCCAATGCTTTTACGGCATATTCCTGCATAACGTGGACTTGGAATATTTTTTCGCTATAAAAATCTTGTAGTAATTGGTAATCATCACGGACATATTGGCGAGGTGGATTGGCATTCAATGCAGTTTGGTTGACTTTAATCGTCATGGCGTGGCGTAGAATGGTCATACCGTGATTCAGTTTGATGACATCTTGTTTGTGCATAAACAGTAAAGCCTGTTTTATCAAAAGATCATATTGTGATAATCCTATGCCGTTAAAAAGATCAGAATTTTGTTCTGCCTCTTCTTTCAATTTACCGAAACTGGTTTCGACAATGGCATCTTTGCTACGTAATCCACCTACTTGTGAAATCAAGTAGCTCAGAATATGCTGGCATAATTTTCGGCGTAACTCAGCATTACTTTGTAAATTTTCCCAAGTAGCGGAACGATCCTTGAAACGTATGCGAAGCATATCGTTGCCCAAATCGCAGAGTTCGAAACTTCCGTTATGGCATTCTTCTTTTCTAATGGCTTTATCATAAGCTAGGGATTGTAATAACAATTTAACATCAGTTGGAATAATTTGCTGTTTGTTATTGTCTTCATCACTGTTACCATTAATCTCCTGACAGACAGCACTTAATGCGATGTTTTGCCACTCACCTTCCATTGCATGAGGCAGTTTTTCTTCCAGTAGTGTCCATAATTTTTCTTCCCATGCAATAATTTGATTCAGACGTTTTTCGGCAGGTTTGTGGGTATCTGTACGCAGATTGATCGTCATTCGGGTATCATTAACCAAGATTCCCAATTCTTCCAGCACTTTGAGATAACTACGCAGTTCTTCAAAACCGCAGGCAAGGGCTTTGCTCAATGCATCGGTGCTGAGAGGTGCGTCATCGGGAGATTCAAAAATAATTTCGATAATAGTACGGTACAATTCTTTTTTGTATTTGGGCAGTTTTGCGTTTTCAATCTTTGCAATAGCCTGAGTTAAATTCAGATGACCCGAACGTACAGGAAATATACGCGTGTGGTTTTCACTGCGTTCGACTAAATCAGCCCGCTCTAACCAAGCTAAAGCCGTTTTAACCTTAGTATCGGCTTGACTATCATCGCTGTCGAAACTCATATAACTGTCAGTATCGTGTAAAATTTCCCCCGTGGTGACGACGATTGAATCGTCTTTTTTCTTGGTTTTGGTATGCAAATAACCCAATTTTTTCCAAATCAGTTTTAAGTCTTTAAGTTCAATTTGAGAATTATGGTTTAAACTGAATTGAGCATCCACATCTTGACGGTTGAATAATAACACGCATTTTGCTTCAAGCTGATCCCGTCCTGCACGCCCCGCTTCCTGTAGATAATTTTCCAGCGAACCCGTGATTTCGGCATGAATGACCAAACGAATATCCGGTTTGTCCACCCCCATTCCAAACGCATTGGTGGCGACAATAATGCGTAACTCACCTTTAATGAAACGATCTTGAATGTCGGATTTGGTGTTTTTCTGCAAACCTGCATGGAAATACTCACAGGTCCAGCCTTGCCGTTGAAGAAATGTGGCGTATTGTTCCGCACTTTTGCGTCGTGCGACAAATACCACAGCACCGCCTTCCTGATGTCCCAGTTCTCGCTGTAATAACTCGTGTATGCGTTGGTTTTTACTGCTATTCGGGGTATCCAATACTTCGTATGAAAGGTTGGTTCGTTCGTTATCACCGATAAATTGTTTAAATTCGATACTGAGAATATGACGGAAATAAGTAATAATATCATTCAGCACATCGGGTTTTGCCGTTGCGGTAAAACAGCTGATCGGTGCGATTTGACTGCGGTTTTCTTGATGATATTTTTGGATAAACGTAACCGCATATAAATAGTCGGGGCGGAAATCATGTCCCCATTTAGACAGACAGTGGGCTTCATCAAATACCCAACCGTTAATTTGACGGTGTTTGATGGCATTGACGAAACTTTTGTTACGAAATTGTTCGGGGGCGATAAATAAAAGTCCAATGTCACCCAATACGACTTTATCTAGTACATCCGCACGTTCGGTAATTTCCAACATTCCGTTTAATGCTGCTACGCCTAAGATACCTCGACGAATCAAATTATCCACTTGATCTTTCATTAAGGATTGCAGTGGTGACACTATAATAGTCAAACCACCGTTACGATAGTAACGGTTTAATGCAGGAAGTTGAAAACACAGCGATTTACCGCCACCTGTAGGCAATATGGCTAAGGTATGTTCGCCTTTCATGCCCGCACGTACAATAGCTTCTTGTCCTCCGTCAATGCCTTTTACATCACGAAATGATTTGATTTTTCCGCCTTGCCCGAAATAACGCTTTAGCTGTTCGGTCGGATTTAGTGTGCCTGCACAATATTCGCAATTCGGGTTTTGGCAATCATGATTACGTAATTCGTCAAGTAATCGAGCTGTTGCTGGAAATTGATAGCGAACCCAAGGAGCTAGTACGGACGTACCGCCCGAAACAGTTAGCCAAGATAAGGCATAAGCTACAGGAATATGTAGGTCAGGATTGTTCAGATCCGTTTTTAACAACTCAATCATTCTGGTGCGACAGACTTTAAAATGTTCTTTACTGTCAGGAGCAACATCTTTTTCCCGTAAAATATGACGAACGGCATATACCGCTTGATGGTGAGTCAGTTGAGGCGGTTCAGGTAGGGAAATTTCATCATGGCTAATAATTGGGATTGTTCCGAATAAATGCTGGTAAATCGCCATTTCCTGTGGAGAGTTCTTGGCAAGAACCGTGAAAGCCTTACATTGATCTTGAAATAGTGTCCAACAGGCTTTGCAGTCTGCTAACGGTGAGTTGATTTCGGACACGATAATCTTATGGTTTTTGATTAAACGATGATAGGGATTCTGCGGAAATGCTAATGGAGATAAGCGTAATGTATCTATTACTGGCAGTTTCAGCCATTCAAGATCGGAAGGTAAAAATTTAAGGTCGTGTTCAATAATATTATGCCCCATCAGCCATTTTGCACCACTAACCAAACCCTCCTGTCCAATTTTTTCGAGAGCTGCTTTAAAATCCTGATTATTCCGTAAATTTTCACTTTGATAAGATTTATCCAAATCGGGGCGGTATGCCCCTAATTTAAAAACAGTTTCGGTTTTTGGATTCACTTCAAGATCGATAATAAGAATTGCTGGAATTGATATTGCCATGATATAAAAAGAAATATTCAGATAATATATCAAATAAAATAGCATGAGCTTGTAAAATGGACAATACAAATTTTAATTGTATAGAGGAAATGGTCGAAAATTAGGCGTAGAAGATCAAACCTAATCTTCCACAAGCCCTAATCAAAATCAACTATAAACAGTTAGACTAATTTAATCGCTTTCACGGTTTTTTCGAGTTCTTCTCTTGTTCCAATAGTAATTCGAATACAATTCTGCAATCCCAATGCTTTATGTTGATCACGCAAAATAATGCCTTGTTCCCAGAGAGCTTTAAAGATTTTTTCACCGTCTTGGAATTTCACTAATACATAATTTGCTTCTGTTTCAAAAATTTGTACCACGGTTGGGATTTTGCTTAATTGTTCAATTAACCACGCACGATTGTTTAGCACATCATTAACCCGTTCTTGCATTTGTGTAATGCCTTGTGGTTGCAAGGCTTGAGCAGCAATATCCGATACTGGCACAGGCAATGGATAGGGAGCGATCACTTTTTGCAATATGCCGATTAATTCCGCATTGGCAAGGGTAAAACCACAACGTAATCCTGCCAACGCAAAGGCTTTGGAGAGAGTGCGGATAATGGCTAAATGCGGATAATTGGCTAATTCATTCACAAGGCTGGCTTGTGGACAAAATTCAATATAGGCTTCATCGACCACCACAATGGCTTTATTTCTGGTGATGTCGAGCAATTTGAGTAAATCCACACGGTTAACTAATGTACCTGTCGGGTTGTTCGGACTACATACAAACACGACTTTTACCCTATCAAGATTTCGCTCAATTTCGGCTAAATTCAGTTGAAAATCGGTAGTTAACGGGACAGTTTTTAACGCAATGCCACAAGTTTCTGCACTCACAGAATACATGCCATATGTCGGTGGGCAATATAAAACATGGTCGTCTGGTTCACAAAATGCCCGAATAATCAGCTCAATACTTTCATCCCCGCCACGGGTGACAATCACATTTTCAGGTTTCACACCAGCATAATTCGCATAACCATTAATCACGGCTTCTGGTTGTGGTTCGGGATAGCGGTTAAAAGTGCGGTGCAATAAATCAAAATTTGGTGAAGTAGGATATTCATTGGCATTCAGCCATACATCGCCCTTGCCACCTAAACGACGAGCGGATTGATATGGTGTAAGCGCCTGTACATTTTTTCGGGAAAGTAGTGAAATTGTCATGGTTTGTTCCTGTTTAATTTTCTTTTTTCAACATGTGCATAATTAAGCGGATTAACGTTTCTTTTTGTTTTGGATCAGATTCTGCCACTAACAAGGTCAAGGCGGCTAATCCAGTTTGATTGATCACGGGTTGTCCCCGTTCATCATATAAACGTCCGTTACGATGTAAAAAATCCACAAATAAGAATGCCCCACTGCGTTTGTTACCGTCTGAAAATGGGTGATTTTTTACAATAAAATACAGCAAATGTGCCGCTTTGGCTTCAATACTCGGATAAGCGGGTTCGCCGAAAACGGTTTGTTCCAAGTTGCCTAAAATGGCAGATAAACCGTCTTCACGCTCACGACCGAATAAATCCGATGCTTCGCCTCGAGCCATAAGTTGTTGCTTAAATTCCGCCAAACCTAAACGAGCTTGTTCAAGCGTAGGCAACGTACCGCCTTGTTGGGTTTTGGGTTCAATCAGCAAACCCTCGTCATATTGTTGCAACCATAAAAACGTCTGTGCATAACGGCTGACAATATCCACTAATCCACGCCCACTTTCTAAGGTCAATTCACTAGACTGAGCTGTTTTTTGAATTAGTGCAATGGCTTGTTCTAGCTCATTAGCATTTTGCTGTAAGCGTTTTTGGTTAATGGCATAGCCTTTGACGAGATAGTTTTTTAGGCGTTGGGTTGCCCAAATACGAAATTGTGTTGCTGATATGGATTTTACTCGATAGCCAACAGAGATAATGGCATCTAAGTTATAGTGTTTTATCTGGCGTTTAACTTGACGTTGACCTTCTTGGCGAACTACTAAGAAATCCTTAGTGGTTGAAAATTCATCAACTTCCTGTTCAGAAAAAATATTTTTCAAATGCATCACAATATTTTCTGATGTGGTATCAAATACTTTAGCCATCTGTACCTGCGATAGCCACACTGTATCCTGCTCAAATTGTACTTCAACTTGAGTTTGTCCGTCTTTGGTTTGGTATATTTCAATCGGGTTTTGCATAATTTTTCCTTGTTAAATTCATAGATACTGTATTTATATCATATAAATAAACTGAAAAATACTGTATGTGGAAAATTTATTTTTGTTTTTTCAATTTTGCCAACCTTATACTCACCGCCTGTCTATGGGCTTCCAGCTGTTCGGCTTGAGCCATGAGTTCTACTGTATAAGCGAGATCTTTAAAGCCTTGTGGGGTGAGTTCTTGTACAGTCATACGTTTGCTAAAATCAGCCAGTCCCAAACTTGATGTGGTTTTGGTATAGCCATAGGTCGGTAAAACATGGTTGGTGCCACTGGCGTAGTCGCCCATGCTTTCGGGAGAATAAGCGCCTAAGAAAATCGATCCTGCATTGTCTAATTGAGGGAGCAAATCACGGGCATTTTCCACTTGCACCACTAAATGCTCGGGAGCATAATCATTACTGATTTCAATGGATTGAGTAATGTTTTCCGCAATAAAGGTACGACTATGGCTTAACGCTTTACGGGCGGTGTCGGCTCTCGGTAACTGGTTTAATTGACGCTCAATGGCGAGTAGCGTATATTCTGCCAGTGTTTCGCTGTTTGTGACTAAAATCACTTGGCTGTCCGCACCGTGTTCTGCTTGCGATAATAAATCGCTTGCTACAAATTCAGGATCAGCATATTCATCAGCCAACACCAACACTTCGGAAGGTCCTGCTTGCATATCAATGGTAGCCCCGTTGACAGTTTGGCTTACTTGGCGTTTGGCTTCGGTGACATAGCAGTTGCCTGGTCCAAAGATTTTATCCACTTTGGCGACACTTTCCGTGCCAAATGCCATCGCAACAATGGCTTGTGCGCCACCTACCGCATAAATCGTTTCCACTCCGCAAAGATCCGCCGCATATAAAATCGCATCGGCAATCGGCGGTGGCGAACACAGCACGATTTTTTTACAGCCTGCGATTTTAGCAGGAATCGCCAGCATTAACACGGTGGAAAATAACGGAGCAGATCCCCCTGGAATATATAGCCCCACCCGATTAATCGGGCGTGTTACTACCTGACAACGCACCCCCGCTTGCGTTTCAATATCCACGGGTTGTGGAATTTGGGCTTGGTGAAAGCGTTCAATATTGGCTTTGGCGTTTTGAATGGCTTGTTTGAGTTCATCAGGCAAGCGAGCAGTGGCTTGCTCAATTTGCGATTTGGATACCGTTAAGCTGTCCAATTTCACCTTATCAAATTTTTCGCTAAGTTCAAATAGTGCCTTGTCGCCGTTTTGTAACACATTTTCACGAATTTCATTGACCGCCTGTTGGATATTGGCAGAAGAACTAATCGCTGGACGAGTGAGAGCCTGTTTTTTCTCATTTTCGGATAAATTTTTCCAAATTAAGGTTTGCATCATGATGTTTCTCCCTATGCCAACATTTTTTCAATCGGTAACACTAACACTGAGCTAGCACCAATTTCTTTCAGCTGTTCCATGGTTTCCCAAAACAGATTTTCTTGGCTCACCATGTGCATGGCGACTTTGCTGTTATCGTGAGCCAATGGCAGAATGGTCGGATTTTCCACACCGGGTAAAAGTGCGGTGATTTCTTCCAATTTATTTTTCGGGGCGTGCAACATAATATATTTGCTTTCCGCCGCCTGTTGCACCCCTTGAATACGGGTTAATAATTTTTCCACCAGTGCTTGTTTTTCATCAGATAAGGGTTCGGCACGTTGAATTAGGCAAGCCTTTGATTTATAAATAACTTCCACTTCTTTTAACCCATTGGCTTCCAAGGTTGCCCCTGATGACACCAAATCACAAATGGCATTGGCTAAATTAGCGGTCGGGGCGACTTCCACTGAACCATTTAAAAAACAGTTTTTGTAAGATACCCCTTTGGCAGCCATATAACGTTTCAGTAAATTCGGGTACGATGTGGCAATGCGTTTATTGTGCAAATCCTGCACGCCGTGATATTGTTCGTCACGATCCACTGCAATAGATAAACGGCAGCCGCCAAAATCCAAGGTACGTAGTTTTTTATATTCCACCGTTTCCCCTGCATTTTGACGACCCAGTTCTTCTTCTTCCAACACATTTTCGCCGATAATACCGAGATCTACCACGCCGTCAAATACTAAACCCGGAATATCGTCATCACGCACGCGTAAAATATCAATCGGCATATTTTCCGAATAAGCAATTAAACGTTGTTCGTTCCAGTTGATTTTTACCCCACATTGTTTAAGCAACTCGTTACATTCTTTGCTTAAACGCCCTTTTTTTTGTAATGCAATGCGTAATCTTTTGCTATTTGACATTGTTATTTCCTTAGGTCAACAGACCCTATTAAACGTATAAAAAAACCTTTCGAAATTTGACTTCCGAAAGGTTTATATTGCTGATTCGCCACACTTATTTTGCCACTTCGGAAGTTTTATCTTCCGAGTAGCACCATCCGCCCGAAAGATTAGGTTCGGTGATGGTGATGATGAAACGTAAAAGTGCGGTTGAAATTCATTGTATTTTCCTAAAGTGGATTTTTGCTTGCCTTTTAAAATACTGAAATCTACTTTATCTTGCAAGCGTTTTTTTGTTTATTTTTTCTTTTATTTGGGGGAATAATATTTTTCAAGGGTTTTTTGAACGTAATCTTGTGCAAAATTGAGGTGTAATTTCGCCAAAATTGAGCGAATAGGGGCAATATCAATGGAATAATAAGATCCTTTCGGAATAGATTGATAAAGTGCGGTGATTTTTGTGATATTTTCTAACATCATGACAATATTTTGCACATTGATCATCTTATCCGTGGCAACATTAATGATCTGATTGGTAAACAAAGGATTGGCTAGGATTTCGTTTAAAATCGTGACCACATCATCAATATCAATTAAATTCCGATAACTTTGTTGCCATAGGGTAAAAGGTTGCTGATGAATAATGGCTTGATAGAGGAAATTTACGATAGTTGGGCTAGTGGCATTACCCACGACTTGTGGTAAACGCACAATTAAGTATTGCTGGGCTAATCGTTGCACTTGCTGTTCCATATTCTGTTTATGTTGCACATAAGGCGAATTTTGTAGGGACGGATCGTAGAGGCTACAAGTGCTAAAATAAACTAATTTTTTGTCGGGATGGTGTAAAATCGTTTGCTCAAGTAATTGGCTTTCTCTGGTAAATAAAGTGCGGTCTTTTTCTTGTGAATTTGATACGCCACTGGCAAAAATAATATGCTTAGGATCTTCTGCATAAGCAGAAAATGCCTTTGCCATCATGCCTTGACCTACAATCATGCTATTTTTCTCGCCTTAATGAACAATAACACAGGACGGTGTTGTAAATCCTTAAATTCTGCTTGCCATTCGGCTTGATCTGCTAACATAGGTTCTGCCATTTGTTCAATTTGAAAGCCTGTTTCGATAAGCCCATTGATAATGGTTGCGGTGGTTCTATGATAGGTTTTAAAGGGTTGTTGAAACCAGCTTCGATCTCGCTCACCTTCATCTCGATAATAATTTAACCGATAGGCAACCTGTTCTTTTTGTTCATTTTTCTCCCAGCGTTCACCGCCTTGGTAAGCGGTGACGATGGGGTGTTCTTGGGAAAAAATAAGCCAGCCATTGGGCTTTAATTTGCGATAAATTTGGCTTAATAGTTGGCGAAAATCTTGCACGTAATGAAAGGCAAAGGAACTGGTAATCACATCAAAATCGGTTTCTTTAAGGTCGGCTAAGTTTTCCATGGAAAGTTGATGCAAGGCAAAGCGTGACTTAGCAAAATGGGGTTCAGAAAAGTGCGGTGTAAAATCGGCAAGATTTTTTTCTGCCTGTTGTAACATTGCCAAAGACAGATCTATGCCAACCACAAAATCTGCTTTACGAGCTAAATATAACGCCAAATGTTCGCCCGTACCACAACCGAGATCCAGCAGCTTTTTGTCTGTTAAATCAGGCAATAAAGACAACATTGTGGGTTTCTCCACAATGTTGTTTAAACTGATTGGATTGGCACGAAGTTTTTGATAAAGCTCAAAAAAGTTTTCTTTATCGTAAACTGAAATGTGCATTAAAATTAGCCTTTAAAATCTGCAATCCAGCCAAATTGCATACCGAGTTGAGCCACGATATTTAAAATCGCAAATAGGAAAATAAAGTAAATCATAAAGTTACCACCGAATGCGGTGTATTTACTTTGACCAAATCGTTCACGGCTGGCTTTCGCTAATAAGGCTGGCACAATCCCTGCCCATACGGTGGCGGCTAAACCAGCATAACCGATAGCGATCACAAAACCATAAGGGAATTGGAGGCTTAATAATAATGGCGGTAGGAACACCACTAATGCCGTTTTGGCACGCCCTAATCCGCTGTCGTCAAATTTAAACAAGTCAGCGATATAGTCAAATAAACCGAGCGTCACCCCTAAGAAAGAGCTGGCAATCGCCATATAAGCGAAGAAACGCAGAGCGAGAGCAATGTAATCGGTTTGCATATATTGATGTAACGCATCGAGTAACGCTGCAATGTCGCCACCTTTTGCAATCACAGGGGCAAATTCATTGCGAGGTAAATTGCCTTGCACCGCATATTGCCACAACACATAAATCACTAACGCCGTTGCGGTGCCTAATACTACGGATTTTACCACTTTAGCGGCGTTGCGATCATAGTATTTCACGAGGCTAGGTACATTTTGATGAAAACCAAAGGACACTAAACACACAGGCAACGCCACCATAGCGTAAGGTAAATAAGCGGTATCCGCTGGGGCAAGTTGATCCAATAGAATTTCAGGTTTGGCGGAGGAAATTAAACTGGCGACAGACAGGAAAAATGCAATCGCCATACCTGCGATTAATACCGTACTAAAGCGATCCACGGCTTTGGTGGAGAACCAGACGAACAAAGCTAATACCACAGCAAAGATTAACGATCCCGAAGTTCGTCCAATTTCCACCGCACTTTGTTCGCTGCTTAACAGCTGATTAATAAATCCTTCGGTAATACCACCGCCTGAGGTAATGTAGGCATAGGTTAAAATGTACATTACAAAGGCAAGGGATAAGCCATTGAGGACGTTCCAACCATTGCCGAGTAAGTCTTTGACAATGGTATTAAAACTCGATCCAGTCGGGTAGTGTAAATTGGCTTCTAATAACATTAAACCTGATGAAGTCATACAAAACCAAGTATAAAGCAAAATCAGCAATGAGCCAGTAAACCAAACACCAGCAGTGGAAATCGGGTTGGCGAGCATTCCTGCCCCGATCGTGCCACCCGCAATAATCATAATACCGCCGAGTAAAGACGGTTGTTTTTGTGTTGTCATGAGATAATTCCTAGGGTTATTTTAAAATTGCACTATTATAGTAGTACAATAAAATAATTACAACCGTTGTTTTTCGCCACCAAATTCATCTAGTAAATGTTCGGTTAATTTTGCTAATTCACCAGTCATCAAAATAAAATCTGCATCAAAGCGTTGAGCGACATCTTCTTGCAGAATATCATCATTTTTCTCACGAATATTATCGGCGAATTTTAAGCGTTTAAGCGTGCCGTCATCGTTTAATACAAAGCTCAAATGATCTTCCCAGTCTAACAATAATTTGGTGACAAATTTGCCACTTTGCAAATGAGAGAGCATTTCTTCACTTTCCAACGACTGATTTTTATAACGAATAATGCCTTGATTATCAGAGGCTTTTAATTCTCCTTCTTCAAGTGCGGTGAAAAAAGACGGTATTTTTTGTTTCACCAACCAATCGGTCATCACGATAGAGGGTTCATTGGCAAAAGCTAATGGCACCACAGGTAACGATCCTAACGATTTACGCAACAATGCCAACACATCTTCGGCTCGTTTATAAGAGGCTGCATTAACATAAATTAAATTGGTTTCGGTGTTAATCCAAATCGCTGTTTGCTGATGTTTACTAAAAGCTCGGGGCAACAACATCGCCACCACATCATCTTTTAGTGCCTGTTTTTCCGTCTTTTTCAGTTTGCGATTTTCTTTTTCTTCCAACTGACGAATACGTTCGTCTAACTCTTGTTTAATCACATGATTCGGCAAAATTTTATCTTCTTTATGTGCAACTAATAGAAGCTGTTTACCGTTGGAAAAATAGAGTAAATCAGTATTACGTAAGGGCTTTGCCCAGCCGAATTTACTGGTGTCTGACTGATTACAGGGATGATATTCGTTTTGTGAAAGGCAGTTTTGTAATAGGCTATCCGACCAATCAAGATTTTTGGTTAAACGATAAATAATGGCGTTTTTGAACCACATAGAATGTCCTTAAAAGATAAATTTATGAAATAATTTTATGTATTAGGTTGGAATACAATAGAACCACCTAAAGCGTGGGCATAACGTGTGATCGTTTCCAAGGTTGGACGCACTAAACCACGTTCAAGACGGCTGATATTTTGAGCTTTGATACCAGTACGTTTAGCAATTTCACCTTGTGAAAGATGTTGAGTTAAGCGATATCGTCTTAATTCTGCAATCATTTTTTGTTGCACTTCACGTGCTTGGCGTAATTCGGCAAATTCAGGATCTTGCATTAATTCTTTTTCAAAGTCCGCAAGGGTGACAAATTCATAGGTTTCATTTTGCATGGAGTTGCTCTTTTAGTTGATTGCCTTGTAGTTCAAGCTGTTTAAGGGATTCAAAAGTCGATTCTCTTAATGTGGCTGGCATTTTGAGAATTTCTTTTTGAGCTTGTTTGATAAGGTGTAGGGTAAACATAATTGGCTTGTGTAATCTAATCTTTGGTGATAATGGTAACATATTTTTTGCTATAATCAAGAGTGATTATACAAGACGAGTTATTATCCCAATTCTTGCTATTTTTGATAATAAGGTGAAAGGGGTAATTCAGTCGTATTTTTTACAGTTTGTAGAATAATTTCTGTTTTTAGATTTTTAATACCTAATGACGTGGTTAGATATTGTTTTTGTAAACTATAAAATTCATCTAAATCATGGGTTTGGATTTTTAAAATAAAATCATAATCGCCTGCCATAAAATGACATTCGGTAATTTGTGGAATTAACCGCATTTCAAAGATAAAGCGTTCTTTTAATTTAAGATCTTCTTCAATGAATGAACCTAGAATATAGATAGTCACATTAAGGTTTAGTTTTTTCGGGTTAAGTAGGCACACATATTTATCAATGACACCACTTTGTTCAAGTAAATTTACCCGCCGTAAACAAGCAGAACTAGATAGACCAACGGTTTCAGCAAGTTCGTTATTTTGTTGTTTTCCATTTTGTTGCAGCGCTCTTAAAATGCGTAAATCAGTATTATCAAGAATTTTGGTTGGCATTTTAATTTTCCTTATCTATTTGTGACCTAGCTCATGATACAAGTCGCCTTATTTTTTGTAAATAAAAATAAATTAAGTAAAAGCAGTTACTTAGATAAGGTAACTGCTTTATCATTGTGCGTTAGGTCAAGCATATAATGAAACTTGAACCACTAATAAAATAGAACCTATCAGCAATAACATTCCAATCATCGGCATGACAAATCTGACCCATTTATTGAATGGAATATGCAGCATTTGTAATGTAACCAAGACCAATCCTGTAGGTGCTAAGAAGAGCATGGCGTATTGTCCCCAGTTGTAAGCGGATACCACTATATCGCGTGGGATACCGACAGCATCGGCAAGCGGAGCCATAATCGGCATAGATAATACAGCCAGACCTGAAGAAGACGGTACAAACAAACCCAAGAAGATAAATACCACTAATTGTGCCAAGATGAATATTGTCGGTGGCATACCTGCTACAAGGTTGGAAGCGTAGTTCAAAATCGTATCTGAAATCATGCCCTCGTCAAGCACTAAATTTACCCCGCGAGCCAAGCCGATAATCAAGGATACTGCCACTAAATCCGCTGCACCAGTCGTAAACGCATTAAGCACTTCATCTTCGGATAAACGGGATAGGAACATGATGATAATCGTGATTGCCAAGAAAGATGATGCCATTTGTGGGAACCACCAGCCGCCAAACATCACTCCCCATACCATAATAATAAAGGCAAGGCAGAATAGTGTCAGAATAATTTTGCGTTTCGTGTTGAATTCAAGTTCATTGTTATCACCTTGATGAGAACTTAAATAATGTTGTTCAAATTCTTCCCGTTCTTCATAGCAATAAGAGAAAGTTGGATCCGCTTTGACTTTTTTACTGTACCAATAAAGATAAGTAATCACCGAAATACCGCCTAAAATAAGACCCAGTATGCGGAAACTGATACCTTCGGTAAATTGAATACCCGCCGCATTGGAAGCAATGACCACCGAGAACGGATTAATGGTAGAAAATGCAGTTCCCATTGATGAAGCCAAGAATATTGCACCTACACAGATGATTGCATCATAGCCCAATGCAATAAATACAGGGACGAGAATCGGATAGAATGCCACCGCTTCTTCCTCAATACCGCAGGTTGTGCCGCCGATAAGCATGAGTACGGAAACACTGAATACAATCAAAAATTCATTGCCTTTGGTTCGTTTAGCCAACGCAGTCAAACCTGCATTGAAAGAACCTGTGCGATTGATTACACCAATCATACCACCCAGTACGAAGATAAAAACCATCACATCTGCGGCTTCAATCGTCCCATTGACCATACTGAGAGTAATATCTTTTAACGTTTTGGGTTGTTGTTCAACCTGTCTGTATGTACCTGGAATAGCAATGGGTTTTCTAATTTTGCCTTCAAGGAAATTATTTAGTTTAATTTTTACATTAAGTTGCTCAAGCGATTCTTGTGTAGCTGGTAAAAATTGATCTTCTTGTTGATGCGATTTCACCACAAATTGTTGCGTTGTACTATTGTAGGTTAGTTTTGAATATGAACCTGCGGGAACAATCCAAGTGAGTCCCACGGCAATAATTAATATGATAAAAAGTATGGTAAATGCGGTGGGAAATTTAAATTTTTTTGTACTACTCATAATAAACTCCTTATCAGAATAGAGGCTAATTAGCCTCTATTCTCAAGTGCGTAATTAGTAATAAGTGGTATGTTTGGTATTTTTGCTAATACGAGTACCAGCTGTACCTTTTACGATCTCAACAATGTCAGACAACGAACCAATCACAGCATCTTTGCCAGTGTGATTAACAAAGTTTATTGTCGCTTGCACTTTTGGTCCCATTGAACCTGAAGCAAACTGTAGTTTGCTGAGTTCATCGGGGTGAATTTGGGCAATCGCTTGTTGATCGGGTTTTCCCCAGTTAAGGAAGACAGCAGAAACATCGGTTGCAATGATAAATAAATCCGCTTCAATATTTTCTGCCAGCAAAGCAGAACATAAATCTTTATCAATCACCGCTTCCACCCCATGTAGTGAGCCTTGCTCATCATAATAGGTTGGAATACCGCCACCACCGGCACAAATCACAATACTGCCTTTTTCTAATAACCATTTTACAGGGCGAATTTCAAAAATACGTTTTGGTAATGGGCTTGGCACAACACGGCGATATTTATCGCCATCTTGAGCGATTGTCCAATTTTTTTCTTTTGCCAAACGTTCAGCCTCGTGTTTGGTATAAACAGGACCAATCGGTTTAGTCGGGTGTTGGAACGCAGGATCATTTTTATCCACTTCCACTTGGGATAATATGGTAGCAAACGGTACCTCAAATGGTACTAAATTACCCAATTCCTGTTGAATCATATAACCAATCATCCCCACCGATTCCGCCCCTAACACATCAAGCGGATAAGTCGGCACGTCTTTATAAGCTGCCCCTTGTAAGGCAAGTAAACCCACTTGCGGACCGTTACCATGAGCGATGATTAATTCATTATGGGGATAGATTTTAGCAATCTGTTCACAAGCAATACGTACATTTTGCCGTTGGTTTTCTGCGGTCAACGGCTCTCCACGGCGTAATAACGCATTTCCCCCTAGAGCAATCACAATTCGCATATTTCCTCCTAAGCCAAGCTGGCAACCATCACAGCTTTAATGGTGTGCATACGGTTTTCCGCTTGTTCAAATGCCACATTCATTGGTGACTCAAATACATCTTCAGTCACTTCAATACCATTGGCTAGTGCGGGGTATTTTTCGGCAATTTGTTTACCAACTTTTGTTTCGCTGTTATGGAACGCAGGCAAACAGTGCATAAATTTCACTTTAGGATTGCCAGAGCGTTTCATTAATTCAGGCGTGACTTGATAAGGCATTAACAAATCAATTCGTTTACCCCAACTATCTAAAGGTTCACCCATTGATACCCACACATCGGTATGGACAAAATCTACCCCTTTCACCGCACGATCAATATCGTCTGTCACGGTAATTCTTGCTCCACTTTGTTGGGCAAATTTTTCGCACATTGCCACTAGTTCTGCTTCAGGCAAGAGTTCTTTCGGACCACAAATACGTACGTCCATACCTAATTTCGCCCCAATTAATAATAGAGAATTCCCCATATTATTACGTGCATCACCGATATAAACATAGCTAATTTGATTTAATGGTTTGTCACAATGTTCAATCATGGTCAACACATCAGCAAGCATTTGGGTTGGGTGAAATTCATCGGTTAGTCCATTAAAGACAGGCACACCCGCATATTCAGCCAATTCATTAACAATACTTTGTTTAAAACCACGATATTCAATTGCATCATACATACGCCCCAATACCCGAGCGGTGTCTTTCATGCTTTCTTTGTGTCCGATTTGGGAAGAATTTGGATCGATATAAGTAACATTTGCCCCTTGGTCATAGGCAGCGACTTCAAAGGCACAACGTGTACGTGTTGATGTTTTTTCAAAAATTAATGCAATATTTTTACCTTTCAGCTTTTGTTGTTCAGTGCCTGCGTATTTCGCCCGTTTTAAATCACGAGAAAGATCAAGCAAATAACGAATTTCACGTTCAGAATGATTAACAAGACTGAGTAAGTGTCTGTTTTTGATATTAAAAGCCATAATATTTCTCCTATAGATAAGTGATATAATTCAAAAGTATCTACTTTTGATTTCAATTTTATTGTAAAGCGTAATAAATTAAATTTGCTGCAATTTTAGCAAAACTATTGTAAAGATTTGCAATAAAATAAGAGAAAAAATGAAATATTTCGCATTTTATGCGAGAAATAAAATAAATGGGAAAATTCTTTTTTGTTTGATTATAATCTTATCTATCATCACGAACGAAAAGGAAAAACAATGCAACAAAAATCTATTTGTTTTATCGGTGGCGGCAATATGGCACAAGCTATAGTGTTTGGTTTATTGAAAACTGGCTATCCTGCTAACTTGATTACGGTGTGTGATCCTAATGAAGATAAACGATCGTTATTTACAGAAAAAAAAGTGTTATTTTCGACCGATAACCAAACCACAGTAGAAAAGAGCGATGTCATGGTATTAGCGGTTAAACCTCAAGTGGCAAGTGACGTTTGCTCCGCATTAAGTGCGGTGGATTTTTCTGAAAAATTAGTGATTTCTATTATGGCAGCCATTTCAGTGGAAAAAATCACCGCACTTTTATTCCATGCGGATAACATTGTACGAGTCATGCCAAATACACCCGCATTAGTTTCTACGGGGATGTCTGGCTTATTTGCTCGGGCGAATGTTTCAATGGAATATAAACAATTTGCTGAACGTCTATTACAAGCGGTAGGACAAACTTGTTGGGTCGATAATGAAAGCGATATGCATACCGTAACTGCAGCCTCAGGTTCCAGTCCAGCCTATTTTTTCTTATTTATGGAAGCCATGCAGCAAGCGTTGCTAAAAATGGGATTAAGTGCATCACAAGCTCGTTTATTAGTGCAACAATCAGCTTTAGGTGCCGCTAACATGGTGGTGGAAAATCCAACGGTTGAATTAGCTACTTTAAGACAAAATGTGACATCAAAGGGTGGAACAACGGCGGCAGCGTTAAATGTGTTTGATGAGAAACAGTTAGGACAGATTGTGGAACAGGCGATGTTGGCTTGTGTTGAGCGCTCAAAAGAAATGGAGAAGTTGTTTTAGAATAACGCTCGCTCCCCTAAAAAAGGGGAGCAAAAAGTCACTTATTGCCGATAATTTTCCAAAAAACGTGCGAATTTACTTAACGCATCTTCTAAGGTGGAAACATGTGGAAGTGTCACAATACGGAAATGATCAGGGGCATGCCAGTTGAAACCACGACCGTGTACCAATAATACTTTTTCCTGACGCAACAAATCTAACACCATTTTCTCATCATCATAAATATTGAATTTTTTGATGTCGATTTTCGGGAACATATACATGGCACCGTTCGGCTTTACACAACTGACACCCGAAATTTGGTTAATCAATTCATAAGCACGGTTGCGTTGTTCCAATAAACGTCCACCCGGCAAAATATATTCATTAATGCTTTGATAACCGCCGAGAGCGGTTTGAATCGCATGTTGCATTGGGTGATTGGCACATAAACGCATAGAAGCCAGCATATCCAAGCCTTCAATGTAACCTTTAGCGTGTTTTTTCGGACCATTTAAAATCATCCAACCTTGACGGAAACCTGCCACTCGATAGGCTTTAGATAAGCCGTTAAAGGTAATGGTTAATAAATCTGGTGCAAGGGCGGCAATGTGATGATGAACCGCATTGTCATATAAAATTTTGTCGTAAATTTCATCGGCGAAAATGATTAAGCCGTGTTGACGAGCGATTTCCACGATTTGTTCAAGCACTTCTTTACTATATACTGCACCCGTTGGGTTGTTTGGATTAATTACCACGATAGCTTTGGTGCGAGATGTAATTTTGCTTTTAATATCTTCTAAATCAGGGAACCAATCAGAGGATTCATCACACATATAATGCACCGCTTTACCGCCTGCCAACGTGGCTGCTGCTGTCCAAAGTGGATAATCAGGCATTGGAATTAATACTTCATCGCCATTATTCAACAAGGCTTGCAATGACATGGTAATCAGTTCAGAAACACCATTGCCGATATACACATCATTCACCGTTGCCCCTAAAATATGTTTTGATTGATAATATTGCACAATAGCTTTACGGGCGGAGTAAATCCCTTTGGAATCACAATAACCTTGGGCAGATGGAAGATTGCGTAAAATATCCACTAATACTTCGTCGGGAGCTTCAAAACCGAAAGGAGCAGGGTTACCAATATTGAGTTTTAAAATTTTATTGCCTTCTTCTTCTAAACGAAGTGCTTCTTGATGAACCGGTCCACGAATATCATAGCAGACATGTTCTAATTTATCTGATTTAGGAAAGAATTCCATAATATGTCCTTAGATTGCTGAAAAAATAACAAAAACTAATCGCACTTTACCCCGATTTTCAACAGAAAAAAAGATTTACTAAAAAATTTTTTTTATTTGCGGTAGAATAAGCGCTATTTTAACGACTATTTTTAAATAAAATTTAATGGAAAACCTGTGTTCAGGCTTGATTAAACAAATTCAAGCCCATAAATTATCTGCACTTTCTACGATTACGTATTTTAAATCTGAAATGCGGCTCACTGTGGAACTATTGGCATGGCTGAAAGCACAAGAAATGTATCCGCAATTTTACTTAAATTATCGTGATGAATCTATCACTATTGCGAGTCTAGGCAGAGTGCGGTTATTTTCTGATGAAAAGATGGCTCAACAGTTTGTACAACAGCAAGACTTGCCCCTTGTCGGTGGATTGACCTTTAGTAAACAAGCCAAATTTTGGTTGCCAAGGTTATTATTAGAAAATGTCGATAATATCTTGCATGTGACGATCTACTTTGATAATCAGCAGGACTTTGCCACAGAACAGCACGCCTGTTTACAAGCCGCAAAAACTTTAGAAAAATTCACCGCACTTCAATCGGTTAAGCAAGTGGTACATAAAATCGGACAAAAGGCGAATACTGAAGTCTGGACTAACTGGATTGAACAAGGGTTGGCAGAGATTAAACAAGGGCATTTGAGTAAGGTCGTGCTGGCCAATCAAACGGAATTTTTGTCTGACCAACCTATTGATGCAAAAGATTTTTTAGCGGAGAGTGAACAACAAAATACTGGCTGTTATCATTTTTTATTGGCAGAACAAGCAGAATGTGCCTTTGTAGGATCAACGCCTGAGCGTTTATATACCCGCCAAGGTCAGCATATACAAACTGAAGCTTTGGCAGGTACAGCGACGATTACCGATAATCCACAATATAATCAACAGCAGACGGACTGGTTATTAAACGATCGCAAAAACGATCACGAAAATCGCTTAGTGGTGCAAGGCATTTGCGAGAATCTACAGCCTTATGTGAATCACATTGCAGTATGTGATGTGGAAGTGAAACAGTTACGTCAAGTGCAACATTTACGCCGTTGTATTCAGGCGGAGTTAAAAAATAACGTAGCGGATGGGGTCTGTTTGCAAACCATTCATCCAAGTGCTGCCGTATCTGGTTTACCTCAGCAAAGTGCGGTGCAATTTTTGCAAAAAACTGAAAATTTTGACCGCAGTTGGTATGCCGGTACGTTAGGTATTATGCGAAAATTGCAAGCAGAATTTTGTGTGGCTATTCGTTCTGCTTTTATTGAACAGCAAGGCGAACAAAGTAAAATTCGTATTTTTGCTGGTGCAGGCATTGTGGAGGGTTCGGTTCCCCTGTTAGAATGGAAAGAAATTGAACGTAAAGCATCAAGTTTATTAAGCTTATTAACCATTGAATAAATGCATTAGCCCAAAATATTAAAAACGGAGAGCAATATGTCAGCAGTGAGTACCTTTAACCGTTGTTGGTCGAAAGTGATTTTAGAAAGCCTGATTCGTCAAGGTGTACAACATTTTTGTATTGCCCCGGGGTCGCGTTCAACCCCTTTAACCTTAGAAGCAGTACGTTTACAAACTAACGGTAAAGCCATTTGCCATACGCATTTTGATGAACGTGGTTTAGGCTTTTTTGCTCTCGGATTGGCGAAATCAAGTCAAACACCGGTTGCGGTGATTGTGACCTCCGGTACGGCAGCTGCCAATTTATATCCAGCCATTATTGAAGCTCGTCAAAGTGCGGTCAATTTAATTGTATTAACTGCCGATCGACCTGATGAATTATTAGAGTGCGGTGCAAATCAAGCCATTTTACAAGCCAATATGTTTGCGCATTATCCTGTTGCAACGGTCAATTTGCCACGCCCAAGTCAAGATTATGCGGTGAAATGGTTAGTTTCAACCTTGGATCAGGCCTGTTATAAACAAACTGGACAAGCGGGTGTGGTGCATATTAATGTACCTTTTGCGGAGCCGCTGTATGACGCTCAAGTGAGTGAAATTGATAGCCATACTTGGTTAGCACCGGTTCAACGTTGGTTGCTTCAAACGAAAACGTGGTCGGAACATCAACATGTGCAACAAGAAGTGATAATGCATGAACATTGGGACGATTGGCGGACGAAAAAAGGTATTGTGGTGGTGGGACAGTTACCGCAGAAACAAGCTATGGGTGTGAAAAACTGGGCGGATAGCCTAGGTTGGATTTTGTTAACCGATGTTCAATCCAATGTAGAGCCGAGTTTACCTTATGCGGATATTTGGTTAGCCAATAAAACGGTGCGAGAAAAATTATTACATGCAGATATTGTGGTGCAATTTGGTTCACGTTTTGTGAGCAAGCGGATTAACCAATTATTAGCCAGTTTTAAGGGGGCTTTTTGGGTGGTAGAAGAAAGCATAGAACGTGTGGATCCCCATCATCATCAACAGATACGTTTTCATGCCAAAGTACATCATTGGTTACGAGCTCATCCAGCATTACGGCAAAAATCTTGGTTACTTGAACCCTTGGCGTTGTCTAACTTCTGTGCCGGTTTTATTGAACAACAAGTGGGCGGTGGATTAAACGAAGCATCTTTAGCACATCATATTGAACGCATTTTACCGAAAAATTGTGCGTTGTTTTTAGGTAACAGTTTATTTGTACGATTAGTAGATGCGTTAGCCAAATTATCAGATAGTTATCCGGTTTATACTAACCGCGGTGCCAGTGGTATTGACGGTTTATTAGCGACAGCGGTGGGTGTGGGGATTGGTGGTCATCAACCCGTGGCAGTTGTATTAGGTGATATGTCAGCCTTGTATGATATTAATTCATTGGCATTATTCAAAAAAGTAAGTCAGCCAACGGTGATTTTTATTATTAATAATAATGGCGGTGCCATTTTTGATATGTTGCCAGTAGAACAAGATGTTAAAAATGCATTCTATCGTTTACCACATCAAGCAGAATTTGCTCAAGCGGCTTCCATGTTTGATTTAAAATATGCACGCCCTTACACATGGGCAGATTTAGGTTCGGTGTTAAAACAAGCTTATTCACGTAAAGAGACCACTGTGATTGAAATTAAAGTAAACCCGAGTGATGGTAGTAATATTTATAAACGCTTGATTGAACAAATTAGTTATGCAGTGATAGGCACTTAAATGGTTTTTGAATGAGAAAGGTGAAAATTATTTTTCACCTTTTCTTATATAGCGAAGTTATGTAACATTATGCTTATTTACATCCAAGCATTATTGCGAATAATACCGACGGCAATGCCTTCTACTTCAAATTGTTCTTGTTCCCGTAAATTGACAACAATCGGTTCGAATTCTTCATTTTCTGGGTGTAAATAAATGACATCACCTTTACGTTCCAAACGTTTAACTGTCACTTCGTCTTCAATGCGAGCTACGATGACTTGACCATTCCGTACATCTTTAGTGCTGTGTACGGCTAATAGGTCGCCATCTAAGATACCGATATCTTTCATGGATTGCCCGCTCACTTTGAGTAAAAAGTCCGCTTGTGGTTTGAACATCTCAGGATCTACTTTGTAAGTGCCTTCAATATGTTGTTCTGCTAAAATTGGTTCACCGGCAGCGACACGACCGATTAATGGTAAACCTTCTATTTCGTCTTCATCATTAGACGAAAGCAGTAAACGAATACCACGGGACATTCCCGGCACCATTTCAATTGCCCCTTTACGGGCTAAGGCTTTCAAATGTTCTTCGGCGGCATTAGGCGATTTAAAGCCTAATTCTCTTGAAATTTCTGCACGGGTTGGTGGTACGCCAGCAGTTTCAAGGTGATGCTTTAAGAAGTCGTAGACTTCCTGTTGGCGAATGGTTAAATTTTTGCTTAAAGTTCTCATAACGTTCCCTTTCCTTTTTATGTTATTTCGTACAGTTTAAGTGAAATTATATACAGACTGAGATAAATTGCAATAGAAAAGTTTGTTTTTTCTCACGAGAGCAAGTAAATGAACGTAATATCGCAAATTTTTCTGAAAAGCACTTAAAATTTTGTTACAATTTCTCAAATATTTTTGATTATCTAAGGAAGTTTTAATGTCTGTATTAGGACGTATTCACTCGTTTGAGTCTTGTGGCACGGTGGATGGACCGGGGATTCGTTTTATTTTGTTTATGCAAGGCTGTTTGATGCGTTGTAAGTATTGCCATAACCGTGATACTTGGGACTTGGATGGCGGTCGTGAGATCACGGTTGAAGAATTAATGAAAGAGGTGGTGAGCTATAAACATTTTATGAACGCTACGGGGGGCGGTGTGACAGCATCGGGCGGGGAAGCTATTTTACAAGCAGAATTTGTGCGTGATTGGTTCCGTGCTTGTAAAGCAGAAAGCATTAATACCTGCTTAGATACTAACGGTTTTGTACGTGCTTATACGCCAGTGATTGATGAATTATTAGATGTTACTGATTTAGTTTTATTGGATTTAAAACAGCTTAACGATAAAATTCACCAAAATTTGATTGGCGTGCCGAATAAACGTACCCTTGAATTTGCTAAATATTTACAAAAACGCAATATTCCCACTTGGGTACGTTATGTGGTGGTGCCAGGCTATACAGATGCGGATGAAGACGTGCATTTGTTAGGACAATTTATTGAAGGCATGACGAACATTGAAAAAGTGGAATTATTGCCATACCACCGTCTTGGAGCACATAAATGGAAAACCTTAGGGGTGGAATATGAGCTAGAAGATGTGTTACCACCGACGAAAGAAAGCCTCGGGCATATTCAGCAAATTTTAGAAGGATATGGACATATTGTGAAGTTTTAATAAAATACCGAGTTTTAATAATACTCGGTATTTTCATATGACACTAGAGAATCATGCCAGCAGCTATTGTGTGATAGGTTGCTTCATCAATTAAAATAAAAGAGCCCGTAGCGGGGTTTCTTGCATAAGTAGTCGCGGTAATGGGTTTTTGTAATTTAATTTGTACTTCACCAATATCATTGAGGATGAATTGTTCTGATTCATGGGACTTACTTAATGTTTTCACATCTAACACATGATCGATCTGACTAACTTTGGCAAACACGGTTTGCGTACTGTGTTTTAATAAATATTTCCGTGCCAGATTTAATGGACGTTGATCAAACCAGCAAAGGGTTGCTGTTAGTGCTTGGGTGGATTGAGTTGTTGAATTTTCCGCCACAAAACTATCCCCACGAGAAATATCAATATCATCGGCTAAACGAATTGTCACCTGTTCACCAGCAAAAGCTTGTTGCACAATGCCATTTGGGCTAATAATCTCGACCACTTGAGAAATATAACCATTTGGTTCAATACGTACTTTGTCACCGGTTTTGATTGAACCGGCTTCAATACGTCCTTGATAACCACGGAAATCATCGGCTTTATCTTGATCTAACCGACTGACCAATTGGACTGGAAAATGGAAGTCTTGTGGTTGAGTGGAAAGATTTTCATTGCTAGGTAAATTTTCTAAAATGGTTAATAAGGCTTCACCTTGATACCATGGTGTGCGCTCGCTTTTATGGACGATATTATCCCCTTGTAACGCAGATACTGGTACAAACTGTACATTATTAATCGCAAGTTGATTGGCTAGTTTATGGTAAGCCATGACAATCGCATTAAATTTGTGTTGATCAAAATCAAGCAAATCCATTTTATTGACGGCGACCAAAATATGGGGTGTACCCAGATGTTTTAAAATGGCAGAATGACGTTTTGTTTGGGGTAATAATTGTAATTCTGCTTGAGCAAAATCAAGTTGGGTGGCATCAATTAAGATAACTGCTGCTGCGGCTGTGGATGCACCCGTCACCATATTGCGGGTATATTGTTCATGTCCCGGTGTGTCAGCAATAATAAATTTGCGTTTTGCTGTGGAAAAATAGCGATACGCCACATCAATAGTGATACCTTGTTCACGTTCGGCTTCTAATCCATCGGTAAGAATCGAAAAATCAATTACTTCACCATTATTTTTGGATTTATCTAGGCTTAATAATTGGTCACTTAATAGGGCTTTACTATCATATAATAATCGACCGATCAGGGTACTTTTACCGTCATCTACACTGCCAGCAGTGATAAAACGCAGTGGAGCATATTGATTAATAGTGGTTTGGGTCATATTCTGTCTTCCTTTTTTGGGTAAAGTGCGGTTAAAAATAACCTTGTTTTTTACGTTGTTCCATGGCAGCTTCGCTAGTGCGATCGTCCATTCGTGTGGCAGAACGTTCGGAAATTTCCGCGACAGCGGTTTCTTTAATAATCTCACTTGGCGTACTCGCCGTACTGGCAACAGGGCAAGTACAGCTAATATCACCGACGGTTCTAAAGCGTACAGAACGCCATTCACTTTGTTCATTAGGTCGTTTGGGCGTTAATGGCGTGACCGGCACGAGTAAACCGTGACGTTCTACCACTTCACGTTGATGAGCATAGTAAATCGGTGGTAGTTCAAGTTTTTCTCGTTCAATATATTGCCAAATATCTAATTCCGTCCAGTTAGAAATTGGGAACACTCGCATATTCTCACCTTTGTGTAATTTTGCGTTATACAGTGACCAAAGCTCTGGGCGTTGTGCTTTGGGATCCCATTGTCCAAATTCATCACGGAAAGAAAAAATGCGTTCTTTGGCACGGGCTTTTTCTTCATCCCGTCTGGCACCTCCCATTAACGCATCAAAACCATTGGCTTCAATGGTTTCTAACAGTGTTACGGCTTGTGCAGCATTGCGAGAGTCGGTTTCTTTGCGTAATACTACCGTACCTTTGGCAATTGATTCTTCCACATGTCCCACAACCAAATGAGCATTGAGTTTTTTCACTTGCTCATCACGAAATTGAATGACTTCAGGATAATTATGCCCCGTGTCAATATGCACCAAAGGAAAAGGCAACACCAATTCACGCCCTTCCAGTTGGAATGCTTTGCGAGCTAATGCTAATAAAACTACTGAGTCTTTTCCCCCTGAAAACAACAGAGCTGGATGGCTACATTCTGCCACCACTTCACGAATAATATAAATCGATTCCGCTTCCAGCCAATCTAAATGCCCGTTTTCAATTTGTTGTGTCATAAGTTTTCCTTTTATTTAATGCTATTATTTATGCAAGCCACATTCTTTACTGTCTTTATTTTCCCACCACCAGCGACCGGCCCGAATATCTTCACCTACCTTCACCGCTTTCGTGCAAGGCTCGCAACCAATACTTGGATAACCCTGTTGGTACAAGCGATTGTAGGGAATATCATATTTCAAAATATACGCCCAAACGTCCAATTCTGACCAATCAAAAATCGGATTATATTTATCAATCCCGCGACTTTCATCTTGTTCGTGAAACGGTAATTCGGTACGTGTCACTGATTGTTCACGACGTTGCCCGGTTAGCCAACAATCCGCATCTTGCAACGCTCGATTTAAGGGCTCAATTTTGCGAATAAAACAACATTCACGGCGTAATTCCACACTTTCATAAAAAGCATAGCGTCCCTTTTGCTCATCATAAGCAAGGGCTTTTTCAGAGTTTGGTGTGTACAGTTGAAAATCAAGATCAGGATAATTGGTTTTTACCATATCCACTAATTCAAGGGTTTCTGGATTTAATCGCCCAGTTTCAAGGGTAAATACCACAATTTTGGCCTTGCTTTTGGCAATCACATCGGTAATAACCATATCTTCCACCGCAAGGCTACTGGCAAATTTGGCATTTTGTTGATGCTGCGCAATTTGCGCAATACGTTGAAAAAGTGCGGTTTCTTTTTCTGTAATTTTGGCAAAATCTCGCGCATCTAAGCGTGGAATTTTCCATAGATCAGGTTTTAAAAAAGACATATTTCCCCACTAAAATAAAAAAATAAATTAAACCAGAGCAGACAGATGCCCTTAATAATTACAGGGTATTTTAAAAATAACCTGCACAGTTTTAAAATAATAAATACGCATAGGTTATTTCTTTTTAGAATAAAAAATAAATATATTATTAATATAAATACTCTGTTTTTCATCTTATTCCAAAAAGAAATAAAATAAAATTTTTAATTCTTTTGCAAAAACAAAATTTCTCGTTACATTCTCAACTACGCTAAATTTGTAGCGAAATATATTCAACTATTTTTTGACCTTTACAACCTTATCTTGCGGGAGAACATTATGAAATTTGCTAAAAAATTATTAACTGCAACCATACTAGCTACCTTGGTTAGTTCTGCGTATGCAAAAGACTTACTTAATGTATCTTACGATCCGACTCGTGAACTATATAAAGAATACAATACGTTATTTGAACAGCACTGGGAAAAAGAAACGGGGGAGAAAATTACCATTAAAGCTTCCCACGGTGGCTCAAGCAAACAAGCACGTTCTGTAATTGATGGCTTACAAGCTGATGTCGTCACGTTGGCAATGTCAGGAGATATTGATGCTTTAAACAGTAATCGACAATTACTTGATCCAAAATGGCAAGAACGTTTGGCACACAACAGTACGCCTTATACATCGACTATCGTATTCTTGGTACGTAAAGGCAATCCGAAAAATATCAAAGATTGGGATGATTTAACCAAAGATGACAAATTAGAAGTGATTACTCCGAATCCGAAAACATCTGGTGGTGCACGTTGGAACTTCTTGGCTGCTTGGGCGTTTGCTAAAGAAAAATACGGTTCAGATGAAAAAGCATTGGATTTTGTCACCCAAATATACAAGCAAACGCCAGTGTTAGATACTGGTGCACGTGGTGCGACAATGACTTTCGTACAACGTAAAAAAGGTGATGTATTGCTGGCATGGGAAAACGAAGCCTATTTAGCCTTAAATGAAGAAGGCGGCGACCAACTTGAAATCGTGACTCCAAGCATTTCTATTGTGGCAGAGCCACCTGTTGCCGTAGTAGATTCCGTGGTAGATAAAAAAGGTACTCGCAAAGAAGCGGAAGCCTATTTGAAATACCTGTATAGCGATGACGCACAACGTGTGATAGCTAAAAACTACTATCGACCAACCAACCCTGAAATCTTAAAAGAATTTAGCAGCACCTTTGCGGATGTGAAATTATTCTATCTCAAGGATGTGTTTGGTGTAGGTTGGGACGTGGTTCAACCGAAATATTTTGATGACGGTGGTGTCTTTGACAAGATTTTAGAGAAGATTCACCAGTAGTTTTTTTATATAGGTTATGAATATAGCTAAGTTATTTATATGTAAAGGAAGATCTATGTATCTTTGTGCTGATTAACAGAGTGTAATTGGGGGAGGACGTGTGTTCTCCGTTACGAATATCACCAAATTTTGCATATTTTAACATTAGCTATATTCTTTCTTTGAGTATTCCATTATTATCGGAAATTTTTATGGCACAAACTCGCATTATTCCGGGGTTTAATCTAACCTTGGGTTATTCCATCACATTTCTAAGCATTGTCGTGCTGATTCCGTTGGCGGGATTGTTTCTGTTTTCCGCCCAAATTTCAGCGGATCAATTGTGGAAATTGGTGAGCAGTCGTCAATTATTGCTGGCACTGGGCGTGTCCTTGAAAACTGCCTTTTGGGCTGCAGTCGCCAATGGTGTTATTGGACTTTTGCTGGCGTGGGTGCTGGTGCGTTATCAATTTTGGGGCAAACGTTGGATCGATACCTTTATTGACATGCCTTTCGCCTTGCCAACCGCGGTGGCTGGTATTTCTTTAACTAGTATTTATGCAGAACAAGGTGCTATCGGGCAATTTTTTAATTTTGAAATCGCTTATACATCTGTTGGTATTAGCCTCGCTTTACTTTTTGTTACTTTACCTTTTGTTGTGCGTACTATTCAGCCTGTGTTGGCGGATTTGCCGAAAGAAACCGAAGAAGCCGCCTATATTTTAGGCGCAAGTCGTTTTCAAACTTTTCGTCATGTGATTTTTCCTGCCCTGTTGCCAGCTTGGATTACAGGCTTTACCCTTGCTTTTGCACGAGGCGTAGGGGAATATGGTTCAGTGGTGTTTATTTCAGGTAATATTCCCTTTAAAACGGAAATTTTACCCCTGTTGATTGTGGCAAAATTGGATCAATATGATTATGTGGGGGCAGCCACCATAGGCGTGTTAATGCTAGTGATTTCCTTTGTATTGCTATTTATGATTAACCAAATTCAGCGTTATTTTGCGCAACGAACCAAATAAGGAAGTCCTATGTCATCATCTTCTTCTACTCGAACTCTTTCGGAATGTTTTTTGATTTTACTGGCATTGACTCTATTCGGCGTTTTGCTGGTATTACCACTGATTACCGTGATCACGCAAGGGCTCGCCAAAGGTTTTCCTGATTTTTGGCAAGCCATTAACGAAGCCGACACGATTGCAGCCTTAAAATTAACCTTGATCGCCGCAGGTATTGCCGTACCTCTTAATATTACGTTTGGTGTAGCAGCGGCATGGACGATTACCAAATACCAATTTCGTGGCAGACAATTTTTGCTCACCTTAATTGATTTACCCTTTTCCACTTCTCCTGTGGTGGCTGGATTGATTTATGTCTTGCTATTTGGTGCACAAAGTAAACTCTATCCTCATTTACAATCAATTGATTTTCAAATTGTTTATGCTATTCCGGGAATTATTTTAGCGACTATTTTTGTTTCTGTTCCTTTTGTCGCTAGAGAGCTTATTCCGATTATGGAAGCACAAGGTATCGGTGAAGAAGAAGCCGCTACCGTGTTAGGCGCAAATGGTTGGCAAATTTTTTATCATGTCACTTTACCGAATATCAAATGGGCGTTATTACATGGCGTGGTGCTGTGTACTGCACGTTCGCTGGGCGAATTCGGGGCGGTGTCAGTGGTTTCTGGACATATTCGTGGCTACACCAATACGCTGCCGTTACATATTGAAATTTTATACAACGAATATAATATCGTGGCGGCGTTTTCCGTGGCGATTTTATTGTTAGCATTATCTTTAATTTTACTTTTTGTTCGTCAATGGACAGAACGTAAATTAGCCCATTAGGGCAGTTTAATTTATATTGTGGGGAATATTGAATGACTATTCATATTAAGCAAATTAACAAATCTTTCGGGCAATTTCAGGCATTACATGATATTAACGTTGACATAAAGGAGGGTGAATTAACCGCACTGTTAGGTCAATCAGGCTGTGGTAAAACCACTTTATTGCGCATTATTGCTGGGCTGGAAACGGCGAGTTCAGGACAAATTTTATTTGATCAGCAAGATGTGACAGGGCTTTCTGCTCAACAGCGAGACATTGGTTTTGTGTTTCAACATTATGCTTTATTTCGTCATATGACCGTATCAGATAATATTTCCTTTGGGTTACGCATGAAACCAAAGTCTCAGCGTTTATCGAATCAAGAAATTCAAGCTAAAGTGAAAAATTTGCTTGAATTAATTCAGTTAGAACATATTGAAAAACGCTATCCTGATCAACTTTCAGGCGGGCAACGGCAACGTGTGGCATTAGCCAGAGCCATTGCCACTGAACCTAAAGTGTTATTATTAGACGAACCCTTTGGCGCATTGGATGCGAAAGTACGTAAAGATTTACGTCGCTGGTTGCGAGAATTTCACAAAGAAATCCACGTTACCAGCATTTTCGTCACCCATGACCAAGACGAAGCTCTTGAAGTGGCAGATAAAATTATCCTAATGAACGAAGGTAAAATCGAACAAATCGGCACACCGGAACAGGTGTACAAACACCCACAAAGCTATTTTGCGGCACAATTCCTTGGGGATATGAATTTACTTGATGGTTATATTCATCAAGGCATATTACATGTTGACGATTTTCAGCAAAAAGTGACCCAAACTACGTCGGCTCATGTGGTTGTTTATGTTCGTCCGCATGAAATGGCGGTAACAAAAGCACCGGTGAAAAATAGTATTAAAGGTAAAATTATACGCGTTCATACTACAGGTCCAACGGTTCAGTTAGAAGTGCATCATATAAAAAATGATCCTATTGAGCTTTCTATCAGCTATACACAATTCGAGCGCGAAAAATTTACTGTCGGCGATGATGTCTATATGCAACCGCAATTATTAAATTACTTCTTGCAAGATGAATTGGTAGAATTTATGATTTAACCCTATTTCTCAAAAAAACTTGAATTTTGCTGATACACATCAAGGAATAATCCTAATGGTGGTCGGCGAGATACCACTTTTTGATAAGTGCGGTTATATTTTTGATAGTTTCCTTTGTTATCAATATGATACTGTGTTCCGTCAGGCGTGATAATAACATCCCAACGATAATTTGCCACTAATACCCATTCATTGAATGATTGAGTTTGGTTAAATAAATTATGCCCTTGGGTGTAATCTGCATCCGTGTTTTTCACATAAAATAGATCGTGCATGAGTGCAGGAATGACATCCATGTGGCTGGTGAGCTTATCTTCGACACCTGTATTGAGTTCTTTCCATGCGACAATCATCGGTACTTGAATTGCTTCTGGTGCAAAATAATTTAGCAGTTCATCATCAGTTTTCTGGAATGAATAACCCTGTTCACCTGTGATAATTACCGCTGTATTCTCTAAGGTATTGTGTGCTTTTAAAGTGGTGAGAACAGAATTAATTTGCTGATCTAATTGACTTAATTGTTGAGTATAAAATTGTTGTTCTTGCTCTAATGTCGGCAAATGCTGTTGACGAGTTAATTCACCCACATCTAAATTCAAATAGCTAAACCAAGCCTGATCTACAGATCTTTGCTCAAACCAAACTTGCCAATTTTTCACCGCACTTAGATTATCAATTTTTCTCTTGTTTGAAGTATTTTTCGGCAATTTAATTTGATGGAATAATGCTTGTCTGAAAATACTTGGTTTAAAATTAGTCGCAGAAAATAAGCCAAACTGATAATTATCTTGTTGCATTTTTTCAATTAGCACAGAGGTTTTTTTATTGTTTAGCAGGCTATCTGTATAGTTAGCATTTAAACCATAGAATAAGCCAACAATAGCAGAATTACTGTTGTTGCCAGTGGTGTAATGATTCGTAAATTGAGTTGCCTGCTGTGCAAATTCAGTTAAAGCGGGCATTTTTTCTTTTTGCACTGCATCTTGGCGTAAACCAGATACGGTGATAATTAATAAGTTAGCTTTATTTGCCACATTATTATAGCTTAAGGCGTGTTTTGGATAGTTAATCATTGGTGAATCAGGACGACCTTCCTGATCTAATTTGATTTCATATTGCTGTTTATCTAATAAGCCGTGTTTTTCTAAAAATGTCCGAGCTGTCATCGGATAAGATAATGGGAAATTAGATTTTTGCATGGTAATCGGGCGGTATAAATAGGCATCTGCCCAAGCGTACATTAAATGGGTGGTGATAAATAGCCCCGTCAGCATAATACCTACGCCACGAATCCATTTTTGTCGTTCTAAACTGCGTAATTTATACCACGCCCAACGAGAAAACAGCATTTGAGCTAATAGCATGAGTGGCATCGGGGTGAAGAAAATTTGCCAATCACGCGAGAGTTCTCCGTTCTCAGGATTAACTAATAAATTCCAAACCACAGAAGATAAATGCAAATTAAAGCGAGAGAAAACTTCCGTATCTACCAATAATAACGTGGTGGCAATGGTGGCAATAATTACGCTTACGCCACGAAAAGTACGTTCATTTTTGATGATAAAACTGAGCGGAAATAGCACTAATAAATAGCACCCAAAAGCAATAAAACTGAAATGCCCTAACATACTGATAAAGAAATAAAGTCTGCCTAGAAAGGTATGAGGCCAATCAATTAAAAAGGCATAGCGAGAGCCGATAGCCACCGCCCAAATAATATTAAAAAAAGCAAACCAATGTCCCCAAGAAATTTTTTGGGAAGTTTGTTCACGGTATTGTCTGCCATTTTTAATCCAAAACATAACGCACTCTTAACTTTGTTATTTCGCTGTTTTAATGGAATTGATTAACGCATCAGAAAAGGCTTGTGCTAACGCAATTTGTTGAGTTTTGCCAACACTGCTGATCAGTAAATTAGTCACCATATTGCCTAACACCATTAAAGACAAATCTACTGGAGCTTGATGTTTTTCAAACACTGCGATCATTTCATTTAGGATTGCATCTACTTGTTTATCTTGATATTTTGAGTTGGTTGCCATAATAACGTTAATTTTTAACAATGTATTTCGCAAATACTACCACATTTTTAGCTAAAGTGCGGTTATAATTAACAGGATTTTTACTATTTCCAAATGACAAAGCAGAAAAAATGAGCATCACCGTTAATCAAATTGTATTACATCAAATTATTAAAAATCCGACTGAAACGGATCAAATTGCACTAGAAAGCGTTTTACGTGAAGCATTATTGCCGATTACACCCGAAGTGGAGCAGTTAATGTTGGAATTGCATCAGGTGTATCAAAGTAAAGCCAAAGGCTATGGAATCTTTAAAGAGCAATCGATTTTTGCTCAAGCATTGAATCGTTTGCTGGAAAAAGAAACAGATTTTCTCCCCTTTAGTTACCAATCCACGCAATTACTAGCCGCTGAATTAAGCAAATATCCTTTTGCAGAAAGTGGCACATTTGTATTGTGCCAGTATAATTTTTTAGCGACGGATTATTTGTTTATTGCTTTGTTAGACAGTCGTGTGAGTATGTTGGTGGACGAGAAATTGGAAATTCACCGTACGCAATATTTGAATATTAATCAATTTGATATTGCTGCACGAATTAATTTAACGGATTTACGTATTAACGCCAATTCTGATCGTTACCTCACCTTTATTAAAGGACGAGTCGGACGCAAAATCAGCGATTTCTTTATGGATTTTTTAGGTGCAGAAGAAGGTTTGAATCCAAAAGTGCAAAACCAATGTTTATTGCAAGCGGTAAGCGATTATTGTGAACAAGGTGAGTTAAACAGTGAACAAACCCAAGCGGTAAAAAAGCAAGTATTTGATTATTGCAAAGGGCAAATAAATTCAGGGGATGAGATTGAATTACGGGAACTTTCCGAAGAATTACCGACTCTAAATGAACGTCCTTTTGTGGAGTTTACTCAACAGCAGGATTATGATTTAGCTGAGCAAATTCCTCCTGTACCTGCGACATTGAAAGCCTTAGCTAAATTTTCAGGTTCAGGCAAAGGGGTGACACTTAGTTTTGATGTGGAGTTAATCAATCATCGCATTATTTGGGATGAACAAAACGATACCATCACCATTAAAGGCTTACCAGCAAATTTGCGAGATCAGTTGCAGCGTAATTTAAAAAATCAAAATTAATTTGGCAACTGACAAGAGTTTCGGTATTATCACGATTATAAAAAGAGAAAAAAGGTAGAAAAATGCAATTAAAATCAATGGCAGCGACTATCGCCCTTGCGTTAAGTGTTTCAGCTTGTTCAGGCGTAAACAAAATTGTCTATCGTATTGACGTACCACAAGGTAATTATTTGGAGTCCGCCACGGTGCAAAAAGTACAGGTGGGTATGACCAAAGAACAGGTGCAATATTTGTTAGGTACACCTGTTTTAATCGATCCATTTAGCGATAACACTTGGTATTATGTGTATTTACAACAACATGCTTATGAAGATCCTGTGCAACACAATTTTATTGTGAATTTTGATACCAAGGGTATTGTGACGAGTACGGATTTAGATAAACCCCTACCAGACGTAGAAAAGCAAGAAGTCAATAACGCCATTATTGAAGCGCCAGAAGGCAATGTGACGAAGCGTTGGTGGCAGTTCTGGAAATAGATGAAAACGTTGTAGATTTTCACTGCAGTTTGTGAGATAAGAAAGGCTATTCTGAATGGGAATAGCCTTTTGTTTGGATTACAACTCCATTTTCAGTTTTATCAACACATCTCTCAAAGATGCCATTCTTTCATCCGCAATAGCAAAACGTTCATCATTAAATTTTTCATTTACGATAAATGTACGCACGTTCGCCGCTTTGGCAGCAATTAAACCCGTTACACTGTCTTCAATAATAATGCAATCTTTCACCTTGGCATTTAAGGCTTTGACAGCACTTAAATAAACCGCAGGATGGGGTTTAGCCAGTTCTTCATCTGCTGCCGTGCATTGAATCGGGAAATAACTCCAAAAATTCAATTTATCAAAAACGGCTTTGATGACTTGACGATCGGATGATGTGGCTAAGGCTATCGGAATGTGTTTATCTTTTAGAAAGTCTAATAATTCATACACTGCATCCATAGGTTGTCCATTATCAGTAATTTTTTGGCATACAGTATTCACAATTTGGTTACGAAGTGCGGTACTTTGTATGGGGAGATTAAACATTTCGCACCAAATTGTCGCTAATTCATCTACTCGTACACCGCACGTATATTTTTCGCAGTCCGGTTCGCTAATGTGTACGCCATATTGTGCTAGGGTTTCAATTTGGGATTCTGCCCAAAAAGGTTCACTATCCACTAACACACCGTCCATATCAAAAATTACATGTTTTATTGTCATAATTTATCCTAATGATTTTAAATATTTATCCCATTCGAAATATTGCCCAGGGTCAATTTTTCGCTCTGGTGCAATATCACAATGCCCTACAATTCTATCTGTGGTGATCTGTGGATATAATGCCATAATTTGCTGAGTAAGTTGAGTTAATTTTGCATATTGTTGCTCACTAAAAGGTTGCTCATTGCTCCCTTCAAGTTCAATTCCTACAGAATAGTCATTACATTTATCACGTCCTTGAAAATTGGATAAACCTGCATGCCATGCACGATCTTGTAGGCTTACATATTGTGTAATTCGTCCATTCCTCTCAATGAAAAAATGTGCCGAAACACGCACTTGATAAATTTCTTTAAAATAAGGATGTGCAGTCGGATTAAGTTTACCGAGAAAAAAATCATCCACAAAGTTACTACCAAATTGTTCCGGGGGCAAACTGATGTAATGGATCACCAACAGAGAGATATCTTGCGGATCTGGGCGTTTATCAAAGTGCGGTGATTTTAAATGGCGGATATTTTTGAGCCAACCTGGCTTATTGTTTTTCATCGGTTTTTACCTATAAAAAAGTGATTTTTGTGATCTTGATTCCAAACTTAATAACAGAATTTTGCCAAATTTTAAACTAGCAGGCAAAGTGTGATTCGTTTATTTTAATAGTAAGGAAAATTTATGAATTTTAGCTACACTTCACACAATATTTCATTCAAAAAAGGTTTTACCCTCATTGAATTAATGATCGTCATCGCTATCGTCGCCATTTTAGCCACTATTGCTATTCCGTCTTATCAAAATTATACCAAAAAAGCGGCTATTTCTGAATTATTGCAGGCTGCTGCGCCCTATCGTTCGGAAGTTGAACTTTGTGTATATAATCAAGATGCTGTTAAGAATTGCTCAGGTGGTCAAAATGGTATTCAAGCGAATACTACAACAGCAAAAGGCAAATATGTAAAATCTGTTTCTGTGGCGAATGGGGTAATTACGGTGACCGGTAATGGTAGTGTAAGTGATGTAAGTTACACATTAACGGCTAGTGGTTCTGCTAAAGAGGGCGTTACTTGGACGGCAAACTGTGGTTCAAATACTGAATTATTCCCATCGGGTTTTTGTAGCACAAGCACGAATACTAGCACGAGTAACTAGCCATGCAAGCCAGTTTATCTAACCCAAATGTTGTCAGTGTCGATGGAACAATATTCCAAATTTCACCGCAGTTATGGCAACAAAATCAGCAACAACAGAACATTCTGATCCGTTATTTAGCTTGTCCATTAGCGGAAAATGAGCGTTGTTTATGGCTAGGGCTAGATAGTCTCAACAATTTATCCGCATGTGAAACCTTTTCTTTCCTAACAGGAAAAATGATCGAACCTGTGTTGTTGGAAACACAGGTATTGAAAGATTTATTGCAAGCCTTAGCTCCACAATCTTTAATGGTGCAAGAAAGCCCTGTTTTTTACCATGTTCAACAGCAAGATTTAAACGAAGAAAAGCATTCTACTCAACAATCAGATGAACCCGTGATTCAGTTGCTTAATCGGATTTTTGAAAGTGCGTTGCAGCAACGAGCATCTGATATTCACCTTGAGCCACAAAGCCAACATTTGCAAGTGCGTTTTCGTATTGATGGTGTATTACAACACCAACCACCAGTTGCGTTGGCATTATCTAGCAGGGTGATTTCACGTTTAAAATTATTAGCCAAACTAGATATTAGCGAAACTCGCTTACCGCAAGACGGACGTTTTCATTTTAAAACCACCTTTTCTGATATTTTAGATTTTCGTCTTTCCACCTTACCAACTCCATTTGGGGAAAAAGCGGTGTTGCGGGTGCAACAAAATAAGCCAGTACAATTTGCATTTGCTGATCTGGGTATGAATGATCATCAGCAGGAACGTTTTAAACACGCCCTTAATCAACCGCAAGGCTTGATTTTAGTTACTGGACCTACGGGAAGTGGGAAAAGTATCACACTTTACACCGCACTTTCTTATTTAAATCGTCCTGAAAAACATATTATGACCGCGGAAGATCCTATTGAAATTCCATTGTCTGGCATTATTCAAAGCCAAGTCAATCCACAAATTGGTTTAGATTTCAGTCGGTTATTGCGTACTTTCTTACGCCAAGATCCCGATATTATTATGCTCGGTGAAATTCGTGATGAAGAAAGTGCCGCAATGGCATTACGAGCTTCTCAAACGGGGCATCTCGTGCTTTCCACGTTGCATACCAATGACGCACCGTCCGCTATTCCACGCTTGTTACAGTTAGGTATAAAGCAACACGAAATTGACAACAGCTTATTGTTAGTGATTGCACAACGTCTGATTCGGAAACGTTGCCAAAAGTGCGGTGGAAAAAGCGAAAATTCTTGTGGTTGTCATCAAGGCTATAAAGGTCGAATCGGGATTTATCAATTTTTACAACCTGATCCAAAGCAAGGTTATCAGTTGGATGTTGATCATTTACAACAAGCAGGGCTAGAGAAAGTGAAGCAAGGAATAACGGATTTAGTGGAAATTCAACGAGTATTAGGACATTAAAGGGACAAAATGAAACTCAAAATGTACCGCTGGCAAGGTATTAATCGGTTAAATCAAAAACAAAAAGGCGTTTTAATTGCTGAAAGTGAACAAATCGCACGTCAACAATTATTAAACCGAGGTTTACAGCAAATTAAATTACAGCAAAACTGGCAATTATCCACTAAACCGAATCAGGCAGAAATTTGTGATACCTTATTACAATTAGCAATTTTATTAAAATCTTCTGTTCCGTTAAAAAATAGCTTATTGATTTTATTGCAAAATTGTACCAATATTCAGTTAAATTTGTGGTTACATCAGCTATTAAATCAACTTGAAACAGGGTTGTCTTTTTCTCAGGCATTACAGAATCAAGGGCAATTTTTAACATTACAAGAACGCCAATTAATTCAAGTCGGTGAAATGACGGGTAAACTGGCAACGGTGTGTAATCAAATTGCCGAGCATCGTCAACAATCGGTGGCATTACAACGAAAATTGCAGAAAATCTTGTTGTATCCGATGATGGTACTCGGTATTTCCGTGATATTGACCGCACTTTTACTGATTTTTATTGTGCCACAATTTGCCGATATGTATGGTGATAATCAAGCTCAATTACCGTTCTTCACCCAACTGTTATTATTTTTATCGGTGCTGTTACAGCAATATTTCTGGCTAATTGCTGTGCTGATTGTTGGCATTATTATTCTGATTAAACGTCAATTAAAATCATCGATCTGGCTGAATCAACTCAAAATAAAATTAATCTCTAACACCCCCATATTAGGCAATATTGTACAACTTTCTAGGTTGGTAGGATTTTGTCGTGGCTTGCATTTAATGCTGAAATCAGGTGTGCCATTAAATCAGGCATTGCAGTCATTTTTACCCCAAAAGAAAACTTGGCAAAACAAGATCGAATTACAAGGGGATTTAACTTTAATTCAAGAAATTCAGTCTATGCTTCATTGGATTACACAAGGCTATGCTTTTTCAGTAGCAGTGGGAGCAGAATTATTTCCGATGCAAGCTCAACAAATGTTGCAGGTAGGTGAGCAATCGGGACAACTTTCACAAATGTTACTGCATATTGCAGAGAGTTATCAGCAACAGCTCGATCATAAAATTGATCTGCTTTCACAAATGTTAGAGCCATTGTTAATGGTGGTGATTGGTGGACTGATTGGTTTGATTATGTTGGGAATGTATTTGCCGATCTTTAATATGGGTTCGTTAATTCAATGATAATACTTGGATTTTTTCTCTTAGGTGGCATTGTGGCAACCCTTGTACGTTATTATTTGCAAAATTTAGCCACACAAATTCAACAAGAAATTTATCAAAGCTATGCGGATCTTTTTCCTGACAATGCACCGCAGGTTTGCCCTGAAAACTCTCGTTTAATGCCGATAAAGTGCGGTGGATTTTGGCTGTATTTTTGGGTTGGAGCGATATTCTTTGGGTTAAACGCCTATTATTTTATTAACCCAATACAAGCGTTATTTTGGCTAACTTCGGGTGTGCTATTATTTCTAATTGCCAAAATTGACGGACACTATCAATTTATTTCAGTAACACATTGCCAATGTTTAATGGCATTAGGTGTATCGGGTGCATATTTTCAATTTACGCCTATTTCCCTTGAACAATCTCTGCAAAGCCTGTTAATTGGGTTTGGAGCGTTTTATCTGATTTTTTATCTTGCACAGTGTTATTATCATCAAGATGCTTTGGGACGTGGTGATTATTGGCTAATCGCAGCATTAAGCAGTTTTTATGACTGGCAACAATTACCATATTTGATTTTTGTGGCGTGTTGTTCGGGGTTGATTTTTGCAGGAATCAAATGGCTAAAAGGGGAGAAAATAGATTATTTGCCTTTTGCTCCGTTTTTAGTGATTGGGCAGGTTTTTATGTTAGGGTCAAATATGGTAGGATAGCGAAAAAATCACGAGCGGAGAATAAATGACCTACATCATCGGACTCACAGGCGGTATTGGCAGTGGCAAAACCACCATTGCTAATCTTTTTGCAGAACTTGGTGTGCCATTGATAGATGCGGACGTAGTAGCTCGCCAGGTGGTGCAAAAAGGATCGCCCTTGTTAAGCCAAATAGTCGCACATTTTGGGCGTGAAATTCTCACTGAAACAGGTGAACTTAACCGCTCCGCGTTACGTGAAAAAGTATTCAACAGCGAAAGCGAGAAAAATTGGTTAAATAATTTATTGCACCCCGCTATTCGCCGAGAAATGTTAGTTCAACTACAAGCTCAAATCGCCCCTTATGTGTTATTTGTGGTGCCATTATTAATTGAAAATAACTTGACGGAACTTTGTGATCGGGTTTTAGTCGTGGACGTGTTGCCTGAAATTCAATTAGATCGAGCCAGTCAGCGGGATAATAATAAACGCCAATTAATTCAACAAATTATCAATACTCAGGTAAGCCGAAATGAACGCCTAAAGGTCGCAGATGATGTGATTAATAATGATGGGGATTTTGCACAAACTGAGAGCGAACTTCGCCAAAAAGTGCTAGAATTACACCAATATTATTTACAATTAAGTGAGAAGAAAAATGGCAGAAACTTTTAGCGTAGAGTGTCCAACTTGTAAAAAGCCTGTGGTTTGGTCGCCTGAAAGTGCGTATCGCCCTTTTTGCAGTAAACGTTGCCAATTAATTGATTTAGGCGAATGGGCAGCAGAAGAAAAAGCTATTCCTTGTGAAACGGCAGATTTTGCTGAAAGTAGTGAGTTTTCAGAAGACTGGGTGAAATAAACATGAATATTCAACACCAACAGGACAATGAGCAAGGCGAATTTTTTGTTTTAGACGATAATGGCAACAAGATCGCTGAATTAACCTATTTTTTCGTGGATAAGCAAACCATTAATGCCAATCATACTTACGTGTCAGAAGTGTTGCGAGGGCAAGGTGTGGCGGATAAGTTATATCAAGCATTGGTAGCGTTTATTCGGGAAAAAGATCTAAACTTGATACCAAGTTGTAGCTATATTGCGAGAAAATGGGAACGAGAAACAAAATAAGCACAAAACAGGTAAAGTGCGGTTGAATTTTGCAAAATTTTTGCTAGAATTGACCGCACTTTTTTCTTGATGAAATAAAGTAAAAATTAGTTCGGTTGAAGCTAGTTGGAGAATAGGGAATTGACCCTATACCGACGAGGTAAAATCTTTCAGGTGCTGACTATTAAGAATAATGTCAGCAAGGACTGCTAGTGGACGAACCCTTGGAGAGATTTCGTACATTCAAAGTAATGTAACGGAACGCCGAAGGCGAAAGAGTGATTTTTGTTGTAAAACAAACACTTCAAACGCTCAGGCAAAAGGACAGGGGCAGAAAGACAATTCCAGTATTTACGCTGTTTGGGGCGTATTCTTCAATGCTTTCCGCTGCCTTGTAATAAATTGTTTAAATTTTTACGAGAATCATTATGTTAATTTCAGAATTATTATCCACTATTGATAGCTTTATTTGGGGACCACCGTTGCTAATTTTGTTATCAGGTACGGGGCTTTATTTAACCTTGCGTCTTGGTTTTATTCAAATTGTGCAGTTGCCAAGGGCGTTGGGCTATATGTTTAAACGTGAGCAAGGCAATGGGCAGTCGGGCGATGTATCTGCTTTTGCTGCACTTTGTACCGCACTTTCTGCCACTATCGGAACAGGAAATATTGTCGGTGTTGCTACAGCTATTCAGGCGGGTGGACCAGGGGCGATGTTTTGGATGTGGTTGGTCGCTTTACTTGGCATGGCGACCAAATATGCCGAAGGTTTGTTAGCGGTGAAATACCGTGTACGCGATAAAAACGGCTTTATGGCGGGTGGTCCGATGTACTATATTGAACGTGGACTTGGGATTAAATGGCTGGCTAAATTATTCGCTGTGTTTGGGGTGTTAGTGGCGTGGTTTGGGATTGGAACATTCCCACAAATTAATGCTATCACCCATGCAATGCAAGATACGTTTAGCGTGCCAGTGGTTATCTCTGCTGCGGTAATGACGGTGCTGGTGGCGGCTATTATTTTAGGGGGAGTAAAACGCATTGCCACTGTTTCCACATTAATTGTGCCGTTTATGGCAATTTTATATGTAACAACATCTTGCGTGATTTTAGTCCTGAATGCAGATAAAGTACCTGCAGCCATAGCATTAATCGTAGCAAGTGCTTTTAATCCGCAATCTGCCCTTGGTGGAGTATTAGGATTAACCGTCATGAAAGCGATTCAAGCAGGGGTAGCTAGGGGGATTTTTTCTAATGAATCAGGCTTGGGATCTGCACCGATTGCAGCGGCGGCTGCACAGACTAAAGAACCCGTTCGTCAAGGTTTAATCTCCATGACGGGGACGTTTCTGGATACCATTATTGTCTGTTCCATGACGGGATTAGTGTTAGTGATCACGGGCGTGTGGAATGGCACTGTGGAAGGGGCGGCAGCCACGAATTTAGCTTTTGCACAGGGTTTAGGCACAAGCATTGGGGCAACCATTGTGACAATTGGTTTGTTATTCTTTGCCTTTACCACCATTCTAGGTTGGTGCTATTATGGCGAACGTTGTTTTGTGTATCTGTTTGATATTCGTGGTATTAAATTGTATCGTGCGATTTTCATTTTATTAGTGGCTTGCGGTGCCTTTATTGAATTACAGACCATTTGGATTTTAGCCGATATTGTCAATGGTTTAATGGCGTTTCCGAATTTGATAGCATTGATTGGGTTACGTAGCGTGATTATTGACGAAACTAAAGATTATTTTCAGCGTTTGAAGACAGGCGAATTAAATGAAACAGCGGAGTAGGGAGCCTAGTACTTGCGTACTAGGTTAAGCAAATAACGCTATTCCGTAGCTGTTTGTTCAAGATGCGGAGCATCGTTACATAGATAGCCCTGTACGCCAGTGCAGGGCAAAAGAGAATAATAATATGCCAACTCTTATTTTCCTACACGGTCTGCTTGGCACCAAAGCCGATTGGCAAATCGTGATTAAAAAACTCAGCAAAATCGCACCGCAGTTTGATTGTGTGGCATTGGATTTGCCTTTACATGGTGAAAATAAACATGTTGAAGTGGCAGATTTTGAGCAAACAGCACAATTTATTTCGCAACAAATCTGTCAAAAAATTCAAAATAAGCCTTATATTTTAATAGGTTACTCATTAGGTGGACGGATTGCGTTGTACTATGCTTTACAAGCTCAATGCGAAAAGGGCAATTTGCAAGGGATAATTTTAGAAGGTGCCAATTTAGGCTTGCATAGCGAACAAGAAAAGCAGCAACGTTGGCAAAGCGATCAACAATGGGCAAAACGCTTTATGACAGAAAACCCTGAAAAGGTGCTACAGGATTGGTATCAACAGCCAGTCTTTGCACATTTAACTTTACAACAACGTGCCGATTTAATCGCTAAACGTGTGGCAAACTGCGGTGAAAATATCGGTAAAATGTTATTAGCAACTAGCCTTGCCAAACAACCTGATTTTAGTTCAAGTGTGCAATCTACTGATTTACCTATTTATTATTTGGTGGGGGAGCAGGATCAAAAATTCAACCAAATGGCAACAGCAAAAGGGTTAATGTTTTGTCAGATCCCCCAAGCAGGGCATAATGCTCATTTAGAAAATCCCGATGCGTTCGCCGAACAATTACGCCGTTTTGCTTTTGAGATCGTAAAACTTCCGTTATAATGACCGCACTTCTTTAACAATAACAGTTTACTTACAAGCAAGGAAATTTTTATGCAAAATCCAAAAGATGATGTGCTTTATGCCCCAGTTGAATGGGTAGATCACAGTACGGGCTATACCGATATTCTTTATCATAAATCCACCGATGGCATTGCCAAAATCACCATCAATCGCCCAGAAGTACGTAATGCGTTTCGTCCGCAAACCGTCAAAGAGATGATTAATGCCTTTTCTGACGCACGTTTTGATGAAAAAATTGGCGTGATTGTATTGACTGGTCAAGGCGAAAAAGCGTTTTGTTCTGGTGGCGACCAAAAAGTGCGTGGTGACTACGGTGGTTATAAAGATGATAGTGGCGTGCATCATTTAAATGTATTAGATTTCCAACGGGATATTCGCACTTGCCCGAAACCTGTGGTTGCCATGGTGGCGGGGTACGCTATCGGTGGTGGTCATGTGTTACACATGCTTTGTGACATTACTATTTCCGCAGACAATGCCATTTACGGTCAAACAGGTCCGAAAGTAGGTTCTTTTGACGGTGGTTGGGGAGCAAGTTATATGGCTCGTTTAGTAGGTCAGAAAAAAGCTCGTGAAATTTGGTTCTTATGCCGTCAATACAATGCTCAAGAAGCGTTGGATATGGGCTTAGTAAATACCGTAGTGCCTTACGCCGATTTAGAAAAAGAAACCGTACGTTGGTGCCGTGAAATGTTGCGTAACAGCCCGATAGCGTTACGTTGCTTAAAAGCTGCCTTGAATGCGGATTGCGATGGTCAAGCTGGCTTACAAGAACTAGCAGGCAATGCCACCATGTTGTTCTATATGACCGAAGAAGGTCAAGAAGGACGCAATGCGTTTAATGAAAAACGAGCCCCTGATTTTAGTAAGTTTAAACGCAATCCTTAATCAGATTGTTAAAAGGTAGGGGCGGAATGTATCCGCCCGAAATACGGAGTGTTGTTTATGGATCAAAAAATTATTCGGTTAAAACAACGGTTTGAACATTATAAAAACGCCTTAGCTCGTTTATCTGAAGCAATAGAAAAATGCGATGAAGTTATTCAAAAAATTGATGGTGTGATTGAAAATATCGTTCAAGAAAGCATTATTCAACGCTTTGAATTTACTCACGAATTGGCGTGGAAATTGATGAAAGATATTTTGCAATATGAGGGAGATTTTGAGGGGGGTTCAAGAACGGCAACTCGTGAAGCCTTTAATTTAGGTTATATTTCTCAGGGCGAAGTTTGGATGGATATGGTTGAAACCCGAAATCTCACGGTACATACCTATAATATTTCGCTGTTAAATCAAGAGTTTGAAAAAATCACTACGCAATATTTCCCTTTATTACTTCAATTTGAACAACGAGTTGAAAAACTATGCCAAACTTTGGATTAAGCGATAAATCAATTAAACAGATTCATGACATTTTGCGAAAATATCCTGAGATCGAACAGGCGATTATTTACGGTTCTCGAGCGATAGGAAATTATCGTGAAGGATCTGATATTGATTTAACTTTGAAAGGCGAAAAGGTAACGCAAGACACCCGTGGTAAAGTGTGGCTAGATTTAGATGATTCCTATTCCCCTTATTTATTTGACATTTCCGTCTATCATTTATTAACCAATCCTGATTTTATCGCTCAAATCGACCAATTCGGACAGGTTTTTTATCAAAGAGAAAACAATGAGAACTTATAATTTATACCGTTACAACATTCCTGTTGATAGCCAACTCATTCTCCGCAATCGTTTTTTAAAAAAACGGGAAGGCTTATTAGTGCAAGTGAAATGTGGTGAAAATGAAGGTTGGGGAGAAATTGCCCCTTTGCCTGAATTTAGCCAAGAAACCCTAGAGCAGGCACAGAGTCAAGCGATTGACTGGTTGAAAAAATGGGATCAAGCACGTTCTTGTGATGAGAAATTACCGTTAAATGATGATGAACTTTATCCGTCAGTGGCGTTTGGTTTGAGTGTTGCCTTGGCGGAATTGAAAGGCAAATTGGGTGAACAAGGTAATTATCAAGTAGCACCGTTATGTTATGGTGATCCTGATGAACTTTATGAGCCGTTAAATCAAATGCAAGGTGAAAAAGTTGCTAAAATTAAAGTGGGTATGTACGAAGCTAATCGAGATGGATTAATTGCAGATATGTTGCTGGAAGCCATTCCCGATTTATATTTGCGTCTTGATGCTAATCGTAGTTGGACACTAACCAAAGCCGCAATGTTTGCAAAGTATGTCAAACCTGAACATAGAAATCGTATTCAATTTTTAGAAGAACCCTGTAAAACCCGCGATGAAAGCCGTCAGTTTGCACAGGAAACGGGTATTGCTATTGCGTGGGACGAATCAGTGCGTGAGCCTAATTTTGTGGTGCAAGCTGAGCCAAATTTGGCAGCCATTGTAATTAAGCCAACCTTGGTGGGAAGTTTGCAAAAATGTGTCAAATTGATTGAGCAAGCTCATGCTTGTGGTTTAAAAGCGGTGATTAGTTCGTCTATTGAAAGTAGTTTTGGCTTAACCCAGTTAGCTCGTATTGCTCAACAATATACGCCGAATGTTACACCTGGGTTAGATACCTTAGACTTAATGGCATATCAAATTGTTCGTCAATGGCAGGGTTCGACATTGCCCGTTATTGATTTAGATTCACAATTTATTGCCAAAGTGGCGATCTAAAAGGTTAGACCACATTTTATTAAGCTGAGTTTTTATAAAAAAACATTATAATGCGAACGTTACAAAAAAGGATAAGATTATGTTGCAATCTGTACGTATTTTGCTGTTAAATGGTCCAAATTTAAATATGTTGGGGGCGAGAGAACCAAAGCATTATGGTTCGCTTTCGCTAGTACAAATTGAACAAGATTTACAACAACATGCTGAAAAGTGCGGGGTAAATTTAACTTGTTTTCAGGCAAATAGCGAAGAAAAATTGATTGATAAAATTCATCAGAGTTTTCAGCAAGTGGATTTTATTATTATTAATCCAGCGGCTTATACGCATACTAGTGTAGCATTACGTGATGCCCTGTTGGCAGTGGCGATTCCTTTCGTGGAAGTGCATTTGTCTAATATTCACAAACGTGAGCCATTTCGTCATCATTCTTATTTTAGTGATGTGGCTGAGGGCGTGATTTGTGGCTTAGGGGCAAAAGGTTATGAATATGCGTTAGACTTTGCAGTACAGTTTTTGGCAAAAAAAGCAGAAAATCGTTGAAATTTCGCAAAATTTGCATAAAATCGCATAAAACAGTCGCCAAAAGCAATTTTTTCGGGTAATCTTGCTTCCGCAAAAGACACAAACTTTTCACTGTACTTTTAGCTCGCAAAAACGATGCTAAAGTGCGGTCTATTTTACATTATTTTTTAGGAAATCTACATTATGGCAATGGATATTCGTAAAATCAAAAAATTGATCGAATTAGTAGAAGAATCAGGCATTATGGAATTAGAAATTTCTGAGGGGGAAGAATCTGTTCGTATTAGCCGTGGTACGCCAGCACCTACAGCGGTGCAATATCATCTTCCAACACAAGCACCAGCTCCTACGGCGGTTGCTCCAGTGGCGACACCGACACCAGTCGTTGCATCTGCTGCTCCAGCTGTTGAAGAAGTGTCAGGTCATGTAGTGCGTTCACCGATGGTGGGAACGTTCTATCGTAGCCCTAGCCCAGATGCGAAAGCATTCGTTGAAGTAGGGCAGTCTGTGAAAGTTGGTGATGCACTTTGCATTGTTGAAGCAATGAAAATGATGAACCGTATTGAAGCGGATAAAGCGGGTGTGGTGAAAGCTGTTTTAATTAATGACGGTGATGCGGTTGAATTTGATGAACCGTTAATCGTTATTGAATAGTATTTTCTAAAATAATTGGGCGATAGCCCATTATTTTTATCTTATCAATTTTAAATTGGAATAATCTTATGTTAGAAAAAGTGGTTATTGCCAACCGTGGTGAAATTGCCTTACGTATTTTACGTGCTTGTAAAGAACTTGGCATTAAAACCGTTGCGGTACATTCCACCGCCGACCGTGATTTAAAACACGTTTTATTAGCGGATGAAACAGTTTGTATTGGACCAGCTCCATCAACCAAAAGCTATTTAAATGTGCCAGCTATTATCGCGGCAGCTGAAGTGACGGGGGCAGATGCAATTCACCCTGGTTATGGTTTTTTGTCTGAAAATGCAGATTTTGCCGAACAGGTAGAATGTTCTGGCTTTATCTTTATTGGACCGACCGCCAATGTCATTCGTTTAATGGGGGATAAAGTATCTGCCATTAACGCCATGAAAAAAGCAGGCGTACCTTGTGTACCAGGTTCTGATGGTCCATTAGGCTCGGATATGGCAAAAAATAAAGAAATTGCCAAACGTATTGGTTTTCCAGTGATCATTAAAGCCTCTGGTGGCGGTGGTGGTCGTGGTATGCGAGTGGTGCGTAATGTGGAAAGCCTAGAAGAAAGTATTGCCATGACCAAAGCAGAAGCGAAAGCAGCTTTCAACAATGATATGGTGTATATGGAAAAATATCTTGAAAATCCACGCCACGTGGAAATTCAAGTTTTGGCTGATACACATGGTAATGCGGTATATTTAGCCGAACGTGATTGTTCCATGCAGCGTCGTCACCAAAAGGTAGTAGAAGAAGCTCCAGCTCCAGGGATTAGCGAAGAAGTTCGCCGTGATATTGGTTCACGTTGTGCTAATGCTTGTGTGGAAATTGGTTATCGTGGCGCGGGTACTTTTGAGTTCTTGTACGAAAATGGTGAGTTCTATTTTATTGAAATGAATACTCGTATTCAGGTAGAACATCCAGTGACGGAAATGATCACGGGCGTGGACTTGGTGAAAGAGCAGTTACGCATTGCATCAGGTTTACCGCTTTCAATTAAACAAGAAGATATTAAAGTCAAAGGTCACGCTATTGAATGTCGTATTAATGCGGAAGATCCAAAAACGTTTTTACCATCACCAGGTAAAGTGGTGCATTTACATTCCCCTGGTGGATTGGGTGTACGTTGGGATTCTCATGTTTATGGTGGTTACACTGTACCACCGCATTACGATTCCATGATTGCAAAATTAATTGTATATGCGGATACCCGTGAAGAAGCGATTCGCCGTATGCAAAATGCCTTATCAGAAACTATCATTGATGGAATTAAAACCAATATTCCATTACATCATCTAATTTTAGATGATGCAAATTTCCAACAAGGTGGCACAAATATCCATTATTTGGAGAAAAAATTAGGTATTGCTGAATAGTGCAAAATAGCGTAATTAAGTGGATCATCATGATCCACTTTTTTTGTGAGGAACGAAAATGACATTACAACAACGTTACAAGCAAGCTGCCAAAGAAGCTCGTTGGGCATTAGGGTTAACCATTGCTTATATGATCGGCTGGTGTGTATGTGCTTATTTACCCGATAATAGTGCTGGACCTTTAGGTTTTCCGCTTTGGTTTGAACTCTCTTGTATTTATTTACCCATCTTGTTTATTGTGGTCGCCTATTGGTTAATTAAAATTGTTTACCAAGATATTGAATTAGAAATCTCAACGGAAAAAGACCGCACTTCAGCCCCTTCTTCTCACAAGGACATTTAACCATGAATTTAGGTATTATTTTTCCACTTATTATTTATTTAGTCTTTGTTTTTGGGGCAGCATTGTACGCCTATATTAAACGGCAAAAAGGCGATTTTCTGACGGAATATTATGTAGGTAATCGTTCAATGACTGGCTTTGTATTAGCAATGACCATAGCCTCTACTTATGCTAGTGCTAGTTCCTTTGTCGGCGGACCAGGGGCTGCCTATAAATATGGTTTAGGCTGGGTTTTACTTGCCATGATTCAAGTGCCAGCGGTCTGGTTAGCATTAGGAGCATTAGGCAAAAAATTTGCTTTGTTATCTCGAGAAAGTAACGCTTTAACCATTAATGATTTATTGCTTTATCGTTATAAAAATAAATGGTTAGTTTGGATTGCTGGCATTGCTTTATTAATTGCTTTCTTCGCCGCCATGATGACGCAATTTATCGGTGGAGCAAGATTATTATCTACTACGATCGGGATTTCTTATACCAGTGCATTATTAATTTTTGCGGCCACGGTCGGTATTTATACCTTTATCGGCGGATTCCGAGCTGTGGTGCTGACGGATACCATTCAAGGCACGGTGATGATTTTAGGTACCTTGATTTTACTTGGTGCGGTGATTTACGCCACTGGTGGGCCAGAAAGTGCGGTGCAAAAATTAACCGAAATCGATCCGCAGTTAGTCAGTCCTTATGGCCCCAATGACATGTTAGGCTTTCAATTTATGGCGTCATTTTGGGTGTTAGTCTGCTTTGGCGTGGTGGGCTTGCCTCATACCGCTGTGCGTTGTATGGCCTTTAAAGACAGTAAGGCTTTACACCGTGGCATGTTAATTGGCACCATTATTCTTAGCGTGATTATGTTAGGCATGCACTTGGCTGGTGCGTTAGGACGAGCCGTTATTCCGGATCTAACCATTCCCGATCAAGTGATCCCAACCTTGATGTTACAAGTGTTACCACCCATTGTGGCAGGGATTTTCTTGGCGGCCCCCATGTCAGCGATTATGTCCACTATTGATGCTCAATTAATTCAATCTTCGGCTATTTTCGTCAAAGATCTGTATTTATCAGCAAATCCTGAAATGGCAACCAACCAGAAAAAAATCAGTTGGTTTTCTTCCATCATTACGCTAACTATTACTGTTCTATTAGTATTAGCCGCCTTAAATCCACCTGATATGATTATTTGGCTCAACCTGTTCGCCTTTGGTGGATTAGAAGCCGCTTTCTTATGGGTGATTATATTGGGGATTTATTGGGATAAAGCGAATGCTACTGGGGCGATTAGTTCTATGGTTACTGGCTTGGCCTGTTATATTTTGTTGGTGCAGTTAAAAGGCGTAGATTTAGCAGCCTTGCCTGAGGCATTGCAATATGTGGTACAAGGGATTAAATTATTCAGTAAATTCCATGAAATTGTGCCGTCTTTGGTGTGGGGGTTAATGGCGTTTTTAGTGGGTAATCGGTTTGGTACAAGGAAAGAAAAAACCGTGTAAAAGATAGACTTATTTTCATTATGTTAATCGCCCTGTGTGTGAGTACAGGGCGATTTTTTTCAGCAGTATACTGCTTTTACTTTGTATTGACATACAAAGTAAATCAAGGGCTGTAAATCATCTTTAAAGGATTTTGTGCTGAACTTGAAGGATGAATTAGGTCTATTTTTCTCATTTTTACTAAGGAGTCACCATGACTAATCTAAAAAAACTTGCATTACTCACCGCACTTTTAGGGGCATCTAATATTGCTTTGGCTGATAATTCTGATCCTTATCAAGGCTGGTTTTTGGGAGGCGGTTTGAATACCTCTAAATTTGATGTATCGAATGATACTGGTTTTTCCACATCAGGTTCTTATGCCGTTGGATTTGAGATCTTAGGCGGTTATAGCTTTACGTTCTATGATAAGTTTGTGGGCCAAGCTGAAGCAAAACTTCGTATTAGTCATTCTAAATCAGGCATAGATGGTGTTGATCTTTTTAAAGAAAAATACAGCACGAGTCTTGCGTATTTACAAGGTTATAAGGTTACTGAGCAGTTTGTACCTTATGTTAAATTAGGCATAGATGTGGCTCAGATTGATTCAGATGCATCTATTGATCGTTATATCGATGGGGATACGACTAGCCACTTTATTTATGGCATTGGTGCAAAATATGCGTTAAATAGTCATTCTGTCATTGGGGTGGAATATACTTTTGCAGATGCTCCTCATCAACGTACTAATGAGCTTGTTGCAGAAAGTAACACGTTTAGTTTGACGTATAGTTATCATTTCTAGGGGGAGAATATGAAAAAATTTATCTTAACGAGCTTCATGGCATCTACGATCGCCTTAACTGGTTGTGCGACGATTGTTGGGGATAAAACCCAAACCTTGCCAATTTCGAGTAATCCAGATGGTGCAAATTTTGTTGTACAAGATGAACAAGATATGGTGGTTTTTCGAGGTGTAACGCCATCAAAGGTACAACTTGAAAAGAGTACAGGGAAATATTTTGGCAAGAAAGAATATAAGATCACCTTTACTAAAGCGGGCTATCAGCCACAAACTTATCAACTTGAAACTAAACCAAATGGCTGGTATATCGGTGGAAATCTTGTTTTTGGTGGATTGATTGGTTATTTAGCCGTGGATCCATTTAATGGTGGAATGTATACCATTCATCCAGAACAAGTCGGCGTCAGTTTGAGTTTGGATAATTCGCCTGAAAAAGTGGCAACTCCCAACACGTCAAAAGTAAAGAAAACGAAAAGAAGTAAATCGAAAAAATAATCCTGAAAAACCTAGCACTTACGTGCTAGGTTAAGCATTGTGACGCTACTCCGTAGCTGTGTTGAGATGCGGAGCATCATTATTTAATTAGCCCTGTACGTAAGTGCAGGGCTTATTCATTCTCCAAACTATCCTTAAACGCCAAATATTCTTCCAATAATTCAATCGCACTTAAACAGCGTTCACGGCGTTGTTTGGTACTTGTAATTTGTTGCTCAATAACCATTTTTTGCTCTGCGGTGGCAAGGCTAAGTTCAATTTCTTGCTGTGCCAGTTTTTCATTGAGTGCATGTAGTGCCTCATAATATTTGACCAATTTCTCACGTGGCGGCAGTAATTCAATTTGTTGACGTAGCTGATCACGCTTGTTTAAAACCGGCTTATTTTCCACCGCAGTTTGCGGTGTTTGTAATAAGCGAATGGCATCTTGTAATGCGGTGTATTGTGCGACCAGTTTTTCTGTGAAAAAGGCAAATTGAGCCTGATCTTGTTCGCTAAGTCGTTGCAGTTGCTGGAAACATTGTTGCATTTCATTTAAATAGAAATCAACAGGCTGAAAATTCTCACTAAATAGCATGGGATCGAATTTGTTGTAAACGGTTTTTTCTTTGAGATGTGAGGCATTGTTCTCAAGATCATGCAGATATTGGGCGAGTTGATGTAAAAGTGCGGTATGATTTTTCATATTTTTGTGGGAAAATCCCCCTAATATTCATTAGGGGGAAAAGGTGTTAAAGAACCATAGCGGCAATCCAGCCGAACACAATTAATGGAATATTGTAGTGCAAGAACGTTGGTACGACACTATCCCAAATATGATCGTGTTTGCCGTCCACATTTAGACCAGATGTTGGTCCCAAGGTCGAGTCAGATGCAGGTGAACCGGCATCCCCTAAAGCGGCTGCTACGCCTACGATAGAAACGGTGGCTAATGGCGAGAAACCTACCGCAATACATAATGGCACATAAATGGACGTGATAATCGGTACTGTAGAGAATGATGAACCGATACCCATGGTGATAAATAATCCCACTAATAACATTAAGAGTGCCGTTAGTCCTTTATTATCTTGACCAAAGCCTTGACTGAAGACTTCTACTAACTGTGTTACACCACCGGTTTCGTTAATCACATTAGCGAACCCCGATGCAGCAATCATCACAAAGCCGATCATTGCCATTAAGCGTAACCCTTGTTGGAAAATATCGTTGCTTTCTTTTAAGCGGAAGATACCGCACACGGCAAAGATAATTAAACCGGCTAAACCACCGATAATAGTTGAACTGGTGAATAATTGTAGGGAGAAAGTAACCACGATAGCTGCAAGACTCACCCATACATGAAAAGGTTTGATGTTAGCAATATGCTGTTCAATTTCTGCTGTGGTGGGTTCTGCGGTAGTAACCACGTATTCTCTCGGTTTGCGATAGCTCACAAAAATAGCAAATAATAAGCCTAAAATCATGCCAGTCACTGGAATTGCCATTGCCATAGAAACTTCAGCGACACTGGTGTGAATGCCTAAGTTAGCCCCGACTTCATTGATATTCTTGACCAAAATACTTTCAATAAAAATTTTACCAAAGCCTACGGGTAATAGCATATAGGTCGCAGTTAAACCGAAAGTGAGTACACAAGCTACCGCACGGCGGTCAAGTTTTAAGCGGTTAAAAATGCTTAATAATGGCGGTACCACAATCGGGATAAAAGCGATATGTACTGGGAGTAAGTTTTGAGACGAAATGGCAAATGCTACTAGGACGGCAAGGATAAAATATTTAAATCCTGCCACAGAACTACCGCTTGGCTGCTTGCCAAGACGCTTAATTACTTTGTAAGCCAGTAAATCAGTAATACCAGATTTAGAAATAGCCACGGCAAATGCACCTAAAATAGCGTAGTTCATTGCTACTTCGGCACCACCGCCTAATCCCCCAGTAAATACTTCAATGGTTTTGGAAAGTCCGAGACTACCTGTTAAACCTGCAGTTAATGCAGAAATAACCAAAGCGATCACGACGTTAATACGTAATAAACTCAGAATGAGTAATACGATAATGGAAATGACAACTGGATTCGTCAGCATATATTATGTCCTTAGGTAAATAATGAGTATTTAAATGTACTAAAAAAAATGAATTTGTCTAGGGGAAGTAGAAAATTTTTATAAAAATAACCACACTTTTATGAATAAAATGATAAATATTCAATAAAGTGCGGTAGAAAATAATAATTCTTTATTCTATAGCAGCAATATGTGGAAAACCACCAAGCTGTTTAAGATGATTCACCATATAACAAAATAATGCTGCGGTACGTTCGGTATCATATAAAGCAGAATGCGCTTGTTTATGGTCAAAGGGAATGTTTGCCACTTGGCAAGCTTTCAGTAAGACGGTTTGTCCGAACATTAACCCACTTAAACTAGCGGTATCCATAGTACTAAACGGATGGAACGGATTTCGTTTTACTCCAGTACGTGCTGCTGCTGCCATTAAAAATCCCTGATCAAAAGCCGCATTATGTGCCACAATAATAGAACGTTGACAATCTGCCTGTTTTTGTCCCCGACGTATCATTTGGAATAAGCCAGTAACAGCATCTAATTCCGAAATAGCGACAGTTTGACGCAACGGGTTATCTAAATCAATACCATTAATTTTCATACAGTCAGGATTAATTAATGCACCGTCAAAGGGCTTAATATGGCAATGATATGTCTGATCAAGCTCAAGTAAACCTTGTTCGTTCATTTTTAAGGTAATCGCAGCTAATTCTAATAACGCATCGGTTTGACAATTTAACCCTGCCGTTTCCACATCAATAATGACAGGATAATAACCACGAAAGCGATTTTTGAGCAAATTATAATCTATTGTTTGATGTTGTTCAGTCATAAAATAAAAGGGTGCGTTAGTTAAATGTAACGCACCGAAAATGAGTTAAAATTACACCGCACTTTAGTTGCCTAAAGCGGCTTTAGCGTTTTTATTTTCGATAAATTCGATTTTGTAACCATCAGGATCTTCTACAAATGCGATCACGGTTTTGCCACCTTTCACTGGACCAGCTTCACGTGTTACTTTACCGCCAGCGGCTTTTACTGCTTGGCAAGTGGCATAAATATCATCAACACCGATAGCGATATGACCATAAGCGGTACCCAATTCATATTGTTCTACTCCCCAGTTATAGGTGAGTTCCAGTACCGCAGATTCATCTTCGTCTGCATAACCTAAAAAGGCAAGGGAATATTTATATTCAGGATTTTCACTGGTACGTAATAAACGCATACCTAATACATCTTGATAGAATTTAATTGAACGGTCTAAATTACCGACACGTAACATTGTGTGTAAAATTCGCATGATATTTTCTCCAATCTAAATCGTTACGGAGATTATGCCACAAATTTGGTGATAAATCAGATTTAAATCGGTATTATTGGCGAAAGTATTAGTGAATCGGTTCTCGTTTAAGGAAGACAAAATGCGTATTTCATTATTTCAATTTAATTGGCAACAATACCTAAGATTGTTATTTCTTTTATTTGCGGTTGGTTTTGTTGCCAGCGGTTCTGTAACTTGGGTGGCAGCAAATTGGGATAGTTTCAATAAATTTGAGAAACTATATGCCACACAGGCTTTACTTAGTTTGAGTTTTGTTCTGTTGACTTGGCGATTACGCAAGTCGGTTGGGTTCTCTCATTATGCCTTTGCTTTTTTATCGGCAGTGTTAATCGGTGCGTTATTGGCATTAATCGGGCAAATTTATCAAACTGGTGCGGATACATGGGAATTATTTGCGTGGTGGTGTTTGTTACAACTGACATTATTATGTATTTTGCCGAATATTGCTAATGCTTTGTTATTTATTGCCACGGCGAATATTGCCACATTCTTATTATTAGACGCTCACTTTTATTTTGTATTTGATGCACCTTATTATTTGATGGGATTAAATCTATGCTTTGTGCTAGTCAGTGAATTTTTTCACCGCACTTTTCACGATCAACAATGGCGTATTTTGCCCAAGATAAGTAATTTGTTATTTTTACTGAATGTATTTATGCAATACGGTCTGGAATATAATGCGTTGATTGTGTTGTTTATTTCTCTTGTTGGTTTGTTTCTTTATAAACAACGAAAAGGGGATATTTTTTGCTTAGCCCTTTATTTCTCCAGTACCATTCTTGCAGTCAATATGGCGTTATTAACCTATGGTAAAGATAGCGATGAATCCCTGATTCTGATGATGTTTGTCTTGACTATCAGTGCTTTTATCGGCGGAATGATATACCTGAAAAAAATATTTGCGGAAAAATACCCACGGCTTGAATTTAATTGGGTTATTCAATTAATGATGCTCTTTTTTGCTTGTTTGGTGGGTCTTTTATTGATTGGTGTACTCGTCTTTGTGTTTAATATACCAGAAGAAAGTAGTTTATTATTCACCGCTATTTTGTTGTTATTTGCGTCCATTATTGCTAAAGCCAAACAAATAGCCCCTTTTATTATTCAGATGTTGCTCGCAATGGGCGGAATTGTATCTATGGTCTATTTCTTTGCTTCAGGTGATGACCAAGAAATCTATATGCTTTGTCTTATGTTGATTTATTGTACCGTGATATTTTTTATAACAGAAGCTCATTGGGTGCGAATATTAGCCGTTTTGCTTGTGTTGACCACTATCTGTTGGCAACAACAAGATTTTATTTTGCAATATACAGGCATATTCTACAGTCTATTAATGTTATTGACGGCGGCACTTTTGCTTGGTTTGAGCCAATTAAAACAAGAAAAATGGCTTAATATTCTAAAACCAATCGCTTGGGCAGGCATTATTTCGGTGTTTGCTTTACCTTTCTTTGATGTTACTGATTGGCAATTAACACTCTTTGACACACCATTAGAAAGTCTTTCACCCACCTTTTTCGCTCAAGTGACCCAAGATTTTTTTAGTCCTCCTTGGTCTTTGACTAAAATATTGTTTATGGCAGTATGCTGTTTGCCGTTGGTAATTTTCTTATATTTTAATAAAAGCCAAGAAACATCTTTAAAAAGCACCGCACTTATTACACTGGTGTTGCTTTTTATGGCAGTCAGCTTCATTTCAAACCCTGTGATTTTATTTATCTTTGGTTTATTATTGTTAGCCCATATTAATCATAGTTACTTATTGTTTAGTCTGACGATAATAATGATGTTAGATAATTTGGGGCAATATTATTACAACCTCAATTTGCCATTATTATATAAATCGTTTCTTCTTTTAGGGGTTGGTGTTATTTTCAGTTTAGTCAGTGTATGGCTTTGGTATGAAAATAAACCAAGACAAACTTCGCCAGCTCTTAGTGATACAAATACAGCACAAAGTGCGGTGAAAAATTCCCCTGTTTTTTCGCTTAAAATGGTGGTGAATTTAGTTATTTTAGTTACCATGTTAATTGGAGCAAATTATCTGATTCAACAAAATGAAGATGTGCTAAATAATGGTGAACCTATTATTTTACCGCTTGCACCAGTAGATCCAAGATCACTCATGCAAGGTGATTATATGGCATTAAATTATCAACTATTGGAAGAAATTCCATCGTTAAATAGGTTACAAGAACAGAATGAGGCGAGTTTAGATCAGCAGAACGATCCATTGAAACCATATAAGCTCTATGTGTTATTAGAGATTAATGCTCAACATATTGCACATTTCTGTGCAGTGGAAACGGAAATACCGACCGAATTTAAACATTGTACCAAAGGGGTATATTTACCGATAAAAGTAACGAAATATGATGGCTATAAATTACCTACCCATAGTTATTTCTTTGCAGAAGGAAAGGATCAATATTATGCCCAAGCAAAATATGGCGAATATCGCTTTAAACAAGGTAAAGCCTTGTTGCTAAGATTATTAGATGAAGATCTTCATGCCCTGTAAAATAGAAATCGCCCCCTATAATAAGGGGGCGATTTAATATTGCTTAGTAGCGTTCTTCAATTAATGAAATTCAGCCATAAACTCTTGTGCTTTTTCTACCATGGCTTTTGAGCCGACAAATAATGGTACCCGTTGATGGAGTTCGCTTGGTTGAATATCTAAAATACGTTGATAGCCATCACTTGCCAATCCGCCTGCTTGTTCGGCTAAAAATGCCATTGGATTACCTTCATAAAGCAAACGCAGTTTACCGTCTGGATAATTGGTGGCACTTGGGTAAATATAAATTCCCCCTTTGAGCATATTACGGTGGAAATCGGATACTAAAGAACCAATATAGCGAGAAGTATAAGGACGTTGTGTAGTGGCATCTTCTTCTTGGCAATATTTAATATATTTTTTCACGCCCATTGGGAATTTCAAATATTGCCCCTCGTTAATGGAGTAAATTTTGCCATGATGTGGCATTTGGAAATTTTCGTGAGAAAGACAAAATTCGCCTAAGGTTGGATCGTAAGTAAAACCATTCACGCCATTGCCCGTGGTATAAACTAACATCGTAGAAGAACCATACACCACATAACCTGAAGCTACTTGTTGATTACCCGGTTGCATAAAATCTTCTAAGGTTACTGGGGTGCCTACTGGAGATACTCGGCGATAAATTGAGAAAATAGTCCCTACTGATACATTGACATCAATATTAGACGAACCATCAAGGGGATCGGTTAAAATAATATAACGTGCATTACGTCCCCGTTCTGTATCAAACGCAATAAAATTGTCTTCTTCTTCAGAAGCAAAGCCAGCCACATCTTCACGAGCCATTAAGGCACGTTTGAAAGTATCGTTGGCAATCACATCTAGTTTCATTTGGCTTTCACCTTGCACATTTTGATTGCCAGCATAGCCTAAAATATCATTGGTTAAACCTGCACGGTTAATATCGCGGTGAATCACTTTGGCAACTAAACGAATGGAAGAAAGGATACCAGATAATGCCCCTTTGGCATTCGGGTATTCAGCTTGTTTTTCGATAATAAAAGCATCTAGGGTTTTCATAGCTAATCTCTGTTTGACATTAAAAAATCATTAATTTTGCACCGCACTTTCTTGCTAGACGGCGTAAGAAACTTGGATTATCATAACAACTTTAGTTTTTCATCAATATGATGAATGTTTAATAATGTGATCTAACGCACAAATTTTTCAATAGTTTGTACAAATAATAAGAGTTAAGAATGACAACACAACATATTCATATTTTAGGTATCTGTGGCACTTTTATGGGCGGTGTCGCCATGATTGCCAAACAAATGGGCTATCATGTAACGGGTTCAGACACACAGGTTTATCCCCCAATGTCCACCTTTTTGGAACAAAGCGGGATTGAAATTATACCTCATTTTGAGATCTCTCAATTACAACCAGCACCTGACATGGTGATTGTGGGTAACGCCATGAAACGAGGCAACCCTTGTGTGGAATATGTGCTTGAAAATCAACTTCCGTTCACATCAGGTCCACAGTGGTTACATGATAATTTATTGCGTAATCGTTGGGTGTTCGCTGTGTCAGGCACCCATGGCAAAACCACCACCACAGGCATGCTCACTTGGATTTTGGAACAAAACGGTTTAAATCCGAGTTTCTTAATCGGTGGTATCGCAGGCAATTTCGGCGTTTCCGCTCGTTTTACCGACAGTCCGTATTTTGTGATTGAAGCAGATGAATACGACACGGCGTTTTTTGATAAACGCTCTAAATTTGTGCATTACAATCCAAAAACCCTGATTATCAACAATATCGGCTTCGATCACGCCGATATTTTCGATGATCTGCACGCCATTCAACGCCAATTTCACCACGTGATCCGTACCATTCCGCAATCTGGCTTAGTGCTGTCGGTGGCAGATGAGCAAAGTGTGAAAGAAACCTTGGATATGGGTTGCTGGTCAGGTAAGCAATTTATCGGTAAAGATCAAGAATGGCACGCCGAACGTTTACGCCAAGATTGCACCCATTTTGCGGTATATCATCACGGTGAAAAAACCGCCGAGGTGCAATGGAACATTGTCGGTCAACACAATATGCACAACGCCTTAATGGCGATTGCCGCCGCACATCACGCAGGCATTTCGGTGCAAAAGGCTGCACAAGCCTTGAGCTCGTTTGTGAATGCAAAACGCCGTTTAGAAGTGAAAGGGACAGTGAATGGCGTGACGGTTTATGATGATTTTGCTCATCACCCAACAGAAATTCAAGCTACGTTGACCGCACTTCGAGATAAAGTAGGTGGCGGAGTACGTATTTTCGCTGTACTAGAACCTCGTTCTAACACGATGAAAATGGGTCATCATAAAGATGAAATTGCACCAGCAGTAGTACGAGCAGATAAGGTATTTTTATTGCAACCTGATAACATTCCGTGGGAAGTGGCAGAGATTGCAGCTCATTGCGTACAGCCAGTTAAGTGGGCGGCGGATGTTGATAAATTGGTAGATTTTGTGGTAGCAGAAGCCAAACCGACAGATCATATTTTAGTCATGTCAAATGGTAGTTTTGGTGGGATTCACCAGAAGTTATTGGATAAGTTGGCGAAGTAAAAATTTCACGGAATTTCATTATGTTTCAACAAATCATTCTGCAACAGTACCTAAAACAGCAAAATGAAACAGATATGCAACTGGCTTATCAACAATTTTGCCAGCATTTTCATGATCCGAATATCCAACAAAATATTCGTCAAAGCAAGGAAGAACAATATCAAGAAGGCTTTTTACGTGATTTGTTTGTGAACATTTTGGGTTATACACTCAATCCAGCGGAAAATTACAATCTCACCACCGAATTTAAAAATCTCTCAGGGGCAAAAAAAGCCGATGGGGCGATTTTAAAAGACGGCAAAGCGTTGGCAGTGATTGAGTTGAAAGGCATGGATACCAGCAATTTAGACAGCATTGAGCAACAAGCCTTTGGCTATAAAAATCATCACCCCTCTTGTCGTTATGTGATCACCGCGAATTTCCAAAAATTGCGTTTTTATATTGATAATGCAGTGGAATTTGTGGAATTTGATTTGTTCAAGTTAACTTTTGAGCAATTTTGCCTATTGTATTTGCTAGTAAGTGCGGTGAATTTATTAGGTGATTTGCCGTTAAAACTCAAGGCAGAATCCTTATCTCAAGAAGAAAAAGTTACCAAAGCCTTGTATAAAGATTACAGCCAATTTAAGCGTGAATTATTTGCCGATTTACGCCAACAAAATCCTAATATTGATCCGTTGGTGCTGTTTAACAAAAGCCAAAAATTGCTCGATCGCCTGTTGTTTATTTTCTTTGCGGAAGACAGCAATTTACTGCCGGCCAACACCGCACGGCGAATGACCAAAGAATGGCAACAAGCCAAAACCTTGCATATTCCACTCACCATTTATCAGCATTTAAAAAATTATTTCGGTTATTTAGACCGCGGTTACAAAGACGAACACGGCGAAATTTTTGCCTATAACGGCGGTTTATTTAAATCTGATGATGTATTGGATAGCCTGATTATCAGCGATGAATTGCTTTATACGCATATTGTTAAGTTATCCGATTATGATTTTGCCAGCGATGTGGATGTGAATATTCTGGGGCATATTTTTGAAAATTCCCTCAATGAAATTGATGAAATTAAGGCGGAATTGCGTGGCGAATCAGCCCCAAATGCCGTCAATAAACGCAAACAAGACGGCGTTTATTACACTCCAAAATACATCACCAGCTACATTGTGCAACACACGTTGGGCAAATTGTGCCAAGATAAAAAAGCCGAACTGGCGATCGTGGATAGTGATTATTATCAAGAGGTGCAATTCACCAAAACCGGCAAAAAGAAAAAGCAAGATGCCAGTTTAATCAATCCCTTGGCGGACAAGCTCAAAACCTATCGGGATTGGTTGCTCGATATTCGCATTTGCGATCCTGCTTGCGGTTCAGGGGCATTTTTAAATGAGGCGTTAAATTTCTTAATCGCCGAACATCAACACATTGACGAACTAGAACGCAATCTTTACGGCGACAGCTTACTATTCCCCGACGTGCAAAACCATATTTTGGAAAACAACCTTTTTGGTGTGGATATTAACGAAGAAAGTATTGAAATTGCCAAACTCTCGCTTTGGTTACGCACCGCCGAACCGCACCGCAAATTATCTACTTTAAGCAATAATTTAAAATGCGGCAATTCGTTAATTTCTGATCCTGAAATTGCGGGCGACAAAGCCTTTAATTGGCAAGCCGAATTTCCCGAAGTATTTAAAAATGGTGGCTTTGATGTGGTGATTGGGAATCCGCCGTATGGGGCGAAATTAGATAGTCAAAGCATTGATTTTATTATTGAACAATTTAAAAATTGTGGCTTAGGTAAAAACTTATCCGATACTTATATTGCCTTTTATATTTTGGCTTTAAATGCCTTAGTTAAATTGAACGGATACATGAGTTATATTGCACCGAATACATGGCGGTTAATTAAAAATGCTGATGTATTTAGACAATTCATGTTGTCAAAACAATTCACTATTAAAGGAATTGCACAACATACCGAAAAAGTATTTGAAGAAGCAACGGTTGATGTAGATACCTTGATTATTCAAAAAACCGCATGGGATATTTCCCCCCCCAATATTGATGTTGTGATTGGTAATATTCAAAACGAATATAAGCAATCCAAATTATCGCAAGAAATTTTAGCTCAACAAGAAATTGTTAATTTGTTTTTAAATAATAAGAGCATTGCGATTAAACAGAAAATGGAACAACACTCAGTTTTTTTGAAAGATGTGTTGTTGGTGAAAAATGGCGTTAAACCTTATGAAAAAGGCAAAGGTACGCCAAAACAAACTGCCGAAACGTTAAAAATAAAACCATATACATCAGAAAAAAAATTAGATGACAGCTTTCAGCCTTTAATTGGTGGAAGTAATTTTTATCGTTATCAATTATTATGGAATAACGATAATTGGATTAAATACGGCGAATGGCTAGCTGCACCACGAGATAAAGAGATTTTTAGTTGTGATGAAAAATTGATTTTTCGGCAAACATCAGACTGCATTATTGGCAATTTTATTTCTGCTGGTTATGTGATGAGAAATAATACACATATTGTATTAGCCAAAGATGAAAACATCAATTTAAAATATACCTTAGCTGTTTTAAATTCTAAATTAGTGAATTTTTATTATCAGTTGATTAACCCTGAACAAGGTGAAGCATTGGCAGAAGTAAAAGCCTATCACCTTGAAAATTTGCCTATTCCAAAAATTAGCCAATCTGAACAACAGCCTTTTATCACATTAGCCGACAAAATACTCATATTAAACAGCGAGCTACAAAATCATATCACCAAATTTTTACGTTTATTGGAGAGGAAATTTGACTTAACCGAATTTTCAAAAAATCTACAAAATTGGCATACGCTAGACTATAAAACCTTTACCAAAGAATTGGCGAAAAAGAAAATTAAATTATCCTTAGCCCAAGATGCCGAATGGGAAGATTATTTCACTACCGAACAACAAAAAGCCGCCACATTATTGAAACAGATTCAAACAACGGATGATGAAATAAACAAAAAAGTTTATGCCTTGTATGGACTGACAGCTGAGGAAATTAAGGTAGTGGAAAAATAGGAAAAAAACACCGCAGTTTTACCTAAGAATTGTGGTGCTTTTTTTCATTTTTGTGATCTTGATTCCAAAAATAACAAAATAATCTTCGTGTTTCCCTTTATCTTTATAAAATCCACTCATTAACAACCGTGCAGCTACATTGCAAATCCTTTAGCTAGGCGTATAATGTAACAGCACACTGCACCAAAGGTGAGTGAGCAATGATTATTTCTTTTAAACATAAGGGACTAGAACGTTTTTTTAGAACAGGTTCAACCGCAGGGATTCAGGTGAAGCATAAAGATAGATTAAATTCACAACTCACCACACTGAATATTGCTAAATCCGCTTTAGATATGGATATTCCAAGTTGGAAACTGCATCCATTAAAAGGGGATTTAAAAGGACATTGGGCGGTTTCTGTCAGTGGAAATTGGCGTTTAACATTCAGATTTGACGGCGAAAATGCCGAAATTGTTGATTATCAAGACTATCATTAGGGAGTAGAATAATGGAAATGTACAACCCAGCCCACCCTGGCAAAATTTTAAAAGAATATATGGGCGATATTAGCGTAACCGATATGGCAAAACATTTAGGCGTACCGAGTGCAGAGTTAAGCCGTATTTTAAAGGGTAAAAAAGCAATTTCAGCAGAAATGTCCCTACGTTTAAGCCAAGCCTTTGAAACTCGTGCTGAATTATGGCTAGACTTGCAAAATCAATATGATTTGTGGCAAGCAAAACATGCAAAAGATGTTTCTTATCAACAAATTAAGCCAGTATTTAACACACCCGCTTATGCTTAGAAAACCACACAAAAAAGCACCGCAGTTTTAAAACTACGGTGCTTTTTTAAGGTTTTTTGAGCTTTTTAATCTGGTGAATAATACAACTTCCCAATCTCAATCCGTTCACGCCCCGTTTCCAATCGCCATTTATTGCTGTCACGCAATGAATAAACGCAGCCACAATATTCTTGTTGATAGAAACGTTCACGCTTGCTGATTTCAATCATGCGAGCGGAGCCACCGCCTTTTCGCCAGTTGTAGTCCCAATATTCCACATCGTCATAATGGCTGGCAGCACGGTGTCCGCAGTCGTTGATTTGGTTCATGTCTTTCCAGCGAGAAATGCCTAAACAGCTGGTGAATACGGGGAAGCCGTTTTCGTGAGCATATTGAGCGGCTTTTTCAAAACGCATATCAAAGCACATGGTGCAACGAATACCTCGCTCGGGTTCCCATTCCATGCCCTCAGCTTTCTTGAACCAGATTTTACGGTCGTTTTCGTAATCATCGTCCACATCAATAAAGGGAATATTGTGTTTTTCTGCAAAGCGAATATTTTCCTCTTTGCGGATCATATATTCTTTTAATGGGTGAATGTTGGGGTTATAAAAATAAATGGTGAATTCAATCCCCGAAGCTAAAATCGCTTCCATAACTTCGCCTGAGCAAGGCGCACAACAAGAATGTAACAGTAATTTGTTGTGTCCGTTTGGCAAGTCTAATTTAGGGCGAACAAAAGGGGCGTTCGGATCTTTGCGTTCTTTACGTTTTCTTTGTTTAGGTTGATATTCAAATTGAGTGTTGTTAGTCATCTTAATAAGTTCTATCTACGGATAAATATGCCAATGAAATTAAGGCTTGTTTATAAATACTGTCAGGTAAAATCGCAATCGCTTGCACCGCTTTTTGGGCTTCTTGTTTAGCTCGTGCCATTGCATGATCGAGTGATTTGTGTTCTGCCATAATGGCTAATACTTCATTAATAATATCACGTTGTCCGCCTTGTAAAATAGCATGACGGATAAGTTCTGATTGCTCAGGACTGCCATGACGCATGGCATGTAATAATGGCAAAGTTGGTTTTCCTTCGGCTAAATCATCACCGATATTTTTACCTAATGCCGCTGCACTAGCACTGTAATCTAATATATCATCAACTAATTGAAAAGCTGTTCCAATATAACGACCATATTGTTGTAAAGCACTTTCAATTTCTTCGGAAGCCTTAGCAATAACAGCAGGTGCTTGAGCGGAAACCTCAAATAAACGTGCGGTTTTACGATAGATCACTTTCATATAATTTTCTTCGCTGGTATCAGGATCGTTGACGTTCATTAATTGTTGCACTTCTCCTTCAGCGAGTACGTTAGTTGCATCAGACATAATGCGTAACATTTTTAAGGAATTCAGTTTTGCCATTAATTGGAAAGCACGAGTATAAATAAAATCCCCGACTAACACACTGGCGGCATTACCAAATTCAGCATTCGCTGTTGGATTACCACGACGAAGATCAGACTCATCTACAACATCATCGTGCAATAGGCTGGCGGTGTGAATAAATTCGATGAACGTTGCACAAATTGGCATTAAATCCCCTTGATAGTCGATTGCTCGAGCGGCTAATAAGGCGATGGTCGGACGAATACGTTTTCCACCACTTTGTACGATGTAATAGCCAAGTTGATTAATTAAGGCGACATCAGAAGTTAGTTGGGCTAAGATTTCTTCATTGACTTTCCGCATATCCGCTTCAATTAAGGTTTGGATAGCTTGTTGATCCATTAAATTATTTTGCATAGAATTTATTATTGTTTAAGTTAAAGTGCGGTGCATTTTAACTGATTTTTAGCGATTTCTAAAATGAAACTATGCAAAACAATGGAAATTTCAACTTTTTTTGTTTTATTGCAAATTAATACTTGCTATCAAGGGCAATTTTCCGTAGAATTTGCGACCTATTTATATGGTTTTAATGTGCTTAAAAAATGAAATAACATTGTAAGCACGATATTAGCGGAGTATTTATGTACGCAGTTTTCCAAAGTGGCGGCAAACAACACCGAGTAAGTGAAGGTCAAGTTGTTCGTTTAGAGAAACTTGAACTTGAAGTCGGCTCAAATATTGAGTTTGATTCAGTGTTAATGGTCGTTAATGGTGAAGATGTTAAAATTGGTGCCCCAGTTGTTACTGGAGCAAAAGTAGTGGCTGAAGTGGTGGCTCAAGGTCGTGGCGATAAAATTAAAATCGTTAAGTTCCGTCGCCGTAAACACAGCCGTAAACAACAAGGTCATCGTCAGTGGTTCACCGAAGTGAAAATCACTGGGATTTCAGCATAATATCAGAGGAGTTATAGAAGATGGCAACTAAAAAAGCTGGTGGTTCAACTCGTAACGGTCGTGATTCTGAAGCTAAACGCCTTGGTGTAAAACGTTTTGGCGGTGAATCTGTTTTAGCAGGTAGCATTATCGTTCGTCAACGTGGTACCAAATTCCACGCAGGTTCAAACGTAGGTATGGGGAAAGACCACACTTTATTTGCGACTGCAGACGGTAAAGTTAAATTTGAAGTAAAAGGCGAAAAAAGCCGTAAATTTGTTAGTATCGTAACTGAATAATCTTCAGATTAGCAAAGAATTGAAACGCCCTACTAAATAATATAGTGGGGCGTTTTTGTCTTTCTTAGCGTATTATCGGTGAACATAATAAAATACAAGGAAAGTCAGATGCAACAAAATCCAGTTCTTGGTTTTTTCTTGGCTTTGACCGCTGCAATGGCTTGGGGATCACTTCCTATAGCGTTAAAACAGGTCACAGCTGTAGTCAGCGTAGAAACCATTATATTTTATCGTTTCACGGTGGCGACAACGATTTTATTTGTATTTTTGGCTTGGAAAAAGAAACTCCCGAAGTTATCCCAATTTAATCTGCAGGTATTCACTTGGTTGGGAATCGGCATCATTGGTTTAGCAGGAAACTTCTTTTTATATAATTCTTCCTTAAATTATGTGGAGCCAATGATTGCACAGGTGTTTAGCCCCGTGTCTTCTTTCGGTATGTTACTTGTTGGGATTTTATTATTTAAAGAAAAATTAGGTATTCATCAAAAAATCGGGCTAGTGTTATTAGTTTTGGGGCTAGGGTTATTTTTTAATGATCGCTTTGCTTTGTTTTTAAATATCAATATTTATTCGATTGGTGTAATTTGCGGTTTTAGTGCTGCGATTATTTGGGTACTGTATGGTTTGGCACAAAAAATATTGGCACGTTTTTTTAGTACTCAGCAGATTTTAATGTTTATGTATTTTGGCTGTGTTTTGGTTTTTATGCCAATGTCGAATTATAAGCAATTTGATGAACTTAGCCCTTTTGCTTGGGGGTGTTTTATTTATTGTTGTTTAAATACCCCGCTGGCTTATGGTGCTTATGCGGAAGCCTTAAATCAATGGGAAGTGTCTAAAGTCAGTGTAGTTGTAACAGTGGGACCATTATTTACTTTATTATTCGGTCATTTAATTCATGCTTTCGATCCTACTGATTTCGCTAAACCAGAGTTTAATACACTGAGTTATATTGGAGCATTGCTATCTGTTTTTGGAGCAATGTTAGCTGCCATCGGGCATAAGTTATTTAATAAAAGAAAAAACGCCCTGTAATGAATGGCGATATTATGGAGATAAAAGAATGAAATTTATAGATGAAGCCCTTATTCGTGTTGAAGCAGGGGACGGTGGTAATGGCTGTGTGAGTTTTCGCCGTGAAAAATTTATTCCAAAAGGTGGACCTGATGGCGGTGATGGTGGAGATGGTGGAGATGTATATTTAATCGCTGATGAAAATCTCAATACTTTAATTGATTATCGCTTTGAAAAACGTTTTGCCGCCGAACGAGGTGAGAATGGACGTAGTTCCGATTGCACAGGTAAACGAGGCAAAGATATTACTTTACGTGTACCAGTAGGAACCAGAGCCATTGATAATGATACCAAGGAAACATTGGGCGATCTGACTAAGCATGGTGCCAAAATGCTGGTAGCAAAAGGGGGGTATCATGGTTTAGGTAATACACGTTTTAAATCTTCTGTGAATCGAGCACCACGTCAAAAAACCATGGGAACAGCTGGAGAAAAACGAGATTTACAGCTTGAGTTAATGTTACTCGCAGATGTGGGTATGTTAGGTTTACCGAATGCAGGGAAATCAACCTTTATCCGTGCTATTTCAGCAGCAAAACCAAAGGTAGCAGATTATCCATTTACTACTTTAGTGCCAAGTTTAGGCGTAGCACGGGTTGGTGCAGATCGTAGCTTTGTAGTAGCAGATATTCCAGGCTTAATTGAACACGCTTCAGAAGGTGCTGGGTTAGGCATTCGCTTTTTAAAACACTTAGAACGCTGTCGTGTACTGATTCATTTAGTGGATATTGCTCCCATTGATGAAAGTGATCCTGCGGATAATATTGCGATTATTGAAAATGAATTATTCCAATACAGTGAAAAGTTGGCGGAGAAACCACGTTGGTTAGTGTTTAATAAAATTGATACGATGTCTGAAGAAGAAGCCCAACAATTAGCCAAAGAGATTACTGAACGCCTTGGCTATGAAGAAGATTATTTCTTAATTTCCGCCGTCACAGGCAAAAACGTGTCTGATTTAACCCGTGAAATTATGGATTTCATTGAAGCCAACCCAAGAGAAGTGGAAGAAGAAAATACACCAACTGACGAAGTGAAATTTAAATGGGACGATTATCATCAAGAAGCGATGCAAAATGCAGTGGAAGATGACGATGATGATTTCTGGGACGATTGGTCTGAAGAAGACGATGAGGGTGTAGAGATTATTTACGAACGCTAATCGAAGTGCGGTGAAAAATAGAAATTTTTTCACCGCACTTGCATACTATCAGTCGGATTTATTGATTCGCCAGTAAATAATCCAATACTACTTGATGATGCTCGCCTGTTTTGAATTTATCAAACACCTGTTCAATCACCCCTTGCTCATTAATTAAAAAGCTGATGCGATGAATACCATTATAGGTTTTACCTAGAAATTTCTTTTCTCCCCATACGCCGAATTGTTCCGCTACCTGATGATCGGGATCGGACAAAAGATCGAAATTCAAACCTTTCTTTGCCACAAATTGAGCTAATTTTTTCGGGCTATCGGGGCTGATACCCAAAATTGTTACGTCTAATTTATCCAGTTCTATTTTGGCATCTCGCAAACCGCAAGCCTGCGTTGTACAACCTGGTGTCAGTGCTTTCGGATAAAAATACACGAGAACCTTTTTACCTTGAAAATCTGTTAATGAAATCGTTTGATCTTGTTGATTGTGTAAGCAAAAGTGCGGTGCGATTTCACCAATTTTTAATGGATTCATGCGTAAATTCCTTATGTATGATTTATTTTATAATTTTTTAAATAAAATGGTAAAACTTGCTTGCAAATTGCGATTATTTTAGCAATTATAGAAGAAAGTTATCAAGCAAACATCAACAAAATATTACGAGAGGTTTTTTATGTCTTCAAATCCTTTATTTTACGGTAGCATTGTCGCCCTTATTACCCCGATGGATAGTCACGGTGAAATAGATTATAACGAGCTAAAAAAATTGGTTGATTTTCATATCAAAGCAGGAACAAATGCTATTGTTTCTGTTGGTACAACTGGTGAAGCTGCCACATTAAGCATTGATGAAAATGTAAAAACAATTTTAAAGACGGTAGAATTTGCAGATGGAAGAATTCCTGTGATTGCTGGAGCTGGAGCAAATGCCACTAGCGAAGCAATTACCATGACTAAATTATTAAATGATAGCGGTGTAGCAGGTTGTTTGTCTGTTGTGCCTTATTACAATAAACCTACCCAAGAAGGGATGTATCAACATTTTAAAGCTATTGCAGAATGTACTGATTTACCACAAATTTTATATAACGTACCAGGCAGAACAGGGAGTGATATGCAACCTGAAACAGTAGGGCGTTTGGCTAAAATTGAAAATATTGTTGGAATTAAAGAAGCAACGGGCGATGTCAGTCGTGTTCGCAAAATTAAAGATCTTGCAGGCGAAGATTTTATTTTCTTGAGTGGTGATGATGCCACTTTCTTAGAAAGTATGAAATTGGGCGGACAAGGGGTTATTTCTGTGACGAATAACCTTGCACCAACTGATATGGCAAAAATATGTCAATTAGCCTTAGCGGGTAAATTTGACGAAGCGGAAGAAATTAATCAACGTTTAATGGCGTTACATCGTGACTTATTTGTGGAGGGGAATCCTATTCCAGTAAAATGGGCTGCATATAAATTAGGCTTAATTAGTAATCCGATTTTACGTTTACCATTAACAGTGTTGAGTGAACAGGCACAGCCGAAAGTATTAGCTGCATTACAACAGGCAAAATTAATTTAAATTTAACCGCACTTTTAGGGCTATTTTATTAGCCCTAAACTTTCTCATATTTTTGTGGTCTATAAGTGCGATATATTTTACCAAAATTTTAAAGGGATAGATGATGAAAAAATGGCTTTTACCATTAACCGTGTTAGCAACCCTAACCGCTTGTTCAACCAGCAATGAAAGCAAACAAACCGCCAATGATAGTTATGAAAAACGAGGTGTGATTCCTGTTTTTACTAAATTAGATACAGGTGGTGTCACTATCTTAGGGCAAGAGAATACCTATGAATTACCGACAGATGTTTCCATCAAAACTGATGGCACAGATATTCGTCCACCATCAACACCTATGGCGATTATTGGTAATTCAGTAACCCATTTTGATGGTGAACGTTCATCTATTATTTATCCTGCGGAGAAAAAATCTGTTTACAATATTCAGCAAGTACAGCGTTTATTAACAGAACAAAACATTCAATTCACTACATTGGGTAATCGGGTGCAAACTGGTTGGGCAAAAACAGGACGAGCTGATGAAATTGGTGATGTGCAAGTTCGTTATATTATTGAAGAAGTGGGCAACAACACTTCTAACGCCTTAGTCGTAGCGATTGCTCAAATGAAACGAGATGAAGTTATTTTCACGCCAACGGTGAAAGACAAAGAACGTTATACTTCAGATCGTCTAAATCAGTTGGTGGGTGAGTTAAATTCTAGTTATCGTCAACAACAGCAACAAGTGGCAGTATCAGATGTTGCCACGGGTGCGGTTCAATCTGCGATTATCACTGATACCAATCAACATGTAGCTTTGGCGATGAATATCAATTTCCGTCAATCTTGGCAAAAATTAGAACAAGCCTTGCCACAACTGGGTTTTGAGTTCAAAGAATCTACAGCGGGTAAAGGTTATGCACTATTAAAATACAAACCATTAGATGACAGCGAATGGGCTCGTTTCGGTTTAAGCAAACCAGATCTTGAAAAAGGTGAATATTCAATGCAACTTAGTGCCTATGGGAATGAAAGTGCGGTCGTGATTAGCGATGAAGATAAATTCGCATTGAGCGGTGAAAAAGCCCAAACCTTATATCAGGCATTGCAGAAAGTGTTGTCTAATTAATATGCTGGCTAAATTATAGCTAAAAGAAAACCTAGTGCGGTGTAAACTCACTAGGTTTTTTCATGGCTAATTAAAGTGTAATACCAAATTTTTGTTGGGCGAACGCCTGAAAATCTGTACAACCACCGATTGGTTGCCCATCCACCACGACTTGTGGCACAGTTTGTACTTGAGCGACCCTGATAGCTTTAGCAATATCATCTTTGCTCATATCTTTTTCAATAATATCAATAAATTCATAGCTAAATCCGTTTACTTCTGTGGCAAGTTTATCCGCCAAGTTTTTTGCTCGAACGCAAAAAGGGCAAGTCATACGACCGTAAATTTTTATAAACATAGTTTTTCCTTTTTAAGTGAATGTTGTGGAATTTTACGCTAAATTAAGTAAAAATATAAATTGTTTTTTTCTAACATTTAATTAGCCAAAATCTTATGAAAATTTTAATGCTATGTCGTGAACCACGTTTATACAGTTGCCAACGGTTAAAATCTGAGGCTGAAAAACGTGGACATTCAATGGATATTCTCGATCCTAATCGTTGCTTATTAAAACTATCATCAAATAGACCGCACTTTGACGTGTATTATCAATGCAATGGAAAAGAAAATTGCTATTTATTACCGAAATATGACGCAGTGTTGCCACGTTTTGGTACGGCAAGTACACAAATGGGATGTGCAGTCTTACGTCATTTCGTGGCTGGCGGGGCGATTAGTTTAAATGATGATCAGGCATTTTTACGAGCTAGAGATAAATGGCAAAGTTTACAATTATTACAACAAGCTGGCGTGCTGGTTCCACAGAGTATTTTAGCGGGTAGTGAATTTTCGGCAAAAAGTTCGGTCGCTAAAATGAAAACCCCCACCATTTTGAAAACCTTAAATGGCTCACAAGGTATCGGAGTTATGTTGGCGGAAAAGCCACAAAGTGCGGTGAGTATTTTGGAAACATTGAAAGAAGCTAAAGTAGTTACGTTATTACAAGATTTTATTCGGGAGGCTAAAAACACGGATATTCGTTGTTTTGTAATCGGTGATAAAGTGGTAGCAACTATGTTGCGACACGGGCAAAATGGCGAATTTCGGGCAAATTTTCATCGTGGGGGAAGTGCAGAAAAAATCACTCTTACCATAGATGAACAACAAATAGCGATTAATGCTACTAAAGCATTAGGCTTAGATGTGGCTGGCGTAGATTTGATTCGCTCTAATCAAGGATTATTAGTGTTGGAAGTCAATGCCAGTGCTGGATTAGAAATGATCGAAAAAACTAGCGGAGTGAATATTGCGTTGGAGATGATTGTCTATTTAGAACAGAAATATCAATTATTAAACAATAAATAATCAATGTGGGGGCGTAATCTAATACACCCACTCAGAAAGTCGGAATTATTAAGATACCACTTCTGGCTGTTCTTCCAACGGATATTCAGGTGGAAGCTGCGGATTGACTTCTTCTTCATTTAATGGAACAGTTTCAAGTTCAGTTTTTGGTGCTTCATTTTCTGGCTTACTTTGATTTAGCAGCATCTCTCGCATTTTGCTGAAATTCGTTTTTTCTGATAACCAAACTGCGGTTAAAATCTGAGCAAATTCAGGTTCGAATTCATAATCTAATACCGTATCATTTAATACAAAATAACTTTTATCTGCTAATGCAATAAAATTTAAATGATCTTGAGGGGAAAAATCAGGGAAAATCCGTTGTAATTCTTTTAGCCAAGTGGATGTGGTGTCTGACGACACCATTTTCAAACTATCAATTTCTTTAATCAAGGTTACTGCAAAATTTTTACCTTCTACTTGTTTATCAAACGTAAAAGTAAGCATCAAAGGACGTTCATTTTCTTGATATTGCCCTGTTTCGGTGGAAAGCGTAATGCTATACACAAGAAAAGGTCCCCAGTTATAATCTGCTTTGCCAACAGACTTCCACTGAGCTAACACTATGTTAGGCAATAATCCTAATAATAAACATAAAATCAGTTTAAATTTCATTGAATGAACCGTGCTGAAATAAAATATGGGGTAAATTATAACAATAATTTAATCAGCAAAGTATAAAAAATTAATGATCTAACCCCATTTGCCAAAATGCAACTTCCATTCGTGTTGCCGTCGTGAAAATGTGCTGGATATTTGCCAATTGTTTGGCATTGAGATCTTGGCAAAGTGCGGTTAAAAAATCTTTATATTTTTCCACCGCAGTTTGAAAAGTTTCATCGGCATAAGAATCAATCCATTTTTGATAAGGGTTATTGGATACTAAATTTTGTTGACTTAAACGCAATCCGATTTCCGCATAACCAATGGCACAAGGGGCGATTGCTGCATAAAGTTCCGCCAGACCACCTGTTATACCACAATCTAAGACATAGCGAGTATAGGCGACACAAGCAGGATCTTCTTCTATGTTTAATAAATCTTGTTGACTAATCCCCCAATCTTGGCAGAAATCAATATGTAATTGGATTTCTTGTAATAAAACTGTCATCGCTTGATGAATATCTCGCATTTGCTCAAAATTTTCCGCCTTGAATATGGCGAGTGCTAAGGCACGGTTGTAGTGAAATAGGTAGAGATAATCTTGTTTTAAATAGTATTGAAAGCTCGATAAGGGTAATGTACCTTGTCCTAGTTGTTGTACAAAATCATGTTCTACATAATGATGCCAGTGAGGTTGAGCTTGTTGGATAATAGTTTGAATGAAATCGTTTTTCATGGTTTAGTTTCCTACGTCAGTTGGGGGCTGAGAGTGTGTCATTATTTGTCTCCGTCGCAGAAAAATAATGACACACTCTCAGCCCCTTATCTGTTTCAGGTTCAACGGGTGTAATCTCAGCTTGTAGAAGCACCCCGACTAAGAGAACGGAAGATTAACAAAAAATAGTTGAGTAAACAATTCATCATATTCAGAATTGTGAGATCGGTCACAAAAAATCCAATAGAAAAGGCTGAAATTTTTGATTTCAGCCTTTATAGAACAAGAGGTTAGACTGAGTTAGCTTTTACAAGAATTGCCCTTTTTTTGTACTTTGCCAAAATCATTCTTGCTGTCAGGTTTGCTCATATTTTGCGGAGCGCCTTTTTGTACAGGGTATTTGGAATCCATTTGCCATTCATTCCAACCCCCATCATACACATAGGTATGTTGCCAACCTGCTAATTGGGTCATAAACCAGGGTACACCAGCTCGCCAGCCCGTACCGCAATAAAACGCTAATTGATCACCCGCTTGAATCTGTTGACCTTGCCACAGAGCAAAGATCTCATTCGGATTGCGTAATGTGCCGTCTGGATCGTAATAATCCGCCATATTGGACGAATCCGTCCCAGCAAAGCCCCAAATGGCACCTTGTGGTTCGCCTTTGCCTGGAATGTAATCATAACCGCTGACTTCGCCCGTATATTCATTCCATGCACGGTTACTGATTAGTTTTAATCCTTTCGCCTGTGCATTGATGGCTTGTTGCGGGCTAGAGATATTGATTTCAGGGTGAACAGGAATGGTTGCGCCAAAGGCTTGTTCCGCTTGCGGAATATTCACTTGGGTTTCGGTTGGAAAATCTAATTCTTTCCACGCTTTTAAGCCACCATTTAAGAATCGCACATCTTCCACGCCTGCCCATTTTAACGCCCAAAAGACACGCAACGCTGCCAACTGGTTATCGGAATAAAGTACGATAGTTTTATCTTTGGTAATCCCATTTTTTAATAGGTTTTGTTCAATGGTTTGTGGATCAGATAAATTCCACACAGGACCATTTTCGATCCAGTCCGTATCAAAATGATAAGCACCATTGATATGTTGTACATAGGTTGTGGCTTTTTCCAATGGTCCCCAAGACACTTCAAATACCATATATTTATCATTTTGATAGGTTTCAGGGGATTTACCTTGCATTACATCATGTAACCATTGTGGGGAGACACTAATTTGATAATTTTCAAAGGATTCCAATGGGTTATCAGTCACATTACTGTAATTAACAATATCTTTAAATACTGCCACTTTATAGCCTTTGGCGAGAAATTCTGCACTAATACGCTCTAAATTATCTAAATTGCTATCATAGAAGACTAAGGTTTTCTCTTTGCTAATCCCTTTGTCTGCGGCAAAACTGTCGAATTTATCATCGGCAATATAATCTAACCAAGCGGTGGTAAATTGAATGGCATTTTTAATATGTCCACCACGTACAGCCTGAGCTTCTTTAAAGCCGTTATAATGGCTATCATCTCGGGTATCAATAATCACATAATTTGGATTATCTAAATTTTTGAGTAATTCCGCCGTGTCAATTTGACGAACGGTATTTTCTTTACAGCCCATAAGGCAAAATCCTAAGCCTAGCGTGGCAGTAAGCACAGTAAGTGCGGTAAATTTTTTCATTGTTTTTTCCTTATAAATCAACATTAAATTTTACATTGAGTTGGCTTGATAAAATAAGCAGTTATCCAACAACCCAGACAAATCATTAAGGTGGCTAACCAACCTTGCCAAGAAAAATAGGCAGTGGCAACAAGGGCGTTGGTAATGGTACAACCGCCAGCCAAGGCGGCTCCGATTGCCATGACAATACCCCCTAAAGCACGGCGTAACAGTAATTTGGGTTCAGGTACATTGAGCTTAAATTCACCACTCAATTTCGCACTGATAAATGCACCAAGCGGAATACCCAGCACAAAATAACTCCCCCAATTTAAATAACGCTGTTGTCCTGTGACGATATATTGCACGACATTGGCACTGGGAACCGAAATAGAAAAGCCAAATTCTCGCCCCGTAAGGCTGCTATCAAACCAAGCGACTATGCCTAATAACCCAATTATTACCGCAGCAATATTCAGGGAAATGCGTTTTTCCGCTATCCAATGGCGAAGTCCGTGATAACGGTAATCTGGTGTCGGCTGGTAGCGAGGGTGTTTGTGATTGTAGTAAATCAACATTACAGTGATAACACATAGCAACACGACAAGCCACCAAGGCGAAATTTGTAATGTGGTATGAATATTATCCATCTCCGTGACATCTTGTGTTAGAGGGAGAATCCAAGATTTTAATGCACCCGTTTGTGTCGCCGCCATTGTAATGGCAAAGAAAATCAATGCCGTGAAACTACCAATCAAACCTTCTCCCGAGCGAAACCAGCTACCACAAGCACAACAGCCTGCTAAAATCATTCCCATACCGAATAAAAATCCACCCAACAAGGTGGCGACAATGGGCAGTTGAGAAGTCGGAATATGAATTAAATTAAATTGTGCTAACGCAAAAAAGCCAATGGATTGAATGGTAATCGCAATAAAAAATGCGGTCAAAAAACGCAAATTTTTTTGTGGATAGAGTTGACGTAAGCCCGATACGAAACAGAACTGACTATGTTGTAGAATAAAACCAAAGAAAAGACCAATAAATAAACCGTTGAGCATTGATTAAACCTTAATACAATGGACGAAAGATGAAAAAATTATAACAATAAGGTAACAAATAAAAAAGCTGAAATTATCGAAATTCCAGCTTTTCTTGTGATTGAAAAAACTACGCTAATTCCCCCCGTAATTTCTTCGTCACTTTCATCATCACTTCCAACTGCTCAATGGTTTCTTTCCAGCCACGGGTTTTTAAACCGCAGTCTGGGTTGACCCATAAGCGTTCTTTTGGCACCACGTTTAACGCTTTGCGTAACAAGTGTTCGATTTCCGCTTCGGTCGGTACGCGTGGGCTGTGAATGTCATACACGCCCGGACCGATGTCGTTTGGATATTTGAAATCGCCGAATGCGGTCAATAATTCCATATCGGAACGGGACGTTTCGATGGTAATGACATCCGCATCTAACGCCGCAATAGCTGGTAAAATATCGTTAAATTCAGAATAACACATGTGCGTGTGAATTTGCGTATCGTCCGCCACACCCATTGAGCTTAAACGGAACGCTTCGCCCGCCCATTGTAAGTAAGCGTCCCAGTCAGCACGCTTAAGCGGCAAGCCCTCACGAATCGCAGGTTCGTCAATTTGAATCACTTTGATACCTGCTTTTTCCAAATCTAACACTTCGTCAGACAACGCCACGCCGATTTGTTTACATACAGTTGAACGTGGAATATCGTTACGCACGAATGACCATTGCAGAATGGTGACAGGACCTGTCAACATACCTTTCATCACTTTTTTGGTCAGGCTTTGAGCATATTGCGACCAACGCACAGTCATTGGCTCTGGACGGGTTACATCGCCGAAAATCACGGGCGGTTTCACACAGCGTGAACCATAGCTTTGCACCCAACCGAATTTAGTAAAGGCAAAACCGTCAAGTAATTCACCGAAATATTCCACCATATCGTTACGTTCTGCTTCGCCGTGAACCAATACATCAAGATCAAGTTCTTCTTGTTTACGCACCACATATTCGATTTCTTTTTTCATCGCCGTTTCATAATCCGCTAAAGACAATTCGCCTTTTTTGAAGCTAGCACGAGCGTGACGAATTTCACTAGTTTGTGGGAATGAACCGATGGTGGTGGTCGGTAATAATGGTAAATTTAACCACGCATTTTGTTTAGTAATACGCTCGGCGAATGGCGATTTGCGTTGATCCGCATTGGCTGGTAAGTTTGCTAAACGAGTGGCGACTTCCGCTTTGTGAATGACTTTGCTGTTTTTGCGAGCATCAGCAGCTACTTGGCTGGCATCTAATTGTGCTTGTACTGACGCACGACCGTTATTTAACGCTTGTTTTAATACGTTTAATTCTTCCACTTTTTGTAACGTGAACGCTAACCAAGAATAAAGATCAGGATTTTTCTCTTGTAATTGTGTTTCCACGCTCAAATCATAAGGCGTGTGTAATAATGAACAGCTTGGAGCAATCCATAAACGATCATTTAATTTCGCTTTTAATGGTTCTAACACATCAAGCACGCTGTTTAAGTTCGCTCGCCAGATGTTACGACCTTCAATCACACCAGCGGAAAGTACTTTGTCATACTCGGCGAAAGCGGCTAATTGTTCTGGTGCACGTACTAAATCAAGGTGCAAACCTGCCACAGGTAAAGATTTTAATAATTGAGCGTGTTCAGCGATGGAACCAAAATAGGTAGCGAGTAAAATTTTCGCCTTAACTTGGCTTAATTCCGCATAGACAGATTGGAACGCGTTAATCCATTCTTGTGGTAAATCTAATGCCAAGGCTGGTTCGTCAATTTGAATCCATTCGGCACCTTCATTGGCAAGTGCGGTTAAAATTTGTTGATAAACCGGCACTAAATCTTTCAATAAATCAAAGCGATTAAAGGCTTCGCCTTTTTCTTTCCCTAACCAAAGGAATGTTAACGGACCAACGATGACAGGTTTGGCTTTATGCCCTTTCGCCACCGCTTCACGATATTGATTGACATAATGTGCTGGGTTGGCTTTAAATTGGGTATTTTTGGCAAACTCAGGCACTAAATAATGATAGTTAGTATCAAACCATTTAGTCATTTCAATAGCAAATTGATCTTTGTTACCACGTGCTAATTCAAAATATTGTTCTAAAGTTAATTTTTGACTGTCAAAACCAAAACGAGCAGGAATCGCCCCTGTTGCCACTTGCAGATCTAAAATATGATCGTAGAAAGTAAAATCACCGGTTGCCACGAAATCGGCATTAGCATCAGCTTGATGTTGCCAATTTTTTTCACGCAAGGCTTTGGCTAACTCTAATAAATCTTGTTCACTTAATTCTTTACGCCAGTAGCGTTCTTGTGCAAATTTAAGTTCACGTTTGGCACCAACTCGTGGGAATCCTAATACATGGAATGTGGTCATCATCTTGCTCCTATTAAATGGGAATAATAAACTTCTATTTAGACGGCTAAACGTCCGCTTGATTGAAATAATGCCGAATTCTGATTTATTAAGCAAACTCATAATTTTCATTTTTTATATGAATTATTTTAATAATTGAAGAATGGATAAAAATAGATAAACAAAAGTGCGGTGAAAATCTTTTTTGTTTTTGAAAAATAAGTTTTGCGAAACGCCCCTATTTAGGGTAATATTCGCAGTCTAGTTATTTTTCAATAAAAAATAAGGTGTAAATATGAAAAAAGGAATCCATCCCGATAATTATCGTACCGTGTTATTTTATGATAGCAATGCCAAACAAGGCTTTTTAATCCGTTCTTGTGCTAGAACTACCAATACCATGAAATGGGAAGACGGCAAAGAATATCCTGTATTTATGTGTGATACATCCTCTGCCTCACATCCTTTTTATACGGGTAAAACACGTCAAATTGGTAATGAAGGTCGAGCCAGTGACTTTACCAATCGTTATGGCAAATTCGGTGCATTGAAATCAAAATAAGGAGTTACCATGCAAGTATTATCCTCATTAAAAAGTGCTAAAACTCGTCACCCTGGCTGTAAAGTAGTTCGCCGTCACGGTGTGGTCTATGTAATTTGTAAGGAAAATCCACGTTTTAAAGCCCGTCAAGGCATGAAGAAAAAAAGAAGATAGGTATTTTTCTTCCACATTCTCACCAGAGAATTTGGCTATAAATGTAAGAGAACTGGATATTAAGGATGTTGCCAAGTTCTCTATAAAAAACGGTGAATGTAAACATTCACCGTTTTTGTTATGTTATCTAGCTTAAAACAACACGCTTGCCCCCATGGAAACGTTACGTCCCATTAATGGAATATGGGAAAGATAAGAAGTGCTAGCATAGACTTTTTCGTTCAAAATATTATTAAAATTAACGGTTAAACGATAATTTAAATGGGAATTTAATGAACCTAAATAGACCAATTCTGCATTTAACATATTATTTCCCCCCACCGGCAATTCATTATGAGCAGATTTATGCTGGCTGAAAGTATGAGTATATTCAAGGCTGGCAGATAAATTATCGTTAAAATCCGCATTCAAGCGAGATCCTAAACGAGCCGCTGGCATACGTGGCACATTGCCATTATCTAGTTTACCACGCACATAATCGCCGAATAGACTTAGCCGATATTTAGGAGCGAAACGATAACTGATGTTGCCTTCTACACCATAAAAACGAGCTGGTTGTTGAGCATAACGTATTAAGCGAAAATGTGCAAAACGATCCATAGTATGAGCATAAATATAGTTACTAAAATGCTTATAATATGTGCCAACATAGCTTTGCCATTTATCATTATTAAATGATACACCTAAATCTAGGTTAGTGGATTTTTCTTTTTTAAGCCGCTCGTTAATACCAAATTGCTCGTAAACTTGGGTATCAATCAGCAAATTATTAATGGTACGGTCATACTGTTCATCGCCAAATTCATAGGAGTTGGTGGCCACATGTGTACCTCGAGCATAAAGTTCTTGTACACTAGGGTTTCGCTCTTGGTGTGACAACGTGATCCAACTTTTCCATTCAGGCGTCATTTGCCAATCAATGCCTGTGGCGAGAGAATAGGCTGTCGAGTCATATTTCATACTACGTAACGCATTCATGCGTTTACCACGATGCAGTTGTTTATCATCTAATAAATGAATTTTTTGTTGCTCTAAACGCCCTGATAGCGAAAAAGTAAAGTCATTCCATTGATAACGTTCAACCCCAGATAAACCATATAAGTGCGTCGTATTTTTATCTAAAATGCCTTCGTAACCTGAGCTATCAATCATATCCTTACTATATTGTAAAGCCAGCGTTCCTGACCAATGGTCGGTAGGCTGATGATCGACTTCAATCCGTAATGATTTACCATTATGGCGAAAGCTCGACATGGTATATTGGCCTTCAATTTCCCGATGCTGATAGCGACTATCGTTTGCCATAAAACGAATTTGCTCTACCCTATCAAACGGACGATTTAACGCCCCACGTAAATCCACACGTTTGAGATGTAATTTCAATTTAGCATATTGTTCAGGTTGGCTTGGATCATGATTATGGAAATCTTCATCAATATTGACGCTCGTATGTTCGCAATGTAAATTAATGCCTTCTAAATATTCATCATTTTCATCATGGGTATGAACATGACAAAAATGGGCTTTGTGTTCATGTCCAGTTAATCCATAACGATCTCGTCTATCAGTGTAAGCAATACCCAGATAACCTTTCTCCCCTACCCAAGACAGCCCAACGGCACCTTGTTTAGATTTGGCTTCGGAATTATTAATATAACGATAATCTTTTGATTCTTCAAAAGTTTCTTGATAATCATCTTCAAAAATAGCTTCAATACATTCTGGTGTATTAGAATTATTACAAGGATTTTCCACGGTATATTGTTCAGTATAACCCGCAGATTTATAGTTTTTAGCGTGACGATGTAAGCCCTCAAGATGCAAAACCACATGCTCAGATAATTTGACATTGGTGGCGAGATTATATAATTGTTCTTGATTATTGGTGTTATAACGTGCATCTAAGCTTCCTTCTACCGCACGTAATGGTACCTGTGTCGGAATTTTATCATCTTTCACATTCACCACGGCCCCAGTGATCCCTGAGCCATACAATAGCGTATCCACGCCTTGAATCACGTTGATTTCTTTTGCCTGGGTCGGATCCACCATAATCGCATGATCGGGGGACATATTAGCCATATCCACCACATCACTACCATTTTGCACAATTTTATTACGATAGCTTTCTTGTCCACGAATAACTGGTGTAGATGCCCCTGAACCAAAATGATTGGCTTGAATGCCCATTTGTTTTGCTAAGGCATTACCCAGTGACGTTGGCCCATTTTTGAGTTCAGTTTGCTGAACTGTTTTCATTGGGCCTTGGTTTGTTTCGGTGACTTGAATAATCTCTAAAACTTCTGTTTTTTCCACCGCACTTACTGGGGCAATGACCCCAAAACTGAGCATAACTGCCCAACTTATTTTTTTTAGTTTCATTACTGTTATTTCCATATAAAGATAATTCGCACAGAAAAATAACTTTATATGGAAAAATTTGCAAGTGTTTTTTATAAAAAAATCATTTTTGTTATGAAAAAATCATCTAAAATTACACCGCACTTCCATCGTCTTTTTGTTAAATGTTTCTGAAATTTACTGTAGAATAAAAGCCTTATTTACTATTGATAGATAATCTATGAAACCAATATTTCTTGAACTTCGCCATTTAAAAACCTTGCTTGCTTTAAAAGAAACAGGATCAGTATCTTTAGCCGCAAAACGTGTTTATTTAACCCAATCAGCCCTTTCTCATCAACTCAAATTATTAGAAGATCAATATGGGCTGCCGTTATTTGAACGCAAAACTACACCTTTGCATTTTACCCCTGCGGGAGAACGTTTGATTAAATTAGCCAATGAGGTATTACCCAAAGTGATCGAGGCGGAGCGTGATCTATCTCGAGTAAAACAAGGGGAAGCAGGGGAGTTGCGTATTGCGGTGGAATGTCATACCTGCTTTGACTGGTTAATGCCTGCCATGGATAGTTTCCGTACCCATTGGCCGTTAGTCGAATTGGATATTGTATCGGGTTTTCATACGGATACTGTAGGATTATTGCTTAGTCATCGAGCCGATTGGGCGATTGTGTCTGAGATTGAACCCACTGACGGCATTATTTATAAACCATTGTTTTCTTATGAAATGGTCGGACTGTGTGCCAAAGATCACCCGTTAGCCCAAAAAGACATTTGGCAAGCAGAAGATTTTGCCGATCAAACTTGGATTACTTATCCTGTCCCCGATGATATGTTGGATTTACTGCGTAAAGTGTTGCGACCTGCTGGCATTAATCCAACACGCCGAACCAGTGAACTAACCATTGCCATTATTCAATTAGTCGCCAGTAAACGGGGCATTGCGGCGTTACCATTTTGGGCGGTAAAACCTTATTTAGATCGCGGTTATGTGGTGGCTCGTCAAATTACCGAACAACGCCTACATAGCAATTTATATTGTGCTTATCGAGAAATTGATGCGGAGAGAGCGTTTATTGATGATTTTTATGATACCGTGAAGTCGCAAAGTTTTTCTACTTTACCAGGCTTGTCAGTATTGGAGTAATCATGGAAAATCAGCCAAAAAACACCGCAGTTTTGGCAGCCGCTAAAGCCGCTTTTCCTTATTCTATACCGATGATTATCGGTTATATTTTCTTAGGCATTGCTTACGGCATTTATATGAAAGTATTAGGCTTTGGCGTATGGTTTCCGTTCTTTATGGCGGCGTTAATTTATGCCGGTTCTGTGGAATTTATCGTGGCGACATCATTGACCGCTATTTTTTCTCCCCTTTCCGTGCTGTTGGTCACGTTAATGGTGAGCGGACGACAAGTTTTTTACAGCATTTCCATGTTAGAAAAATATGGTAAACAGTTGGGTAAAAAACGCTGGTATTTAATTTCAACCATGTCGGACGAAGCATTTTCACTTAATTATATGGCAAAGGTGCCAGAACATTTAGATAAAGGTTGGTATTACTTTTTTGTTAGCCTCTATTTGCAAGTCTATTGGGTTTTTGGGGCGGTATTAGGCAATCTTGCAACGGACATTGTACCTTTTGATTTAAAAGGCATAGAATTTGCCATGACAGCATTATTTATCGTCATTTTTACTGAAAATTGGCTCAAAGAAAAATCCCATGAAAGCTCATTACTCGGCTTAGGTATTACGTTATTTTTCCTAATTACCGTGGGTAAGGAACATTTCTTAATTCCTACCTTATTCACTATTTGGGGAGTATTGACCTTACGCCGTACCAAATTGGAAAGTAAAATCATTCGCCTGACGGGAGAAAATCCATGACCTTAACCGAACAAATTATCACCATTGTCATGGGTGTGTTAGGCGTACAATTTTGCCGTTTACTCCCTTTTTGGATTTTCCCAGCCAACCGCCCGATCCCTGAATATATCCGTTATTTAGGCAAAGTCTTACCCGCCGCCATGTTCGGTATGTTAGTGGTATATTGCTATAAAAATATTGATCTTTTGCAAGGTCATCACGGCATACCTGATTTTATTGCTGGAGCAGTAACATTTGCCTTGCACCTTTGGAAGAAAAATATGTTCCTGTCCATGGCAGTGGGAACGATGTTGTATATGGGGTTGGTGCAAGGGGTGTTTGTTTAATTTAAGACAGTTCCTTAATGCTTTGCTCAATTTGTTTCAATCCATTTAACCTTGTACTGCTTAATCGTTGAGCGATACCGAGTTCAGTGAAAAATATTGTTATATCAAACTGTTGTAGTTCGTCTAATGGCTTCCCGTTGACTGCATTAATGAGTAGGAACAGCAAACCATTCATAATCCGTGCTTCGCTATAAGCCTTTAGCTGTAAAGTGCGGTCTAAATTTTGTGAGATTTTACACCATAATCTGACTTCACAACCTTGAATTTCCGTCCAATGGGCGAGTTCGTTTTCTGTTGGTTGGGGGAGATTTTTACCTGCTTGAATCAGCAAGCGATAGCGTTCTTCCCAGTTTTTAGCTTGTTGAATTTGTTCAATTATTTCCATTTTTTAATCCCCTTATGGTTAGTCTAAGAGTTCAAGGGCTTTATCTAATGCTGTAAAAAAGGCTTGTACATCTTGTTCGGTGTTGTAGGGAGCAAGACTGAGTCGTAATGTACTAGGCACACCTAAACGGGCAAGATAAGGCATGGCACAATGCACGCCTGTGCGTAAAGCGATGTTTTGTTCGGCAAGCAGGGTAGCGAGATCGGCACAAGCAATATTGTCAAACACAAAGCTGATTACGGTGCTAGGTTGTGGGGCAGAAAATAAACGACAATTCTGGTAATTTTTTAACCGTACTTCAGTTTGTTGAGCAAGATCTAATGCGTATTGTTCTGCTTGTTCAATATCCCATTTTTCTAACCATTCTAACACAGCGTTAAAACCGATCACGGCGGCAATATTCGGCGTGCCAGCTTCTAAACGATAGGGTAAATCGGCATAGCGAATTTCTTGTTTTGATGCAAAGGCAACCATTTTTCCGCCGTATTGGAGCGGTTGCAGTTTTTCTAAAGCAGGCTGTTTGCCACTTAACACGCCTAATCCATTCGGACCGTAAATTTTGTGGGCGGAGAATGCGATAAAATCTGCATCTAATTTTTGTAGATCGATTTTGAGATGACTAATGGCTTGAGCTGCATCGACTAAAATAAGTGCGGTGGAAAATTGGCGAATTTTTTCAATCAGTTGTTGGACGGGCTGTTGTGTGCCTGTGACGTTAGAAACGAAATTTAAAGCGACCAATTTTGTGCGTACGTTTAAGGCGGAAATTAGGGATTGTTCGTCAATTAAAAAATTATCTAATATCGGCAAAATCCGCAATTTTGCACCGCACTTTTTCGCAATAGCGTGCCACGTGACAAAATTAGCATGGTGATCGGCTTCGCTGATAATGATTTCATCATCGGGTTGAATGTGGGGAATTAAGCCGTTGGCAACGGTATTAATGGCTTGTGTGGTGCCTGATGTCCAAATCACCGCTTGTTCGCTTTCTGCATTAATTAACTGTTTAACTCGGGTGCGGGCTTGTTCATAAAGTGCGGTGTTTTTTTCGTCATATTGGCTGCGATGCACGGAGCCTGCGGATTGGTAAAATTCCACGGTGGCATCGATTAGGGCTTGTGGTTTTAATGCTGTGGCGGCGTTATCCAAATACACCACCACATTAGGTTGGCTGAAATAGGGAAATTGTTGGCGAAATGAGTAAGCATTAAACATGATTATTTCCTTTATTGGTTGTATTGATGTTTACGAAATTCGCTAGGCGGTATCGGATGAGTATCTTGCCATAATCCAATACGTTGTGATTGAGCCTGTTGTTGAATCTGTAAATATTGTGGATCTTGCATATATTGTGTATAAGCCCATGCCATGCCTAGTTGTACCATTTGCAGATTAATATTTTTTCCTTGCGAGTCATAAATTGTCGCAACACTACGTTCATAGCGGTCATAATCTGAGATTTTAAGTCTTACCTGCGTTTTGTGTATTAATTGTGCTAGGGTTTGTTTGGCACGTTTACCAAAGGCTTGGGCTTTTTCGGGGGCATCAATTTCTGCTAAACGCACTTTGATTTGTTTTTTGTTGGTTAATAGGCAGGTTATGCTATCACCATCACTAATGCTGACCACTCGGCAATTAATCCAGTGTTCTATAGCAAATGTGCAGTTAGAAAAAATAAAAACAAAAAGTGCGGTGAATAAAAAGGTTATTTTTTTCATATTTTTTGATATAAATAGCAGATGGTGACATTTTACTGAAAAAATAACAAAAATGAAAAAATAAGCGTAAAATAAATTTATAAAACTTATCAAAAATTTGAAGATAGATGATGAAAAGAAAACTGTTTGATTTAATACGATCTTTAGTGATTTTATATGCCTTACTTTATTTGGGTGAAACCATTGCGTGGTTGATCCCTATTGGTATTCCTGGGAGTATATTTGGGCTATTGCTACTGTTTTTTGGATTAACGACTAATGTTATTCGAGTAGAATGGATTTTTTTCGGGGCGAATTTATTGATTCGTTATATGGCGGTTTTGTTTGTCCCTGTTAGCGTGGGGATTATTAAATATTCCGATGTGTTGATTTCTCAAGCAAAAGCCTTGCTTATTCCTAATGTGGTGAGTTCGCTGATTACCTTGATTATTATTGGGACGTTAGCTGATTATTTATTTATGCGACGTTCTTTTGCTCGTTTACGTCATAAAGTGTTACAAAATCGGGCTAAGGAAAGATAATGATTTATTTTTATTCTGTATTAACTGTGACAGGTTTTTTTATTGCTTTACAAATTAATAAACGGTTGAGATCCATATTGTTAAATACCTTTGTACTAACGGTATTAATGATAATTGGTGTGTTGTTATTAATGAATATCCCTTACGAAAATTATATGGCAGGTAATGCACCGTTAAATAATTTATTGGGGGTGAGTGTGGTGGCGTTGGCGTTACCTTTGTATGAGCAACTTCGTCAAATTGCGGCATTTTGGAAAAGCATTTTGTTTGTTACTACGTTAGCTTCTATTGTTGCCATGTTCACAGGTGCTGGCTTTGCTTTGTGGTTAGGGGCGAATCCAGATATTGTTGCAACGGTGATTTCTAAATCGGTGACAACCCCTATAGCGATGGCAATTTCAGGTAATTTGGGCGGCGTTCCTGCCTTGGCAGCAGTTGGTGTTGTTGTAGCAGGTATTCAGGGTTCAATGGTTGGTTATGTTATTTTACGCAAACTTCGATTAACGAGTTCCGAAGGAATTGGGTTAGCTGTGGGAGCTACTTCACATGCTATTGGTACGGCAGCATTAATGGAGCAAGATGCGAAAGCCTCTATTTATAGTTCAATAGCCTTAGTTTTGTGCGGTATTATTAGTTCTATTCTTGCTCCGCTGGTATTTAAGTTGATTTATATGGTGGCGTAAATGTTAAAAAATAATTTGGATCCTGTTTGGCTTGAACGTTTGATTAATGATAAACCGAGAGAAAAAGATCATCGTCCGCCGTTTCGTCGTGATCGGGCTAGAATTTTACACAGTGCGGCATTTCGCTGTTTACAGGCGAAAACGCAAATTCACGCTGTGGGTGAAAATGATTTCTTCCGTACTCGATTGACCCATTCTTTGGAAGTGGCTCAAATTGGTAGTAGTTTGGTTTCACAATTAAAATTGGTAGATACTTATAAAGCCTTAGCTGATCAATTAAATATAGATAAAACTAAGCTACAGCAAGAGCTTAAGCCATTATTACCGACCGCAGATCTGATTGAAAGCCTGTGTTTTGCTCATGATATTGGACACCCACCATTTGGTCACGGAGGTGAAACGGCTTTAAATTCAATGATGTATGATTCAGGGGGATTTGAAGGCAATGCACAAACTTTCCGTTTATTAACTAAGCTGGAACCTTATACGCCGAATGCAGGTATGAATTTAACACGTAGAACCCTATTGGGAGTGGTGAAATATCCTGCCATTTTAGATGAAACTTCGCCAAAATACACCGCACTTTCTTTTGCGGAGCAAGATTTTAGAGCAGTGGATTGGCGACCTGGTAAAGGTATTTTTCGTGATGATTTGCCCGTGTTTGATTGGTTATTGCAACCGTTATCTGAGCAAGATCGAGTATTATTTACTTCACTAAAAAAAGTGCGGTCAGAACCCAAAGAGTTTTTGAAAACCAAGTTTAAATCCTTAGATTGTAGCATTATGGAATTAGCAGATGATATTGCTTACGGGGTGCATGATTTTGAAGATGCTATTGTGGTAGGAATGATTGATCAAAATCTCTGGCAAATTGCTTTGCAAGAATTAAGAGCTTGTTCTTCGGAATGGATTGTAAGAAATATTGATACTTTGAGTACAAAATTATTCTCTGAATATCATTACGAACGTAAAAATGCCATTGGGGCATTGGTGAATTTCTTTATTACTAATGTGCGTTGGAACCAAACCGCTGATTTTGCTGAACCATTACTGCGTTACAATGCGGAATTGCCAGAAGAAGTGGAAAAGGTCTTGAATGTGTTTAAGACTTTTGTATTTAAATATGTCATTCGTGATGTGGAAACCCAGCGTATTGAATATAAAGGACAGCGTATTTTAACCGAAATGTTCCAAATTTTTGCCAGCGATCCTGAACGCTTGTTACCTCGCAATACTGTAAATCGTTGGTTGAAAGCAGGATCAAATGGTAAAAAACGGATTATTTGCGATTATATGGCAGGCATGTCTGATGCCTATGCGTTGAAAGTTTATCGGCAGTTGACGTAAAAATAGACTGAAAAGTTGAAAAATTAAACATTCGAATAAATTTCTCAATATTTTTATAAAAAGTGCTTGCAAAGGATTTCCAGATCTCTATAATACGCTGCACACAACGACACGCTGTTGTGAAAATTGAAAATCAAACAGTGTGTCGTTTTATTTTCGCCAAAAGATAGCGAAATTTGTTCTTTAACAATTTATCAGACAATCTGTGTGGGCACTTGTTGATTGACTAGTTTTAAAAAATTAAATAAAACTTGAAGTCTTAATAGGTGCTTAACTTAGAAATTCATTAACTTTTTGTTCTTTTGGGAATGAAAAGAAAGATTTAAAAGCAAGCAGTTTATTGAGCGATCGAACTTAAATTGAAGAGTTTGATCATGGCTCAGATTGAACGCTGGCGGCAGGCTTAACACATGCAAGTCGAACGGTAGCGGAAAGTACTTGTACTTTTCGTGAGAGTGGCGGACGGGTGAGTAATGCTTGGGGATCTGGCTTATGGAGGGGGATAACGACGGGAAACTGTCGCTAATACCGCGTAATATCTTCGGATTAAAGTATGGGATCGCAAGACCATATGCCATAAGATGAGCCCAAGTGGGATTAGGTAGTTGGTAGGGTAAAGGCCTACCAAGCCGACGATCTCTAGCTGGTCTGAGAGGATGACCAGCCACACTGGAACTGAGACACGGTCCAGACTCCTACGGGAGGCAGCAGTGGGGAATATTGCGCAATGGGGGGAACCCTGACGCAGCCATGCCGCGTGAATGAAGAAGGCCTTCGGGTTGTAAAGTTCTTTCGGTGGTGAGGAAGGCTAATAAGTGAATAGCTTATTAGATTGACGTTAACTACAGAAGAAGCACCGGCTAACTCCGTGCCAGCAGCCGCGGTAATACGGAGGGTGCGAGCGTTAATCGGAATAACTGGGCGTAAAGGGCACGCAGGCGGTTACTTAAGTGAGATGTGAAATCCCAGAGCTTAACTTTGGAATTGCATTTCAGACTGGGTAGCTAGAGTACTTTAGGGAGGGGTAGAATTCCACGTGTAGCGGTGAAATGCGTAGAGATGTGGAGGAATACCGAAGGCGAAGGCAGCCCCTTGGGAAGATACTGACGCTCATGTGCGAAAGCGTGGGGAGCAAACAGGATTAGATACCCTGGTAGTCCACGCTGTAAACGCTGTCGATTTGGGGATTGGTCTTTAAGACTGGTGCCCGTAGCAAACGTGATAAATCGACCGCCTGGGGAGTACGGCCGCAAGGTTAAAACTCAAATGAATTGACGGGGGCCCGCACAAGCGGTGGAGCATGTGGTTTAATTCGATGCAACGCGAAGAACCTTACCTACTCTTGACATCCATAGAATTTTTCAGAGATGAAAAAGCGCCTTCGGGAACTATGAGACAGGTGCTGCATGGCTGTCGTCAGCTCGTGTTGTGAAATGTTGGGTTAAGTCCCGCAACGAGCGCAACCCTTATCCTTTGTTGCCAGCATGTAAAGATGGGAACTCAAAGGAGACTGCCAGTGATAAACTGGAGGAAGGTGGGGATGACGTCAAGTCATCATGGCCCTTACGAGTAGGGCTACACACGTGCTACAATGGTGCATACAGAGGGCGGCAAACCTGCGAAGGGGAGCGAATCTCAGAAAGTGCATCGTAGTCCGGATTGGAGTCTGCAACTCGACTCCATGAAGTCGGAATCGCTAGTAATCGCAAATCAGAATGTTGCGGTGAATACGTTCCCGGGCCTTGTACACACCGCCCGTCACACCATGGGAGTGGGTTGTACCAGAAGTAGATAGCTTAACCGCAAGGGGGGCGTTTACCACGGTATGATTCATGACTGGGGTGAAGTCGTAACAAGGTAACCGTAGGGGAACCTGCGGTTGGATCACCTCCTTACCCAAAACGAGCGACAATAAGTGTCCACACAGATAGTCTGATAAAAAGTAGAAAAGAAAGAAAAAAGACCGCACTTTTGACTGCTTACTAGGTCGAGCAACATGAAAAAGGAAGTGCGAAAGAAAAGACAATAGATACTCTTTACCTGTTGTCCCCATCGTCTAGAGGCCTAGGACATCGCCCTTTCACGGCGGTAACCGGGGTTCGAATCCCCGTGGGGACGCCAATTAAAGATGATTTATTTATCTTACTGTTCTTTAAAAAATTGGAAACAAGCTGAAAACTGAGAGATTTTCGGGTTAATTGACGAAAGTGAATTAACACAAGAAAGTCTGAGTAGAAGAAAAAATCTTGACTGAACAAAAGCAGTCAAGTGTTTAGTTGAAACGCAATATCAATTGTTCTAAAAAAACATTTGAGGTTGTATAGTTAAGAGACTAAGCGTACACGGTGGATGCCTAGGCAATCAGAGGCGAAGAAGGACGTGCTAATCTGCGAAAAGCTTGGATGAGTTGATAAGAGGCGTTTAATCCAAGATATCCGAATGGGGAAACCCGCTAGATGAAGAATCTAGCATCGTTATTTGAATACATAGAATAACGAAGCAAACCGGGAGAACTGAAACATCTAAGTACCCCGAGGAAAAGAAATCAACCGAGATTCTGTGAGTAGCGGCGAGCGAAAGCGGAGGAGCCGTTAGTAATAGCGATAAAACTAAGAGAATGAACTGGGAAGTTCAACGACACAGGGTGATAGTCCCGTATCTGAAAGTTATATTGTGGTACTAAGCTAACAAGAAGTAGGGCGGAACACGAGAAATTCTGTCTGAAGATAGGGGGACCATCCTCTAAGGCTAAATACTCCTGATTGACCGATAGTGAACCAGTACTGTGAAGGAAAGGCGAAAAGAACCCCAGCGAGGGGAGTGAAATAGAACCTGAAACCGTGTACGTACAAGCAGTGGGAGCCCGCAAGGGTGACTGCGTACCTTTTGTATAATGGGTCAGCGACTTATATTTTGTAGCGAGGTTAACTGAATAAGGGAGCCGAAGGGAAACCGAGTCTTAACTGGGCGGTGAGTTGCAAGGTATAGACCCGAAACCCGGTGATCTAGCCATGGGCAGGTTGAAGGTTGGGTAACACTAACTGGAGGACCGAACCGACTAATGTTGAAAAATTAGCGGATGACTTGTGGCTGGGGGTGAAAGGCCAATCAAACCGGGAGATAGCTGGTTCTCCCCGAAATCTATTTAGGTAGAGCCTTATGTGAATACCTTCGGGGGTAGAGCACTGTTTCGGCTAGGGGTCCATCCCGGATTACCAACCCGATGCAAACTGCGAATACCGAAGAGTAGTGCATAGGAGACACACGGTGGGTGCTAACGTCCATCGTGAAGAGGGAAACAACCCAGACCGCCAGCTAAGGTCCCAAAGTACTAGTTAAGTGGGAAACGAAGTGGGAAGGCTTAGACAGCTAGGATGTTGGCTTAGAAGCAGCCATCATTTAAAGAAAGCGTAATAGCTCACTAGTCGAGTCGGCCTGCGCGGAAGATGTAACGGGGCTAAAACTAGTCACCGAAGCTGCGGCATCAAGAGTAATCTTGTTGGGTAGGGGAGCGTTGTGTAAGCGGAAGAAGGTGAATTGAGAAGTTTGCTGGACGTATCACAAGTGCGAATGCTGACATAAGTAACGATAAAACGAGTGAAAAACTCGTTCGCCGGAAGACCAAGGGTTCCTGTCCAACGTTAATCGGGGCAGGGTGAGTCGGCCCCTAAGGCGAGGCTGAAAAGCGTAGTCGATGGGAAACGGGTTAATATTCCCGTACTTGGATAAATTGCGATGTGGGGACGGAGAAGGTTAGGCAAGCAGCCTATTGGATGGCTGTTTAAGCGTGTAGGTGGGGAAACTAGGCAAATCCGGTTTCCCATTCAACACTAAGGCGTGATGACGAGCTCCTAAGGGAGCGAAGTTGTTGATACCACACTTCCAGGAAAAGCCACTAAGCTTCAGGTTTATCTAAACCGTACTGAAAACCGACACAGGTGGTCAGGTAGAGAATACTCAGGCGCTTGAGAGAACTCGGGTGAAGGAACTAGGCAAAATAGCACCGTAACTTCGGGAGAAGGTGCGCCGGCGTAGATTGTAGTCTTTTACAGATGAAGGTTGAACCGGTCGAAGATACCAGCTGGCTGCAACTGTTTATTAAAAACACAGCACTCTGCAAACACGAAAGTGGACGTATAGGGTGTGATGCCTGCCCGGTGCTGGAAGGTTAATTGATGGTGTAATCGCAAGAGAAGCACCTGATCGAAGCCCCAGTAAACGGCGGCCGTAACTATAACGGTCCTAAGGTAGCGAAATTCCTTGTCGGGTAAGTTCCGACCTGCACGAATGGCATAATGATGGCCAGGCTGTCTCCACCCGAGACTCAGTGAAATTGAAATCGCCGTGAAGATGCGGTGTACCCGCGGCTAGACGGAAAGACCCCGTGAACCTTTACTATAGCTTGACACTGAACCTTGAATTTTGATGTGTAGGATAGGTGGGAGTCAGAGAAACTTAAACGCCAGTTTGAGTGGAGACGACCTTGAAATACCACCCTTTAACGTTTGATGTTCTAACGAAGTATGTGAAACGCGTATTCGGACAGTGTCTGGTGGGTAGTTTGACTGGGGCGGTCTCCTCCCAAAGAGTAACGGAGGAGCACGAAGGTTTGCTAATGACGGTCGGACATCGTCAGGTTAGTGCAATGGTAAAAGCAAGCTTAACTGCGAGACGGACAAGTCGAGCAGGTACGAAAGTAGGTCATAGTGATCCGGTGGTTCTGAATGGAAGGGCCATCGCTCAACGGATAAAAGGTACTCCGGGGATAACAGGCTGATACCGCCCAAGAGTTCATATCGACGGCGGTGTTTGGCACCTCGATGTCGGCTCATCACATCCTGGGGCTGAAGTAGGTCCCAAGGGTATGGCTGTTCGCCATTTAAAGTGGTACGCGAGCTGGGTTTAGAACGTCGTGAGACAGTTCGGTCCCTATCTGCCGTGGGCGTAGGAGAATTGGTTGGGGCTGCTCCTAGTACGAGAGGACCGGAGTGGACGCATCCCTGGTGTTCCAGTTGTGTCGCCAGACGCATTGCTGGGTAGCTACATGCGGAAGAGATAAGTGCTGAAAGCATCTAAGCACGAAACTTGCCAAGAGATGAGTTCTCCCACCCTATAAGGGTGTAAGGGTTGTTGAAGACTACGACGTAGATAGGTAACATGTGTAAGCGGTGTGAGCCGTTGAGCTAAGTTATACTAATTGCCCGAGAGACTTAACTATACAACGCTCAAGTGTTTTTGGGTGGATTAAGCTAAGAACTAAATAAAGCAGTACAGACAAAAGAAAATCGAACAGACAGCTTGTTTCAAATTTTAGAAGAAGACTAAAAAATAAGTAGGGTCGTGATTTAAAAGGCCCAATCATCAAAGGAATAATCCTGATGGTCATAATGCAGTAGCGCCACCTGAACCCATGCCGAACTCAGAAGTGAAATGCTGTAATGCCGATGGTAGTGTTGGGTTTCCCAATGTGAGAGTAGGTCGCCATCAGGTTCAAAATTAGAAACCCCAGTTACGTGAGTAGCTGGGGTTTTGTTTTTTTTAAATGGCTATATTCTATGTTGAATAGGATTTAGCCATTTTTCTTATTTTTTATTGTGGATTTTTCTATTTGTATAAAATTTATTAGAAAAAGTGTTAACTACGTCACAATTTTGTTATAAAAATGTAACATGATATTCTGAATTAGAATATACTGAAAAAACCTTATAAATAGAATGCTTTTTCTATTTTAGAAAATGTATTTTAACAAGGTTTCTATAAATGGCAGTAGAGTATTCTACAATACGAATTTATCTTTAATTAAGAGGAATATGCTATGTTTGGTCTTGATCCTACCACAACAACCTTTCTGATCTATATTGTCGGAATGGTATCAATAGGGCTTATTGCCTATCGATTTACAAATAATTTATCAGACTACATTCTTGGGGGACGTAGTTTAGGTAGTTTTGTGACAGGACTTTCAGCTGGTGCATCTGATATGTCAGGTTGGCTGTTAATGGGATTGCCTGGTGCAGTTTATGCAGCAGGGCTTGTGGAAAGTTGGATTGCTATCGGTTTAACCATAGGGGCGTATTTAAACTGGTTATTTGTCGCTGGTAAATTACGTATGCATACAGAATTTAATAAGAATGCTTTGACATTACCAGATTATTTTCATCATCGTTTCGGCGATAAGACTAAAGTATTAAAAATTGTTTCAGCCACAATTATCCTATTCTTCTTCGCTATTTACTGTGCATCAGGCGTGGTTGCTGGGGCTCGTTTATTTGAAAATTTATTTGGCGTGCCTTATGAAACCGCACTTTGGCTCGGGGCGTTAGCAACAATTGCTTACACCTTTATCGGGGGGTTTTTAGCCGTTAGCTGGACAGATACCATTCAAGCGAGCTTAATGTTTTTTGCCTTATTTCTTACGCCTATTTTTATTTTAACGCAATTAGGTGGTTTTGAACCGACTTTTGAAGCTTTAGCTCAAGCTGGTGAAGCGGCTGGCAGAGATTTTACCGATATGTTTAATGGTACCACATTTATTGGCTTATTGAGTTTATCGGCATGGGGATTAGGTTACTTCGGTCAACCACATATCTTGGCACGGTTTATGGCGGCGGATTCGGTAAAATCCGTACCTAAAGCTCGTTGTATCAGTATGACGTGGATGTTTATCTGTTTGATTGGTGCAGTAAGTATCGGTTTCTGGGGACAAGCATATTTCTTTGCCAATCCAGATAAAGCGACACTGGTGAATGCAAATCACGAACAGGTTTTTATTGAACTTTCTCGTTTACTGTTTAATCCTTGGATTGCAGGTATTTTGCTTTCGGCTATTCTTGCGGCAGTAATGAGTACCCTAAGCTGTCAATTATTGATTTGCTCAAGTGCCATTACCGAAGACTTTTATAAAGGTTTCTTACGTCCGAACGCCAGTCAAAAAGAACTTGTCTGGTTGGGTCGTATGATGGTGCTATTGATTGCTATCTTAGCTATTGTTTTAGCACAGGATCCAAACAGTAAAGTGCTTGGCTTAGTATCTTATGCTTGGGCTGGTTTTGGTTGTGCCTTTGGACCTGTGGTATTGTTATCGCTTTATTGGAAACGCATGAATGCAGCAGGTGCAATGGCAGGCATGATCACGGGGGCATTGGTCGTGGTGTTCTGGAATACGCTTGTACCAAACAGTGGAATATATGAAATGATTCCTGGCTTTATCTGTGCGACGATTGCCATTTTGGTCGTTTCTTTAATTACGCCAGCCCCGAAAGCAGAAATTGCAGAAACCTTTGATAAAGCGGAAAAGGCTTATCACAAAGAGATGCAAGGTGTGAAAAAATACATCTAGTTTGTTTATTAGCGAACTACTTTTATAAAGGTGCGGTTGTTTTTACAACCGCTTTACTCAGTGAAAATATTAAAAAGAAGGTTATCTATGAGTTACGAGATTTTACCTAAAACAACAATCCGTCCGATATTAAGCGAATTTTATCGCATTCCCGAACAAAAAATTGTGGCGGAGCTAATTGAAAAAGCGGATATGAGCGAGCAATCTCAATCTATTGCTGAACTGTGTAAAAAGTTAGTCAGCAAAGTACGAGCCGATCGCAAAAAAGCCAGTGGGGTGGATGCGTTAATGCACGAATTTTCCCTTTCTAGTGCGGAAGGGATTGCTTTAATGTGCTTGTCGGAAGCCTTATTGCGGATTCCAGATAAAACCACTGCAGATAAACTGATTCACGATAAACTTGTGCATGGCGATTGGAAAGCTCACTTAGGCAATAGCCCCTCTTTATTTGTTAACTCCGCTGCATGGGGATTGATTGTGGCACAAAAAATTGTATCCCACAGTGATAAAGAATTATCCAGTGCCTTATCCAAATTAATTAGCAAAGGTGGCGAGCCATTGATTCGTCAAGGTATGAATGTAGGCATGCGTTTATTAGGTAAACAATTTGTGACGGGGGAAACCATTGATGCAGCGATTAAAAATGGTGAAAAACGTTTTGAGAAAGGCTTCCGTTATAGCTACGATATGTTAGGTGAAACCGCCTTAACCCAAAAGGATGCGGATCGTTATTACAATGATTATGTGAATTCCATTCGTGCCGTGGGGGAAACATCAAAAGGCTTAGGCGTTTATAAATCTTCAGGGGTTTCCGTCAAACTTTCCGCTATTCACCCCCGTTATAGTTTAAGCCAACATCAACGGGTAATTGATGAACTTTATCCGAAACTCAAAGAATTATTTTTATTAGCCAAAAAATATGATATTGGCTTGAATATTGATGCGGAAGAAGCCGCTCGCCTTGAATTATCCCTTGATTTACTTGACCGCTTAATTGCTGATCCCGATTTAGAGGGTTTCCACGGCATTGGCTTTGTGGTGCAAGCCTACCAAAAACGTTGTAGTCGTGTCATCGATCATATTATTGCTCAAGCTCGAGCCAATAATCGTAAATTAATGATCCGTCTAGTAAAAGGGGCATATTGGGATAGTGAAGTCAAATTAGCCCAAGCGGAAGGGGCAACGGATTATCCTGTATTTACCCGTAAAGTGCATTCCGACATCAACTATATCACCTGTGCGAAAAAATTATTGTCTGCACAAGATGTGATTTATCCGCAATTTGCCACGCACAATGCACAAACTTTAGCGACAGTTTATCATCTTGCTAAAGATAAACACTTTGAATTTCAATGCCTGCACGGCATGGGTGAAACCCTATATGAACAAGTGGTTGGCAAGGAAAATCTGAATGTACAATGCCGTATTTATGCACCAGTTGGTTCCTATCAAACCTTGTTGGCTTATCTCGTTCGCCGTTTATTAGAAAACGGTTCAAACAGTTCTTTCGTGAACCAAATTGTCGATGAACATTTTAGCGTTGATAGCTTGGCGGAAGATCCTGTGAATAAAGCGAAAGAAACCCAAGGTACGGCTCACCCGAAAGTACCGTTACCGGTGAATATTTACGGTGAACGCCGTAATTCAAAAGGTTATGATCTAACCGATGCGATTTCCTTACAACAGCTACAAACTCAGCTTAACGAATTAAGTGATAAACAATATCAAGCGAAACCGTTAATTGTCGGTGAAGTGACAGGAAATAGTTCTCGCACAGTTTACAATCCAGCGGTGCAAAGCCAAATTGTAGGTCAAGTGATCGATGCCAACGAGCAAGATGTGAATACAGCGTTCACAACAGCAGTGAATTTTAAACAACAATGGGCGAATACCGCACCAGAAGTGCGGTCAGAAAAATTAGAGAAAATGGCAGATTTAATGGAACAACATTTGCCAGAACTCTTTGATTTAGCCGTGCGAGAAGCAGGTAAAACCCTCAATAATGCCATTGCCGAAGTGCGTGAAGCGGTGGATTTCTGCCGTTATTATGCTGGTCAAGTGCGAGCCAATCCAGCTAGCTTTAAGGATCCACGTGGTGTGGTGGTAGCCATCAGTCCGTGGAACTTCCCATTAGCGATTTTTATTGGTGAAGTGTCTTCCGCCTTAGTGGCAGGTAACGTGGTATTAGCCAAACCCGCAGAACAAACCTCTTTAATGGCGTATTTTGCGGTGAATTTATTCCATCAAGCAGGTATTCCAAAAGAAGCGTTACAATTATTAACGGGTTCAGGTAAAACCATCGGTGAAAGTCTAACCACTGATGAGCGTGTTAATGGCGTAATTTTCACAGGTTCAACCGATACCGCTAAACGTATTAATAGCAATATCCAAAAACACGGTAGCTTGATTCCACTCATTGCAGAAACGGGCGGTCAAAATGCCATGATTGTTGATAGTTCCGCTTTAGGTGAACAAGTTACTATTGATGTATTGAACTCCGCCTTTGACTCAGCAGGTCAACGTTGTTCTGCTTTACGTGTGCTTTATTTACAAAAAGATAATGCGGATCATTTGCTTGAATTAATTAAAGGTGCAATGGCGGAATTAGTGGTAGGCAACCCAGCACAGCTTACTACTGATGTGGGACCTGTTATTGACAAAGTGGCTCAACAACGCTTACTTGATCATATTGAAGTCATGAAAAAACAAGCCAAATCTTATTATCAAGTACCGATTGCCAAAGATGTGGTAGAGAACGGCATTTTTGTCGCCCCAACCTTGCTCGAAATTGACAATATTAATCAATTAAAACACGAAGTGTTTGGTCCAGTATTACACGTCATTCGTTATGACGCAGAGAAATTAGACGATGTGATTAGAGAAATTAATTCCACAGGCTTTGGTTTGACTTGTGGTTTACATAGCCGTATCGATCAAACTCAACGTGAATGGGAGCAGGGCATTCAAGCAGGTAACTTATATGCCAACCGTAATATTGTCGGGGCGGTCGTTGGTGTGCAACCATTTGGTGGGCAAGGCTTATCTGGCACGGGACCAAAAGCGGGCGGTGCGTTGTACTTACAACGTTTAAATAACCGTACGGCATGGAACTTTGACGGATTAACCGAAGGGATTACTCCAAATATTAGCGAATTTTCCACCGCACTTAATCAGGTATTGACGGGTGATGAATTGGCTCAAGCTCAACAATCTTTGCAAACCTTGAGTGCAAGCTCACCGTTAGGCAAAATTCACCAAATGCACGGCGTGACAGGTGAAAATAATTTCTTACGGTTTGAACCACGTGGCGACATCGCCATTGGTGACGGTGCGTTATTCCAACAAGTGTTGGCATTAACAGCGATTGTTGCCGCAGGTAGCCGTGGTGTGGTAAGTGCTAATTCACCACTCGCTCAACACGCCAATACATTGCGTCAATTTGTGTCTGTGGTCAATGACTTCAATAGCCTTGATCATCTCAGCCAACTTATTGTGTTAAATCCACTTTCTCAAGCGGATAAAGCCCATTATTCGGAACGTAACGGGGCGATTATGACCTTTGTGGAAAACTTAGCGTTAGCCCAATCTTTATTACCGTTAATGCACGAAAAATCGGTGAGCATTAACACTGCTGCAATGGGAGGAAATGCCAGTTTAATGGCGGCAATGGATTAACAGGTCATTGGTAAAATAAAAATGGGGGCAAATCACAAATTTGCCCCTTATTTCATGAAATTTTGTTAAGATAAACAAAAATTCTTAATGAGATAATTTATGAACGTTAATCACTTCACACAAAAATACATTGATTGGGTTGTCAAACTCGGTCGGCTAAAATTTTCTATTCTTGGTTTTTTAATTGTTGCTGTCTTTGCATTGCTGACTCATATTGTGTTAAGCCTGTTGGTCGTGGGGAGAATTGATTGGCAGAGTTTGGCTTATGCTATTATTTTCGGGCTTATCTCAGCCCCCTTCGTTATTTATTTTTTCACTTTGTTAGTGGATCGCCTTGAACGTTCTCGTTTAGCATTGGCAAAATCCATTCAAGATAAAAGCATTCTATTGGCGATCATTAGCCATGAACTCCGCACACCGTTAAATGGTATTTTGGGACTCAGTCAAATGTTGCAGGACACCCCATTAAATCAACAACAGCGTAATTATTTGAATACGATTAGTATAAGTGCGGTGTCTTTAGGACATATTTTTAATGATATTATTGATTTAGAGAAAATTGATAGTCACAATCTTGAGCTATGTTATCGTGAAACGGATTTTTATAGTTTTTTAACCGATATACAAAATATAGCGATCTTGTTAGCAAGTGAAAAAGGTCTGCAATTTCAAATGAAACTCAATGAAAATCTACCGCACTTTTTGCAATTAGACCAAACTCGCCTAAGCCAAGTGTTATGGAATTTGCTGAGTAATGCAGTGAAATTCACCGAAAAAGGTGTAATTGTCCTAGAAGTTAGAAAAATATCTAATAATCAATATAGCTTTGCAATTAGCGATACTGGACAAGGTATTCCCAGCCAAGAGTTAGAGAAAATCTTTACCATGTACTATCAAGTGGCAGACAGTGGTAAAAAATCCGCTGGCAGTGGTATTGGGTTAGCTATTTCAAAAAATATTGCCCATTTAATGCACGGTGATTTAACGGTCGCTAGCGAATTGGGCAAAGGAACAACTTTTACGCTGACTATTCAAGCAGAATCTATTGAAAAACAAGAGAAACCAATAGAAAAAAGTGCGGTGCAAAATTTGCAAATTTTATTGGTGGAAGATATTCAGCTCAATATTACCGTAGCGAAAACGCTGTTAGAGAAATTAGGGCATCGGGTAGATGTGGCAATGTCGGGTAAAGACGCGATTCAAGCCTTTGAACATAACAGCTATGATTTATTGTTATTAGACATTCAACTCCCCGATATGACAGGCTTTGAAATTGCTCATTATTTACGTGACGGCTATCAAAATGATCGCTATGATTATCTTCCGCCATTGATTGCGTTGACCGCCAATGTGATGCAAGACAAAGCAGAATATCAACGTCAGGGCATGGATGATGTATTGCGTAAACCATTGTTAGTTAATGAATTAACTGCTTGCTTAAATACGTATTTTGGTGAAAATGAAACGGTGGTGAATCATTCAAAGATGAGTGTGAATCCAGTGATCCCCGATGATTTAGTTGATTATTTTAATCCTGAAATTCTAGCAGAATTATTGGAATTTATCGGTAAAGATCTCTATGCAGAAAATATTCGTTTATTTAAACAGGAAATCAACGGCGGGGATTTAGATGTTGCTAAAGCCTATCAAGAGTATTTGAAAGGTAACATCACCAAACAGCAATTAGCTGAAACCGCTCATAAATTAAAAGGGGCAGCCGCCAGTTTAGCCATGCAATCTGTGCAAAATGTGGCAAATTTAATGCAACAGGTAGAGTTGCCAGAGTGGAACGAACAGCTTGAGCATTGGGTGGAGCAGATAGAAGAGTTGACAAAAATCAGTTTAGATTTGGTTAGTCAGTGGTTAGCTAAATAATTAAAGGGGCTTGTACCCCTTCAATTAAATAAAATGATTACCCCTTAAACTCTTCTCCCAAACAAGGCTGAATTTTATTCAAAATTTCTTTCACTACTCTTGGGTGAGCGGCGATAATATGTCCGTCTTTCAAATAGTTATGTCCTGCATTGAAATCGCAAACTAAGCCACCTGCTTCACGTACCATTAATTCACCTGCGGCACAGTCCCAAGGTTTTAAGCCCATTTCAAAAAAGCCATCAACACGTCCTGCAGCGGTGTAACATAAATCTAAAGCAGCAGATCCTGCACGGCGGAAATCAGCGACATCGGTGATTAAAGCGTTCATTATTGCCATTTGTACGGGCATTAATTTAGGCTGTTTAAATGGGAAGCCAGTGGCTAACACGGTGCCTTTGATATCACGGCGGTCGGCAATACGTAAACGGATATCGTTTAATTTCGCCCCTTCACCACGTACTGCGGTGAATAATTCATTTTTGATCGGATCATAAACTACGCCTACTTCGGTGCGACCTTTGACACGAATAGCGATAGAAACAGCAAATTGTGGGAAACTTTTGATAAAGTTAGTGGTACCGTCTAATGGATCGATAACCCATTGTGTATCACGGTTGTTACCATTTAACACACCTGATTCTTCGGTGATAATGCTGTGATCAGGGTAAGAGGCACGAATGGTTTCAATAACTGCGGCTTCAGCAGCTTTATCTACGTTTGTCACATAGTCATAGTTGCCTTTAATTTGGGTTTCAATATCCGCACGGTTTTCGTAACTTTTTGCGATGATATTGCCTGCTTTTCGTGCAGCACGAATTGCGATATTTAACATTGGGTTCATAAGAATATCCATTAGAGATTGTGAAAAGAACAACGGCAAACGGTATTTTACATTTTGCCTTAAACTGCGGTGCATTATAGTGACTTTTTCAACTATTTTCTAGTATTAAAAATTTTTTATAAAACCTACTAAATTATATGGATATTGTGCTAAAATAGCCATCAAATTTTAATTTGATAATAAATATTATGTTAGACAATATCCGCATTGTTTTAATCGAAACTTCTCATTCTGGCAATATCGGCTCGGCTGCTCGGGCGATGAAAACCATGGGCTTGAGTGAGTTGTATTTGGTTTCGCCGAAACAAGGTATTGATGAACAGGCGATAGCATTGTCCGCTGGGGCGGGAGATGTGGTGAAAAATGCGGTGGTGGTTGAGCGTTTTGAGCAAGCGGTGGGCGATTGTTCTTTGTTGATTGGCACCAGCGCCAGACTTCGTCATTTGCAGAATAGTTTAATTGAACCTCGCCAATGCGGTGAAATTACCATGCAAGCGGCAAAGTGCGGTGAAAAAGTAGCAATTATTTTCGGACGCGAGCGAGTGGGCTTAACCAATGATGAGCTATTAAAATGTCGTTATCATTTAACCATTCCAGCGAATCCCGATTATTCTTCGCTAAATTTAGCTATGGCAGTACAGTTGGTGTGTTATGAATTACGAATGGCATTTTTGTCGCAAACAGCACAGGAAATGCCTGTTGTTGCTATAGAAAATACCGTTAAAAACACCGCACTTTTGGCTACTGCACAACAATTAGAATACTTTTTTGAACATACGGAACGCCTTTATCAATCTTTAGGTTTTATTCAAAATCAAGGGGTTATGCAGAAATTAAGACGCTTATATCAGCGCGCGGCGGTGGAGCAAAATGAGTTAAATATTTTACGTGGCATGTTAACTGCAGTGGAAAAACACCTAGATTTTCATAAGGAATAATAGTTGACTATTTTACTTGGTTAAGTAAACTATTACTATTGATTTTAAACAAAGAGAAAGAAAGATGAAACTGACTTCAAAAGGACGTTATGCAGTTACTGCCATTTTGGATATTGCCCTGAATGGCGAGAATAATCCTGTGACGTTATCGGATATTTCCGAGCGACAGAGCATTTCTCTTTCTTATTTGGAGCAGCTTTTCGCCAAATTACGCCGGCACGGTCTAGTGCGGAGTGTGCGAGGACCGGGCGGTGGCTATCAGCTTGGGTTACCCACAGATAAAATTTCTATTGGAATGATTATTTCAGCGGTGAATGAAAATATTACCGTCACAAAATGTCTTGGCAAGGGCAATTGCCAAGATGGGCATGAATGTTTAACCCATTCCTTGTGGGATGAATTAAGTCATCGTATTGAGAGCTTTTTAGATCAAATTACCTTGGCGGAATTGGTCAATAAACAGAGTGCAAAGCAGTGTACTCATCAATCACATCAAGATTTTAATAACCTTTTGGTCGTAAATAGCTAGGCTATAAACAACATATTTTTAGGAGTGAATTTAATGAAATTACCGATTTATTTGGACTATGCAGCAACTTGTCCAGTGGATGAACGTGTAGCGAAAAAAATGATGGAATTTTTAACCATTGATGGCAACTTTGGTAACCCAGCATCTCGTTCGCACAAATTTGGTTGGCAAGCAGAAGAAGCGGTGGATATTGCTCGTAATCAAATCGCCGATTTGATCGGAGCAGATAGCCGTGAAATCGTGTTTACCTCAGGAGCGACAGAGTCGGATAACCTTGCGATTAAAGGAGCGGCTCATTTTTATCAAACCAAAGGCAAACATATTATCACCTGCAAAACCGAACATAAAGCGGTGTTAGATACTTGTCGCCAGCTTGAGCGTGAAGGCTTTGAAGTAACTTATTTAGAGCCAAAAACTGATGGTTTAATCGATCTTGATACATTAAAAGCAGCGATTCGTCCTGATACCATTCTGGTGTCGATTATGCACGCTAACAATGAAATCGGGGTCATTCAAGATATTAAAGCCATCGGTGAAATTTGCCGTGCGAATAAAGTAATTTTTCATACCGATGCGACTCAGAGCGTGGGTAAAGTGGCGATTAATTTAGCTGAATTACCGGTAGATTTGCTTTCAATGTCTAGCCATAAGTTATATGGACCAAAAGGGATTGGGGCATTGTATGTTCGCCGTAAACCACGTATTCGCTTAGAAGCCATTATTCATGGTGGTGGTCACGAACGGGGTATGCGTTCAGGCACTTTGCCTGTGCATCAAATTGCAGGAATGGGTGAAGCCTACCGTATTTGTAAAGAAGAAATGGCAACTGAAATGCCACGCTTAAAAGCACTGCGTGACCGCTTATACAATGGCTTAAAAGACATTGAAGAAACCTATGTAAACGGCTCAATGGAACACCGTTTAGATAACAACCTAAACATTAGTTTTAACTATGTAGAAGGTGAAAGCCTAATGATGGCATTACGCGACATTGCAGTTTCATCTGGTTCTGCTTGTACATCTGCTAGTCTTGAGCCGTCGTATGTGTTACGTTCTTTAGGTTTGAATGATGAATTGGCCCACAGCTCGATTCGTTTCACCTTAGGTCGTTATACGACTGAAGAAGAAATTGACTACACCATTAGCCTAATGCAAGGTGCGGTGCAAAAATTAAGAGATTTATCACCACTTTGGGATTTATTTAAAGAAGGCATTGATTTAAACACGATTGAGTGGACGGCTCATTAATTTTTTAGAAGGAATAAGAAAATGGCATACAGCGACAAATTATTAGATCATTATGAAAATCCACGTAATGTGGGTGCAATGGATAAAAAAGCCACTGATGTGGGAACTGGCATGGTGGGCGCACCGGCTTGTGGTGACGTTATGCAGTTACAAATCAAGGTGAATGATAGTGGCATTATTGAAGATGCCAAATTTAAAACCTATGGTTGTGGTTCGGCGATTGCATCTAGCTCACTAATTACTGAATGGGTAAAAGGTAAATCTTTAGATGAAGCAGGAGCCATTAAAAATAGTCAAATTGCAGAAGAGTTAGAGTTACCACCGGTAAAAGTGCATTGCTCAATTTTAGCGGAAGATGCCATCAAAGCAGCGATTGCAGATTATAAAGCAAAACAAGCAAAATAATTAATTATAGGGCGGAGACTTATATCCGCCCGAAGAATTAGGAGCATAAAATGGCAGTAACTCTCACTGAAAGTGCAGTTGGTCGTGTCAGAACTTTTTTACAAAACCGTGGTAAAGGTGTGGGATTACGCTTAGGTATTAAGACATCTGGCTGTTCAGGTTTAGCTTATGTATTAGAATTTGTCGATACTTTAAACGAAGATGATAAGGTATTTGAACAAGATGGCGTAAAAATCATTGTGGATGCCAAAAGTCTTGTATATTTGGATGGTACAGAGTTAGATTTTGTTAAAGAAGGATTGAACGAAGGTTTTAAATTCAACAACCCGAATGTTAAAGATCAATGTGGTTGTGGCGAAAGTTTTAACGTATAATTAAACCTGTGATGAACATAGTTATGACAAATCCATTTTCTCTATTTAAGTTACCAGTACAATTTGAGATCGATCAGACATTGTTGTCTGAACGTTTTTTGCAGTTACAAAAACAATTTCACCCTGATAATTTCGCTACTCAATCCACTCAAGATCAGCGTTTGGCAATGCAACAATCGGCAGAAATTAATGATGCCTTAAAAACCCTAAAAGATCCGATTTTGCGAGCGGAAGCTATTATTCAAATTCATACAGGTGAAGTACAGGATTTGGAGCAAAAAAGCACCCAAGATATGGCTTTTTTAATGCAGCAATTACAATGGCGTGAGCAATTAGAAGAGATCGAAACTAACAAAGCTGATACTGCACTTGATGAATTTCGTTCCGACATTGAGGCAGAGCAAGAAACGTTATTAAATCAACTAAAAACTGAATTAACCCAAAGTAACTGGTCAGTGGCACAGGTAATCGCTGATAAATTACGTTTTGTCAAAAAATTGATTGAACAGATTGAAATGGTAGAAGAAAAGCTATTTTAATGAGATAAAAATAAAAGAAGATAAACAATGGCATTATTACAAATCGCAGAACCGGGGCAAACTGCTGCACCGCATCAACACAAATTGGCGGTGGGGATTGATTTAGGGACAACTAATTCATTAGTTGCCACCGTGCGTAGTGGGCAGGCGACTATTTTATTAGATGAACAAGAACAAGCCTTGACGCCATCCATTGTGCATTATGCAGAAAATGGCGTGTTGGTGGGCGATAAAGCAAGTGCATTAGCCAGCCTTGATCCGCAAAATACGATTATTTCAGTGAAACGATTAATTGGGCGAAGTTTGTCGGATGTACAACAGCGTTATTTAAATTTGCCTTATCAGTTTAATCAAACTGAAAATGGTTTGCCGTTGATTCATACCAGACAAGGTAATGTGAGTCCGGTTGAAGTCTCTAGCGAAATTCTAAAAAAATTAACCGCACTTGCAGAGCAACGTTTAGGGGGTGAGTTGTCTGGTACGGTGATTACTGTCCCAGCTTATTTTGATGATGCTCAACGCCAAAGTACCAAAGATGCAGCAACATTAGCAGGTTTGAACGTATTGCGTTTGTTGAATGAACCTACCGCCGCAGCGATTGCTTATGGTTTGGATAGTGAACAAGAGGGTGTAATCGCAGTTTATGATTTAGGTGGTGGCACCTTTGATATTTCTATTTTACGCTTATCCAGAGGTGTGTTTGAAGTGTTGGCAACGGGGGGGGATACCGCATTAGGTGGGGATGATTTCGATCATTTTATTACCGAATGGATCGTCAATCAGTCAGGTCAGCAACCTGAAAATGCTCAGCAGCAACGTGAATTGATTGGGTTAGCCAACAAGTTAAAGGTAGCATTAAGTGAGAGCGAAACGGTTACGGTGAACTTTAAAAAATGGCACGGTGAATTGACTCGAACGACATTTAATCAGCTAATTCAATCCTTGGTCAAACGCTCATTGATGGCTTGTCGTCGTGCGTTAAAAGATGCGAATATTGGGGTGGAAGATGTGCGTGAAGTGGTGATGGTGGGAGGTTCAACTCGTGTGCCATTTGTACGTGAGCAAGTGGGCGAATTTTTTGGTAGAACGCCATTAACATCTATTGATCCTGATAAAGTAGTTGCTTTAGGTGCTGCGATACAAGCGGATATTTTAGTGGGAAATAAGCCTGATTCCGATATGTTATTGCTTGATGTGATTCCGCTTTCTTTAGGTATTGAAACTATGGGCGGCTTGGTGGAAAAAATTATCCCACGCAATACCACGATTCCCGTGGCTCGAGCCCAAGAATTTACCACTTTTAAAGATGGTCAGACCGCTATGTCAGTGCATATTGTGCAAGGTGAACGTGAAATGGTGGAGGATTGCCGTTCGTTGGCTCGTTTTACTTTACGGGGCATTCCTCCAATGTCAGCCGGAGCGGCACATATTCGAGTAACTTATCAAGTGGATGCAGACGGTTTGTTAAGCGTGACAGCAATGGAAAAATCTACTGGCGTACAATCGTCTATCCAAGTGAAACCATCCTACGGCTTAACAGATGATGAGATTACTAATATGCTTAAATCATCAATGGAAAATGCCAAACAAGACATTGATGCTCGTTTGTTAGCCGAGCAACGTGTAGAAGCTCGCCGAGTAATTGAAGCAGTATTAACGGCATTAGATGATGATCAAGATTTACTCAATGAGGCAGAACTAAGTGCGGTGAAAAAAGCCTTAGTTTCCTTAGATAATTTACAGCAAGGTACAGATACCTTAGCGATTAAGCAAGGGATTAAAGATTTAGATCAAGCTACTCAAGAATTTGCTGCTCGCCGAATGAATAAATCCATTCAAAAAGCCTTAAAAGGGCAATCGGTCGAGAATCTATAGTTTAACGAATTTATAAAATAGGAAAGAAAATATGCCAAAAGTTGTGTTTTTACCCCACGAAGAATTTTGCCCTGAAGGTATGGTGGTGGAAGCGAAAAAGGGAGATAATCTATTAGATTTAGCTCACGATGCGGGGGTGGAAATTCACCATGCTTGTGATGGTTCTTGTGCTTGTACCACTTGTCATGTGGTGATCCGTGAGGGTTATGACAGTTTAAATGAAAGCTCGGATCAAGAAGAAGATATGCTAGATAAAGCTTGGGGCTTAGAGATCGAAAGTCGCTTGTCTTGCCAATGTATTGTGGGTGATGAAGATTTAGTGGTAGAAATTCCAAAATATAACTTGAACCATGCAAATGAGGCGGCTCACTGATGAAATGGACGGACACTCAATTAATCGCCGAAGCTTTATATGATCGCGATCCTGATTTAGATCCCAAAACGGTACGTTTCACTGATATGCACCAATGGGTTTGTGATTTAGAAGATTTTGATGATGACCCTGAAGCCAGCAATGAGAAGATCTTAGAAAGTATTTTGTTGTGTTGGCTAGATGAGTATGAATAAATAAAAAGTCGCCCTAAGGCGACTTTTTATTAGAGAAAATGCTGATAAAGAAATTCTCCCACTAAATCTACATCGTCTAAATAATAATCTGTTTCAATCTCTTGTTTATCACCTAAATAAACGGAAGTTTTAGCGTTTTTTAACATAAGAAAATCGTTAAAATCATTGCCAAAAGCCACATATTTTTGCTTACCGATTAGCTGTTTAAGGGTATTGTATTTATTATTCCCGTGCGGCGTGATGTCAAAAAAGTTTTCTTTTTTATGAATATGGAAACTAATGTTATCGCGATTAAACTGTGTATAAATTTCTTGATTAGCCTTATCAAGTAAAACTAGGATTTTACTCACACCATCATGCAATAAATCTACTTCATCTAGGCGAGCATGGCTTAATGAACTGATATAATGATGAAAATTATGTTCTTTTTCGGATAAGGAAAAAGCCCATTTGCCATCAAGTACATAAGGTAAATTCAGTGCTTTTAAGCGAAGTAAACAATTTTCAACATAGGGTTTCTCGAGAAATTTAGTCAAGATAAAATTTCCTTGTTGATATGCCATACCACCATTACAACCCACTAAAATGGTATTACTATGTTCGGTAATTTTACGGTTTAACATAGGTAACATATCGCGAATAGGTCTTGCGGACGCAAAAATAACCCGGTGCTTTACTAATAGATGCGCCATGGCATCACAAATTTCGTCACTGACTTTTAGACCATTTTTTGATATAGTACCATCAATATCAAAAACGAATATTTTCATTGTTAATCCTTTAAATCGTGGTAATTATTTTAACGATTTTTAGTCTATCATAAATGGTATTTATAATAAAATATTACGAGGTGATAAATGGTTTTCTCAAAAAATAGTTTCTCAATAGAATTTCCTATCCCTGTGTCGGTAAATAAATTAATTTGCAGTGATCTGGATAAAAACACTATTCATACTTATGGACATTGTCTTGATAAGCCGTATTGTCATGGTATTTTGAGTGTATTAGAAAAACTTTAGAGAAGAGAATTGTATTTATAGAAAATTGCTCACCCAAAAGTTAGATTAGCTACTAACTTTTGGGGGAAGAGATTTTTGTTCTTACGGTAATTTTGCTAAAACGCAATAACCTACTTGACGTCCAGAAATTTGATATGCCGTATCTGCACAAATGAACGCAGATTCACCTTGTTTTAATTCAAGTGCGGTGTTTTTATCACTAATTTTCAGACACCCTTGCATGACCAATAAAATAGTCGCACTTTCTGCTTTTCCGTTGATTTGGGCTGTATCATCATAACGTACATTTTCTAGTGCAAAGTCTTTAGCTGGCGTAGTATAGGTAAATGAACCATTATCTGGTGGGGCTGCCTTGATTAATTCAGGAATCACTTCACGACAATCAATCACTTTTAATAATTCATCAATATCCACATGTTTAGATGTTAAACCACCACGAATGACATTATCTGAACATGCCATTAATTCAATATTTTGTCCACGCAAATAAGCGTGTGGAATACCGGCATCTTGAAAAATACCTTGTCCTTGTTTGATTTGCACAATATTGAATAAATAGAAACACATTAAGCCGGCATCTAATTGCGCTAATGAAATGTTCATTTCTTTTTGGCTATACAAGACCCAGTAATCAGGATTTTCAGGGGATAAGTCCTCAAGTCGATTATGTTCAAAAATTGGCAATAACCAACTGGCTAATTGCGTTTGATTTGCTTGCATAATATCTGAATAGAAATGGTGTAAATCCTGTGTTTCTAGCTGATTTGCTAAGGTTTGCAAAGATGAACGTTCACGCAATGTTTTTAAAATTTCTGTTTTGGGTTTGAAACCGTGTAACAACCAGAAGTCTGATAAAGCAATCATCATTTCTGGTTTGTGATTCTTGTCTTTATAAGTTCGTTTGGGATCTGTTAAATCAATACCCCGCACATTTTCTTCCACAAACCCGATTTCGGCTTGTTGTTTTGTTGGGTGTAATTGAATAGATAACGGCTGTTTAACATCTAAGATTTTCAATAAGTAGGGTAGTTCATCACCAAAAATTGAACGACTTTGTTGACCAAGTGCGGTGGGATTTTGGCTTAAAAATTGATTTAAAGGCATGGTTTCATCGTCAACTTTAATTGTTGATGGGGACGACGGGTGTGCTCCGAGCCACCACTCGGCATAGAGTTGATCTTTTTGTGCAGTAAATCCGATAAGATTTGGAATGTAGTCTTTTCCCCCCCAAGTATATTGCTGTAGGGTGCCAGTCAATTTATAAAGTGTGGTCATTTTTTATCCTGTTGTTCTTGTTTGTAGCCACCAAAAAATTGTACAACTTTTTCTACATCTGATTGTTCGGTTAACTGTGCTACAAGACGTTTGCCGTTGGTTAAATCAAAGACTAATTTGAAATCATCGGCTAAATTAATTTGTTGTATTTTAGCAAATTCAATAAAAAAATTCTCAAAGAAAAAACCGTTAGGTTTGAGTATCAGCATGGGAGAACGAAAAAATGCTATATACAGGCTTAAAAGAATTAAAAAAGTGAGTAAATACAAGGTATCGGGTGCAATTTTTCCTTCGGTTTGCCAAATGATAATACCAATTAATGCCACAAAAATCAGACTATCTAATTTTGTCCGTTTTTTTAACCGCACTTTGAGTAGGGTTTTGCCTTGGCGCTTATCTAGTCCGAATTGTTCGTAAAAGGCATAGGTGAAAAAAGCGAGAATACAGAGAATTAAAATAGTATTAGTCATAATAAAAAACGTTCCCCTTGATGTGAAGGGGAACGATATGAATAAAAAAGTTAAGCAAGGATACCTGTTGCCGCACCTAAGATACCGATAACAAAGATACCGATAATAATCCAAAGGGCGTTTACACGGTTACGTAGTAACCACATACAAGCGAAGGTAAATAGTAATGGTAATAAACCCGGCATTAAGCTGTCTAAGATACTTTGTACCGTGGTAATTTCCGTTGTTCCGTCTTGTTTTTGAATGGTAGATACCACTAATGGCACGTTAATACTGGTCCATTTTTGTACTAACGCTCCCATAATAAACAAGCCGAGAATAGATGCTCCTTCGGTCAGCTTTTGTAATAAACCACCACTCATATCTTGTACTACATCTAATCCTTTCTTATAGCCGTAAGTCACGCCATAATAACGCGTACCTAAACGTACAAGGTTAAATAGAATAAAGAATAATAAAGGTCCTAAAATACTACCGGTTAATGCAATACCTGCACCAAGAGCTGCAAATACTGGACGAGCAGTCCCCCAATAAATCGGGTCACCTACACCAGCTAAAGGTCCCATTAGACCCACTTTGATACCGTTGATTGCCGCATCATCAATTTCTTTACCATTAGCACGTTGTTCTTCCATCGCAATGGTCACACCTAATACTGGTGCCGCCACGAATGGTTGTGTGTTAAAGAATTCAAGGTGACGTTTAATGGCGTCTTTGCGTTCTTGTGAATTTGGATCTGGATATAAACGTTTAATCACAGGCACCATTGAATAGGCAAAACCTAGGGCTTGCATGCGTTCAAAGTTCCATGAACCTTGGAATAGATTTGAACGTAATACCACGGAATTTAAATCACTTTGGGTTACTTTTTTGATTTCAGTTGTCATTTTTATTACCCCATTAATCTAATCTGTTATCCAGATCGTTGTTATTTGCTACGACTTGCACCACTTGTTTTGATTGATTGTATTTAGGGTGAAGTTGAATATAAAGTGCTGCCATAATGGCGCCAAGAATACCTAATGCTACAAGGTTAAAGTCAGTGAATGCGGCTACCACAAAACCAGCATAGAAGAATGGCATTAAGTGACCTGCACGCATCATATTGATAACCATGGCATAACCTACTACTGCAATAATACCGCCTGCAATTTTTAAACCACTTGTGACGACTTCAGGAATCGCATTTAACATTTCTTGAACGGTATCTGTACCGGCAGTTAGTGCGACAATTAAGGCAGGAATTGCAATACGCATAGCTTGTAATAATAAAGCAGAGCAGTGAATCCAGTCTAAACGGTTAAGATTGCCATCCGCAATAGATTTGTCCGCTGCGTGTTGAAATGCCACAGTGATTGCACGCACTACATAGGTTAACACTTGACCGGCTGCTGCTAATGGAATCGCAAGAGCAATCGCTGTTGGGATTTCTTGCCCACCCACAATAACCAAGATAGTTGACACCACAGAAGCAAGCGCTGCATCTGGAGCAAGTGCTGCACCGATATTCATCCAGCCTAAGGCTAATAATTCAAGTGAACCACCAATGATGATCCCTGTTTTCATATCGCCTAATACTAAACCAATTAAGGTACAAGCGATTAACGGACGATGAGTTTGAAATTCATCAAGAATCGATCCCATACCTGAAACACAGGCAACAAGGAATACCAGAACGACTTGTAAGGTAGAAATTTCCATAATAATTTCCTTAGATTAAGTTATTTTTCTTTAATAGATCCATCATATATTGACGGCTATCGTTGGACACTTTACGCACATCAAGCTCAATACCTTTGGCATCAAGGGCTTTGAAAGCTGCAATATCTTCTTCGTTGACGGCAACGGCACTGGTAACCATTTTCTTACCTTCTTTGTAAGAAATCCCGCCGATATTGATAGATTTAAACTCAACACCTGCATCGGATAAACGTTGTACATCCGTTGGATTGGTGAATAACAACATCATACGCTCGCCAGCATATTCAGGGTTGTTATATACACGAATCATTTTATCCACTGGAACGACATGAGCGGTTACCCCTGGAGGTGCTACACTTTTTAGCATGGTTGAACGTACGTTGTCTTTAGCAACATCGTCATTGACAACTACAATGCGAGTGACTCGACTTTCTTTGGTCCAGCGAGTGGCAACTTGCCCGTGAATTAAACGGTCGTCGATACGAGCTAGACCAATGACTAAATGACCTTCTGCATTTGGTACAACGACAGAGGGTTCAGTGGGTTTAGCAGGGGCGGCTGGAGAAACTGGAACCGATTTTTCTTCTGGTTCATCAAAACGTAATGCACGTACACCAGTACGACCGGTTTCAAGCGCAATGGCAGTGAGTTCTTCAAGGCTTGGATTATCATCACGAGCCATAAAGGTCTCAACAAGCATTGGCACATTTACACCTGTGATGACGTTCATATTGTTTTGATCGTTTGCCACTCGGTTTGCCGCATTAAATGGACTACCGCCCCAAGTATCTACAAGAAAGAGCACTTGATCGCAATGCGCTAATTCATTGGTAAGTTTTTCTTGATATTTACCCATAATGGTTTCCGCATTTTCACCCGGCACGAAATCAATCGTTGCCACGTTTTCTTGCTCACCAATCAGCATTTCGGTGGTTTTCAGCAATTGATTTGCCGCTACACCGTGAGTTGCAATAATAATTGCAATAGTCATAGTTGACTCCTTTGGTTTTAAAATTAAGGTGGCGTATTTTAATATGAATCAGATATAGTTTACACGTTTCAGCGAAATATTTTTACTAAATTGTGATCTGGATCATCTTTTAAGGCCTAACTGCGGTGAAAATAAACAAAAAAATAGGTACCGCAAGGATACCTATTTTTAATTATATGTAATTTAGATGGCGATCACTGCACCAATCACAACAATTGAATAAATTGCAGCTAAACCATAGAAAATAAGTCCACCATTTGGCATATGAAGTTTTACATCATGCATACCGTGATGTACACGGTGTAATCCCATCCACATTGGAAAAATGGCTAAAACGAGAATCACTAATTTGCCTAACCAGTGATGACTAAATGCAATAATACTGTCAGGTGAAGTTATCCCAAAGGGTAATAAAATACCTAAAATTAAAATTAATGCAGGAAAAGCCAACGCACTGACAGCACTGCCGGCACTAAATAGCAACCATACAGGTGGTTCTTGAGAACGTTTTGGATTTTGATCAACCATAGTTCTATCCCCTTAAATAAAAGCTAAAATCAGAAGAACAACACTGACCACAGCGAAAATAACGTAGAATCCTTTACGGATTAGCTCCGATTTTACGCCTAATGTGCCAGACATTACTTCGCCAGACATATGGAAAAATGTCACGGAGTGTAAAATGGATGCGGCCACTGAAATCAGATTCAAAATAATGACGACAGGGTTTTGCAAAAAAGGAATAAAGTTTTCTACAAAGCCGTTTTCACTACATAAAGAAATGATGCCATAAAGTAAAACTAAACAGAACCAAACAGCGGAAAATGCAGTGGCTTCTCGCAGCATATAGAATTGATAAAAATTCCATTTTTTCCACCAAGTGGCAGTCATTTCACGATGATATTTATTACGTTTACTTGCTAATTCAGTCATAACTCCCCCTAAGCTTTTGGTTTAAGCATTGAAATTAGATAGTCTTTAGCACTTTCTAATTTGCTTTGGTTAATTGCTGCAGCAGGGTTAACGTGTTTCGGACAAACTTCTGAACAAGCTCCTACGAAAGTGCAAGACCAAACCCCGTTGTCTCCATTGATAATTGGCATACGTTGTGCTTTAGCATGATCACGGTTATCTAAATTATAACGGTGAGCAAGCGTTAACGCCGCAGGACCAACAAACTCTGGGTTTAAACCAAATTGTGGACAAGCTGCATAACAAAGACCGCAGTTGATACACATGGAGAATTGGCGGTATTTCTCAAGTTGTTTTGGTGTTTGTTTGGTACGACTTTTCGCCAATTCTGCTGATGGATGTGGTTGACCGTCTAATTCCGGCATTTTGTTGCCGATAATATAAGGTTTGATGGCTTCTAAACTTTCAATAAAGTGACTTAAATCCACCACTAAATCACGTTCAATCGGGAAGTTGGCTAATGGTTCAATCCGCATGTGACCACTGTAATCACGTAAGAATGTTTTACATGCGAGTTTTGGTTTATTGTTCACCATCATCCCACAAGAACCACAGATTGCCATACGACAAGACCAACGGTAGGAAAGTTCGGGTTCCAGTTTATCTTTAATGTAACCTAACGCATCTAATAAAGATGTTTGGTTATCATAAGGTACTTGATAAGTGCATAGGTGTGGCTTTTGATCCACTTCAGGATTATAGCGTAGCACTTCTACCGTCATAATTGATTCATTAGACATTTGCTTTCTCCCCTTTGTTAGCCGCTGCTTTAGCCGCTTCCGCCGCATCTGCTTCTGCACCGTAAACACGTTTCGCTGGTTGTGATTTGGTAATTTTCACTGGACTGTATTCAATGCGTGGTGCACTCTCTCCATTGTAGAACGCCAAGGTATGTTGTAAGTAATTCACATCATCACGTTCCACATAGTCTAAACGTTGATGCGCACCACGAGATTCTTTACGTTCAATGGCTGAGTTGGCAATGGATTGTGCTACATCTAAGATATAACCTAATTCCACAGTATAAAGCACGTTGGTGTTAAATACGCTTGAACGATCTTGAATACGAATACGTTTATAGCGTTCTTTTAATTCGGCAATTTTATCCACGGTCGTTTGCATACTTTGTTGGTCACGGTAAATACCACAACCTTCTTCCATAGACATACCCATTTCTTCACGAATTTGTGCCCAACTTTCGGTACCTTCTTGGTTATATAAATCTTCCAAGCGTTTAATCACATCACGAGCTTGAGCATCAACGGCATCCTGATTAATAGAAACATTTTCTAGCGCACGTTGTGCTGCATATTCACCCGCTACACGACCTAATACGACAAGTTCCGCTAATGAGTTAGAACCTAAACGGTTGGCACCATGTAAGCCGGAGGACGCACATTCACCCACAGCAAATAAGCCTTTAATACAGGTTTCGCTGTTGAAATCTACTTCAATACCACCCATGGTATAGTGAACGACTGGACGAACAGGAATCGGTTGTTCAACTGGGTTTACCCCTTCATAGGCTTGTGCTAACTCACAAATAAATGGTAAACGCTCATGTAAGTATTTTTCTCCTAAGTGGCGTAAATCAAGATTCACCACATCAACACCTTTGGCTGTTTTTAGGGTATTACCTTTACGCCATTCTTGCCAGAATGCTTGGGATACTTTATCTCGAGGACCTAATTCCATATATTTATTTTCTGGTTTACCCACTGGTGTTTCAGGACCTAGACCATAATCTTGTAAGTAGCGGTAACCATTTTTATTTAATAAAATACCACCTTCACCCCGACAACCTTCAGTCATCAAAATACCGGTATTTGGCAAACCGGTTGGGTGATATTGTACAAATTCCATATCACGTAGTGGCACTCCGTGACGATATGCCATAGAAAGACCGTCACCCGTAACGATACCGCCGTTAGTATTAAATTTGAACGCACGACAACCACCACCTGTTGCAATAACTACGGCTTTGGCATTGATTTGAATTAAGGTGCCTTCCATCATATTCATTGCAACTAAACCACACGCGCGACCATCATCAGTGAGAATATCTAACACAAAATGTTCATCAAAACGTTGGATTTGTGGATATTGAATAGACGTTTGGAAAAGCGTATGTAATAAATGGAATCCAGTTTTATCGGCGGCAAACCAAGTACGTTCGATTTTCATCCCACCAAAACGGCGAACGTTCACATCACCATCTTGTTTACGAGACCAAGGACACCCCCAACGTTCAAGTTGAGTCATTTCCACAGGAGAATGTTTAACAAAATATTCTACAACATCTTGTTCACATAACCAGTCACCACCAGATACGGTGTCATTAAAGTGTTTATCGTAGCTATCTTCTTCTTTGATAACCGCTGCCGCACCACCTTCAGCCGCAACTGTATGGCTACGCATAGGATAAACTTTTGAAACTAAAGCGATTTTAAGATTAGGATTGGCTTCTGTTGCAGCAATCGCAGAACGTAATCCACCACCACCAGCACCGACAATCGCAATATCTACATTGACAATTTGCACAATTATGTCCCCCACAAAAGAATTAATTAACAATAATAATGTTACTTAAATTTTAATAAATTACTATCTCTTTTTTAATCTAATTGTTAGAAATGTGATCTAGCTCAAATATTTAGGTAAAATGCACTGTAGTTAGCAAAAATAAGAATTATTAATAGGTTAAAGATGATTTTTATTATTATTGAAAGTAATAAAAAATGCTTATTTTGGTATTTTGTTCTATTTCGTTATGTTTGGTTTTTTACTGAATTCAAGTTAAAATAAAGCCTATTTTTTCACATTAATTTATTTTTATGTCAACAGAGACTTCATGGCAGCCAACTGCCACAATTAAGAATTTACTTGCTCGTGCTAAAATCATGGCAGAAATTCGTCGTTTTTTTTCTGAACGTGGTATTTTGGAGGTGGAAACGCCAATTCTGAGTGAATTTGGTGTGACAGATGTTAATTTATCTACCTTCAGCACCGAGTTTGTTGCTCCCTTTAACAAACCGAAAACATTGTGGTTAAATACGAGTCCAGAATATCATATGAAACGCCTGTTAGCAGCAGGTTCAGGGGCGATTTTCCAACTTTGTCATGTTTTTCGTAATGAAGAAGCAGGTCGCCGTCATAATCCTGAATTTACTATGTTAGAATGGTATCGTCCATTTTTTGATATGTATCGATTAATTAATGAGGTGGATGATTTATTACAAAATATTTTAGATTGTGAACCCACTGAAAGTTTAAGTTATCAGTTTGTTTTTCAACAATATGTTGGTTTAGACCCTTTATCAGCAAGTAAAGCCGAGTTAATCAGTAAAGCTAAAAAATATAATTTTATTTGTGATGAAAATGAAGATCGAGATACTTTGTTACAATTTCTGTTTAGTGAAGTCGTGGAGCCTAAAATTGGTCAAACTCGTCCGGTGGCTATTTATCATTTCCCGGCGAGTCAAGCAGCGTTAGCACAAATTAGTTCGGAAGATCATCGTGTAGCAGAGCGTTTTGAATTCTATTATAAAGGGTTAGAACTGGCTAATGGTTTCCATGAATTGACTGATGCTCATGAACAATTTAATCGTTTTGAGCAAGATAATCACGTACGTCAGAAATTAGGTTTGCCGATACGTTCAATTGATTCTCGTTTTCTAGCAGCTTTGCAAGCAGGCATGCCTAATACATCAGGTGTGGCTTTAGGGGTGGATCGATTAATGATGATTGCTTTAGGTGCTGAAACTATTGAACAGGTGATGGCTTTCGGAATTACAAATGCCTAGCAATAAATAACAGTTGCAAAACCGCCATGACGACTTTAAACTTAGCCATTTAATTTTATCTTTATATTTTTAGGAAATACTTGAACTTATGGATACGCAGATTAATTCAGCAGAAAGAATAACCGTAGGGGAAACTTTCCGCCAAGCTCGTCAAAAGCTCAATTTAACTATTGAACAAGTCGCAGAAAAAGTGAATTTACGCCCTATTGTGGTAGAAAGTATCGAAAATAATGAATTTGTGCAGAAAAATATTCCTGCTACTTTTATGAAGGGATATGTGCGTAATTATGCTGAATTTTTGAAATTGCCAGATAGCTTATGGAAAGATGGTGCGATTGATTTTGGTAGGGCGGTAAGGAATGATTTAAATAAACACGTTAAAGTCAAAAAAGTGGTGAATCCTCATTCTTCGCATAGTCGATGGGTTGGTTGGTTAACGGCTTTTGTTCTTTTATTTGTGATTGGAATGACTGCCCTTTGGTGGTGGGAAAATTATCAACAAACGAATTCCGAGCGTGATAATTTAGTGCAAAATTATGTCTCAACGGAAGGACGGAATAAATCGCTAGAGCATAGCGATAATGTAGTAATCATGGCAGAAACAGCTGTTGTGGATTCAACACAAGCTAACGCACAAATATCAGAAAGTGCGGTGCAAAATAATCCAGAAAATAGTAATGCGATAACAAATACAGATACTAACCAACAAGAAAATACAATGGAAAGTGTAGATAGTCCAGCACAAGGGATCCTTATGCAGCATACTACGAAAGATAATGTAACCGATTCAATAGCCGTGGAGGATAATGCTCAAAATACAGAAGATAATGTTGCGACAGGGGATTTACAAATTGAAATAATAGCAGCCACTAGCTGGATTGCGGTACGTGATGCAAAACATCATAATTTGGTGACGCAAAAAGAATATAAACAAGGTGAAGTGATTACGTTAGATGGTAAAGGGCCTTATGCATTAACTATCGGTGCACCATCTAATGTAAAAATTACCTATAAAGGTGAGGACTATCCATTGAAAATTGATGGTCGTGTTGCTCGCATTAAATTACAATAATAACGAGAATTATGTCAGATTTTAAACCAACCATTAAACGTCGTGAATCGACAAAAATTTATGTAGGTAAAGTGCCAGTAGGGGGAGATGCTCCCATTGCCGTACAATCTATGACCAATACTCGTACCACAGATGTAGAAGCAACGGTTGCTCAAATTAAAGCTCTTGAGCGAGTAGGGGCGGATATTGTTCGGGTTTCTGTACCAACTATGGATGCTGCCGAAGCCTTTAAATTAATTAAACAGCAAGTGAATGTGCCGTTGGTAGCGGATATTCACTTTGATTATCGGATTGCCTTGAAAGTGGCAGAATACGGTGTGGATTGTTTACGGATTAACCCTGGTAATATTGGACGTGAAGATCGCATTCGTGCCGTAGTGGATTGTGCTAGAGATAATAATATTCCGATTCGTATTGGCGTAAATGCAGGTTCGTTGGAAAAAGATCTGCAAGAAAAATATGGAGAACCAACCCCAGAAGCCTTGTTGGAAAGTGCGTTACGTCATGTTGAAATTTTAGATCGTTTAAACTTCGATCAATTTAAGGTGAGTGTAAAAGCGTCAGATGTTTTTTTAGCGGTGGAAAGTTACCGTTTGTTAGCCAAAGCGATTAAACAGCCGTTACATCTTGGTATTACCGAGGCAGGCGGAGCCAGAGCAGGTGCGGTAAAAAGTGCGGTGGGTTTAGGCATGCTTTTAGCCGAAGGAATTGGTGATACGTTGCGAGTATCATTAGCAGCGGATCCAGTGGAAGAAATCAAAGTGGGGTTTGATATTTTAAAATCCTTACGTATTCGTTCTCGTGGCATTAACTTTATTGCTTGCCCAACCTGTTCTCGTCAAGAATTTGATGTGATAGGGACAGTGAATGCGTTGGAACAACGCCTTGAGGATATTATTACGCCGATGGATGTATCAATTATCGGTTGTGTAGTGAATGGACCGGGTGAAGCCTTGGTCTCTGATTTAGGTGTTACGGGTGGTAACAAAAAAAGCGGTTATTATTTAGATGGTGAGCGTCAGAAAGAACGCTTTGATAATGATGATCTCATTGATCAGCTTGAAGCCAAAATTCGAGCTAAAGTATCACAACAAGATCCCAGAAACAGAATTATTTAAGGAAATATTGTGGCAAAAACGATTCAAGCCATTCGGGGAATGAATGATTGTTCTCCAACAGAAAGTCCATTGTGGCAATGGGTAGAAAACAAAGTTCGTCATGTGTTAGCGAGTTATGGTTACAGCGAAGTGCGTATGCCAATCGTGGAAAGCACCCCTTTATTTGCTCGTGCCATTGGTGAAGTTACCGATGTAGTTTCCAAAGAAATGTACACTTTCTGGGATAACGATGAGCAACTTACGCTCCGTCCTGAAGGTACCGCAGGTTGTGTGCGTGCAGCCGTGGAACATGGCTGGATTTATAATAATGAACAACGTTTATGGTATATTGGACCGATGTTCCGTCATGAGCGTCCACAAAAAGGGCGTTATCGTCAATTTCATCAAGCAGGGGTAGAAATTTTTGGTATTGCCAATCCTGAAATTGATGCAGAATTGATTTTACTTACTGCTCGCTTATGGAAAGAATTAGGTATCGATCAGTATGTAACTTTACAGCTCAATTCTATCGGTTCGCTAGATGCACGCCAAAATTACCGTTCGGCATTGGTTGATTTCTTGCAAAATCATTTGGATTTGATGAGTGATGAAGAAAAAGACCGTTTAGAGAAAAATCCATTACGTATTTTAGATACTAAAAATCAAGCTTTACAAGACATGTTAAACAATGCACCCAAATTACTTGATTATTTAGATGATGAAAGCCGTGAACATTTTGCTCAACTTTGTACATTATTAGATGAAATGGGCATTCAATACGAAATTAACCCGAAACTAGTGCGTGGTTTAGATTATTACAACAAAACGGTATTCGAATGGGTAACTACTGCATTAGGGGCTCAAGGCACGGTTTGCGGTGGTGGTCGTTATGATGGCTTAGTCGAACAATTAGGCGGACATGCTACACCAAGTGTTGGATTTGCTATGGGTTTAGAGCGTTTAGTGTTGTTAGTACAAGAAGTAAATAAATCTATTCCAGTACAAAGTGCGGTGGATATTTACCTTGTTTTTGCAGGTGAAGGAACCACTTTGGCAGCTTTCAAAATTGCTGAAAAACTTCGTTCGGAATTACCGCACTTACGTATTATGACGCATTGTAGCGGTGGCAAATTCCAAAAACAATTTAAACGTGCCGATAAAGTTGGGGCAAGACTAGCTATTGTGATTGGCGAAAGTGAAGTACAATCTAACCAAGTTATGGTAAAAGATTTATTAGGCAACACCGAGCAACAAGCAGTTGCAGTTGATGAATTAGTTGCTTATTTAACTCAAGTATTTAAGGAATAAATTATGGCTTATACCAGTTTAGAAGAACAAGAACTCAATGAAATTAAATCTTGGTGGAAAGAAAATTATAAAAGTATTATTGCTGCCGTGATTATTGGGGCTGGTGGGGTGTTTGGTTGGCGTTTTTGGCAGGATTACCAAATCACTAAAGCTCAAGAAATATCAGCACAATACGATCAGGTGATTTATAGCAATACAGATGCTACCACAAAAAATGCACAAATTGATGCTTTCGTAAAAGAGCATAGTAAAACGGGTTATGCGACCTTAGCGTTATTAGAAAAAGCCAAAAGTGCGGTGCAAAATCAAGAACTTTCTCAAGCAGAAATAACTTTAAAAGAGGCAATGACACAGGCACCAGATGAAATTCTGGCTTCTGTGACTGGTATTCGATTAGCTGAAGTGCAACTACAACAAGATAAATTTGATGATGTATTAAGTACCTTAAATTTAGTAAAAGATGCTAGTTGGGCGGGGAGAAAAAATTTATTAAGTGGCAAAGTTCAGTTAGCCAAAGGCGATAAAGATGCAGCTAAACAAAGTTTTGAATCCGTATTAGAAAATGGTTCAGCGTTAGAACAGCAAGAAGCGAAAGTCTTGTTGAATAATTTATAACCTATAAAAAACGGGCTTTCGCCCGTTTTGCTTTTTTAGACATTAGTCTGCTTTCCGAATATTATAAACTTCAATTTCAGCAGCTTTTAACGCATCTTGATCTACTTTACCTTGAATCGTAATTTTGTCATTTGGCGAAACATTTAGACCATTCCAAGCATGATCATCTACTTCAATTTTAATTTCACCCGTTGAATCTTTAAAGAAAAATTCATCATGATCAATTTGTCTAGTGATGTAACCAGTTAAAATAACCTGAGCATCATCTTTTGCTTTTAAGGCTTGAGCTACGCTTGTTGGTGTTCCAACATAACCACCATTGAAACCGCCTTTTGCATGGTCATTATCAAATCCAGCAAATGCTGTCGTTGAAGCAACAATAAGTGCAATAGTCAGTAATTTTTTCATTTTTTTCTCCTTATTGATATATATTGTAGTGCTAGTACATTGCTTGAGGAAAACTGTTTAGCTTTGATTGAGATTCATTAAAACATGGAAATCTTAATTAAATCTTAAGAGCGGTTTATTTTTGAGAAAAAAATCGGCTCATTTGAGCCGATTCCTGTCATGTTTATTTAAAATTATTTAGCATTTTTCTCAAAACGTTCGTTCACAAAATCCCAGTTCACCACATTCCAGAATTCTTTAATGTAATCTGGACGACGGTTTTGGAATTTTAGGTAATAAGCATGTTCCCAAACGTCTAAGCCTAATAATGGGAAACCTTCGCAACCAGCAATTTCTTTACCCATTAATGGATTGTCTTGATTAGCAGTAGAAACTACACTCAATTTACCATCGTTTAACACTAACCACGCCCAACCTGAACCAAAACGAGTGGCTGCAGCTTTTTCAAATTCTGCTTTGAATGCTTCAACAGAACCAAAATCACGTTCAATCGCAGCTTTTAATGCACCTTGTAAGGTAGTGCCTTTTTTCAATGATTTCCAGAATAAACTGTGGTTGACATGACCCCCGATATTGTTACGAAGTGCGGTGAATTTATCTGCAGGTACGCTACTTAAATGATTTTTTAAGAATGACCCAGGGCAATTTTGATCAGCTAATTTTGCTAACTCTGGTGAGTTTTCTAATACAGCATTAGCATTGTTAATATAAGCTTGGTGATGTTTACTGTGGTGAATTTCCATAGTTTGAGCATCAAAATGTGGTTCTAATGCATCGTAGGCATAACCTAATTCTGGTAGAGTGTAAGTCATAATATTTTCCTTTTTAATAAGTGAGTAGGTATTTTTGTAGAACGTATCTACAGATTCCATAACCATATTAACAAAAATTTTGATATAGATCATTAAAAATGTAAATTTTTTGTTAAGTAGAATGATAAGTTAGTTTGAAAAAATAAAAGATTTTTTTAACTATTACAATAATGGATATATTCAAGTAAAATTAAAAAAATTTAGATATCTATTTTTAGGAAAGTTTTATGACAATCGAAAATAATGTAATAGAAACAATAGTCGCACAAGCTACCCCCATTGGTCGTGGTGGGGTGGGAATCTTGCGAGTATCAGGTCCCTTGGCTAGTCATGTTGCTCAAACCGTGCTAGGAAAAGATCTCAAGCCACGTTTTGCTAATTACTTACCTTTTAAAGATGTCGATGGTAGCGTATTAGATCAAGGGATTGCGTTATTTTTTAAGTCGCCTAATTCTTTTACTGGGGAAGATGTGTTGGAGTTGCAGGGACATGGTGGTCAAATCGTACTAGATCTGTTATTGAAACGTATTTTGCAAGTACAGGGTGTGCGTTTGGCTCGTCCTGGTGAATTTTCTGAACAGGCTTTTTTAAATGACAAGCTCGATCTTGCTCAAGCAGAAGCTATTGCTGATCTAATTGATGCTAGTTCTGAACAGGCTGCCCGTTCTGCATTGAAATCCTTACAAGGTGAATTTTCTAATAAAGTTAATCAATTAGTTGATTCAGTTATCTATTTGCGAACTTATGTTGAAGCTGCGATTGATTTTCCAGATGAGGAAATTGATTTTTTAGCAGATGGTAAGATTGAAACTAAATTGAATGAAATTATTGTTCAACTTAATCAAGTGCGAACCGAAGCTAAACAGGGTTCTATTCTGAGAGAGGGAATGAAAGTTGTTATTGCTGGTCGTCCTAATGCAGGTAAATCCAGTTTACTAAATGCACTTGCAGGGCGAGATGCCGCGATTGTTACGGATATTGCGGGAACCACCCGAGATGTGCTTCGAGAACATATTCATATTGATGGAATGCCACTGCATATTATTGATACTGCTGGTTTACGTGATGCTACGGATGAAGTAGAACGTATCGGAATTAATCGTGCTTGGCACGAAATTGAACGGGCTGATCGAGTGTTATTAATGTTAGATAGTACGGATTCGGATAGTCTAGATCTTGACAAAGTGCGGTTAGAATTTTTACAAAAATTACCTGAAATGCTCCCCGTAACGATTATTCGCAATAAAACCGATTTAAGTGGAGAAAATACAGGATTAAGCGAAGAAAATGGCTATATCACCATTCGTTTATCTGCTCAAACTCAACAAGGTGTTGACCTGTTGCGTGAACATTTAAAACAAGTGATGGGTTATCAAACCACAACAGAAGGTGGTTTCTTAGCACGTCGCCGGCATTTAGAAGCCCTAGAAAAAGCTGTAGAACATTTACAACTTGGGTATATTCAACTCACTCAATTTCATGCAGGAGAATTGTTATCGGAAGAATTACGCTTAGTACAAACACATTTAAGTGAAATTACAGGGAAATTTACATCGGATGACTTGTTAGGGAATATTTTTAGTTCGTTTTGCATCGGGAAGTAGATTGAAAAATGTAATATTTTTTGATCTTCTATGGGCTTTATACTTGGGCGATTTTTAGCCTATAAGCTAGTTATACCATTTTTTAAAGGCTTTCAACCGTTAACTCATTCCCAGATGTGGGTGACACGATATGATGTGGCTTCTTTACTTGACAAGTGATACTCAATATATTTGATATAGTAGAAAAAGTGTTGCTAAAAAGAGGGTTAAAGCCTTATAGTAATTATCTTTAACCTACTTTTTTATGGCGTATAAATATTTTTGTATGTTATGCTCTTTTTCTAACCATTATATCCAGAATATATCCCAATATTAATCCGCTAATAGAAAAAATAACCCATTCCATAGAGTATGCTTTTAACGGTAATTGTGCAGTGAAATTTATCTCTAATACGGAGCAGAGAGAAATAATGGAGACTAATCCGATAGACATACGTTGAGCAAGTAATGGTAATTTAGTGAAAATATTGATGAACATGAGTAAAATTACAGTGATAGCAATTGGATATAATACTAATAACACCGGAACCGATTTACTAAGTACTGTACTGAGTCCTTGATTAGCAATAATAAAGCTAATGACAGTAAAAAGTAATGCATAAAATTTATACGAAATTTTATGGTAAATTTCATAAAAATATTCACTTACCGATACAATTAAACCAATAGATGTAGTTAAACAAGCCAAAGTAACGATAATACCTAAAATCATGCGACCAAGATCACCAAAGGTTTGTTGTGCAATATTATTCAGTAGATAGGTTCCTATATCCAGATTTTTTTCTTGAATATAAGCTAAGGCTTGCTCACTCAGATGGGATTTACTACCAATCCAAGCTAATGAAACATAAATTAATGCTAATGCTCCTGCCGCAATGATTCCCGCATAGATAGTTTGTTGTACCAGTTGTTTTTGGTTGACACCTTTTGATTGAATCGCTGAAATGACGATGACTGAAAAAGCCACAGATGCTAATGCATCCATAGTTAAATAGCCAGATACAAAACCTTTAAAAAACATGGATTCAGTAGTGGTAGCGGATGTTACATAGTTAATATCGGATAAAGCAAAAACTGCTTTAATCACTAAGGCGGCGATTGAAATAAGTAAAGCCGGTGTTAGAATAGAACCTACACGCTCCACCATTTTGGATGGACTCAGAGCTAACCATAAAGATAAAATAAAGAACAGTGCGGTGAAAATCAGCTGTGGAATTTCTGTTTCACCTTGTAAAAAGGGTTGTAGTGCAATTTCAAAAGATGTTGCGGCAGTACGTGGAATAGCTAAAAATGGACCAATACTTAGGTAAATCGCACTTAAAAAGAATAAGGAGAACCAAGGATGGATTTGTTTTAGAGCTTTACTATAACCACCGGAATAGTATGCACTAACGATAATTCCTAATAGCGGCAAGCCTACGCCAGTGACGATAAAACCTAAGGCTCCAAGCCAAATGTGTTCACCACTTTCTAACCCTAATTTAGGTGGGAAAATTAAATTTCCGGCACCAAAAAAGATGGCGAAAAGCATAAAACCGACGATAAAGGTGTTTTTGTTCATAAAATTTCTCATTATTGTTATAGGGTTAATTTGAACCTTTTATTTGAAAGTTTATTTGCCAAAATAGTAATTTTTTGTAGGCATTAATTTTATTGGCTTCTTCAGCCGTAGATAGGTTAGCTTCATCTGCAACTAGCATATCATCTTTCCAAGTATATTTTGTTAGATTATCTGAATGGCAAATAATGCCATTATTATCCGCCCATATGTGCTCATTATAGGCAAAATTATAATAAGAATTAACCGATGGCGCTAAAAGATTTTGTCCACCCAAATTCCAGTATTCTATATCGGATAAGCTCACAGAATAAAGGGTTGGCATAATATCTTTATGTGATCCTATTCGTTTGGGATCAAAGGTAATATTCAGATTTTGTTGTATTTCATCTGGAATATGCAAGATAAAAGGAACCGCATGAGCAATGAAATATTGTTCAGGTAGTTTTGCACTAAGCGATCTTACATGGTGATCGCCCGTTGCAGCTAAAATAGTCTTATTTTTCACCGCACTTTGGGTAATGTTTTGCATAAATTGCCCTAATGCATTGCTGGCATATTGAAATGTACTCAGCATATTGCTTCGTTCTTCATTATTTTTACCAAATCTATTTTCCAGCAAATGCGGTTGAATCGGCATGGTTTGATAATGGTTAGGCACTTGATATGGCGGATGATTGGTAATGGTTAAAATGTTAATAAATACTGGTTCATCATTTTCTAGCAAGCATTTTTCGGCTAACGCAAAAGCAAATTCATCTGCAATTCCCCAGTAAGATAGGGTTTTACGTGCTTCGGGGAAAACGTCAATAATATGGTTTTGATCGTAGATCTCATCTACACCTTGTAAAGGAAGATAATTTCCCAAATTACGCCACATAATGTTACCAGAGGTAATAAAAATAGTTTTGTAGCCTTGTTTTTTATAGACTAAAAATGGGGTATGAGCTAATGGTGTTTTTTGTGCGATAGATTGACTAATATTTTGTATCGGGCTATTAAAATAGAGATAAGCCAAACTTGGGGCAGTGCCACAGGATGAAGATAAAAAACGTTTGAAAGTAAAACTATTGTCGTAAAATGGGCGGAGTTTTCCTAGTAGGTCGTTATGGATTGGATCGTCTAATACCAGACAATTCATCGCAAGACTTTCCATCAAAGCTAGTACCACATTTGGACGGGTGTTGGCTAAATAATCTGATTGCGGTATTCTGTCTAGCAAAGAATCCTTTTGTAATGCTATTTGCATTAAGGTATGCCCAGTTTTAAGATCTACTGGTTCGAATGTGATTTCTCGTTTTCTATCTTTAAACGCCCATTCCATTGCAACAATCCCATTAGGCACCATTTTATTTAAAATAGCCAACGTAGAAACTTGAACATGGGATTTCCCTAATGGTAAAGAGCGAATCGTTCCACGAGCTAAGAATGCGATACCTAGTAAAGTAATTATGTAAACTAAAGTGAGTATAAGAATATTGTCTGAAAAAGAGAAATATTGATTTTGGATGGCATAATAACTAAAGATAGAAGGAAGATAGGCTAAAATAAGGCATAAAAACAACACTTTAATCACAGGATAATCGTCATAGATATTTTTAAGCACGGCTTGAGTATCATCTTCTTTTAGTCCGAACATGAAAATATCATAGTAATTTTGATAGGTTTTGAAATAAAAATAATTACCAATGATGATACTGATGAAAGTAAAGGAAATAATAAAAATATAGCTGGACAAGAACCAGGCATTGACAGATTGGCGAGTATTAATAAAACTGAATAATGAACCGATAAGAAAGGGGATAGATAAAATAATAGCTATATATTTGGCATCAAATCGCATGCCCAGTATGCGTAATCGTTTAAAGTGCGGTGCATATTGCTGACTTTCTCGTATTTCTTTTGTTACGAAAGTTTTTATCATGACTTCACGATGGAATAATGCAAAACCTAGTAAATAAAAAAATACCAAATAAAGCGTAACGATAAGCGTTTCAAGGTTTAGAAATAACACTCTATTTTACTCAATCTTATCTAAAAATATAATCAAAGTGGTGGGCGATACCGGTCTCGAACCAGTGACCCCCTCCTTGTAAGGGAGGTGCTCTCCCAACTGAGCTAATCGCCCTACGATAACAGCTATAAAAGTCTGTTTGTAGATTGGTTTGTTTAAGTGGTGGGCGATACCGGTCTCGAACCAGTGACCCCCTCCTTGTAAGGGAGGTGCTCTCCCAACTGAGCTAATCGCCCACTTAAACAACAGGAGAACACATAAACGAAAGCAAGGTACTAATCACTATCTTAATTTAGTTGAAAAGTGGTGGGCGATACCGGTCTCGAACCAGTGACCCCCTCCTTGTAAGGGAGGTGCTCTCCCAACTGAGCTAATCGCCCTTGCTTCGCTGTTTGCGTTGTGGATTGCATTATAAGTATTCTTGAATTTCAGTCAATCTATTTCTGCAAAAAATGGTTTAATTGTCTTAAAAATAGGCATAAAACCAAAAATTCAGTTAAGCAAAATAAGAAAAGAAGGTACAATAGTCCGCAAATTTTATAAGAATAAGAAAGGTCAACAAATGAAGATTGAAAATTTATTTCCCTTAGATCCTAATGTAAAAGTTCGTACTCGTTTTGCACCCAGTCCAACAGGCTATTTACATGTAGGCGGGGCGAGAACGGCACTTTATTCATGGTTATACGCTAAACATAATAACGGTGAATTTGTGTTGCGTATTGAAGATACCGATTTAGAACGTTCAACCCCAGAGGCAACACAAGCTATTTTAGAGGGGATGGAATGGTTAAATTTAGCTTGGGATCATGGTCCTTACTTCCAAACTAAACGTTTTGACCGTTACAATCAAGTGATTGATCAGATGTTAGAAGAGGGGACGGCTTACCGTTGTTACTGTTCAAAAGAACGTTTAGATGAATTACGTACTCAGCAAGAAAACAACAAAGAAAAGGCTAAGTATGATCGTCATTGTTTGCATGATCATAGCCATTCCCCTGATGAACCGCATGTGATTCGTTTTAAAAATCCACAAGAGGGTTCAGTGATTTTTGATGATGCGGTGCGTGGTCGTATTGAAATTAGTAATAGCGAGTTAGATGACTTGATTATTCGCCGTACAGATGGCTCACCAACTTATAATTTCTGTGTAGTAGTCGATGACTGGGATATGGGAATTACCCACGTAGTTCGTGGTGAAGATCATATTAACAATACACCACGTCAAATTAATATCTTAAAAGCCTTAAATGCCCCCGTGCCGACCTATGCTCATGTTTCCATGATTAATGGTGATGACGGTCAAAAATTGTCTAAACGTCATGGTGCGGTGAGTGTGATGCAATATCGTGATGATGGCTATTTACCCGAAGCATTAATTAACTATTTAGTGCGTTTAGGTTGGGGACATGGTGATCAAGAAATTTTTTCACGTGAAGAAATGATCGAATTATTCGATCTTCATTCGGTCAGTAAATCCGCTAGTGCTTTTAATACAGAAAAATTGCAATGGTTAAATCAGCATTATATTCGTAGTTTAGATCCTAATTATGTGGCAAAACATCTTGCATGGCACATGAAAGATCAAGGTATTCCTTATGAAAATGGCGTAGCCTTAGCCGAGCTTATTCCTGTATTAGGGGAACGAGCGAAAACGTTGAAAGAATTAGCCGCACAAAGTCGTTATTTTTATCAAGAATTTGACAGCTATGATGAAAAAGCGGTGGCAAAAAACTTTAAACCAGAAGCGATTGTACCGTTAACAAAATTATTGGAAAAATTAACCGCACTTTCTGTTCCGGAGGATTGGACAGTGGAAAATATTCATCAAGCAATGAATGACACGGCAACAGAATTAGACATCGGTATGGGTAAAGTGGGTATGCCATTCCGTTTAGCGGTCACTGGTTCAGGGCAGTCACCGTCGATGGATATTACAGCAAAACTTGTTGGAAAAGACCGCACTTTAGCCAGAATTCAAAAAGCGATTGAATTTATTCAAAATAAAGGTTAATTTTCTATTGACATAACACGTGGCGGAATTTATCATAACGCCACTTTCGGGGATATAGCTCAGTTGGGAGAGCGCTTGAATGGCATTCAAGAGGTCGTCGGTTCGATCCCGATTATCTCCACCAAATTTTAAAAACCCGTATCAATTCCTTGATACGGGTTTTTACTTTTACCATAATATAATGGTATGTCATGTAACTTCAGCTATGATTTAGTCGTGATGCTATTCTTTTCTGAATAAAATTACCTATAACTCGCAATAAAACAAATAATACTAACAATGCGTATAAAGGTTTATTGCCAAAAACAGCATAGGGTGTTTTTCCTATTGTTGGAGCAATTTTTTCAGTCAACGTAGTTTGCACAAACTGTGGTGCTTGGCGAATGACTTTTCCTTGTGCATCAATAAATGCAGTAATCCCCGTATTTGTTGCTCGAATCACTGGTTTAGCTAATTCTAACGCTCGCATTCTTGCCATTTGAAAATGTTGCCAAGGACCATAGCTGTCGCCAAACCACGCATCATTAGAAATGGTTAAAATAAAATCAGTATCATCTTTTAAATTTGTCTGTAATTGACTACTTTCGATAATTTCGTAGCAAATAGCTCCCATAAAACGGCGATCTTTGCTGATTAAATCAGGTTGAATGTTATCACCACTTTGAAATGCCGACATGGGTAAATTAAACACTGAGCCAAGTGGTCGTAATAGACTTTCTAAAGGCACATATTCGCCAAAGGGAACCAGATGATGTTTATTATAACGTTGAGCCGTATTAGACGAATAATTGCCATCAACTAATGCGATAGAGTTAAATAATTTTCCGCTGCTTTCATCACGGTGAACCGTGCCAATCATAATATCTGTTTTTGAGTGTTGGCTGGCTTGATTGAGTTCATCAAAAAATGGTTGAATGCTTTCTTCTAAGGCAGGTAACGCACTTTCTGGCAAGATAATTAAATCAGATTTGGCTAAATTAGGACGAATTAAATTGGCATAAATTTGTAAGGTAGATTGCAGATAATCAGGATCCCACTTTAAGGATTGTTCAATATTGCCTTGTGCCAGTGTAATTGTAATGGCTTTATTTTCCAGCGATGTGGCATAATTGGTTTTGGCAAAGGAAACTACGCCAGTAACGCTGATACCCAGTAGAATATTGAATAAAGCAAACTTGATTTTTTGTGGTTGCTGAGTGATAGCAGAAATAGCATTAAAAATAACCGCACTTAGCCATACTACAAAAAAGGTTAAGCCAGTGACACCAAAAATGGGGGCAATTCCTGCAAAAGGAGTATCAATTTGCGTATAGCCAAACAGTAGCCATGGGAAACCTGTAAATAACCAACCTCGTAGAAATTCGCTAAATGTCCAAATTGTGCCCAAAATAACAGGGCTTACGACTTTAAAACGTTGAACTAGATAGGTGAATAATAAGGGAAAAAGCGATAAATAACAGGCGAGAACGAAGACTAAAAAATAACTTAACCATAGGGGCGAGCCACCAAATTGATGAATACTGACGTGTAACCAGCTGGTCGCAATGCTAAAAAAACTTACTCCCCATAAAAAGCTGGCTTGAAGTGCGGTTTTTTTATGGGGATTTTTTGCCACATAGAGTAAACCCAGCATTGAGATGTAGGCAATTCCCCAGTAATCAAAAGGGGAAAAGGCAAATACACCGATTGAGCCTGTGATGAGGGCTATTAGATAAGGTAAAAATCTGTGTATCATAAGGGTTTATTCTTCTGTTTCATCTTGGCTAGCGTTGATGCTTTCAAGCTGTTCATCTGTCACTGTAACTCGCAACTGAATAATGCGACGACTATCTGCTGATGTCACTTTAAAATGAATATTATTCAGCGTAATTTCTTCACCTCGTTTTGGTAAATAACCAAAGGCTTGCATGATCACACCACCGATAGTATCTACTTCTTCATCGGCAAAATTGGTGCCAAATTTTTGATTAAAATCATCAACATCAGTTAAAGCCAGCACTGCATAAGTATGGCGAGAAAGTTGGCGGATATTGGCAATCACTTCTTCTTCATCAAATTCATCTTCAATATCGCCGACAATTTGCTCTAAAATATCTTCAATCGTCACTAAACCTGAAATAGCACCAAATTCGTCCACCACGATTGCCATGTGAAAACGTTCAGTACGAAAATCTTTCAGCATTCGATCGACACGTTTACTTTCTGGCACAATCACAGCAGGGCGTAAAATCGCTTGCATATTGAATTCATCGGGCTGTTCTCGCAGAAATTGCAACAGATCTTTGGCATGCAAAATCCCAAGGACATTATCTCGTTCGTTAGTGATGACGGGAAAGCGAGAATGAGCCGTGTCAATAATGGTGTCAAGGCAACTTTCGAGATCTTGATCATTTTCAATAAACACGATTTGAGCTCGAGGGATCATAATATCTCGCACCCGAAGTTCAGCGATTTCCATCACCCCTTCGATCATTTCACGAGTATCTTGGTCGATGAGATCATTTTGTTCAGAATCGCGAATGACTTCGACTAATTCTTCACGGTTTTTCAGTTCGCCTTGAAAAAAGCGACCAAACAAGGATTGAAAGAAAGATTTTTTTTGAAAACTATCTGTTTGTGTTGCGTTATTCGAGTGTTCGTCCATAGTATTTTTATTGGTTTGATATTTGTACTGTTGAAATTAGCATATTTTGCATACAAAGAAAAGGTTAGCAGAACGAAAAGTGCGGTAGATTTTTAATGCGTTTTTGGCAAAAAACAAAAGCTCGAAATTTTCGAGCTTTGTTGGCTTGCGTGATATTATCTCGCACGGAAAATAATACGCCCTTTACTTAAATCATAAGGGGTCATTTCCACAGTAACTTTATCGCCAGTTAAAATGCGAATGTAGTTTTTACGCATTTTACCTGAAATGTGAGCGGTAACCACGTGACCATTTTCAAGTTCTACACGAAACATCGTGTTCGGCAAGGTTTCCAAAATGGTACCTTGCATCTCAATGCAATCTTCTTTAGACATTAATTGATTAATCCTTTTTTCTAAAATAAATACAAAAAACGTGCGGATTATACTATTTTGTTGCTTATTCTGAAAGCATTAATTTGATAAAATACGATTAAAACAGTACAATAGCCAGTTAATTGCCAATCAATTTTATGGCTTTATTAACGAATTTAATTTATACAGATTATAAAGATGACTCAAAAATTACATATTAAAACTTGGGGCTGTCAAATGAATGAGTATGACAGTTCAAAAATGGCAGATTTATTACTCAGCACGCACGGTCTGGAACTCACCGAAGAAGCGGAAGAAGCGGACGTGTTGTTGTTAAACACTTGCTCCATTCGTGAAAAAGCCCAAGAAAAAGTATTCCACCAGCTCGGGCGTTGGAAACAGCTGAAAAAACATAATCCGAATTTAGTGATTGGCGTGGGCGGTTGCGTGGCTTCACAAGAAGGGGCACATATTCGTGATCGTGCACCTTTTGTGGATATTATTTTCGGACCACAAACCTTGCATCGCTTGCCTGAAATGATTAACCAAATTCGTGGTGGCAAAAGCTCTGTGGTGGACGTGAGTTTCCCTGAAATTGAGAAATTTGACCGTTTGCCTGAACCGAGAGCCGAAGGTCCAACGGCGTTTGTCTCGATTATGGAAGGTTGTAATAAATATTGTTCTTTCTGCGTTGTGCCTTATACTCGTGGTGAAGAAGTGAGTCGCCCAGTGGACGATATTCTGTTTGAAATTGCCCAATTAGCCGAGCAAGGCGTGCGTGAAGTGAACCTGTTAGGACAAAATGTGAATGCCTATCGTGGGGCAACCTTTGACGGTGAAATTTGTTCCTTTGCAGAATTGCTGCGTTTAGTGGCGGCGATTGATGGTATTGACCGTTTACGTTTCACCACCAGCCACCCGATTGAATTTACAGACGATATTATTGAGGTTTACAGCGATACGCCAGAACTCGTGAGTTTCTTGCATTTGCCTGTACAAAGCGGTTCGGATCGAGTATTAACCATGATGAAACGTAATCACACCGCATTGGAATATAAAGCGATTATTCGCAAACTGCGTAAAGTTCGCCCGAATATTCAGATTAGCTCGGACTTTATCGTAGGCTTCCCTGGGGAAACCGATCAGGATTTCGAAGACACGATGAACCTGATCGCTCAAGTGAATTTTGATATGAGCTTTAGCTTTATTTACTCTGCTCGCCCTGGTACACCAGCGGCAGATTTGCCTGATGATGTGAGTGAAGATGAGAAAAAACAACGCTTGTATCTGTTGCAACAACGTATTAATAACCAAGCCGCTCAATTTAGCCGAGCCATGTTAGGTACCGAACAGCGTGTGCTAGTTGAAGGACCATCTAAAAAAGACATTATGGAACTCACTGGCAGAACGGAAACCAACCGCATTGTGAATTTCAAAGGTACACCTGATATGATCGGCAAATTCGTGGATATTAAAATCACCGATGTCTATACCAATTCCTTGCGTGGTGATGTGGTTCGTACCGAAGATCAAATGGGCTTACGTGTGATTCAATCGCCACAAGCCGTGATTAATCGAACTCGTAAAGAAGATGAGTTAGGGGTTGGGTTGTACGCCGCTTAATTTTTGAAATTCTTCAGATTTAGACCGCACTTTTTTAACCAAAGTGCGGTGTTTTTATATCAAATTTATCTAAGTCATATCAAATCGTTCTTTTATCTGCCTAATTAAGCCATTATAATTTTAGCTATTTTAAATTCATTTCTTATTTTCTATGAACTGGCAATATATTTGGAACGCTGTTCCTCGTTTTATTGATGCAACTTTACTTACCTTGCATTTGTCCTTTTGGGCTATTGTATTGTCGGTGCTAGTCGGGTTGCTTTGTGCCGTGGTGTTAACCTACAAAATTCGTGGCTTGCAATGGCTGGTCAAAAGCTACATTGAACTCTCTCGTAATACCCCGTTGTTAATTCAAGTATTTTTTCTGTATTTTGGTTTATCCAAAGTAGGCATTAAATTAGATGGTTTTACCTGTGGGATTATCGGTTTGGCTTTTCTTGGGGGGAGCTATATGGCGGAAGCCATTCGGGGTGGATTGGAAGCCGTATCCAAAGGGCAAATTGAAAGTGCGTTAAGTATCGGGCTAACGCCTTTACAAGCCTTTCGCTATGTGATTTTTCCGCAAGCCTTTGCTATTGCTACACCAGCGGTGGGAGCGAACTGTTTGTTTTTAATGAAAGAAACATCGGTGATCAGTGCCGTTGCGGTGGCAGAATTAATGTTTTTGGCAAAAGATATTATCGGAATGGATTATAAAACTAACGAATCTTTATTTTTGCTCGTGGTATTTTATTTGATTATTTTATTGCCCGTGTCACTGTATATTCGTTATTTAGAACGCCGTTTGCGTCAAGCTAAATATGGAGCATAGTCATGGGGTTGGGTATTTTATTTCAAGGCAGTAATTTAGAACGTTTGCTCGGTGGATTATGGATCACCGCTGAAATTGCCTTTGTTTCAGTGTTTTTTGCGTGTATTTTAGGTGTTATTTTTGGTGTAGTGATGACCAGTAAAAACAAAGCCGTGCATTTTTTGTGCCAGCTATATTTAGAGGTAGTACGCATTATCCCCTTGTTAGTATTACTCTTTTTAGTCTATTTTGGGTTTGCTAAATGGTTTAATATTCACTGGAGTGGTGTTTGGGTGTGTATTGTAGTGTTTATTTTCTGGGGGGTAGCTGAAATGGGGGATTTGGTGCGTGGAGCATTAACTTCCATTGAAAAACATCAGCTCGAATCAGCCTATGCTTTGGGCTTGAATAAACTGCAAACTTTTGTGTATATTTTGTTGCCACAAAGTTTAAAACGCGTGACACCAGGGGCGATAAATTTATTTACCCGAATGGTAAAAACCAGCTCCCTTGCTATGTTAATCGGTGTGTTGGAAGTGATTAAAGTGGGGCAACAGATTATTGAAACATCACTATTTACTGATCCGTCCGCTGCTTTGTGGATTTACGGCGTGATTTTCTTTTTGTATTTTATTATTTGTTATCCATTGTCATTGTTTTCCAAATATTTAGAAGCAAAATGGAGCAATTAGGAATTTTAAATTATGGCATTATTAGATATTAAACAACTCGTCAAAAATTACGCTGAAGTCACCGCACTTCACGGCATAGATCTTTCCGTGCAAAAAGGTGAAGTAGTGGTAATTCTTGGACCTTCGGGCTGTGGTAAGAGTACGCTACTACGCTGTATTAACGGTTTGGAAGAAATTAAAAGTGGTGAAATTCGATTAGAAAATAATGGTATATTAGGCAAAGACATTTCGTGGGTTAAAGCCCGTCAAAAAATTGGTATGGTGTTCCAGAGCTATGAATTATTTTCACATATATCAGTGATCGACAATATTTTGCTTGGTCCAATGAAAGTACAAAAACGCAAACGGGAAGATGTAGAAAGGCAAGCAGATAAATTGTTAAAACGGGTTGGCTTATTCGACCGCAAAAATGCCTTTCCACGCGAATTATCAGGCGGACAAAAACAACGTATTGCTATTGTGCGTTCCCTTTGTATGAATCCAGAAATTATGCTATTTGACGAAGTTACTGCCGCCCTTGACCCTGAAATGGTGCGAGAAGTGTTAGACGTAATTTTAGGACTGGCTAAAGACGGCATGACCATGCTGATTGTGACTCACGAAATGGGCTTTGCAAAACAGGTTGCAGATCGTATTATTTTTATGGATAAGGGCGAAATTATTGAGCAATCTAAACCTGAATTTTTCTTTGCTAATCCCATCACAGATCGGGCAAAAGCCTTTTTGAATATTCTTAATTATGAGAAAAGTGCGGTGAATTATGAGGAGAATATTTAGCTAAGTTAACGCCGAAGAGTGCGGTGTAAAAATATTAAAATTTTTACACCGCAGTTGTTACGAAAATGATTTAATTCTCCACAATCTCGCCACGTTTTCTGCTGTTGAAATTAAGTTTTCACGCCCAGCTTTCAAGATATTTTCAAGGCTATTGACCTGCCGAATAATCGGAAAAACCGCATCAATACCGTGATCGTAAACTACATCATAATCTTTGCGTAAACAGCCTACTATGGCGACTACAGGTTTATTAAATCGTTTTGCGGTTTTGGATACGCCGATTGGGGTTTTGCCATGAATACTTTGCCCGTCCATTCGCCCCTCACCAGTAATCACTAAATCGGCATGTTGAATATAATCACTTAAATGCACGGCATCCATTACAATTTGTACACCTGCTTTGAGTTGAACATTCGGTAGTAACAATAAACCACCTCCCATTCCACCAGCTGCTCCCGCTCCAGCTTGATCTTGAATCTTTAGTCCAAGCTCTTTTTGCACGATTTGAGCAAAATGCAACAAGGCTTGATCTAATATTTTTACTATATCAGGTGTTGCCCCTTTTTGTGGACCGAATACCGCAGATGCCCCATTTTCACCACATAAAGGGTTATTAACATCACAAGCGACTTCAAATTTAACAGCTTGTAATTTGGGATTTAAATGACTTAAATTAATTTTAGCGATGGTAGCTAAATTTGCACCACCCAAGTTAATCTCATTTCCTTGAATATCTAAAAATTTTGCCCCTAAGGCTTGCAACATACCAACACCGCCGTCATTAGTTGCACTACCACCGATACCTAAAATCACTTTTTTTACACCGCAGTTTAAAGCCGCATTAATCAATTCGCCTGTGCCATAGCTGGTGGTGTAGAGTGGGTTGCGTTGTACTATGGGGACTAAATGCAAACCAGAAGCTGCTGCCATTTCAATGAATGCCGTTTGTTTATCGCCTGATAAACCAAAAAAGGCGGAATTTTTATTACCCAGTGGAGCAGTGACTTGCAGGTGGATTAACTTCCCTTGTGTGGCATCCACTAAGGATTGAACAGTACCTTCGCCGCCATCTGCCATGGGGATTTTGATATAATCCGCCTGCGGAAAGATTTTTTTAAATCCTGTCTCAATGGCATTAGCCACTTCAAGAGCTGTTAAACTTTCTTTGAAACTATCAGGAGCAATAACTATTTTCATGATTTACCCTTAGAATAATTTAAACACACCAAAAATTAGCGTAGAAATTATGGTCATCATTAACCCTATTGCGGTTTCATAGGGAATTAATTTTAACCGTTCTCGAATATCCATATTTACGCTGCCACTGGTGGCATGGAAGAATGAGCCGTGTGGCATGTGATCACCCACAGTCGCCCCAGCGTGAATCATCGCTGCCGCCGCAATACCACTCACGCCGAGTTCCATGAGAGTTTGACTAAACACATTCGATGCAACAACCGTTCCCGCCGTAGTTGAAGCGGTTGCCAAAGACATTAATACCCCTGAAATAGGGGCAAGCAAATAAGACGGCAAGCCTGATGCAGTTAAACCATCAATTAATACATCTTTTAACCCTGAATGACTAACAATGCCGGCAAGAGAGCCAGTTCCAAGTAACATAATAGCGACAGGTGCCATTTTGCTTAAACCAGTAATTGCATATTGATTACTCTGTTTAGCTTTTCCCATAGCAATAGATCCAACTAAACCTCCTAATGGTAAAGCGATTAAAGGATCGATAACAATATCAAATAATGGACGTAAGGCTAATAATAAGATCGCGCATAGTGGAGCGGTAATCGCTGCGGAAAAAGAAGGGAGTTTGTTACTGTCGAGAATGATAACTTCATTATCACTGACTTTATTGCCTTTATGAATTAAGTTTTTGGCAAAAAAGTAGGTTATAATTAAGCCAAATATGGCAGGGATTATACCTGCTGCCATCAGTGATGTTAAAGGAATATGAAATACATCGGAAGCTGCAATAGCATTTGGGTTAGGGGATATGATATTGCCTGCTTTTCCACCGCCAATCATAGCAATTAGGATAGCCATTTTAGAGAGATTGCCCCGTTTAGCTAAAGCTAAGGCGATCGGTGATACCGTGATAACAGACACATCAATAAATACACCAACAGCGGTTAACATCAGTGTGGCGATAGCTAAAGCTAATAAGGCTCGAGTTTCCCCCAGTTTTTTGACAATGGTTTCAGCGATGGTTGCTGCAGCACCAGATTCAATTAGTACGCCAGCTAATACACCTGCTGCTAAAATTCGCATGACTGCAGTAGTGATTTCCTGAGCACCACCGATCATTAAATTGATGGTTTCCGTCAGATTAGCTCCCCCCACTAAACCACCAATTAAGGCTCCAGTAATCATACCGTAAGCAGGCGAGACTTTTTTCAAAATAAGGAAAATAGCCACAGTTAATGCGACTAAGGCACCTAATGCAGAGATTGTGATCATCACAAATTCCTTTTTGCAGATTATTCACGTGTAATATAACAAATTTTTTTATGAATTAAACATAATTTATCAATGTTATTCCAAAAACATATATTAAATAATGATTAGTTCTTTCCTTTTTTAGAAAAATTCTTTTTATAATTATTTTCACCAAATCATTTTATTTAAAAAAGGATCATCTATGAAAAATTTCAAAAAAATCACCGCGCTTTTAGCTACATTATTATTAGCTGTGGGTATCACCGCTTGCGATAATAATAGTAAAGAAGCTGCTAAAGCTGAACCAACCAAAGTTTCTGCGGTAGATCGTATTAAACAAGCAGGCAAAGTTCGCATTGGCGTATTTAGCGACAAACCGCCATTTGGCTATGTGGATCAAAATGGTCAAAGCCAAGGCTTTGATGTGGAAATTGCCAAAGATTTAAGTAAAGATTTGCTGGGCGATGAAAACAAAGTAGAATTTGTATTGGTAGAAGCGGCTAACCGTGTAGAATATCTGACATCAAATAAAGTTGATATTATTTTAGCCAACTTTACTGTGACCCCTGCTCGTCAAGAAGTAGTGGATTTCGCCAAACCTTATATGAAAGTGGCATTAGGTGTGGCATCAAAAGACGGTGCGGTCATTACCGATATCAAAGAACTTGAAGACAAAACCCTGTTAGTAAATAAAGGGACGACAGCAGATGCATTCTTTACTAAGAATTATCCAAATATCAAATTGTTAAAATTTGAACAAAATACTGAAACTTTCCAAGCGTTAGTGGATGGGCGTGGTGATGCGTTAGCTCACGATAATACGTTGTTATTTGCTTGGGCGAAAGAAAATCCCGGATTTACCGTGGGTATTAAAACCTTAGGTGAGCAAGACAGTATTGCCGGTGCGGTGCGTAAGGAGGATAAAGATCTGTTGGAATGGTTAAATGCTGAAACGGAAAAATTATCTAAAGACGGTTCATTAAAACGTGCTTATGAAAAAACCTTGTTACCGGTTTATGGTGATACGATTAGTGAGAAAGATATTTTGGTTGAATATCAATAATTCCAATTAATCAATATGTAAATTTGATTTTTAAAGACCAGTTCTGTGTTTAGGATTGGTCTTTATTATTATATGCGCCTATTTTGTTAAATATAATTTAAAAAATGTTAATAAAAAGTTTTAATATATTTTATTTAACTTAATAATATTGAAGCAGATCAAGTTATCTTGATTTTAATATAAGATTAGCTTGATAAATGTCAAAAATAGTTGAATTCATCAAATTTTTTGATAAAATTTGTACATCATTTAAAAATTCAATTATTTAAATAAACAGCCAAATGGAGGCACTTTATGATTAAAGGTATTCAAATTACTCAAGCAGCGAATGACAATTTATTAAATTCATTCTGGTTATTAGACAGTGACAAAGGTGAAGCCCGTTGTTTATGTGCAAAAGGTGGTTTCGCTGAAGACCAAATCGTGGCAGTAAACGAATTAGGTAAAATCGAATATCGTGAATTACCAGTTGATGTTGCTCCAACTGTAAAAGTAGAAGGTGGTCAACACTTAAACGTAAACGTTTTACGCCGTGAAACCTTAGAAGATGCAGTTAAACACCCTGAAAAATATCCACAATTAACTATTCGTGTTTCAGGTTATGCAGTACGTTTTAACTCATTAACACCAGAACAACAACGTGATGTTATCACTCGTACTTTCACTGAAAGTCTATAATTTGTTTTTCTAAAACAATATTCAACACCCCGATCTTTTGATTGGGGTGTTTTTTTCAAAATTCCTTTGGAATTTTCACCGCACTTCTAGCTTACAACGCCTATTTCAGGTACAATTCCCCGATTATCTTTTTAGGAATTTATTATTTAATTATTTTATATGCAAAATATTCGTAACTTTTCTATCATCGCTCATATTGACCACGGAAAATCGACCCTTTCTGACCGTTTGATCCAAACTTGTGGCGGTTTATCCGATCGTGAAATGGAAGCTCAGGTATTGGATTCCATGGATCTTGAACGTGAACGTGGAATTACTATCAAAGCCCAAAGTGTAACCTTAAACTATAAAGCCAAAAATGGTGAAACTTATCAATTAAACTTTATTGATACTCCAGGACACGTTGACTTTTCCTATGAGGTTTCTCGTTCCTTAGCTGCTTGTGAGGGGGCATTATTGGTGGTCGATGCTGGGCAAGGGGTAGAAGCTCAAACCTTAGCGAACTGCTATACAGCGTTGGATATGAATTTAGAAGTGGTACCAATTTTAAATAAAATCGATTTACCCGCTGCCGAACCAGAACGTGTGGCAGAAGAGATTGAAGATATTGTGGGGATCGATGCTATTGATGCTGTTCGCTGTTCAGCCAAAACTGGCGTTGGGATTGAAGATGTATTAGAAGAAATTGTGGCAAAAATTCCAGCACCAGCGGGTGATCCGAATGCACCATTGCAGGCATTAATTATTGACTCGTGGTTTGATAACTATTTGGGCGTTGTTTCGCTTGTTCGTGTAAAAAATGGCTCAATTAAAAAAGGCGATAAAATCAAAGTAATGAGCACTGGGCAATCTTATCAAGTGGATCGCCTTGGGATTTTTACGCCAAAACAAGTAGATACTCCTGAGCTAAAAACAGGCGAAGTAGGTTGGGTAGTTTGTGCGATTAAAGATATTTTAGGTGCACCAGTAGGGGATACTTTAACTCACCAACACCATTCCGCTACAGAAGTTTTACCTGGTTTTAAAAAAGTGAAGCCACAAGTTTATGCAGGGTTATTCCCGATTAGTTCGGACGATTATGAAGCATTCCGTGATGCGTTAGGCAAGTTAAGCCTAAATGATGCTTCGTTGTTCTATGAACCTGAAAATTCCACCGCACTTGGTTTTGGTTTCCGTTGTGGTTTCTTAGGTTTACTTCACATGGAAATTATTCAAGAGCGCTTAGAACGTGAATACGATCTTGATTTGATTACTACCGCACCTACCGTAGTGTATGAAGTTGAACTCACTAATGGTGATGTTGTCTATGTTGATAGCCCAGCGAAGTTACCGCCATTAAGCAACATTGCCGATATTCGCGAACCGATTGCGGAATGTAATATGCTTGTGCCTCAGGATTATTTAGGTAATGTAATCACTCTTTGTATTGAAAAACGCGGGGTGCAAACCAATATGGTGTATCATGGTAATCAAATTGCGTTGACCTATGAAATTCCGATGGGGGAAGTGGTACTTGATTTCTTCGATCGTTTAAAATCAACCTCTCGAGGTTATGCTTCGTTAGATTATGGCTTTAAACGTTTCCAATCTGCTAATATGGTGCGAGTGGATATTATGATTAATGGTGATCGTGTAGATGCTCTGGCATTAATTGTACATAAAGATAATGCTGCCTATCGTGGACGTGAATTAGTGGAAAAAATGAAAGAATTAATTCCTCGTCAGCAATTTGATATTGCTATTCAAGCTGCCATTGGTAATCAGATTATTGCTCGTTCTACCGTAAAACAGTTGCGTAAAAACGTGTTAGCAAAATGTTATGGTGGGGATGTAAGCCGTAAGAAAAAACTGTTGCAGAAACAGAAAGAAGGTAAAAAACGTATGAAGCAATTAGGTAATGTGGAAGTGCCACAAGAGGCATTTTTGGCGATTTTACACGTTGGAAAAGACTAAATAAGGGAAACTATGTCAAAACTTTTTCTACCGATTTTATTAGTTGTAGGCTTTGCTGTTTGGAAAGTGTTAGATTATCTACAGTTACCAAATACATTTTCAATTTTATTAATTTTATTCACCGCACTTTCTGGCGTATTGTGGTGCTATCACCGTTTTTCGGTGTTACCGCATCGTCGCCGTCAAATTGCACGCACTGAACAGCGTACAGGACAAGTATTAAGCGATGAAGAAAGAGCCAAAATTGAGCCGATTGGTGAGGGCGAAGAATTTATTTCATCTTTATTTCCTGTATTGGCGTTCGTATTAATTCTGCGTTCTTTTCTATTTGAACCGTTCCAAATTCCATCACAATCCATGGAACCAACTTTACGTGTAGGCGATTTTATTTTAGTAGAAAAATATGCTTATGGCGTTAAAGATCCAGTTTTCCAAAATACTTTGATGGAAACAGGCAAAGTGCAACGTGGAGATATTGTAGTGTTTAAAGCCCCACCTCAACCGAATGTGGATTATATTAAACGTGTAATCGGGATTGGTGGCGACCGAGTGCTTTATAATGAGTTAGAAAGAAAATTAACCATTATTTATAGTAAGAATGGCAAGCCATGTGAAGAAGATTGTGAAAGCAAAGAATTTGCTTATTCTAAGCCACAACAAAATGATGAATTTAAGGCAATTATTGGTAGAAATCCAGATGGTAGCTTTATTTATGGTCCGAGTATGCTCGAACTGACCGAAAACGGTGATGTAAGCCACCAAATTCATTGGTTCCCTGAGCCTATTTCAGAGGGCTATCGTTATAAAGATTATGTTAAACAAGAATATTATGTAACTGAATGGGTAGTGCCAACAGGACAATACTTTATGATGGGAGATAATCGTAATATGAGTGAAGATAGTCGTTTCTGGGGTTTTGTACCGGAAAAAAATATTGTGGGAAAAGCCACTTATATTTGGCTGAGTTTAGATAAAAAACCAAATGAATGGCCAACAGGTATTCGTTCTGAACGCTTATTTACGAAAATTAAATAATGAATGATTTAACTAGATTACAAGGTAAGATTGGTTATCAATTCACTGATCTTGCTTTGTTAAAACAAGCCTTAACGCACCGTAGTGCAGCCAAATTACATAATGAACGCTTAGAGTTTTTAGGCGATGCTATTTTAAATTTAACCATTGCTCAAACCTTGTATCAGCAGTTTCCAAAATGTAATGAAGGGGAATTGAGTCGCATGCGAGCAACATTGGTTCGAGAACAAACCCTTGCAGAATTAGCACGTCAATTTGAGCTTGGTCATTATTTAGTTCTAGGTTCAGGTGAGCTTAAAAGTGGTGGCTTTCGCCGAGCATCTATTTTAGCGGATTGTGTCGAAGCGATTATTGGGGCAATGTCTTTAGATAGTGATTTGAATAGTACTATGGCGATTATTTGCTATTGGTATGCAAAACGATTAGAGGCAATTAAACCGGGTGAAAATCAAAAAGATCCGAAAACACGTTTGCAAGAATATTTGCAAGGTAAAGGATTAAGCTTACCAAGCTATCATATTATTAAGACCGAAGGTGAAGCCCATTGCCAAACCTTTACTGTAGAATGTAATGCGGAAAATTTAGACCGCACTTTTATTGGTGTAGCAGGTAGTCGCCGTAAGGCAGAACAAGCTGCAGCCGAACAAATTTTAAAAGAATTGGATATTACCTAATGACAGATGAAATTTTACATAATGATGTAAACAATGATAACCAACCATCCACTGAAACCTATTGTGGCTTTATTGCTATTGTCGGTCGTCCCAACGTGGGAAAATCTACTTTATTAAACAAAATTCTAGGACAAAAAGTATCAATTACTTCACGCAAAGCCCAGACTACCCGCCACCGCATTGTGGGTATTGATACGGACGGTGCATATCAAGCCGTTTATGTGGATACCCCCGGATTACATATTGAAGAAAAACGAGCCATTAACCGTTTAATGAATCGTGCCGCCAGCAGCGCTATTGGAGATGTGGACTTAATTATTTTTATGGTGGACGGTACACACTGGAATGAAGACGATGAAATGGTGTTAAACAAATTACGCCAAGTAAAAACCCCCGTGGTATTAGCCATTAACAAAATTGATAATGTTAAAAATAAAGATGAGTTGTTGCCATTCATCACAGAATTAAGCGGAAAATTTAATTTCAAAGAAATTGTACCGATTTCCGCTCAACGTGGTAACAACGTGCATAATTTGAAAAAAATTGTGCGAGATTGCTTGAAAAAAGGTGAGCATCATTTCCCTGAGGATTATGTTACGGATCGTTCCCAACGTTTTATGGCATCTGAAATTATCCGTGAAAAACTCATGCGGTTTATGGGCGAAGAATTACCTTATTCGGTGACAGTGGAAATTGAACAATTTAAACTCAATGAACGTGGTACTTACGAAATTAACGGCTTGATTTTAGTAGAACGTGACGGTCAGAAAAAAATGGTGATCGGTCAAGGTGGACAAAAAATTAAAGTGATTGGCACTGAAGCTCGTCAGGATATGGAACGTTTATTTGACAACAAAGTGCATTTAGAGCTTTGGGTTAAGGTCAAATCAGGCTGGGCAGATGATGAAAGAGCATTGCGTAGTTTGGGGTATATGGAAGAATATTAATATTCAAAGTTAAGTTTAAATAACCTATATTGGATGTACAAGTTTTTATTATTGAAAATTATAATCAATTAAAGTATATTTAAACTCTTTTTAATTATGGAAAATTATCTGAAAATCAATAGGAAATATAGAGTATGACACAAGAACAAAAAACGTTTTCTGAACGTTTAAAAGCATTTAATCGTACCACACATGACAGTGTAGATAATCTCGTGATGTCGGTTGAACCTTTTAAGAATAATGAAAATTATACAAAATTTTTGCTATTACAATCAGTGTTTCACAAAGTAGTTGATGATATTTATAAAGATCCTGAACTCAATAAAAAAATCCCAGAGTTAAAATATATGGCTCGTTATGATGCTGTGGTGAAAGATTTAGCGGTATTAAATAGCCAACCTTATGAGTTTAAAGGCAACTTGCCAACACCTCAAGGTAATGCCGCTATTGGTTGGTTGTATTGTGCTGAGGGTTCAAACTTAGGTGCAGCTTTCTTATATAAAGCGGCAGAAAAGAATTTAAGTTTTGATGCAGAACATGGTGCAAGTCATCTTGCAGGGCATCCTGAAGGACGTGGTAAACACTGGCGTGAATTTAAAGTGTATTTAGATAATTTAGGCTTAGATCCAAAAGCTGAAGATGAGGCACTTCAAGGTTCTAAAGAGGCTTTTACATTTTATAAAATGGTGTTACGTCAGGTGTTTGGTTTGCCAGAAAATTATGAGGCACCAAGTCAAAGACCTGTTCATCCATAATTCCATTCCACAAAGGGCAAGATTAGATTTTCTTGCCCTTTTGCTATTAAATTAATGATAAAAATTCGCACACATGACTTGAGCGACAGTCCCTAGTGTTGAACCATTACGAGGCTTGACCTGATGCTCACGATATTTTTTCGGAGTGAATACCGTTCCTTCCCCCCAGAAATCCGAATATAACAGTGATCCTGTATGGGTCATGATATTTGTTTTACAATCTAAGACTTTATGCTGACGTACGGATTTCGTCATTAGGTTTTTATCTTCAAAAATACGATGTCCGATATGTAAATTAATCACGGTATCAAAATTAATCAGATTGTTTTTGGTATTATCCACCCAGATCGAAGATGTATCCACATAATATTGAGAATTCTGTGATAAGCGAATAAAGCCAATTGCGGTTTTTTGTGGAGTATCTAATTGTTCACCGTGAATTAACGCTTGTCGTTCTGGTTGATTGCTACAAGCACTGATGATTAATGCAGTAAGTAATAAAGTCACTTTTTTCATAATGATCTCCTTAGTGCCAATGATTTAGCTACATTATGGCATATTTTTAGCCAATATTGTGTTTTTATTTCTCATCATGTAAAGAAAGTTCAGGGCAAAAAAATGCGGTGAAAAGTCAATATTTTTTCACCGCACTATGCTTCACCAAGATTTACACAGGATAATTAGCGTTTAAACATTCCACCTAAACCAGCCAGTCCACCCATGCCACCGCCCATCATTCCTTTCATACCTTTCATCATTTTTGCCATACCACCACTACGCATTTTTTTCATCATGCGTTGCATATCGTCAAATTGTTTGAGTAATTTATTAACATCTTGCACTTGCGTGCCTGAACCTAACGCAATGCGGCGACGGCGTGAGCCTTTGATAATGTCAGGATTGGCACGTTCTTTTAAGGTCATGGAATTGATGATCGCTTCCATTTTGATAAACATTTTATCATCCACTTGATTTTTAACATGATCAGGCAAGTTTTTTGCCCCAGGGAGTTTGTCTAACATCGACATCATGCCACCCATTTTTTTCATTTCGCTCAGTTGTTCACGGAAATCTTCAAGGGTAAATTGATCGCCCTTTTTGAATTTCTTCGCCATTTTTTCGGCTTTTTCTTGGTCAACGGAACGTTGTAAATCTTCGATTAAAGAAAGGACATCGCCCATACCTAAAATACGTGAAGCCACACGTTCTGGGTGGAAAGGTTCTAACGCCTCCGTTTTTTCACCTACCCCTAAGAATTTGATCGGTTTACCTGTAATTTGGCGAATAGATAAGGCTGCACCACCACGTGCATCGCCATCGACTTTGGTTAAGATCACCCCAGTTAATGGCAAGGCTTCATTAAAGGCTTTGGCAGTATTGGCAGCATCTTGCCCTGTCATTGCATCCACGGTAAACAGGGTTTCAATCGGCTCAAGTGCGGTGTGAATTTGCTTAATTTCTTCCATCATCTCGCCGTCAACATGCAAGCGACCTGCCGTATCCACAATCAATACGTCATAGAATTTTAATTTCGCATCGGCTTTAGCGGTTTTGGCAATTTCTACAGGGTTCTGTTTTACGTCAGAAGGAAAGAAATCTACACCCACAGATTGGGCTAAGGTTTCAAGCTGTTTAATCGCCGCAGGACGATATACGTCAGCAGACACCACTAATACTTTTTTCTTATGCCGTTCTTTTAAAAATTTCGCCAATTTACCCACAGAAGTGGTTTTCCCCGCCCCTTGTAACCCCGCCATTAAAATGACCGCTGGCGGTTGGGTAGCAAGATTTAATTCTTCATTAGCTTGCCCCATGGCATTTTCTAATTCACTTTGTACGATTTTTAGAAATTCTTGCCCTGGGGTCAGGCTTTTATTGACTTCTTCACCGATAGCACGTTCTTTGACTTTATTGATAAATTCACGTACTACAGGTAAGGCAACATCCGCTTCCAGCAATGCCATGCGGACTTCTCGTAAGGTATCTTTAATATTGTCTTCGGTTAAACGCCCTTTCCCTGTGATATTGCGTAAGGTTTTCGATAGGCGATCAGATAAATTTTCAAACATATTTCGTTCTCGTCATTAACAAAAAATTTACCCGATTATACCTGAATTTCCTTGTTTTCACTAGCAAAGGCAGTCTCTAATTGAAATTTCAATTTAGCACGGTTAAAATGAATTGTTATTTTTGAAAAATAAAGGATAAACCAAATTGACAACAATGCCTTATGCTATTTTTGCAATGCTTTTTTATAGCTTCAATATCTTGCTAATTATGCCGATGTTGCTGAAAATTGATGGGCAAACTAAACCAAAAAGAACACTGTTTTTATGCAGTGCATTTTTAGCTGTAATTTGTCATTATTTGAGTTTTACCGAATTGTTTACTCATCTAACCTTAGGGGCAGATATTACGTTACTTGAAGTCAGTTCCTTAATGAGTTTTTTTATTGCATTATTAAGTACAGTACCGATGTTATGGAATGTGCGAACATTGGCATTTGTTTCGCCTATTGTATATGGATTTGCCTTAATTAACTTGTTAATGACGGAATTTATCCCAAGTCAAATCGTGCATTTACAAGTGGATTTATTGTTACATATTCTGATCTCTATGTTGGCTTATGCGGTCTGTTTTATTGCCATGTTGTACAGCATTCAAATTGCTTGGTTGGATCGTCATTTAAAACGTAAAAAAGTCTTGCCATCACCTGACTTACCGCCATTAATGTTGGTGGAACGCCATTTTTTTCGTGTCATGTTAAGTGGTGAAATTTTATTAACCATTATCTTATTCACTGGAACATATCATTTATTGCATGCGTTGCAGTTAAGCAATATTCATAAGGCAGCGTTTTCCCTATTTGCTTGGGTTGTTTTTGGTATTCTGTTGGTAGGGCATTGGAAATGGCATTGGCGTGGAAAAAGAATGATCATTTTCACAATCTCAGGTATGATATTGCTGACGATTGCTTATTTTGGCAGCAAATTTTTTCCTGCGTAAGTGGGAAAATTGGAAGTGCGGTATAAAAAAACGAGATTTTTCACCGCACTTATTTGATGAACGAACACAAGGAACAACTTTTGGACAGTATTCCCCTTAGTACCTTATTTATTATTCTTATCATTCTGTTAATTATTTCTGCCTATTTCTCAGGTTCAGAAACAGGTCTATTGTCTGCCAACCGTTACCGTATGCGTTACCTTGCTGAAAAAGGGCATAAGGGAGCGAAAAAAGCAGAACGTTTATTAAAAAAAACCGATAAATTACTGAGTTTTATTTTAATCTGTAATAATCTGGTGAATATTTCTGCTTCGGCAATTGCGACTATTATTGGTATGCGTTTATATGGTGATGCAGGCGTAGCCATTGCGACAGGCTTATTGACCTTTGTGATGTTAGTCTTTTCTGAAATTTATCCAAAAACCGTTGCTGCACTTTATCCAGAAAAAGTGGCATTTTTGTCTAGCCACTTGATTTCGCCGTTAATGAAACTTTTTATGCCACTGGTTTTTTTGATGAACTTGATTATTAAATGCTTAATCAAAATCACTGGCTTAAAAACCGAAATTAGAGCGAATCATCTTAATGCAGAAGAATTACGTTCTATCGTAAATGAAAGCGGTAAATTTATCCCCTCTGCTCACCAAGAAATGTTGTTGTCGATTTTGGATTTGGCAGAAGTTTCTGTCGAAGATATTATGGTGCCACGCAATGATATTGCAGGGATTGATATTGATGATGATTGGAAGTCGATTATGCGTCAGTTAAACCATGCAGCCCATAGCCGAGTGGTATTATATAAAGATAATATGGACGAAAATGTGCTAGGCATTTTACGAGTGCGAGAAGCCTATCGTTTGATGCTAGACAAAAATGAGTTTAGTAAAGAAACCTTAATTCGAGCCGCCGATGAGATTTATTTTATTCCCGAAGGCACCGCATTAACCGCACAATTACTCAATTTCCGTAATAATAAAGAACGTATTGGATTAGTCGTAGATGAATATGGCGACATCAAAGGATTAGTCACCTTAGAAGATATTTTAGAAGAAATAGTCGGAGAATTTACCACCTCAACTGCGCCATCTATTGAGGAAGAAGTGACGACTCAGTCAGATGGTTCGATTTTAATTGAAGGCTCAACTAATATTCGTGATTTAAATAAACTGTTTGATTGGAATTTAGATACCGAAGAAGCTCGCACCTTTAATGGTCTAATTTTAGAGCATTTAGAAGATATTCCCGATGAGGGAGCAGAATTTGAATTAAATGGCTTGAAAGTCACTGTGTTAGAAGTAGCAGATAATATGGTTAAACAAGCGAGAGTGGTGAAACTATAGCCACAGTTTTACCAAATTGAAAGTGATGAGAGAGATTTTATCACTTTTCTATTAAATAAATACAATTTGATTTATTTGGATGACAATTCGAGATATGTAATGGAGGCGTGTCCCGGAGTCGAACCGAGCTACATGGATTTGCAATCCAGTGCATAACCGCTTTGCTAACACGCCACAATTTGAAATCTTTTTAGATATAAAAAAACACCTTACGGTGCCAATTTATTATTTTAACTTAGTTTTAAATGGTGCCCGAGGCCAGACTTGAACTGGCACGCCCCGAAAGGCGAGGGATTTTAAATCCCTTGCGTCTACCGATTCCGCCACTCGGGCTAAACGCATTTCCTAACTGATTAGGTTAATTTGGAGCGGGAAACGAGGCTCGAACTCGCGACCCCGACCTTGGCAAGGTCGTGCTCTACCAACTGAGCTATTCCCGCTTTGCTTTCAGCTTATCGCTGCCAACGAGGGTGCATTTTACGGGAATCTATTTTGTTGTCAACAGGAATTTTGCAATAAGTTTTAAAAATTATATTGCTTGCTGAAAAAAAAGACATTATTGCTAAAAATAAGCCAATTTTGTATTAAAAAGTCATCAGTGGCTCTCGTGTATCTCACAAATAATTTAACTATTAATTATCGAGGCTATCGCCAAAGTTCCATTTAAATTCTTGGTAGAATTAAAAGTTGCTAAATAATTATAGTTGATAAATTGTCCCGATTGAGGCGATTTTTATAGGGAAAATGAAAGAAAATCAATATATCATTATTACTGTTCCAATTAGCCAAATAAAATCAAAAAAATTCCCTTTAATCCCACTGCACTTTATGCCAAAATGGCAAACAAATTTTCGTTTTCAATATTAGGTGAGATAATGACACAAGAATATGCTCTAGATACTATTTTAGCCCAAGCTGGTAACCGTACCGATCCACGTACTGGCGCGGTTTCCACACCAATTTTTCTTTCAACGGCCTATGGACATCATGGTATCGGTGAAAGTACCGGTTTTGATTACACTCGTACTAAAAACCCAACAAGAGTGGTTTTAGAAGAAACTATGGCGAAATTAGATGGTGGGGACGCAGCCTTTGCTTTTGCATCAGGCATGGCAGCCATTCAAGTGTTAATGACATTATTTAAAGCTCCCGATGAATGGATTGTTTCCAGTGATGTTTATGGAGGCACTTATCGTTTGCTTGATTTTTGTCATAAAAATACCCATGGCGTTAAACCTGTTTATGTCAATACTGCTGATGTGAGTGCAATTGAATCCGTTATTACGCCAAATACGAAAGCCATTTTTGTAGAAACACCGTCTAACCCATTAATGGAAGAATGTGATGTTAAGGCGATTGCTAGATTAGCAAAAAAACATGATTTATTGTTGATCGTGGATAATACGTTCTTAACCCCGATGTTATACCGTCCGATGGCTGATGGGGCGGATGTGACGATTTACAGTGGCACTAAATATATTGCTGGTCATAATGATGTGTTAGCGGGTTTAATTGTAGCAAAGGGGCAAGAATTATGTGAACGTTTATCCTACATTCAAAACGGAGCAGGTGCGGTGCTTTCAGCCTTTGATTCTTGGTTAACTATTCGTGGCTTAAAAACCCTTTCTCTACGCATGAACCGTCATCAACAAAACGCCCAAAAAATCGCAGAGTTTTTACGTCAACAACCACAAATTACAGATGTATTATATTCTAATAAAGGGGGAATGTTATCTTTCCGTTTACAAGATGAGAACTGGGTAAATCCATTTTTAAAAGCGATGAAATTAATTACGTTTGCGGAAAGCTTAGGTGGTACCGAAAGTTTTATTACCTATCCTGCGACGCAAACGCATATGGATATTCCAGAAGCAGAGCGCATTGCTCGTGGGGTATGTAATCGCTTATTGCGTTTTTCAGTGGGATTAGAAGATGTTGAAGATATTAAACAAGATTTAGTACAAGCATTATCCAGTTGTGGCAAGTAAGATTTTACAAATTGAAATGATTGATTAAACAAAGGATAACAATTTTGTAGCCGTGTTATTATATTTAATAAATTCATGGCAATTTGCCTTGATATGTGTTAAAAAATGAAATATCCGTGGATTTTATTAAAAAGGAAAGAAAAATGGCAGATGTATTACATGTTACCGATGCTTCATTTGAAGCAGATGTTTTAAACTCAGATGTACCAGTATTATTAGATTTTTGGGCACCATGGTGTGGTCCTTGTCGTATGATAGGTCCAATCTTAGAAGATTTGGCTAAAGAATATGGCGATAAAGTGAAAATTGTTAAAATGAATATTGATGAAAACCAAGGTACCCCAGCTCAATTTGGCGTACGTGGTATTCCGACATTGTTATTATTCAAAGAAGGTAAAGTGCTTGCGACTCAAGTGGGTGTGGTACCAAAAACACAATTAGCTTCATTTGTTAATCAGGCGTTATAATCGCTTTCAATCAGAAGATCCCAACATTAGTTGGGATTTTTTTCAACTTTTTTAACACATAGTCCCGGATGGCGTTGTTGGTTTTTCCAAATATGGTTGATTAACATGCGATTTTCTTTTAGGTCTAATATTTCAAAATCAGTACTGTCCCCATTATTCATATTTTGGGTTAATTGTTGGAAAAATTGTTGTTCTTGTTCTTTTAATAGTGGTTCTTCGGATAATCTTTTTTCCGTTTGTTTGGAATGAATACGTCCAAAACGATAATTTGTACTGTTTTCCGATAGAATATTGTTCTGTAATGACCAACGTCCGGTATGATGGCTTTCATAAGTAAAGATTTTTTGTACAGAAAGCAGACCTAGCCCTACGGTTGAACCATCAGCATGGAAATCTAAGGTATCTAAGGATTCAATATCTAAATCGCGGTATAAAATTCGACAACTCCATTCGCCGACGATATCTGAGTTAGAAACTATCGGATTTTCCACCGCAGTTGCCGAAATAGAAATTGTCATTAATAAGCATCCATATAGTTGGTTAATTTTCATCATTGTTGTTCTCGTAATTTTTGTAAAACTTTTTTCATTCTATCGTCTAATGGTGCGTTTAAGCGTAAGGTTTCCCCTGTTTTAGGATGTTCAAAACGAATACTAAACGCATGTAAAAATAAACGATCTAAACCAAGTGCGGTCATTTCTTGATCAAATTTTTGATCACCGTATTTATCATCAAGGGCAATCGGGTGTCCAGCATACAAGGTGTGTACCCGAATTTGATGGGTTCTTCCTGTAATCGGTGATGCCTTGACTAGGGTCGCATTGTTATATCGTTCTTCAATACTAAAATGCGTTTCACTTGGTTTACCTTGTTCACTGACTTTAACAATGCGTTCACCACTAGCGAGTTCATTCTTTAATAAAGGGGCTTGGATCGTTTTAACATGCGATTGCCATTGTCCACGCACTAGTGCCAAGTATTCTTTTTGTACAATTTTGTTACGTAATTGTTCATGTAAACTACGTAAGGCGGAGCGTTTTTTTGCTACTAACAAAATGCCTGATGTATCACGGTCAATACGATGGACTAATTCTAAAAAACGTGCATCAGGACGTAAAGCTCGTAACCCTTCAATAACCCCAAAACTTAAACCACTACCACCGTGTACTGCGATGCCAGAGGGTTTATTGATGACTAACAAACAATCATCTTCAAAAATAATTTGGCTTTCTAATTGAGCCACTTTATTCAACTTGGTGGAAATGGGGGATTGTTCTTTCTCGGATATACGAACTGGGGGTACTCGAACCACATCTCCAGCTTGTAATTTATATTCAGGTTTAATTCGCCCTTTATTGACTCGCACTTCGCCTTTGCGAACAATGCGATAAATTAGGCTTTTGGGTACCCCTTTGAGTTTACTCAATAAATAATTGTCAATCCGCTGCCCCGATTCATCTTCTGAAATTTCCAGCATCTTGACCGAAGCGTTAATAATGTTGTTGGTTTGGTTTGTCATAAAATTGTTTTTTAAGAAAAATTAGGAGAATTCTAGCATAATTAACAAATAATTAAAATTACTGAAATACCTTGCTAAAAAGCTGTATTGCGTCCATAATAATACAGATTTTGCCTAGGCAAAATTAACTAAGTTTTGTTAAATTTTAGATTAATGCAGTTTAGACATAAGACATTAATTTTTAACGAAATGTGTGATTAAATTACCGCTTTATCGCGTACCGAGTAAAGATACATATTTAGGTACAACTTATCGATAGCTCAATCAATGCACCCAGTCTTTGACGGTCGAGATGAACGACAGGGACGAAAAACACGAGGTCGATTGTAGTTAATTTGCTTAATTTTATGCAAAAGTGCGGTCTTTTTTAATTGAATTATTTTAAAAAATAAAAATGAGAAAATTTTTACAATGAAAAGAATGCTAATTAATGCAACTCAAAAAGAGGAGTTGCGTGTTGCGTTAGTCGATGGACAACGCCTATTTGATTTGGATATTGAAAGTCCAGGTCACGAACAAAAAAAAGCGAATATTTACAAAGGGAAAATTACTCGAGTAGAACCGAGTCTTGAAGCCGCATTTGTGGATTATGGTGTGGATCGTCACGGTTTTTTACCGTTGAAAGAAATTGCCCGTGAATATTTTCCTGCAGGTTATAGCTATAACGGTCGCCCGAATATCAAGGATGTGATTAAAGAAGGGCAAGAAGTGATCGTGCAAGTGAACAAAGAAGAACGTGGTAATAAAGGTGCTGCGTTAACGACATTTGTTTCATTAGCTGGAAGTTACCTTGTTATTATGCCTAATAACCCAAGAGCAGGAGGTATTTCTCGCCGTATTGAGGGGGATGAACGTCTTGAATTAAAAGATGCGTTAAGTTCTTTAGAAGTGCCTGATGGCGTAGGTTTAATCGTGCGTACCGCAGGGGTAGGAAAATCATCTGAAGAATTACAATGGGACTTAAAAGTCTTATTGCACCATTGGGAAGCGATTAAACAAGTTTCACAAAGTCGTCCTGCACCATTTTTGATTCATCAAGAAAGTGATGTGATCGTGCGTGCGATCCGCGATTATTTACGCCGTGATATTGGTGAAATTTTAGTAGATAGCCCGAAAATTTACGAAAAAGCGAAAGCACATATTAAATTAGTACGTCCTGATTTTTTAAACCGAATTAAATTATATCAAGGCGAAGTCCCGTTATTTAGCCATTATCAAATTGAATCGCAAATTGAATCCGCATTCCAACGTGAAGTGCGTTTACCATCTGGTGGTTCGATTGTGATTGATGTGACAGAAGCATTAACGGCTATCGACATCAACTCTGCTCGTTCAACACGTGGTGGGGATATTGAAGAAACTGCATTAAACACCAATCTTGAAGCGGCAGATGAAATTGCTCGTCAATTACGTTTACGTGACTTAGGTGGTTTAATCGTGATTGACTTCATTGATATGACCCCGATTCGTCACCAACGTGAAGTAGAAAATCGTATGCGTGATGCGGTACGTCAAGATCGTGCCAGAATCCAAATTAGCCGCATTTCGCGTTTTGGCTTGTTGGAAATGTCACGTCAGCGTTTAAGCCCATCATTAGGGGAATCATCACATCATATTTGCCCACGTTGTCAAGGCACTGGCAAAGTACGTGATAATGAAAGTTTATCGCTTTCTATTTTGCGTTTAATTGAAGAAGAAGCGTTAAAAGAACATTCTAAGCAAGTGCAATGTATTGTGCCAGTGGAAATTGCGTCCTATTTATTAAATGAAAAACGTCAAGCTATTCAAAGCATTGAAAAACGTCATAATGTAGATGTGGTGGTGGCACCAAATCAAGCGATGGAAACACCGCACTTTAAAGTGGTGCGTTCTCGTGATGGTGAAGATGTAGGTGTATTAAGCTACAATTTAGCCAAATTATACGAAGAAAAAGAGGATGTTTATGTTGCGAATGAAAACACTTCAAACGCAACTAACGCGGATAATTCAGCAACAGAAAATGTGGCAGAAATTGCGGCGTTATCCATGACAATTTCAGAAGCTGCACCAATTATTGAAACCAAAGAAGAGGTAAAACCGTCAATTTTTGCTTATCTTTGGACAGGATTAAAAGGATTATTTGTAAGTACCCCGGAACCGGAAGAAAAGCCAGTAAATAACCATAATCGGCAAAATCGTAATAACGATCGTCGTAACAATCGAAAAACTCGTAATGAGCGTAACGAGCGTAATACACTGGCAAAATTGAACGATGAAAATACGCCAGAAAAAACAACCGCATCATCACGTCCTGAACGTAATAATCGTCGTAATAACCGTAAAGCGCAGGAAGACGCTAGCGTTGTCGCTAAAACAAGTGAAAAACAAGATGATCTGGCTACAACATCAGAGGTGGTAGAAGAAAAAGCACCAACTCGTCAACGTAGAGAACGACGTGATTTACGTAAACGCGTTCGAGTGGGAAATGATGTGGCTGAAAGTGCGGAAAATATAACCATTGCACCTGTAGCCGAAGCGTTAAGTACGCCAAACAACGTAGAAAATAAAGTGAAAGCAGAGGTAACGGGTGAACCTGTGGAAAACACGGTAGATAACGCGGTTCCACAAAATGAACGTCGTGAACGTAATAATAATCGTCGTTTACCACGTCATTTACGGGTGAATAATCAACGTCGTCGCCGTCAAGAAAATCTGTCACCGATGCCGTTATTTGCTGCGGTAGCTTCGCCTGAATTCGCCAGTGGTAAAGTTTGTATTGATTATAGTGCGGTGCAAAAAGCCAAAGAAAGTAATTTTTTATCTGTTGACGAATTGTTACAGCAACAAGAGCAACCGGAAATAAACGGCGATGTGGTGCCAGCAACGTCATTGGTGGTTAACGAAGAAACGGTGACAACCCAGCCTTTGGGTTTTGTGACGCAACCCGCGAATGAAGCAGTGGAGAAAAAAGTTCAGCAATCCTTGGAACGTTTAAACGAAGAACAACGGATTCTTGAACAACAAGCCGAGCAAAAAGTTACGCCGGTTGAGCCAGAGGAAGTAGCAGAATCTATTGAAATTATAGAAAAAATAGAACGTGATTATCATTTCAATGGTCGATTAGGGACGGTATCTGCTGTACAACATGTTAACGCTGAAATGACCTTAGCGAAAGCCAGTGCGGAATTGAATCCAGCCTATGAGATCGTCCAATGGAAAGACAGTCGTTATTATTTCCATGGTAAAGGTTCGGCGGGACATCATAGTGCAGTCAGTCATGTGTTTAGTGAGCCGACCAAGGCACAAGCTGAATAACGTTAAAATCCGATGCTTGCCATCGGATTTTTTATAGGAATATTTTATCTTACGCTATGCAACAAAATATTTTTTCTGTTAGTCAATTAAATAGTGCAGTACGTAATTTGCTTGAAGGGCAATTAGGTGCAGTTTGGTTGACGGGTGAAATTTCAAATTTTACTCAACCGGTATCAGGGCACTGGTATTTAACTCTAAAAGATGAAAATGCACAGGTACGTTGTGCTATGTGGCGGATGAAAACCCAACGAGTGAATTTTCGTCCTCAGAATGGAATGCAAGTGTTGGTACGAGCCGGGGTGAGTTTGTATGAAGCACGTGGTGATTATCAGCTTATTTTAGAAAGTATGCATCCAGCCGGTGATGGGTTGTTACAACAAAAATTTGAACAGCTCAAAATGAAGTTGGCAGCAGAAGGATTGTTTGCACAACATCTTAAGAAAAACTTACCGCACTTTTGTCAAACAGTTGGCATAGTGACTTCTGCCACTGGGGCGGCATTACAGGATATTTTACAAATTCTAAAACGTCGTGATCCGAGTTTAAAGGTGGTGATTTATCCTACTCAAGTACAAGGCAAAGAAGCTAGTACTGAAATTGTGCAAATGATCGAGTTAGCTAATCAACGACGAGAAGTCGATGTACTGATTGTCGGGCGTGGCGGGGGTTCCCTGGAAGATCTTTGGTGTTTTAATGAAGAATTGGTTGCGCGAGCGATTTTCAATTCAATTTTGCCAGTGATTAGTGCAGTGGGGCATGAGATTGATGTGACGATTGCGGATTTTGTGGCGGATTTACGAGCTCCGACACCGTCTGCGGCAGCTGAACTGGTCAGTCGTAATCAACAAGAATTATTATATAAAATAGATAATCAACGACAACGCTTAGATCGGGCGTTAGATCGCATTTTTGAACAGAAGCAACAACAATTACAACGTTTGTTATTGCGGTTACAACATCAGCATCCACAAGCTCAATTAATTTTGCAACGACAAAAAAACAATCAGCTTGAGCAACGTTTAAATAACGCGATACAACGTATAGTGGAAAAAAAACGTTATAATTTCACCGCACTTTGTCAGAGATTGGATAATAATCCGTTATTTTATACGGTACAAAAACAACAACAGCATATTCGGCAGTTGAAAGTGCGGTTAGATTTTGCGTTAAAAAATAATGTCGCTCATAAACAGCACTACTTGGCACATTTATGTGCCAAAATGGATAGCTTGAGCCCATTAAAAGTGTTAGCTCGTGGTTATGCGATTGCAGAAAATGAGCAAGGCAAGGCAATTGTTTCAATACAACAAGTGGCCCAAGGGCAAACCATGCAAACCTTTGTGACTGATGGTATAATAATAAGTGAAGTGAAAGGTCTTAGACCAAAAGCCAAAATGTAATGGTGTTGAACTAATAGAAAGATTTACAGTCCAAACACGAGCAATTTGACTAAGATAACAGAATGAAACAAACGAAATGGAAAATAAAATGAGTGAGAAAGCACTAATTGAAGTGAAAAATCTCACGTTTAGACGGGGTGAGCGTCTTATCTACGATGATCTTAATTTGCGGGTTGCCAAAGGCAAAATTACCGCCATTATGGGACCGTCGGGTATTGGTAAAACCACCTTATTAAAATTAATCGGTGGACAACTCATCCCAGAGCAAGGTGAGATTTTATTTGATGGTTCTGATATTTGTAAAATGTCAAATGCTGAACTTTATAAAGTGCGTCAACGTATGGGAATGCTGTTTCAGTCAGGTGCTTTATTTACGGATATTTCTACTTTTGATAACGTCGCTTTTCCTATTCGGGAGCATACTCGTTTACCGGAGGAATTGATTCGTAAAATTGTACTGATGAAATTAGAATCTGTAGGATTGCGTGGAGCGGCAGATTTAATGCCGTCTGAATTATCAGGTGGCATGGCTCGTCGTGCAGCACTAGCCCGGACGATTGCTCTCGATCCAGATTTAATTATGTATGATGAACCTTTTACTGGACAGGATCCGATTAGTATGGGGGTGATCATTAGTTTAATTAAACGCTTAAATGAAGCTTTGGATTTAACTTCTATTGTGGTTTCTCACGATGTGCAGGAAGTATTGAGTATTGCAGATTATGCTTATATTATAGCCGATAAACGTGTAATTGCCGAAGGTACACCCGATATTTTATTAAAAAGTGCTGATCCTCAAGTGGTTCAATTTATTCAAGGGCAAGAAGATGGACCCGTACATTTCCATTTCCCTGCCAAGGATAGCATAGGAGATTTATTTAAATGATGGTGAAATTAATCTCTGCATTGGGGCGAACCACCATAAGCTCCGTACAAGCTTTAGGGCGTTCTGGGTTTATGTTGTGGGGCGCACTAGTTGGTAAGCCACAATTTCGTAAACATACCCCATTATTAATCAAGCAGCTACATGTTTTAGGGGTACAATCCTTACTAATTATTTTGCTTTCGGGATTTTTTATCGGTATGGTTCTGGGATTACAGGGCTATGTAGTGTTAGTGGATTTTGCTGCAGAAGCCAATGTTGGGCAGTTAGTGGCACTATCCTTATTGCGTGAGTTAGGACCTGTTGTTACGGCATTATTATTTGCAGGTCGGGCGGGCTCTGCATTAACCGCTGAAATTGGTTTAATGAAAGCTACTGAACAGCTTTCTAGCCTTGAAATGATGGCGGTGGATCCTTTACGCCGTGTGATTGCACCACGTTTTTGGGCTGGAATTATTTCCATGCCGATTTTAGCTGTGTTATTTACCGCAGTGGGTGTGATTGGTGGTGCGTTAGTGGGAGTTAATTGGAAAGGTATTGACGATGGTAGTTTCTGGTCGGTGATGCAAAATGCAGTTTCCGTGCAAGATTTATGGTATGGCTTTATTAAGAGTATCGTATTTGCTTTTGCAGTAGTTTGGATTGCATTATTTAACGGTTATGATTGTGTGCCAACATCAGAAGGCATTAGCCAATCCACTACGAAAACCGTAGTAAATGCATCATTATTAGTATTAGGTTTAGACTTTGTATTAACCGCAATGATGTTTGGCGGTTAACTAAGATTTCTTTTTTATTAGGTATAAATTATGCGACAAACAATTAAATATGAGTTCTGGGTAGGTTTATTTTTGTTACTCGGTATTGGGGCATTAGTATTTATGGGCTTAAAAGTAACCAATGTACAAGGTTTTGGCGAACAAAAGTCTTATAACATCTCTGCAACTTTTGATAATATCGGTGGTCTAAAAGTGCGCGCACCATTAAAAATTGGAGGGGTTGTCATTGGGCGTGTAACAGATATTTCACTGGATGAACAAACTTATTTACCGAACGTGACTATTGCTGTAAACGAAGAATATGACCAAATTCCAGATAACAGTTCACTTTCAATTAAAACGTCTGGTTTATTAGGTGAACAATATATCTCTTTAAGTGTTGGATTTGATGATGGTGAAACCCCTATGCTGAAAGAAGGCAGTAAAGTTTTTGATACGAAATCAGCAGTGGTATTAGAAGATCTTATTGGTCAATTCTTATATGGTGATAAGGACCAAAAAGAAGAATCAACGCTTGACACACCAGCAGTTGAATAATTTAATTTAGGTTAGGAAAGCAATTTTAATAGGAGTTTTTATGAAGATTCAAATTAAACAATGGTTATCAAAAATGGTTGTTGTGGCAACCGCACTTTTTGCTGTTCAAAGTGTAATGGCGGCAGAAGGTCCTTATGAATTAACTCAAAAAGCAGCAAATACTTTATTTGCTGATTTGAAAGCACAAAATCCTCAAATTAAAGCGGATCCAAATGTGTTAAAAAGTTTGGTACGTAAAGATTTAATGCCTTATGTGCATGTTAATTACGCTGGTTCTTTGGTGTTAGGTCAGTATTTTAGATCTACTACGCCAGAGCAACGTGAGAAATTCTTCTCTGCATTTGATCAGTTTATTGAACAAGCTTATGCGCAGGCTTTAACGCTATACACCGGTCAGGAAGCACAAGTGCAACCGGCGCAAATGAATGGTGATAGTCAAGCGAGTGTAAAAGTAAAATTAATGCAAAGCCAACCAGTAAATTTAACGTTCCAGTGGCGTAAAAATAGTAAATCTGGTCAATGGCAAGTTTATGATATGTCTGCTGAAGGTGTGAGTATGGTGGAAACTAAAAAACAAGAGTGGAGTAACATTTTACGTAAAGACGGTATTGATGCGTTAACTGCTCAAGTATTAAAAGCGGCCGCTGTGCCAGTCACCATTAAGAAATAATATTCAATATGCAAGCTGAAAAACTAACATGGTCGGCAGTGCAAAATGATGATAAAATAACGCTCCGATTAATCGGAGAGTTATCTCGTGATACGTTGTTACCGTTATGGCAACAACGTTTAACTTTTTTATCAGAAAAGCAAATTGCCGATAAAGATATTTTATGGGATCTGGCACAAATCAAGCGTATAGATAGTGCTGGATTTGCGTTATTATGTGATTTGATTGCTTATTGTAAAAAAATTAAAGCATCTGAACATAAAATAGTCTTAACAAATATACCAAAGCAATTATTAACTTTGGCTGATTTATTTAATTTGAACGATTGGTTAACGCCTTTTATTTTAAAAAATTAACTTTATTGAGAAATTATGGAACCGAAAAAAATTGAAGAGATTTTGAAAGAAAAACTCAATCTTTCAGAAATTTATGCTCAAGGCGAAAATGCCCATTTTGGCGTAATTGTGGTGAATGATGAAATTGCTGCATTATCTCGTGTAAAACAACAACAGACGATTTATGCACCATTAATGGAATATTTTACTACAGGCGAAATCCATGCATTAACTATTAAAACCTATAGCGTGGAAAAATGGAAACGTGATCGCCTATTACACTCAATGAATTAAGGAAATGTTATGCAAAAATTTCGTGTTTATGGTCAATCGCGTCTTACTGGAACGGTACAAATTTCAGGGGCAAAAAATGCGGCATTACCTATACTTTTTGCTGCAATTCTTGCGGAACAGCCAGTTAAATTAAAAAATGTACCGGAATTAAAAGATGTAGATACAACCTTTAAAATTTTGCATAAATTAGGTGTGAATGTTGAACGTGATGCGGATAAAACGGTATTAATTGATGCGAGCCATATCAATCATTATGTGGCACCTTATGAACTGGTCAAAACCATGCGTGCATCTATTTGGGCGTTAGCGCCATTGTTAGCTCGTTTCCACGAGGGGCAGGTTTCTTTACCCGGTGGTTGTACTATCGGGGCAAGACCGGTCGATATGCATATTGCGGGTCTTGAGAAAATGGGGGCTCACATTGAACTCGACGAAGGTTATGTGAAAGCAACGGTTAATGGACGTTTATCTGGTGCGAAAATTTATATGGATAAGGTCAGTGTCGGTGCGACTTTATCAGTGATGATGGCAGCTACCTTAGCCAAAGGTACCACGATTATTGAAAATGCGGCTCGTGAGCCGGAAGTGGTGGATACTGGTGTTTTTTTAAATAAGATGGGTGCTAATATTTCAGGCTTAGGTTCTGACACTATCACTATTGAAGGTGTTGAACGTTTAACTGGTTGTGAGCATAGTATTGTGCCGGATCGTATTGAAACCGGTACATTCCTTGTGGCTGCCGCAGTTTCGGGAGGGCGTATTAAATGTCTCGGTACCAAGGCGGATACCCTTGATGCGGTAATTGAAAAATTACGTGAATCGGGTATGCAAGTAGATGTGACTGAGGATACGATTACCTTGGATAGTTTAGGTCAGCGTCCAAAAGCAGTGAACATTCGTACTATGCCACATCCGGGTTTTCCAACGGATATGCAAGCTCAGTTTACTTTATTAAATGCGGTAGCAGAAGGCACTAGTAAAATCACAGAAACCATCTTTGAAAACCGTTTTATGCATGTACCTGAATTAGTTCGTATGGGAGCTAAAGGAGAAATTGAAGGAAATACAGCTTTAATTCAAGGGGTAGAATATCTTTCCGGGGCGCAAGTGATGGCAACAGATTTGCGAGCATCCGTTAGTTTAGTGTTAGCAGGTTGTATTGCATCTGGTGAAACCATCGTGGATCGTATTTATCATATTGATCGTGGTTACGAACATATTGAAGAAAAGTTATCTGCCCTTGGAGCGAAAATCGAACGTTTTTCTGAGCGTTCAGAAGAATAGTAAGCAGATATTATTTTAATTAATTTTTTAAATTTTGAGTGCAGTAGAAAAAGAATCACATTTTCTACCGCACTTTTGGTGTTATTGCTTGCTTATCATTATTGAAAGCTCTAAAATACGCCAGTTTTTTGTACTAAGATTTATCGAACAAGGATTTTATTATCATGCAAAATTTCCAATTTCCCGTTCGTGTTTATTACGAAGATACAGATGCTGGTGGAGTCGTGTATCATGCACGTTATCTCCATTTTTATGAGCGAGCAAGAACAGAATTTTTACGTTCACTTCATTTTTCACAGCAAAATTTATTAGCAGAGCAAGGTATTGCTTTTGTCGTGAAATCAATGTCGATTGATTACCATATCCCAGCTAAACTGGATGATTCGTTGATAGTCGAAACCACTGTTGAACAAATGAAAGGGGCAACAATTTTTTTCTCACAATGCCTGAAACGAGAAAATAAAATATTAAGCGTGGCTACTGTTAAGGTAGCCTGTGTTGATCTAGGCAAAATGAAACCTGTGGCACTTCCAACGGAAGTTAAAGCCGCATTTAGTGAATAATTTTCGGAGCTATGCAATGACTGCTGAATTGAACTTTTTGGATTTATTTCTAAAGGCGAGTATCGTCGTTCAACTTGTAATTTTAATTTTAATCACGTTCTCCATTGTATCATGGGCAATTATTATTCAACGTAGTCGCATACTAACTAAAGCGTTGAAAGATTCCATGGCATTTGAAGATCGTTTTTGGTCAGGTGAAGATTTAACCCGATTATATGATGGGTTAGAAAATCGTCGTGACATGGCTATGACGGGCAGTGAACAGATTTTTTATGCGGGATTTAAAGAATTTACACGTTTAAAACAGGTTAATGCAGATGCCCCAGAAGCCATTATGATGGGGACGACTCGAGCTATGAACTTGGCAATGAATCGTGAAATTGAAGACCTGGAAACTCGCGTTCCTTTCCTTGCTACAGTGGCGTCTGTCAGTCCTTATATCGGTTTATTCGGTACGGTTTGGGGGATTATGCACGCTTTTATGGCATTGAGTGGCGCGAAACAAGCGACCTTACAAATGGTCGCACCGGGTATTGCAGAAGCCTTGATTGCCACTGCGATCGGTTTATTTGCAGCGATTCCGGCTGTAATGGCATATAACCGTTTAAGCTTACGTGTTAATAGATTAGAGCAAAATTATGGTAACTTTATTGATGAATTTACCACGATTTTACAACGTCAAGTGTTTGCTAAAAACTAATAAGTAAGTATTTTTACACCGCACTTTATATGGTTAAACATCAATTCTGGTGTAAAAATTGCCGAAGCAATTTTCAATGTTGCTTGCCGCAACAGGGGCGAAAAGCCCACAACAATCCGCAAGGACTGTAAGTGATTTTAGTGATATTTTAGAGGTATATATGGCTTACCGCCGTCGTAGAGAGAAAAGTATTAAATCTGAAATTAACATTGTACCATTTTTGGATGTATTATTAGTTTTGGTATTAATTTTTATGGCAACTGCACCAATTATTAGCCAAAGTGTGCAAGTAGATTTACCTGATGCCGTAGAAAGTCAATCGGTATCTAATGAAGATAAGGTTCCAGTGATTTTAGAAGTGGCAGGTATTGGACAATATGCAATTTCTATTGCTGGTGAACGTTCCGAAGGTCTGACCGAAGAAATGGTCACGCAAATGACTAAACAGGAATTTGAAAAAGATCCAAATACGATGTTTTTAGTCGGTGGAGCAAGTGATGTACCTTATGAAGAAGTAATTAAGGCGTTGAATTTACTTCATTTAGCCGGAATTAAATCCGTTGGTTTAATGACTGATCCCATTTAAGCAGTAGGATAGATTGTGAGAAATAATCGACAAAAGAAACAAACAAATGCATTACTGATTTCGGTAGTTTTACATGGCATTCTGTTCGGTTTGTTAATTTTGAGTTCACTGGTGTATCATCCTCTTGAAGTGATGGGAGGAGGCGAAGGTGAGGGCGATATGATGGGGGCTGTCATGGTGGATACCGGTTCGGCGGCACAAGAATGGGGACGGATTCAACAACAGAAAAAAGGTCAGGCAGAAAAGACGAAGAAAGAACCTGAAGAGGTTATTGAAAAAACAGAGCCAAAGCCGACGGTTGATGAGCAAAAACTTGAACAACAAAAACTGGAACAACAACGTCAAAAACAACTTGAACAGCAAAAGGCGAAACAAGAAGCTGAAGCTAAAGCTAAACAAGAGGCTTTAGAAAAAGCCAAACAAGAGGCTGAAGCGAAAGCTAAACAAGAAGCTGAGGCGGCAAAATTAAAAGCAGAGGCAGAAGCTAAACGCTTAGCCGCGGTGGCTAAACAAGCGGAACAAGAAGCAAAAGCTAAAGCTGAGCAGGAAAGAATAGCGAAAGAGAAAGCTTTACAAGCTGAGAAAGCCAAAGCAGAGAAAGAAGCGAAAGAAAAAGCAGAAAAAGATGCCAAAGCTAAAGCTGAGAGAGACGCGAAAGAAAAAGCGGAACAAGAAGCAAAAGCTAAAGCCGAGAGAGAAGCGAAAGAAAAAGCGGAAAAAGATGCCAAAGCTAAAGCAGAGAGAGAAGCGAGAGAAAAAGCAGAAAAAGATGCTAAAGCCAAGGCAGATGCCAAAGCTAAACAAGCTGCTTTAGATGACTTTTTAAATGGTGGTGATGTTGGCGGTGGTAGTGCATCAAATGGTGGTAATGCCAACAAAGGGGGTAGTCAGGGTTCTGGTGCCGCTATGGGGGCTGGAGATGGTGGCAAAGTAGGTGATCAATATGCTGGTGTGATTAAAAAAGAAATTAAACGCCGTTTTATTAAAGATCCAAGTTTTGCTGGAAAAGTATGTAGTATTAGAATTCAATTAGCTCGAGATGGTGCAATTTTAGGTTATCAACGCGTTTCAGGACCTGATGATATTTGTGCCGCAGCGTTGAGTGCAGTCGCTAGAACGAAAAAAGTACCAGCTGCACCGAGTGATGAAATTTATAATAAATATAAAAACCCGATTATTGACTTTGATCTAAAATAGTTGATTTTGATTTGGAATAATCGTTTTTAGGAAAGTAATCTCAATAAACATTAACCATAGGTGGTATGATGAAATTAATAGCTCGTATTTTGGCTGTCATTGCCGTATTATTTTTTACAATAAGCACGGTTCAAGCGGATGACGAAGTTCGTATCGTGATTGATGAAGGTGTAGAGGGGGCAAGACCGATTGCAGTCGTACCGTTTAAAACCAACGGTTCAGTTCCAGAAGATATTGCAAAAATTATCTCTGATGATTTACGCAATAGTGGTAAATTTAATCCTATTGCTGTTAGCCAAATGCCACAACAACCGGGTTCAGCTTCTGAAGTCACTCCTGATGCATGGGCATCATTAGGTGTTGATGCGATTGTGGTTGGACAAGTAACGACCATTGGTGGTGGTTATAATATCGCTTATCAGTTAGTGGATACTATTGGTGCATCGGGGTCTGCTGGGGCAGTATTAGCACAAAATTCATTCACTGTAACGGCAAAATTTATCCGTTTTGGTGCTCACACTGTTAGTGACGAAGTATTTGAAAAGATTACTACCATTAAAGGTGCATTTAGAACGCGTATTGCGTATGTGGTACAAAAAAATGCTGGTTCACAACCTTATGAAGTGCGTGTAGCAGATTATGACGGTTATAACCAATTTGTGGTAAATCGTAGTTCACAACCGATAATGTCACCAGCTTGGTCACCAGATGGTAAGCGTTTAGCTTATGTTTCGTTTGAAAATAAAAAATCACAGCTTGTGGTTCAGGATTTAGGTTCTGGTGCCAGAAAAGTGGTGGCTTCATTCCCCGGACACAATGGAGCCCCAGCATTCTCGCCGGACGGTAGTCGTTTAGCCTTTGCATCAAATCAAGATGGTCAGCTAAATATTTATGTGATGGGTTCGAATGGTGGGCAAGCTACTAAATTGACGAGCGGAGCAGGCAATAATACAGAGCCTAGCTGGACTCCAGATGGACGTATTTTGTTTACCTCCGATAGAGGCGGTTCGCCTCAAGTTTACTCAATGAGTGCTTCCGGTGGCGGTGCCTCATTAGTAGGTTCAGGTGGCAAAAGTTATAGCGGACAAGTTAGTTCTGACGGCAAAACTATGGTAATGATTTCAGGCGATCATGTGATTAAACAAGACCTTATGACAGGAAAAATTGATACCTTAAGTTCAACTTTTCTTGATGAAAGTCCAAGTATTTCACCAAATGGAATTATGATTATTTATAGCTCTACCCAAGGATTAGGAAAGGTGCTACAATTAGTATCTGCAGACGGACGCTTTAAAGCACGCTTGCCAGGAAGTGACGGACAAGTGAAATTTCCTGCTTGGTCACCATATTTAACAAAGTAAAAACTCTAAGGAGAAAATATTAAATGAAATTAGCAAAATTATTGTTAGTTGCCCCAGTATTAGCATTAGCTGCTTGTAGTTCATCAAACAACGATGCTAGTGGTATGGACGGTGCAAACGCTCAAACATTTGGCGGTTTATCTGTTCAAGACTTACAAACTCGTTACAACACAGTTTACTTTGCATTTGACAGTTATGCAATTGAAGGTGAATACTCACAATTGTTAGATGCTCACGCACAATACTTAAACGCTACTCCAGCAGCAAAAGTATTAGTAGCTGGTCATGCTGACGAACGTGGTACTCCAGAGTACAACATCGCATTAGGTCAACGTCGTGCAGATGCAGTAAAATCTTTCTTAGCAGCGAAAGGTGCTAACAATGTATCAACTGTTTCTTACGGTGAAGAAAAACCTGCAGTAGCTGGTCACGATGAGTCTGCATACAGTAAGAACCGTCGTGCAGTATTAGAATACTAATTTTAAGTATTTTATTGATTTAATGGAACAGGTTTCAGTTTATGAAACCTGTTTTCTTTTTTTGAGTCTATGAACGTACGAGACAAAATTGTCCTGAATTGATGAGTATTCGTGCAAATAACTCAAAAAATGAAAATAACTATTGATTATTAAATTTAAATACGTAATATATGCACTCGTTGCTTGACGTAGTTCGTTATAGCACGATAAGTGGGCCGTTAGCTCAGGCGGTAGAGCAGCGGACTTTTAATCCGTTTGTCGAAGGTTCGAATCCTTCACGGCCCACCACTTAATTAGATCTTTCCAGTTTGCTTTAAAGTTAGAAGTAAGGCAAAAAATGGGCCGTTAGCTCAGGCGGTAGAGCAGCGGACTTTTAATCCGTTTGTCGAAGGTTCGAATCCTTCACGGCCCACCACTTAATTAGATTTTCCCAGTTTACTTTAAAGCTAAAAGTAAGATACAAAAGGGGTCGTTAGCTCAGGCGGTAGAGCAGCGGACTTTTAATCCGTTTGTCGAAGGTTCGAATCCTTCACGACCCACCACTTAATTAAATAATATTGATTTTTTAAAGCTAAAAATAATATCATCCGAAATGGGTTGTTAGCTCAGTTGGTAGAGCAGCGGACTCTTAATCCGTTAGTCAAGGGTTCGAGTCCCTTACGACCCACCACTAATATTCTTCTTAATGTATATACATTATTTTTATTCAGTGAGCTGATCTACTTATATTAATTTTGTGATCTCCATTCCAAAATCCTTTTAATTTTATTGTTATCTATAGGCTTTCTTTTAAACTGCGGTTAAAAAAGAGAAAGTTTATGAAAAGTGGTTTTACCTTATTTGAAATGCTTATTGTTTTGCTGATTATTAGCATCATATCTTTAATTAGCATGCCGGCATGGCAAAGTGATAGTCAACGAATTTTAGCCAAAGAACAACACCGTTTATATCTATTCTTACGCCAAATTCAAGCCAGAGTAGAAAATTCTACTCAAATCTGGTATCTCATTCTCAATCGAGATATTGGTCAGCAACGCTGGTGTGTCACCGCTCAAATTAAGTCAGATACGACTTGCGATTGCTTTAATCCCAGTTTTTGTCCTGATAACCTTTCGGCTCAGTTTTATTATCCTTTTAGTTCACAAAAAACCATGATTACTGCTAAAGCCTATTATCCACAAAAATTAATCAGTTTTAATGGCACGAGAAATTCGTCAGATTCAGGCTGTTTTATGTTGCAAAATTCGCAATCTCGTACCTTATTTTCTTTTTCTAACTTAGGACGAATCCGTTTGAAAAGTGATCAAGCAGAGAATGCCTGCAATTCTGGAGTGGAAGAATGACAAGATTTTATAAAGGGCAAAGTTTATTAGGCTTAATGCTAAGTTTAGCTTTATCCTCATTTTTGTTATTTGTCATTATTCAATTTTATGCTTATGCACAACGACAAAATCAACATATTTTATTGCAACTGCAATTACAAACGGAATTACAACGAGTTTTGCACACTATGGCAAAAGATCTACGCCGTGCTGGTTTTCGGGCGTTATCTGCGAAAGTCACTCAGGAAAATTTTTCGTTATTTGAATTAGATGAGAAAGGTACAAGTCTAGCTATTTATCCTGTGTCAGGCGAAAGTGCGGTGGAAAATAATTGTGTTTTGTTTTTTTATGATTTAGACGCTAATGGGTGTTTAGGATCTACTGCTAAACAATGTGCCAAAGATGAGCAAAATGCTACTTCAGAAGTAGGGCGAGAATTATTTGGCTATCGACAAAATGGCTTTATTTTAGAGAGCCGAACGTATGGTAATAAAGCGAATACTAAATGTAAAGAAGCAGAATGCCAAAGTTATTTACAACAAAATGCTTGTCAGGATTTAGGTTGGACGAAAATGTTAGATGAAGATAATTATGAGATTACTAAATTACAATTAAACTGGTTGGATAATAGTAGGCAATACAAAGGATTGAGCCTTTATTTAGCGGGTCGATTAAAACAATATCCGAATGTTCAATATGAAAGTTCAGTGATTATTCCATTGCTTAATCAACCACAGGTAAATGAATAGTGCCAATGAAAAAATCAATGAAAATGCACCGCGGTTTTGTGACGATTAGCTTACTCATATTGCTCTCAAGTCTGTTGTTAATTGTATTGTTATTTGATGATGATAGCTTCCGTTTACATTCAACCATTGCAATGCAAAGACAACGCTATATTCAGCAACATATCAGTTTGCAGAAACAATTTCAGCAACAACAATCAGATCTTTGTAAAAACCTAGATTTAAGTCTAACGGGAAATTTTGCAACGGCATCTATTACGTCCCCGAATAGTGATGAACATCAGCAGTTTATCTGGTGCCAACGTCAAGTTTTATTTAAAAAATCGCCTAGCAAAAATCTCAATGAGGGGCAATTTGATGATTTTGTTGATAAACAGGCTTTTGCCTTATTTCAAGCTAAGGCGATCCAGAACGTCAATTATTTCCCTACAGATAAAGGCAATTACTTGTTTTGGTTCGATCAAGCAAAGACTGAATGGCAGATTAACGGCAATTTAAATGGTATTGTGATTGCTACAGGGGATTTGCATATTTCTGGCAAGGGCAAAATCACTGGTTCAGTGATTACACAAGGGACATTTTCGAAAGAGGACAATGTAACGCTAACTTATAAAAAAACCGTGGTAACTGAAATAGTGCAATCTTATAGTCAATGGCAAAACGTAGAGAAAACTTGGTATGATTTTATTCCCTAAATTCAAGCAAGGAATGGGGCTTGTAACCTTATTAGTGGCGTTGAGCCTATTTAGTGGTATTTTTCTTGCTATTAATCAATGGGCGAATATTCAACGCAAAACAGCAAGTGAAATTTATCAACGTTATCAAGCGATTCAAATAGCGGAAAATCAACAGCAACGACAATTTTTAGGATTAAATTGTGAAAGTGGAGTAGAGCAAAATCAACTGAAATTCTCCATTAATTGCATTGGGGATAAGGTAAAAGTGCGGTATATTTTGGGGGAAATTAGTTTATAATGATGGCAGATTAATTGAGCCTGTGGAGCTATTATGTTTAAAATTTATCATTCTAATGATCTTGATGTTCAAAAAGATATTTTGTGTGAATTGCTTAAACTTGATCCACTTGATGATCCTTTCGAATCCGAAACTATTTTAGTGCAAAGCCCAGGTATGGCTCAATGGTTGCAATTACAATTAGCCAGTAAACAAGGTATTTCAGCGAATTTTCATTTTCCTATGCCCGCCAGTTTTATTTGGCAGCAATATGTGGATAACTTGCCGAATGTATCGGAACAAAGTCAATTTAGCAAAGAGGTAATGACGTGGCGATTGATGCGTTTGATTAAGCAAACAGATTTTCGTCCCATTTTGGATTACCTGCATTATTCTTCTCAATCTGAGCAACAAAAGTTATATCAACTGGCTCGCAAAATTGCTGATTTGTTCGACCAATATTTAGTTTATCGTCCCCAGTGGATTTCTGCTTGGGAACAAGATCAACCACAGATCATTATTGATGAAATTGTGAGTCAACAGAAACAAATAGACAGTAATTTTAAGCAACGGATTGAGCAAGATGTGGCGTGGCAAGGGAAACTTTGGCGAGCATTAATTGCGGAGGTGGCTCATAAAGATCATTCTATACAGCACCGAGCTAATTTACATAACGAATATTTACAACTCAGCCATTATAATAATTTACCGAAACGCTTATTTATTTTTGGCATTTCTGCGTTACCAAAAACCTATTTAGAAACCCTGTCTGCCATGGCGGAACATTGTGATGTGCATTTATTTTTTAATAACCCAAGTCAATATTATTGGGGCGATATTGTAGATCCCATTTTTGCCCAAAAACGGGCATTGAAAATACTGACCGAACGCAAAACGGGCGAACAAAAATCCTTTTTTAAATCAACCCAACTGAATGATTATTTAGCTAATAAACAAGAAATAACCACAGAAGATGAACATTTATCTATTGGTAATCCACTATTAGCAACATGGGGTAAATTAGGGCGAGATTTTTTCTATTTGTTAAGTCAATTAGATAGCCAAGAAATTCAAGCAAATACCGAATTAACAAGGGATAATCATTTACTGACGCAAATTCAACGCAAGATTTTGCATTTAACACCTAGTGAAGCTGGTTCATTACATTTTGATGCAGCAGATCCGTCCATTTCTTTTCATGCTTGCCATAGTCCTATGCGAGAAGTGGAAGTGTTACACGATTATTTATTGCAATGTTTTACAGATGACAACACTTTAACGCCGAAAGATATTGTGGTGATGGTGGCGGATATTGATCGCTATGCTCCCTATATTCAAGCGGTATTTGGACAGTATCAACAGAAAATAAAGGATTCTCAAGGGCATTGGGACTATGATAAACGCTATATTCCATTTTCTATTTCTGATCAAACCTTGTCAGAAAGTGATGTATTGTTAGCGACTTTCTTGAATTTGCTACGCTTAAAAGAAAGTCAATTTAGTGCGGAAGATGTACTGGCATTGCTTGATATTCCTGCGATTCGCCATCGTTTTGGCATAACACTGAATGATCTGGAAAATTTACGTTATTGGGTTAAAGAAAGTGGTATTCGTTTTGGACTTGATAAACAAAGTTCACAAGGACAAAATTTTAACGCATGGCAAGCGGGTGTAGAACGAATGTTGCTTGGTTTTGCACTGCGTGAAGAAAATGGTATCTGGCAACAAGATCAACTTGGTTTTGATAATAGCTATGGGCTGAACAGTCGTCTAGTTGGGGCATTAGCGAGCTTTATTGAACAACTTAGCTGGTGGCATGATACATTATCTCAAAGCCATGCTATCACCGAATGGGAAGTTAAGTTAACGGAACTATTAAAGCAATTTTTCAACCCTGAACCACATACGGTAGAAATGTTACGCTATATTGAAAATGGTATTCAACAGGTGAGTTTATTATTACAGGCCTTACATTTTGATGAATTACTGACAGCGGAAGTGGTCGCTGATGTGTTAACTGAAAAATTAAATGAACAAGCTAACAGTCTAAAATTTTTAGTCGGTAAAGTTAGTTTCTGTACTTTATTACCGATGCGATCAATTCCGTTTAAAGTGGTATGCTTGTTAGGCATGAATGAACAGGATTATCCACGCAATCAACTGCCGAATAGTTTCGATTTAATGCAATATCATCGTCAAAAAGGCGATCGTTTTCGGCGTGATGATGATCGTTATTTATTCCTTGAAGCCTTGTTGTCTGCACAAGAACGGCTTTATATCAGTTATGTGGGGCAGTCAATTATTGATAATCGTCCGCTACAACCTTCTGTATTAGTAAATCAGTTATTAGATTATCTTGCTGAAAATCTGGATTATGATTGTCAATCGAAAGAAAACGACAAGCCTTTAGTGTATTATCATGCCATGACCGCTTGGAGTGCTAAAAACTTTAGTGAAAAGCACCGCACTTTTGCTAAAGAATGGGCAAATATTGCCAATGCGAAGCAAGTTCCAGCGGATTTTGTACAAGCACAATCGGTTGAGGATAAACCAGAAAATAGCCTAATTCAAATTAATTGTGAACAGTTAATTAACTTTGTCAAAAATCCAGTACAATTTTTCTTTGAAAAAAGATTAGATGTTTATTTTAGAGAGAATGATGAGCAAATTATCGATACGGAAAATTTTGCTTTAGATGGGTTAACCCTGTATCAAATTCAGCAAGATTTGTTAATGGAAAAGGATCTTGATGTAGTAGATTATTTTGCTCAACTCAAGGTGAAAGGTATGTTGCCACGTGGTGAATTTGCTCATATTTATCAACATCAAGTGCGGTCGGAAATTGAACAGTTTCGTGAAGTATTAAGTGCTTATCAGGGGCAATCAGCACAAACGCAATATGTAGATTTAACCTTTGATATTGAAGGAAAAGTAGTCCAGTTAACTGGCTATATCAATCAATTATTATCAACAGAAAATGGCTTGCAACGTGTGCAATGGACAGCAGCGAAACATAAAGACAGTTATATGATTGAAAATTGGCTTTATTGGTTAATGCAGTTAGCTTGTAACGGTGAGAATCAGGTATTTCCGCCACTTTTTTATGGCAAAGATCAGAACAAAAATTTGGTTGGTAAAACCTTTGTTATTGAGTCAGACTTTGATCCTTTGGCATTGTTGAAAGTGTATATTTCGGCGTATTTGACCAGTGAACAACAAGCCATTTTGGCAGTAACTAAAGATATTGCGGGTTATTTAAAAGCAGAAAGTAATCAGGCTAAATGTCAGCATATTGAAAATATTGCTCAAGGTGATACTCATAATAAAGCAGATATTTATTGGCAACGGATACTTAAACAGACGGCAGATTTACCTCATTATTTAGAAGAAATTGATAAAAATACTAGAAACTGGTTTGACACCATGATTAATTCGGTAAAATCACGCTAAACTGCGGTTAATTTTTACCAATTTTTCAGGTAGAATAACATAAATTTTATAGCGTAAAATAAGGATAAGTCGGATGCGAATTAATCAAATTGTCAATGTGGATTTGGTTAAACAGATGAATAGTGCAGCGGTGTATAAATTAATCGATCAACAAGCACCGATTTCTCGTATTCAAATTTCAGAATTAAGTCAGCTTGCTCCAGCCAGTGTGACTAAAATTACTCGTGCTTTATTGGCTCGTGGTTTGATTAAAGAAGTGGAACAGCAAGAATCCACAGGTGGTCGCCGTGCTACCTCGATTGTGGCAGAACAAAAAGCATTTCGTACTTTACTGATTCATCTGGGGCGAGAAGAAATCGTGTTAGCCATGATGGATCTATCCGCTAAGTTGCTAAAATACCAACATTTTGATCTGCCTGATGTACGAAATTTAACCCAATTAGAAGATTTTTTATTTGAGCAATTAGATAAATTTATTGCGGATAATGCCAATAAATCGAGCGAACTGATTGCGATTGGTATTACTGTCGCTGGCTTTGTGAATGGTAAAAATAATCTGATTGAAAATCTACCGCACTTTGAGCTAACCGAGCCTTGGGATCTGGTGCAACGGCTTGAACAACGCTTTAATTTACCGAGTTATATCGGGCAAGATGTGCGAAGTTTAGCATTAGCCGAGCATTATTTTGGTGTGACGAAAGATTGTTATGATTCCTTGTTGTTACGTATTCATCGGGGAGTGGGTGCAGGGATTGTGATTAATCATGAAGTGTTTCAAGGCTATCGCAATAATGTCGGTGAAATCGGGCATATTCAGGTGGATCCGCTTGGCAAGCGTTGTTTGTGTGGCAATGTCGGTTGCTTGGAAACCGTGGTGAGCAATGATGCTATTGAAAATAAAATGCAACAGATGCTAGAAGACGGTTATCAAAGTAAATGGTTGTCTTTAGAAAGTCACGATATTGAAGCCATTTGTAAAGCCAGTAACAAACATGATGCGGTAGCAACAGAATTAATTGAACATGTTGGCGTACAAATTGGGCGAGTGTTGGCAATGTCGGTGAATATGTTTAACCCTGAAAAAATCGTGATTTCAGGGGAAATTACCCAAGCGAAAAATACGTTATTTGCTGCCATTCATAAAACGCTAGAAAGTCACGCATTACCTGCTTTTGTAAAAAATACCCCGTTAGTGGTGTCGGAATTGCATAATGAAGATGTGATTGGTGCATTTGCTTTGGTAAAAAGGGCATTGTTAGACGGTAGTTTGTTGCAGCATCTTTTGGTAGAATAGGGAAGTATTTGGGAGCGATTTGTTTAAGTCTTATTCGAATAAACGGAAATTTTAACATTATCAGGAAAAAACAGTTGACGAACTAGGGCTAAATTAGCATAATACGCACCGCAACGCTGATTACGGTGACGCAAAATATGGCTACATAGCTCAGTCGGTTAGAGCACAACACTCATAATGTTGGGGTCGCAAGTTCGAATCTCGCTGTAGCCACCATTTAAAAGTGGTCCATATATTGCGGAAGTGGCGAAATTGGTAGACGCACCAGATTTAGGTTCTGGCGCCTGTGCGTGTGGGTTCAAGTCCCTCCTTCCGCACCATTTTCAGTTTGCAAATCTTTTAGTAGGTGGGGTATCGCCAAGCGGTAAGGCACTGGGTTTTGATCTCAGCATTCCTAGGTTCGAATCCTAGTACCCCAGCCATACTATCAACATACTAATCAATATCTTTTCAAGATAAGATAATCTTAATTGGGGTATCGCCAAGCGGTAAGGCACTGGGTTTTGATCTCAGCATCCCTAGGTTCGAATCCTAGTACCCCAGCCATATTTATTTTCTCTCTTTGCACTTGCGTACAAGGTTAAGCATGTTATCGCTACTCCGTAGCTTGTGTTCTATTCTATATTCCAAAGATGCGGAGCATCGTCACATGCTTAACCCCGTACGAGAGTACGGGGAAATGGCACTATTTTCTCCGCAACGACACTTCTCCACCATTAAAGGTTAATAATTCACCACTATTGGTTAATAATTTTAAATATCCATGTTCATCAATGCCTTGCTCCGTTCCTGAAATCACTTGTTTTTCTGTGATGATATTTACCGTTTCACCGAAATAAGCATCAACTTCTTGCCATTTTTGCTGAAATTCAGCATTTATTCCCACTTGTTCGAATGTTTCTAGTTCTTGATAAATCTGTTGGATTAAAGCGATCAACAACAAAGTGCGGTCTATTTTTGGTAAAATTTCGGTTAAATTCGCCCAGCTTTGGTCAATTTGTTGGTTATCTTTGGGAATATCAATGTTTAACCCAATCCCCACAACTAAATTAAGTTGACCATTCTCGGTATGAGCAATTTCAATTAAAATCCCCGCTAGTTTTCTTCCTTTTAACAAAATATCATTTGGCCATTTCAGCATGATGTCTGAACCGCCTAATTTTATTAAGGCATGATTAATTGCCATTGCTACGACAGAACTTAAACCATCAATAGGCTTTCTCGCATCGACTTGCCAAATAAAACTAAACATTAACTGACTAGCAAAAGGTGAAATCCATTGCCGTCCACGTCGCCCACGTCCTGCGGTTTGGCTTTCAGCAGTGCAGATGTCGCCTTTGTTTAGGCGTTTGATATTTTCGAGTAAAAATTGATTGGTTGAATGAATAATTGGGCGATAAAACACTTGATTCGGCAAAGTATCACGCAATTTTTCAGGGTTTAATAATGCGGTTTGAGGTAATAACTTTACTTCACCCAAAGTGGTATCAATGTGAATACCTTGCTGTTGTAATTGTTGAATTTGAGCCAGTAATTCATTGGCATTACAGCCTAAAAGTGCGGTTAATTTTTCAAAACAATAAGGTTGACCGTCAGCCAGTTTTTCTAATAAATCGTACATAAATTTCCTTTTCAATCATTCCTTAAAAAAAGCGGGATTTTTCACAAAAATTCGTTCACAAGATAAGGTTAAACCTGTATAATGCGTTCGCAATATTTTATAGCATACACTTAAAAGAGAGAATATTGCAATGTTACGAATTAAGCAAGAAGCCTTGACTTTTGATGACGTTTTACTCGTCCCAGCCCATTCCACCGTGTTACCTAACACCGCTGATTTATCCACTCAACTGACTAAAACCATTCGCCTAAATATCCCGATGCTTTCTGCTGCAATGGATACAGTAACGGAAACCAGATTAGCGATTTCCTTGGCACAAGAGGGAGGAATCGGCTTCATTCACAAAAATATGTCTATTGAACGCCAAGCAGAACGTGTGCGTAAAGTGAAAAAATTTGAAAGCGGTATTGTGTCAGAACCTGTTTGTGTACAACCTGATATGACTTTGGCACAATTAGCAGAAATTACAAAAAAAAATGGATTTGCAAGTTTTCCTGTGGTGGATAATGCAGACAACTTAGTAGGGATTATCACAGGTCGTGATGTGCGTTTTGTATCTGATCATAGCAAAACCATTGCAGAATTTATGACCCCAAAAGAGCGTTTAGTGACCGTCAAAGAGAATGCAAAACGTGAAGAAATTTTTGGTTTAATGCACGAGCATCGGGTAGAAAAAGTATTGGTGTTAGATGCCAATGATAAATTAAAAGGTATGATTACCTTAAAAGATTACCAAAAAGCAGAAAATACGCCAAATGCGTGTAAAGATGAGTTTGGTCGTTTACGTGTGGGTGCTGCAGTCGGGGCAGGAGCTGGTAACGAAGATCGTGTTGAAGCACTAGTCCGAGCAGGTGTTGATGTGTTGTTAATCGACTCTTCACATGGACATTCCGAGGGCGTATTACAACGTGTACGTGAAACTCGAGCAAAATATCCTAATTTACCGATTATCGCAGGCAATGTAGCAACTGCAGAGGGCGCGATAGCCTTAGCTGATGCAGGTGCGAGTGCGGTGAAAGTTGGGATTGGACCTGGTTCTATTTGTACTACTCGAATTGTAACAGGTGTTGGTGTACCACAAATTACCGCCATTGCGGAAGCCGCTGCCGCTTTGGCAGATCGTGGCATTCCTGTGATTGCCGATGGTGGTATCCGTTTTTCGGGCGACATTGCCAAAGCCATTGCTGCTGGGGCAAATTGCGTAATGGTTGGCTCAATGTTCGCTGGCACAGAAGAAGCTCCAGGGGAAATTGAGCTTTATCAAGGGCGTTCCTTTAAATCTTATCGCGGTATGGGTTCCTTAGGTGCCATGGCAAAAGGTTCATCAGATCGCTATTTCCAATCAGATAACGCCGCCGATAAATTAGTACCAGAGGGCATTGAGGGACGTATTCCATACAAAGGCTTACTTAAAGAAATCGTGCATCAACAAATGGGTGGATTACGTTCTTGTATGGGCTTAACAGGTTCTGCCACGATTGAAGATTTACGCACCAAAGCCCAATTTGTACGGATTAGCGGTGCGGGAATTAAAGAAAGTCATGTGCATGATGTGACGATTACTAAGGAAGCACCGAATTACAGAATGGGTTAATTTATTAGGGACAATATTGCCCCTTTTAGGGTAGTAGGAAATAAAGTATGGAAAATAATTATCAGCTAATAAGAACGGTGGTATTAGAATTTCTTCTATTTGCTTGTATTGCTTCGATTCCTTTTTTGGCTTTATATATAGATCTTTTTTACTTGGAAAATATGGTTGAGGAAGAATCTGTTGTTGAATATACACAATCTTTTTGTTTAATAATGATGATAATATTCTTTTTTAGAGTAGCTATTAAAATAAAAGAAAAAAGATCAGGATTTATTTTAATTACAGGTTTTTTACTATGTATGTTTATTAGAGAACAAGATAATTTATTCGATAACCTATTTTTTCATGGTTCTTGGTTCTATTTTGTTTTACCTGTGGTTGTGATTTGTATTTTATATGCGTTAAGAAATTCTAATTCAATTATTCCAGGATTAAAATCCTTTATAATGAGTAAAGAATACAGTGTATTTTTACTTGGGTTAGTTATTATATTAATTACATCTAGATTATTAGGTATGGGACGTATTTGGGAATATGTATTGGGTTTGGGATATGTGAGAACAGCAAAACATATTATTGAAGAATGTTCTGAATTATTCGGATACTGTTTCATGTTATTTTCAGTATTTAGATTTACATGTAAATTCAAGAAATAAACGACATTTAAATATTATTTAATAAAAAGAGAAATTAGATGAACAACATTCACCAACATAAAATTTTAATTTTAGATTTCGGTTCACAGTATACTCAATTAATTGCACGCCGTGTGCGTGAAATTGGGGTATATTGCGAACTTTGGGCGTGGGATGTGACGGAACAGCAGATCCGTGAATTTAACCCAACCGGGATTATTCTTTCAGGTGGTCCTGAAAGTACCACCGAACAAAACAGCCCAAGAGCGCCAGAATATGTGTTTAGTGCTGGTGTACCTGTATTGGGGATTTGTTACGGTATGCAAACCATGGCAATGCAGTTAGGTGGATTAACGGAAAATTCTGATCACCGTGAATTTGGTTATGCTCAAGTGGATTTACAAGCTAATTGCCAGCTTTTCGCGCAATTAAATGATGATGTGAATGCAACTCAAGCGAAATTAGATGTGTGGATGAGTCACGGCGATAAAGTGACCCATTTACCTAATAACTTCCAAGTCACAGGCACCACACCAACTTGCCCAATTGCAGCAATGTCCGATGAAAGCCGCCGATTCTACGGCGTGCAGTTCCACCCCGAAGTAACACATACCAAAAGCGGTTTGGCGTTATTAACCAATTTTGTCGTCAATATTTGTGGTAGTGAAACTAAATGGACAGCGGAAAATATTATTGAAGATGCAGTCGCTCGGATTAAAGCCCAAGTAGGCGATGATGAAGTCATTTTAGGCTTGTCTGGTGGTGTAGATTCTTCCGTTACTGCCTTGTTATTACACCGAGCCATTGGCAAAAAATTACATTGCGTTTTTGTGGACAACGGCTTGTTACGTCTTAACGAAGGCGATCAAGTCATGGAAATGTTCGGTGATAAATTCGGCTTAAACATTATCCGTGTCAATGCAGAAGATCGTTTCTTAGCTGCCTTAAAAGGTGAAAATGATCCCGAAGCTAAACGTAAAATTATTGGTAAAGTGTTTGTCGATGTATTTGATGAAGAATCCCACAAACAAACCAACGTTAAATGGTTGGCACAAGGCACCATTTATCCTGATGTGATTGAATCTGCGGGAGCCAAAACAGGTAAAGCTCATGTGATTAAATCTCATCACAATGTGGGTGGCTTGCCTGATTATATGAAACTCGGTTTAGTGGAACCGTTACGTGAATTATTCAAAGACGAAGTACGTAAAATCGGCTTAGCCTTGGGGTTACCAGCGGAAATGTTGAATCGTCACCCGTTCCCCGGTCCGGGATTAGGCGTGCGTGTGTTAGGTGAAATCAAAAAAGAATACTGCGATTTGCTGCGTAAAGCGGATGCGATTTTTATCGAGGAGCTTTATAATTCAGGTTGGTATTACAAAGTGAGCCAAGCATTTACCGTCTTTTTACCAGTGAAATCTGTCGGTGTAATGGGTGATGGACGTAAGTATGACTGGGTGGTTTCACTACGAGCGGTAGAAACTATCGACTTTATGACTGCACATTGGGCACATTTGCCGTATGAGTTATTAGGTAAAGTCTCCAATCGTATTATTAATGAAGTGAGCGGTATTTCAAGGGTGGTGTATGATGTAAGTGGAAAACCACCAGCCACCATAGAATGGGAATAACACAATAATATTTGATCTACACCCTAAAAATGATATTAACTTCACATAAGGTGTAGATCAAAATACAATATTTTGTGTTTTCTTTAAGTTATTGAGCCATATTTTGTACAGATTTCAAAAAGCCTTTTGCCGTAGCATAAATATCCGTTTTACCTTGAGCCTTTAAAATCAGATCAGACATTTCACGAAATGCCCCTTTGCCACCACCTAGGGTGAGTACATAATCGGCATTTTCTTTTACATAATCAGCTGAATCAGCGACCGCAAAAGATAAACCACAGACTGCAAAAGCGGGTAGATCTACGCTGTCATCTCCAATATAAGCGGTTTGTTCAGGGCTAACATTGGCTTGTCGCATTAATTCAAAGCAGGCGGTTTCTTTTTCTAATTTACCTAGAATAGACAATGTAATGCCAAGATCTGCCATACGCTTTTGTAAAATCGGAGAAGAACGTCCAGATAATACGGCTACTTGAATCCCTTGTTCTATCAACATACGAATGCCTAAACCATCACGCACATGGAAACTTTTAATGGCTTCGCCGTTAGCATCATAATGTAATAATCCATCCGTGAGTACACCATCAATATCTGTGATCACTAATTTGATTTTTTGTAATTTATCTAGCATGTTTAACCCTGTTTTAACTTGAAAATTCCACTAAGCCAACGACTTCATTTTGATCATTAACAACCACCAAAGAGTGAATTTTTTTCTCTTTCATAAAGGTTTCGGCAGTTGTTAAGAATTCATCTTGATGAATAGTTTTCGGATTTCTGGTCATTAAATCTTGAGCGGTTTTACTTAGTGTGGCTACACCATTAGAGGTTAATGCACGGCGAATATCGCCATCCGTAATAATGCCTTGTAATCTATTATTATCCATGACTAAAGCAACCCCCATTCGACCTTCGTTCATAATTGTCAAACAATCGGTAAAGCTGGTCGATAGTAGGGTAATCGGTAAGCGAGTTTGCATTTGATCTTTCACGCGGCAAAGTAAACGGCGACCTAATGAACCACCAGGATGGAACTTGGCAAAGTCTATTGGTTTAAAATCACGAGCATAGATTAATGCGACTGTTAGCGCATCCCCTAAAGCTAAAGTAACTAAAGCCGAAGTTGTTGGAGCAAGGTTATTCGGGCAAGCCTCACGTTCAATGGTAATGTCTAATACATAATCAGCGTGTTTGCCTAAGGTTGAATCTTTGTTACTGGTCAATGCAATGATTTTATTACCGAAATTTTTTAAACTGGGAATGAGTTTATTGACTTCGTCACTTTCACCGCTATAAGAAATAAGAATTACCACATCAAGGGGCTTTAACATACCTAAGTCACCATGAAAGGCTTCGGTTGGGTGTAAAAAAAAGCTTGGTGTACCCGTTGAGGCGAAACTGGCAACAATTTTTTGCCCAATAAGTCCAGATTTGCCTACGCCACTAATCGCAATACGACCTTTACATTTTAGAATTAATTCCACCACCTCATTAAAGGTATTATCAAGAGTTTGACTTAATTTGTCTAAAGCCAGCTCCGCCATACTAATGGTTTCACGAGCATAATGTAGATGATTCATTTTCTGTCCCCACAAAAAAAGTGCGGTAAAAAAACGATACGATTCTTTACCCAAAATTGTGATGTCTATTTTAACGTAAGTTTTGATTTCACTCTAGCAAAAATTCCGCTATACTACGAACCCTGAGTTGATCAGACAATCGCTGGTTTATTGAAGCCCTAAAGTGTTCGTCAGAACGATCTAGTGGGACAAATAGACGAGAGGAAAGTCCGAGCTACACAGGGCAGAGTGCTAGGTAACGCCTAGGGGGAGCGATCCCACGACCAGTGCAACAGAGAGCAGACCGCCGTTTTGGCAACAGAGCGGTAAGGGTGAAAGGGTGCGGTAAGAGCGCACCGCGTAATTGGCAACAATTTACGGCAAGGTAAACTCCACTCGTAGCAAGACCAAATAGGAACTCAATGGGTGTGCCCGCTCAGAGTTCGGGTAGGTTGCTTGAGCGTGCGTGCGAACGTACGCCTAGAGGAATGATTGTCCACGACAGAACTCGGCTTATCGATCAACTCAAGTTATTTTGGTAAAGCCCCCATTTTCCCTGTTGTTTTATTTGGGTTGGGGTGATTGGGGGCAAAATTACCCCACTGTTTTCACCTTTATCAAACACACCGCCCCAATCGCAATCATCAAAAACGACACATAAAACACCGTACTATAATGCCAAAATTGAGCTAACCAACCTGCGATCGGACCAGCAACCACCCAGCTTAATTTAGCGGCATTGCTGAATAACGTGGTTGCAGCCCCTGCTTGACGTGGCATTAAATCTTGAAAATACACCATACCTAGCGTAGCAATAATGCCTATAAATATGGCATTAAAAAATTGTAGTAAGACTAATTGCCACGTATTTTGGAAAAGTAACAAGCCAAGATAAAATAACAATCCAGCACCAAGTGCGGTGAAAATTAAGGCTTTTTTACTGAAGTATTTGGTTAAATATCCCCCTAATAACATAATTGGGATTTCCAATCCTGCCGCCGTTCCCATTAACGTTCCTGCTAATTCTGCTGATAAGTGCAATTCATTAATTACATATAATGGCATATTAATTAAATACATACCGTTACAGTTAAAAATCATAAAGACGGTGACAAATAGATAAATAACACTTTTACGGTTATTAACAGGGGCTTGTAATAGAGTATTTTGCTCCGTTTTTTTATGAGGCACTTTCGGCAATAATGTAATGGCAATTATTCCACAAAATAAAAAGGCTAATGCTGCAATAGAATACATCCAATCAAAGCCCCAATTTAATGCAATGCTAAAGGAAAGTGGCGGTCCGACAATCCATGCGAGTGAAATTTGGGTTCGCATAATGGTGGAAAACATTACGGTTTCTTTGCCCGTGCTGTCGGCATATTCACGAGCCAAGGCAAAAGATTGTGGATTGGCGGAGGATCCCAAACCGAGTAGGGTTGTACCAAACAATACCAACCAAAGATAATCACGACTAAAAGCAAATACTAAACAACCGCCAATAGCCAATGTACAACAAAACAGCATTACTTTGCGGCGGTCGTCCATTTTATCCGAATATTTTGCCAGTATTTGGCTTAATCCAATCCCAATAATGGCATTGATGGCGTAAAAATAACCGACCATCGCAGGCGAAACTTGAATTTCTTGCGACAAAAACAGGCTCAATGTCGGCAATTGGAAAGAGGAAGCAATACCTGTCAAAAAGGCAATTAGCAAAAATGCAAATGCCACCAAATTGGCAGGTTTTTCAATGTGAGTGGTTGGGGTGAGCATAAAGATCTCTGAAAAAAGAAAAAGTGCAGTAGATTTTACCGCACTTGGGGGACTTTTATAAGATTATTTTACCGTTTTTGTTTCCACACCGCCAAACAAGACACTGCACCATTAAACCCTAAACAAATACCCGTGCTGATACCGATAAACAGGATAAAATGTTGATTATCCATTAATGGGTGTTGAATGGTTCTTACCACGGTTTCAAAGTAGCGAGAAAGGAAAATAAACAGATAGATGATTAAAGGGAGAACGCTACCTTGTTGTTGCCATTTACCTTGGGTGATTGGTGTGATGGTTTGCCATTGCTTGCTGAGTTGAGCCAAAATTGCCCCAAGAATCAACCCACTAAGAAAGGCAAAGGTCGCAAGTTCATAATGGTGATTTTGACTGATATTGATGATAATTAAGGGAAAAAAGATAATGAGGGCAATAAATAATTGAAAGGTTCTAATTTGTCGTGGTCGAAGTTGGTGTAAGCCGAGTAAGGTGAGTATCACAAGAATGAGCCACGCCCAAATTGGGGTATGTTTGATAATTTCCATCATAATTTTCCTTTTGTTGAATGGAAAATGGATAAATTATTTTATGCCTGTTTTTAGACGTAATGCAATATCTATTGGGATAAAAATTCTGACAAAATCCCCCGCACTTGCGTACGGGGTTAATGATAGTGGCGATGCTCTGCATCTAAAGGAACAGCCACGGAGTGGCGTAACTATGCCTAACCCTGTACGCTAGTGCAGGGTCGTTGAAATAAAGGGGAATAAAGAGCAAAATCCCCGTACTTGCGTACGGGGTTAATGATAGTGGCGATGCTCCGCATCTTATTTGGATAGCACTATTTCCCCAAATTATCAAAAAACTTTTTCACGCCGTCAAAAAAGCTAGAATGTTTCGGGCGTTGAGTGGATTGACCGTCTAGGCTTTCTTCTAATTTACGCAACAATTCTTTTTGTTCTTCATTGAGTGAAACAGGGGTTTCAATAATGATTTTGCAGATTAAATCGCCTGCGTAACCGCTTCGCATTGCTTTAATACCTTTGCCACGCATACGGAACATTTTGCCTGTTTGGGTGCCTTCTGGGATTTTTAATTTTGCCCGACCTTCAAGAGTTGGGACTTCAATTTCACCACCCAATGCAGCTTGAGTAAAGCTAATTGGTACTTCACAATACAGATTATTGCCGTCACGTTCGAAAATTGGGTGATCTTGTACATGAATAACCACATAGAGATCGCCTGCTGGAGCACCATGTTCACCTGCTGCCCCTTTACCTGCCAAGCGTAATTGATTGCCAGTGTCCACCCCAGCAGGGATTTTAACAGAAAGACTTTCAGTTTTATGTACCCGACCATCACCGTGACATTTTTTACAAGGTTTTTCAATTTTCTTACCTGTACCATGACAATGTGGGCAAGCGGTTTCAGTCACAAAGAAACCTTGTTGACGGCGAACTCGACCTTGTCCGTGGCAGGTTGGACAGGTTTCTACCTTGGAGCCTTTTTCTGCACCCGTGCCATCACATTGATCACAATGTACTAGGGTACGAATTTGAATATCTTTGGTGATACCTCGAACCGCTTCTTCAAGGGTAATTTCAATGTCGTAGCGTAAATCATCACCACGTACCACACGTTGACGACTTGCACCCCCGCCGAACATTTCGCTGAAAATGTCTTCAAATCCACCAAAACCACCAAAGCCACCGCCAAATCCGCCAGCACCGCCACCAAATCCACCTTGTTCAAAAGCAGCGTGACCATATTGATCGTAGGCAGCCCGTTTTTCTTTGTCATTTAAGATTTCGTATGCTTCGTTAATTTCTTTAAATTTTTCTTCGCTGTCTTTATCGCCCTTGGTTCTATCTGGGTGATATTTCATCGCTAGGCGTTTATAGGCACGTTTGATTTCTTTCTCATCCGCACCTTTTTGAATACCTAGTACTTCGTAATAATCTCGTTTTGCCATAATTTTTTGCTCAGTTAATCAGTAAATTTAATTTTATGCACCCATTGGGCAATCACTGGTTGTAAAAACCAAATGGTTGGAAATGCCACACAAAATGCGGTAAACCAGTTTTTACCCCAAATCAATAAAAAGTCAGGTGTAATACCGATATTCACGATGGTCATTCCAAGTGAAATAAAACAAGAATAAATAAATACCGACACCGTAACCATAATGGGGCGAAACCATCTTCTTTTAATTGCCATTTTAATTCTCTTTGATTAATTGTGGATTTTTATATACTTCAATGTATTTATAATTTGATACATTTTTACTTAAACATTCGCTCTCGTAGGTGGCACCATTTATCTTTTGGCTAAGAATAAAACCATCTTTAATAAATTTATTAAATGTTAATTTAACTTCATCACCTTTATTAGAAGAATGAATATGATATATTTTTTCTTCTAGTTTTCGGAGTTCATTGTCTTTTTTGATATCTTCCCAAATACTTGTCGAAATAAGACGTTTGAAATCTTTTTGTTTTAAATCATAAGTTAAGGTATCACCTGATAATTTCCACGTTCCTTCATTAATACTAAGATATCTAAATGGAGAACTAAAATAATTATCTATATTTTTATTTGTAAGAACATTAAGGATATGATTTAAAATATAATTATCATTTTTTAATGATCCATCTGCATTTAAGGTCATGAAATCAACAGTACCAACATTGGCATATTTATATTCTGTGGTACAAATCCATTCCCCCACTAACGCATCTTTAGTTAATGGTTGGGCAGAGCTAGAGCAAGCAGTCAATAGTAATGTCGGAACTAATGCTAAATATAATTGTTTCATTGTTATTTCTTAATAAATACACCAAAAGGGCGTAAACCTACGCCCTTAATTAATGGATAATAAATCTTATTTATTATCTTTCACTTCTTCAAACTCCGCATCTACCACATCATCATTTGGTTTTCCGCCTTGAGCTTGTTGAGCGTCTGGTTGTGGTTGAGCGGCTTGCATTAATTTTTCAGATACTTGAATTAACGCTTGCAATTTCGCATCAATTTCCGCTTTATTTTCACCTTTGGCTGCGGTTTCAAGCTCGCCTAAGGCTTTTTCAATCGGAGCTTTGTCATCAGCAGAAAGTTTGTCGCCTACTTCGCTTAATTGTTTGCGAGTAGAGTGAACAATTGCATCTGCTTGATTGCGAGCTTGGACTAATTCTTCAAATTTACGGTCTGCTTCGGCGTTGGCTTCGGCATCACGTACCATTTGTTGAATTTCTTCATCACTTAAACCAGATGAGGCTTTGATAGTGATTTGTTGTTCTTTACCTGTTCCTTTATCTTTAGCAGAAACGTGGATAATACCGTCTGCGTCAATATCAAACGTCACTTCAATTTGTGGCATACCGCGTGGTGCTGGGTTAATGCCTTCAAGGTTGAATTGACCCAAAGATTTATTGGCTGACGCTTGTTTACGTTCACCTTGTAACACGTGGATTGTTACCGCACTTTGGTTATCTTCCGCCGTTGAGAACACTTGTGATTTTTTAGTTGGAATCGTAGTGTTTTTCTCAATTAGGGTAGTCATTACACCGCCCATGGTTTCGATACCTAATGATAATGGGGTAACGTCTAATAATAACACGTCAGTCACATTACCAGATAACACACCGCCTTGTACTGCTGCTCCTACTGCAACGGCTTCATCTGGGTTCACGTCTTTGCGTGGTTCTTTACCAAAGAATTCAGCTACTTTTTGTTGCACCAATGGCATACGAGTTTGACCGCCCACAAGAAGTACATCATCAATTTGTGAAATACTCAAGCCAGCATCATTTAATGCTACTTTTACAGGTTCAATGGAACGAGCGACTAAATCTTCTACTAATGCTTCCAATTTTGCACGAGTTAATTTAATGTTTAAGTGTTTTGGTCCAGTCGCATCAGCTGTGATATAAGGTAAATTCACGTCTGTTTGTTGAGCAGAAGAAAGTTCAATTTTGGCTTTTTCGCCTGCTTCTTTTAAACGTTGCATCGCTAATGGATCGTTGCGTAAATCAACACCTTGTTCTTTTTTGAACTCATCTACCAAGTAATTGATTACACGGTTATCAAAGTCTTCACCACCTAAGTGAGTATCACCATTGGTTGCTAATACTTCAAAGGTTTTTTCGCCACCGACTTCATCAATTTCGATGATAGACAAGTCGAATGTACCACCACCCAAGTCATACACCGCAATGGTTTGGTTGCCTTTGCCTTTGTCTAAGCCGTAAGCTAATGCGGCAGCGGTTGGTTCGTTGATAATACGTTTAACATCAAGACCAGCGATACGACCTGCATCTTTAGTCGCTTGACGTTGAGCATCGTTAAAGTAAGCTGGTACAGTGATAACTGCTTCTGTTACCGTTTCGCCCAAGAAATCTTCGGCAGTTTTTTTCATTTTTTTCAACACTTCGGCTGAAATTTGTGGTGGTGCTAATTTATCGCCTTTCACATCTACCCACGCATCACCATTATCTGCTCTCACAATGCTGAACGGCATAATGTTCACATCACGTTGTACTTCTTGGTCTTCAAAACGGCGACCGATTAAACGTTTGATAGCGAATAAGGTATTTTTTGGATTGGTTACAGCTTGACGTTTTGCTGGTTGTCCCACTAAAGTTTCATTGTCATTGGTATAAGCAATAATTGAAGGCGTTGTGCGATCACCTTCTGCATTTTCAATGACACGTGGTTTGTCGCCATCCATGATTGCGACACAAGAGTTAGTTGTACCTAAGTCAATACCGATAATTTTTCCCATAATTTGTTTTCTCCTAGTTTGAATTGGTTTTCGCAATGCCTTTAATTTATTTTGGCTTGCTTGCTTGTTATTTAAAATGTGGTTGGCATTTCGTTTTTCAAGGGCAAATTTAAAAATTTTTTGAAATTTGTAAAATAGTTAAAAAGTGCGGTGCCAATTCACATTTTTTATTGTATCCACAAAATAAGGGGTGTTTTCTGGATTTCAAGTCGGCAATCCAAAAATCACAAAAATTTACCGCAGTTTATGCTAAGATTAATTATCTTTGACAATATAAATAAGGGATTTAGGATGATGAAAAAATTAAATATTGCCGTTGGCGTGATAGTGGCATTCGGTATCATGTGGATCAGTGGCGCTTGGTACACCGGGAAAAGCATAGAAGATCAGTATCAGCAACAAATCAGTAAAATTAATCACTCGTGGCAACAACAAAGCCAGTTTTCAGGTATATTAACTCAAATTGAAGATGTACAAGTTGAACGTGGTATTTTCCGTTCGGATTTTCGTTATCGTTTAAATATTAAATCGCACAGTTTGAACTTAAATTTACCTTTTGAGGGTACCTTATATCATGGACCTTTGCCGTTAAATCAAGTGGCAATATTAAATTTAGTTCCTGCGATGTTCTCTACGTCAGCCAAGTTAGTGGAAAATGAAGAAACGGCAAAACGTATTCAAACTCATAGTAATGAAAGTCCTATTTCAATCGTGGCAACTATGTCTTATCGTCAAAATGTAAAAGGTGAAACAACATTTATGCCTGCTCAATTAACCACGGATGATATCCAGTTAAATTGGGATAAAGGTAGGCTTCAATTTGATTTTAATGCTCAGGGTATTGGTCAATATGATATGGATTTTACTAAATTAAACATGGTATTGACTGATTATAGCTTAAAAGCAGTAATGGCGGACAACGGTGCTGAACATCTTAAAAAAATGACAATTGAATTTGACCATCTAAAATCAAGTTCAGATATGCAACCGACAGTACTATCTTTACTTTATACGGGGAAAGGGAAAATTAGCACAGATAATCTGAGATATGTTTATAGTTATAGTACGGAACCATCTGTTACTGCCGATTTTGCTAAATTAACGATTGATTTTGATGCTAAACAAGACAAAGATGTGATGAATTATGCCTTATCAGTTACGACTGAGCCAAAATTTAATGACTATTCACTGGGTAAATTGGCCTTTGCGTTGAATACGGAGCATTTATCAGTACAAACTTTAAATGCTATTTTAGCAACAGATCCTAATGATGAAAAAACAATGCAACGCTTAGGTCTTGAACTGTTACAGGATCAACCACATGTACAAATTAAGCCGTTAAGTTTAAATAATAATGCCGGTAAAATAGAAGCAAATGTGGATATCGCATTATTTGAGTCAGATTTCGCAAAAGCCTTTAATGGAAAAATCCTTAGCTTATTTAAGCAATTAAGTATTAATCTAAATGTAGATAAAGCTGCAGCCGTAGAATTTTTATCTATATTAGAGCAGTCAACTGGACAAAATAAAGCCAATGCAGATATTCAAGCGCAACAGCAAATTGATATGCTTGTTACACAAGGAAAATCACAAGGTGTTATTGTTGAAAAAGATAATGAACTGTCATTAGCTATCGGACTGGAAAAAGACGGTATTAATTTTAACGGCAATATTATTCCGGAAGAATATATTGGGATGGCAATTTTAGGGTTGATGATGCAAGGTGTGGGGCATTAGAGCAGATTTATAAGTTCAAAGTGCGGTATAAAAATATTGAGATTTTTGTACCGCACTTTGAGATATTAATAAACCCTGCTTACGAATGATAATAGCGAAATAAACTCAATGTTCCCTGTATAATCCAGCCTACTGCTAATGCATAAATTAATGTACCAATGCCTACAGTTCCGCCAAGCCAATAACCGAATACACAGGCGGCGACTTCAATGGTAGTTCTAACTTTGCCTATTTTCCAATGGAAAATATGACAGATGCCTACCATTAAACCATCTCTCGGACCGGCCCCCAAATGACAGGTTAGGTAAAATGCCGTACCAATAGCAAATAAAATCAGTCCACTAGAAAAATAGCTTATTTGCCATGTTAAATTGTCGGGATAGGGAAGGTAAGCAACGGTGATACCCAATAAAATCGCAATCACAATCACATTGAGTATTGAACCAAGACCAATACGTAGTTTTAATGGAATCCAGAACAGCATGACAACAACACTGATGATAAAAGATGCCCAGCCTACACTAAAATTACCTTGTAAAGCAATACCTTGTGATAGAACGGTCCAAGGCGCAGAGCCAAGATTTGATGATAAAATTAATCCTTCACCAATCCCCATAATGACAAGCGTAAGCAATAGAACAAACAAGGGTTTACTTTCTAGCGACCAAATATGTTTGGCAGTCCATATTGTTCTTGGTAAAAGGGTTGTTTTTGTTTTCATATCATATCCTGAAAGAGATTCAGCATATGATAATGAAAAAATATGCAGAAAAAAACAAAATTAAACATATAACTTATAGCAGAAAAATATAAAAGAGATTAAAATTAGGTAATTTTTACTATAAAGGAGAAAACAAATGGAATCGTTAATTAGTCTTTTAGGTATTGTGGTGCTGTTAGGTATTGCATTCTTGTTGTCAAATAATCGTCGAGCGATTAATTTAAGAACCGTACTTGGTGCCTTATTGATTCAAATTGGCTTAGGGGCTTTAATTCTTTATGTGCCCGTAGGACGAGATGCGTTACTTTGGTTGTCTAATGGGGTGCAAAAAGTCATTAGCTATGGTTTTGATGGTATTCAATTTGTGTTTGGTGGTTTAGCCAGTGACAAGATTTTTGAAGTAATGGGAGGTGACGGGTTTATTTTCGCTGTGCGTGTATTACCTGCCATTATTTTCTTCTCAGCATTAATTTCTGTACTTTATTATATTGGTATAATGCAATGGGTAATTAAAATCATCGGTGGTGGTTTACAAAAATTATTAGGTACATCAAAAGCGGAATCTATGTCAGCGGCGGCCAATATTTTCGTAGGACAAACTGAAGCACCATTAGTAGTTAAGCCTTATATTAGCAAAATGACAAATTCTGAATTATTTGCCATTATGTCTGGCGGTTTAGCCTCTATTGCAGGTTCAGTATTAGCTGGTTATGCCGGTATGGGGGTGCCGTTGCCTTATTTAATTAGCGCATCTTTTATGGCAGCTCCGGCAGGTTTATTATTTGCTAAAATTTTATATCCGCAAACTGAAAAATTTGATGACGATATGTCCAATGTGGTGTTAGATAAACCGGCGAATATTTTAGATGCAGCAGCATCTGGTGCATCATCTGGTATGCAATTAGCCTTAAATGTTGGAGCAATGTTAATAGCATTTATTGCATTAATTGCTTTGATTAATGGTATTTTAGGTGGCATTGGTGGTTGGTTTGGTTATGGTGACTTATCACTTGGTATGATTTTTTCTTGGGTATTTAAACCGTTAGCTTGGGTAATCGGTGTGCCTTGGGAAGAAGCCGGCGTTGCAGGTCAAATGATCGGAACAAAATTAGCGATCAATGAATTTGTTGGTTATTCAGAATTTACCAAATATTTAAGTCCTGAAAGTGCAATTCAATTAACCGATAAAACCAAAGCAATCATTACCTTTGCTTTATGTGGTTTTGCCAACTTTGGTTCGATTGCTATTTTAATCGGTGGTCTTGGTGTCATGGCACCGAATCGCCGTGGTGATATTGCTCGTTTAGGAATTAAAGCCGTTATTGCGGGATCTTTAGCTAACTTAATGAGTGCAACTATTGCTGGTTTATTTATCGGTTTAAGTGGTGTTGCACTAGCCTAAACTGCGGTATAACAATTAGCATGTTTATTACACACCACAGCATTGCCTGTGGTGTGGTTGTTTTTAATCTTGTTAAACGTTTGCGTAACAGCGATGAAGAGACGTATGAAATGTGTATTTGTGATATGCTTAGCTTCATTAGGTATTATGGGTAGGACAAAAGGTACGAAAAATTTATCAATCAAGATATGAATACACTAGAACATGCAAATATTTTGATTTATCACTTATGGATTACAGTAAATCCATACTTTAATTTATATAGAGAGAGGAAAAAATTATGACTCCACATATTAACGCACCGGAAGGTGCATTCGCTGATGTTGTATTAATGCCGGGTGATCCACTTCGTGCTAAGTTTATTGCTGAAAAATTCTTAGACAATGTTCAAGAAGTCACAAATGTCCGTAATATGCTTGGTTACACAGGGACTTACAAAGGTCGTCGCATTTCAGTCATGGGGCATGGAATGGGGATTCCTTCTTGCTCGATTTACAGTAAAGAATTAATCACCGAATATGGCGTGAAAAAAATTATTCGTGTTGGTTCTTGTGGTGCCGTTCGTCAGGATGTCAAAGTGCGTGATGTCGTGATCGGTATTGGTGCTTGTACGGATAGCAAAGTAAATCGTATTCGTTTTAGAGACAACGATTTTGCTGCTATTGCAGATTTTGATATGGCACAAGCAGCGGTTCAAGTGGCAAAAAATAAAGGGGTGAAAGTAAGAACAGGAAATTTATTCTCGGCAGATTTGTTTTATTCCCCAGATGTTGCCATGTTTGATGTGATGGAAAAATACGGCATTCTTGGCGTGGAAATGGAAGCTGCTGGTATTTATGCTGTGGCAGCAGAATACGGTGCTAAGGCCTTGTGTATCTGCACAGTTTCTGATCATATTCGTACCGGTGAACAAACCAGTTCAGAAGAACGTCAATTAACCTTTAATGAAATGATTGAGATTGCATTGGATAGTGTATTAATTGGTGATGTAGCTGAATAATTTAAGCAAAAAAGTGCGGTATTTTTACCGTACTTTCTTCTGAATCAAGTATATTATTTTATGCCTTTTTTAAAAATGCCGATTTTAACGAAAAAGGTTGACCATCGATTTTACAATCCACATCATGATCGCTTTCTACTAAACGAATATTTTTCGCTTTAGTTCCTTTTTTCAATACGATAGATGATCCTTTTACTTTGAGATCTTTAATTAAAATCACATCATCACCATCTTGTAATACATTACCGTTACTATCTTTCCAGACTTTTTGTTGATTTTCTTCGGATATCTCTTCGCCAGACCATTCATAGGTACAATCAGGGCAGACAAAATTGATGCTGTCGTGATAAACATATTTACCTTGACATTTGGGACACGTAGGCATTTGATCCATTTTTTTTTCCTTTCTAATAAAATTTGGGATGTAGTATAACAGAGAATACTGTATTTGAGCAAAACCAGCCTATGTTTAGAGTTGCTTTAGGAGAGCTTTTCAGTAGAATATAGCTATATTTAATCAAAGGAGTAACAATGAAAAAAATACAACTTATTTTCGCCTTATCAATGGCATTCTTTTCTAATGTTTTATTTGCTCATAATATTCAAGTTAATAACCATTTGCCGCCAGTAGCAGTGCAAAAAGATGGTGAAATTAAAGTCGATGGTGATAAAGTACAATATAAAGGCTGGAATTCAGCTCAACTTGCCGGGAAAGTACGTATTGTGCATCATTTTGCCGGTAGAACAGCTGCAAAAGAGAAAAATGATGCATTTATTCAGGCTATTAAACAGGCAAGTTTTGATCGTAATAAATATCAAACCACGAGTATTATTAACGCAGATGATGCTGTGATTGGTACAGGGATTTTTGTCAAAAGTAGTGCTGAAAAAGGTAAAAAAGAAAATCCGCATAGTCAGGTTATTTTAGATCAACAAAGTGAGGTGAAAAATGCGTGGCAATTAAGAGAGAAAGAGAGTGCTGTTATCGTGTTGGACAAAACGGGTAAGGTGCAGTTTGTTTCAGAAGGAAAATTATCTCCGCAGCATATTAATGAAGTGATTGATTTAGTTGGGAAATTAATTAGTCAGTAACACATAGCAAAATGCGGTGAAAATTCACCGCATTTTGATCGCACTTATTCTGCTTTACTTGGTTTATCTTCTGGCAAGATCAGATTTAAGATTAACGCTAATAATGAACCTACTGTAATCCCTGAGCCAAAAATTTCTTTAAAGAATGTCGGCAATTTATCCAGTAATTCAGGGCGAGTTGTCACCGCTAAACCGCAACCGATAGAAATCGCAATGATTAAGCCGTTGCGTTTACTGCGCTCAATATTATCTAGCATTTGAATCCCTGCCGCAATAATCATCGCGAACATCATTAAGCCGGCACCACCTAATACAGGCAATGGAATCGACACGATTAACGCACCGAAAACGGGGAATAAACCGGCTAATACTAATAATCCTCCAGTTAATGCTACCACATAGCGACTCGCCACCCCCGTAAGTGTAATTACGCCGATATTTTGTGAGAAAGAAGAGAATGGGGTCGTTGACATAATCGCGGCCAGGGCAGAACCTAAACCATCACAAAGTATGCCACCACGCAAATGTTTACCGGTGATTTCGGTTTGGGTGGCATTACCTAAGGCAAGGAAGTTTCCGCTACTTTCAACGATTGTTACTAAATAGGCAATCGCCATGCCGATAATCCCAGTAATCGGGAAAGATAAGCCAAAGTGTAACGGTTGTGGCAAGGCAAAGGCTTGCGCTTCTTTCACACCGGTAAAGTCGATCCAGCCGAGTGCAAGACAAAGGATATAGCCCGTCATCATACCGATTACAATGGCAGCCGCAGAAAAAATGCCAGTTCCCCATTGTACTAAAGCTACAACAATCACTAACACAAAGGTTGCCATCATCAGATTTTCAGGCGCTGCATAATTGGCATCGCTACGTTGACCGCCCGCGAACCAATCCACAGCGACAGAGATTAAGCTTAATCCGATCATCATGACCACAGTACCCGTCACCACGGGTGGGAATAATTTACGGATGTTTGGCATAAAGAAACTGCCCGCAATCATAACTAATGCCCCCACTAATGATGAACCAAGAATACCCGCCACGCCATATTCACTAAAACCGACCGCAAGGGCAGCGGAGACAAAAGTAAAGCTCGTCCCCATCACGCTTGGTAAACGAATGCCGATCGGACCTAATCCACGACACTGAATAATGGTCACAATACCTGAAACTAATAGAGCAGCGTTGACTAAAATAATCGTATCGGGGGTGGGTAATTTTAGTACATTACCGATCACCAAAGGCACCGCAATAATGCCACCGAGTGCAGCCAATAAATGTTGTGCAGCTAATAATAAACTTAGCCCAAAGGGCGGTTTATCTTCTACTGTATAAAGTAGATTATTATTCATAATGATTCCTTAAATAAAAATTAGGCACGCATTATACAGCAAACGTTTGCGTTTTATTAGAAAAAAGTGCGGTGAAAAATATAAAAATTTTCACCGCACTTTGAGTTTTTTATCTAAATAATACTCCGCATCTTGTTTATAAAGTTACGGAGTATTAAGTTTGCTTCGGTATATTTTAGGTTAGGAAGAATTCCGTTAGTACGGCGTTCCTTACCATTGATATCCTACGCTGGCTGCCGCACCGGTATCACCGCGGGTATTACTATTCACCGAGAACTTAACGCCTATTTTTCCATTATCGGATAAACGAGAATAACCTATGGCTAATGCACTTTCACCTTTATACACACCGGCTCCCGCCGCAACCATGGATTTACCCGGTATAGTGGCATGGTATAAGTTACTTGATGCCATCGCACCGGCAATACCAGCTCTAAGGTTTTTATCGACTTTATTAATATTGCTATTAATATGGTTAGCCACATTACGTACTTGACTTACATTTACCGCATCCGTATCTGCCTGACCCGCCGCTACATTGGTAATTCGAGTCGGAGAAGAACCATCAGAACCTGCAATATTAATTGCTTTACCATGAGAATCTTCGATTGTACCTATTGTTGCTGTATTACTACCTTTACCTACCGTCACAGTTTCAGTCGTCACTGTTTCAAACGTTGGCGTCAATGAAGTCGCAATGGAAATATTTTTGCCATCTTGTGTAATCGCAATGTTATTCCCTGCTTTCACACTTACCGTATCACCCATCGCTACATTAGCCGTCGCACTTCCAGTTACGTTACCAGTTGAACCTTCAACGACACCCGTTGTTACATCCCAACCTTTAGCCACTTCATTGCTAAGATTGGTCACATTTTGGTTGGTTTGATATAACTGACTACCATTTACCGCATCTTTGCTATTTTCAGAAAGTTCTCCAGCAGCAACTTGGGTAATTTTTGAGTTACCGGCGCTGATACCACTGTCTTTGCTAATCGTCACATTGCCAACCGTGAGCTTATCAAAGTCCACGTCTGGTGTCGTGGCAACAGTATAAACCGTTTGACCATTTGCTCCGGTTGTACTGCTCACATTAATGTTCTTGCCAGCACCGACTTCCGTTTTAGCAGCAGTCACATTTTGTTCAATCTGATAAATCTGACTACCATTAATCGCCTCTGTACTGTTTGCAGAAATATCACCTGCTAATACGCCGGTCACTTTCTTACCACCGGCATCAATACCTGCTTGCGTAACACTTGGTCCTCCCACAATGGTTAAGCCATTATCGCTTACGCTGGTATTACCAACTGTTAAACCGTCATTATTAACACTCGTATTACCTATTGTCACCGAACCATTAGTCCCTAAATCAAGTTCATTGGCTAAATCAAATGTGACGCTACCATTGTTATTAATGATATTGATATTACCATCGGTATTGGTTAAGGAAACTGTTGCATTTGGTTTCACGGTGGAAACGTTTGAGCCGTCAGTTAATTTCCAACCAGCATTCGCTGTAGTATTAACCGCATTTAATTGGCTCATATTCACCGCATCGGTATCTGCGACACCGGCGCTCACATTGGTAATTTGATTACCACCATTATTTAAACCGGTTTCGGTTAAACTTACGGTATTTGTGCCATTGGTAATGGTCACGCCGTCTTTGTTAATTACCGTTTTATCCGTGTCACTATCACTAAATGTTGCACTGGTTAAGTTAGTTAGGTCTTTCGCCAATTTAACCATTAGGGTGTCTGTACCGTCAGAAACTACACCGATGTTATTGTCACTAAGTTTAGTAGCGTCAGTTATTCCACCTTTCACATTGGTTTGCTCACCTAATTTACGGGTAAATTCCTTACCTGTATCACCACCATATACGGTGCCTTTATTAATACTAGCCGTATTATTGGCAATATTATTGGTATTGTTAGTGACATTTTGGTTAGTCGCAAATAACTGTGAACCATTCACTGCTTCGGTTGAAGTGGCAGATAATGTACCATTTGCCACTCCGGAAATGGTGCCGTTATTGTTAATAGTGGTGCCATTGACAGTTAATGAACCGTCTTTACCTAAATCTACCGTATTATTTAATGTTACATTAACAGTTGAACCCGTATGCGTTACATTAATATTGCCATCACCATTGAATGTCACTGTACTGTTTGGTGCCACATTAGCAACCGTTGCATTGCCACTGGTATTTAAGTTCCAACCGGCACTGGCAGTTTTATTTACCTCGTCTAATTGACTAAAGTTCACTGCATCGGTAGGGTTTGTACCGGCAGTAACATTGGTAATTTTCTTATCACCCGCATTAATACCAGATGTCGTGACACTTGGCCCGCCAGTAATGGTTAAACCGGTGGTATTTAACAAGGTATTGCCAATGGTAACACTACCGCCACTGGTTAAGTCTAAGGTGTTATTTAAATTAATTTTGATTTGGTTACCGCTTACAGTGGTATTTAGATTACTGTTACCGCCGACTACTTCAACTTGTTCACCTAATTTTTTAGTCACATTGTTACCATCTTGGGCCTTTAAACCAAAGCCTTTAGCAATTTCATCTGCATTTTTGGTAATATTGGCGGTATTGTTAGCAATATTTCCTGCATTTTTGGTAATGTTTTGGGTGTTATTGGTGATGTTATTCGCATTATTAGTAATATTTTGTGCATTGTTACTAATATTTTGCGTATTATTTGATACGGTATCTTTAAAGGATTGGGCAATATCGACGGTAATTTTCTGACCATCTACGGTCGTATTGACATAGCCAGTCGTCCCCACCACATCAAAGTGAGTCTTATCTTTATCGATGGTAACATTGGTTCCGGTATTATCCGCACCAACGGTAAAGCTTTGTAAAGAAGTATTTGCTTTTTCTAATGACTTAGTTACGTTATCCGCTAATTTGAAGCTGATTTCACCATCTTTTGCTGTCGTCACGATTTGATCGGCGGTACCGGCGAAAGTGACATTTTCGGTTAATTTATTGGAACCCGAACCGGAATCACCTTTATAATTTAAGGTGACATTATCTACATAATTTTTATTTGCTGCATCTGTACCGGCAGTTGGGCTTGCTACATTAGTAATATTGTTGCCACCCATATTGATAGTACCACCTGAGTTGACGGTCAGATTTTGGGTAGTGAAGTTAGTGGTTGTAACATTATCAAATGTTGGTGACATAGATGTCGCAATTGAAATCTTTTGACCCGTTTGGGTAATATTAATATTTTGCCCCGCATCAATGGTAACGGTATCGCCCATCTTAACATTTGTTTCACTCTTACCAGAAACATTACCCCCAGTTGAAGCGGAAGTGGTAATATTCCAACCTTTATTTACGGTAGTATTGGCAGCATTTGCGATAGTATTAGTTGCATTTAACTGACTTAAATTCACGGCATCCTTATCGGTTGTACCATCCGCGACATTAGTAATTTTCTTATCACCTGCATTAATACCAGATGTCGTGACACTTGGCCCGCCGGTAATGGTTAAACCAGTGGTATTTAACAAGGTACTGCCAATGGTAACACTACCGCCACTGGTTAAGTCTAAGGTGTTATTTAAATTAATTTTGATTTGGTTGTCGCTTACAGTGGTATTTAGATTACTGTTGCCACCAAGCACATCAAAGTGAGTCTTATCTTTATTGATGGTAACATTGGTTCCGGTATTATCCGCACCGACAGTAAAGCTTTGTAAAGCTGAATCCGCTTTAGTTAATGAATCCTTGGTTGTTTGAGAAAGATCTAAAGCATAATTGGTATTTTGACCAGAAGTCGTAGAAGTTACCGTAATAGCGTCAGTTGTGCTATTTACGCTGGTAGTTTTTTCAGAGTCATTAATTGCTTTGGCGACTTGTTCTGCCGTTGCAAAATAATCATCAGTTTGACCCGCGCTTACTGTACCACTATTAACATTTAAAGTTGTTTGATTAACAGAATATTTAACAGTTGACGTTGTGCCATCAACAGAAACGGTCGCCGTAGTACCCGTGCCATTGGCAAAACTCACATTGTCGTTATTGTTTACTTGGTATTTTTGTGTACCATTTTCTTGAATATTCCAATAAGTGTTCGCGGAGGTTTCAGACACGGCAGCTTTTAATTGTGCTACATTGACGGCGTCTGTATCGGCTGAACCGGCGGCTACATTAATAATTTGGCGTTTAACTGTATCTGAGCCAACGCTAACCGCACCTGTAGTAGCTTTAGTCGCTTCAATAGCTGCCTTTTGAGTTGCATTGTCTGGATGTGGAATATATGGATTTAGAGAATCTGAATCCGAAGAATTTCTAGTTACTGTACTATTTTCCCCCAAGGCAACACTGCCGCCAACTGTGGCACTGGTATTATGACCTAACGCTAGGATTCCACCCTTACTACCAGCACTCACGGTTGCATTTTCACCAATAGCAATACTATATTCACTATTGCCTGTTGTTGTAGCATTTGTACCGATGACAATTTGGCTTGGTTGATTACCTTTTGCACTAGCTCCTAACCCCATAACAATTGATTGATTACCAGCTGCTGTTGCATTAGTACCAATAACAATTTGGCTATCTTGACTACCAGTAGCATTTGAACCGCTACCAAGTACAATCGAACGTTGACCGTTAGACGTTGCATTGCTACCAATGACGATCTGATCGACTTGATTACCAGTAGCACTCGCATTATAACCAAATGCAATTGAACGAGTACCTGTTGATGTAGCATTTTCCCCAATAGCAATAGGTGATCCAGTTCCACCGTTTGAATTGGTTACTGTTGCATTAAGACCTAATGCAATGCCACCATTACTTGATCTTACGGAAGAATTTGTACCGATAGCTATCCCATTTTTCTGGGTGCTTGAATCAATAGACGCATTTTCCCCAATAGCAATAGAAGAACCTTGTGTTGAAGATGATTTTGCTGATGTACCAATGACGACGCTACTATTACCATGTGCTATGCTGGTATTTGTACCAAACGCAATGTTATCCGTACCAACGCCAAGATTGGTTGTACCAATCGCCGCATTATAACCAATCGCCGTATTATTATGATTAAAGGCTGTGGCATTTGCTCCTAAGGCAATAGTATGTTGACCTGTTGCACGAGATGTATCACCAATCGCAATAGAACTTGTTGCATCGTAGCTACTTTTATTATCAGGGTTACCCGTAATAGCTTTCACGCCGATAGCAATGGAATTGTTACTTGATGCATTAACATTATTCCCCATCACAAAAGTATTGTTGCCCGGCACGGTATTATTATTCCCGATACTATAAGACTCCGTACCAGTAACCGTAGAAGGATCCCCAATCGCCCCTGAATTTTTACCTGTAACGTTATTACCCGTACCAATAGAAATGGTATTTTCGGCTAATGCTTTTGCACCAGAACCAATCGCTACAGCATTGGTGCCGTTCGTTTGTGCAGTAGAACCAATCGCCACCGAATCCGTTTGATTCGCGGTGGCATTATAGCCTGCTGCAAAAGAACGCGCGCTATTGGCGGTTACGTTTGAACCGACCGCCGTAGCATTAGCTCCTAAAGAACTTGCTTTATAACCAATAGCCGTAGAATGTGCATCACGAGCTCGAGCAAAGGCACCAACGGCGGTGGCTTCAATGGCTGTTGTGGTTTGGTTGGGATTAGTTAAGGTTTGATTATTATCACCCGCAGTCGCATATACCCCAATGGCAGTAGAACCATTACTTAATGCTTGTCCATGTACACCGACAACAACGGAACCTACCCCTGATGCAACAGAAGTGCGGTAGTTATTCTTAGGAGTTCTCAGATACCCAATTTCTAAATTGAGTTTTTCATAGGTATAAGGATCAACTACTCCAGATGCTCTTTGACTATAGCCAGTATCATCGCCACCAATCACAATCGAACCAAAACCTGTTGCAGTTGCATCATTACCAATAGCGGTAGATTGTTCAGTAATCGCTGCAGCACTAGCTCCCAATGCAACAGATTGGTTGCCAATAGCCGTTGAACATGCTCCAATAGCGATAGAACCTTGGCTATAGTTTACTGCAGAAGAAGTTGCATTGGCATTACTACCTATCGCAATAGAACCTGATCCGGAGGCTTTCGTTGTATTACCAAGGGCAATAGTGTCAATTCCGCTTGATGCGGCAGATTTTCCAATTGCAACTGCATTTATCTTACTAGCATTTGATGAGGTTCCGATTGCTATGCTATCCGTTCCACTTGCTTTAGCATTTGAAGTTTGGCTATTAACGTCCGTTGAACCTATCGCAACAGCCGCTGATGCTGTTGGAATAGTGGAAAATAATGAAATTGCCACCGCACTTAATTTAAAACTAAAATGCAATAATGAAGATAAATTATGTTGCTGATTGACAACGGAAGATTTTGCTTTGCCTTGGCTGGAAGCAAGCTCAGAGACAACCACAAAGGAATGCGTCACTTTGCTCCAAATGACTTTATAGATTTTGTTCATATAAATTTATACTTGAATAGGGGTAGATTATCTTATTATTACACCTTAATCACGGCATAATATTCTTACCATTTTTATTAATATGACCTAAATACATTTTGATCTTCTAGCGAATATTACTCATTTCTTGCAAATGTAATTAAAATCCATAATATTAAAATGTAACAACCCACCGTTTCCCTAAAGTATTCTAGAAGAGCAGTGATATTTAGATCCCAGTTTTGATCTATTGATCTATTGATCTATTGATCTATTGATCTATTGATCTATTGATCTATTGATCTATTGATCTATTGATCTATTGATCTATTGATCTATTGATCTATTGATCTATTGTAATATTAACCTACTTAGTATGCAAGTGATTATATCATCTGAACTGCCCATCAAAATAGAAAACTCATGCGAGTATATGGGAGTTCAGTATTTATTTGACTTCTTTTAATAACCTCTGATATTCCTTAGACTGGTTTAACAAAATTTTAGCGGCTTTTTTCAAATCATTAATATCATGAGTTGGCAAGTAAAATGTGGTTGGCAAGTTCAGCATGCGTTGTCTAAATTCCGCTTGGCTATCCGGCAAATCACGTAAATTCAAGCTAATAAAATAGATTCCTACTTTGTTACCTTTTATTTGGGCTAATTCTTCATTGCGAGCATCTACCACGGCACGGAAACGGTTTAAACTGGCTTGTGACGTTTGATCAATCGGCACATCAATTACTGCGGTGGCTTGATCGGAAAAACTTGGCACATCGGCTGTTTTATCAATTTCGGTACTAATTTGATTTTGCGCATTGACACTGATGATAATAATCCGCTTGATATTGCTACTTTTTAATCGTTCACGAATCGCATTTTCTGGCGATACTTCTTGGGTTTCTAGCAAACTTTTTATCCCGAGATTATCAGTGAGCCCGCCGTCTAATAAATGGATATAAGGACGTTCTTTACTATTAGAATATTGCTGTAATTGACGAATATATTGCTGGCGAGATTCATCTTGAAGACTATTTTGACCTGCATCTAACGTTGCTTGGAGTTCTTTAGCCAGTTGATAGTTACAGTTGCCCCCGTTGTTATTTAAGGTGAGCGGTGAAAAGACTAACGGCACCGCACTGGAGGCGGCAACGGCACGCGCAAGAGGCAATTTGGAGAGATCAAGACACATGGTATCAAACTGTTCTTGGGTGAAATCTAGTCTGCGACCAATAGACATATCGGTAGCACTAATCACCGCAAAAGGTCCTTTACGTTGGGTGGCTAAATCGCCAAAGGTTTTGTTACCAAATAGGGTGTTTTCAAATTGCTCTTGCAATAAATCGCCTCGCCCAAATTGTGGGGAAAACAATCTCGGCATATTGGCAAAAGAAAGGGTTTGGTTGATCATTAATTTTTGGAAATTTTGTTTTAAGAATTTTTTCTCAAAATTTGGAATGGTTTCTTTGCCATATAAGGAATAATAAATTGCTAACACGGATCCGCCAGAAACACCATATACCATGTCAACATTGTCGATTAAATTGGTGGATTTGCCATCTAAATTAATCGGATGACGATTTAATTCTTCTAATACACCATAACCAAAAGCCGCTGCTCTTGTCCCACCGCCCGAGAACATAATAGCGACGATAGTTTGATCATTAAATTTATTTTGCATAGTTTTTTGCAAGCGATAACCTGTTGATGTATCCACTTGATCAATCGTCGCAAGGGGTTGATATTGCACCGCATTACAAGCGGTTAAAAATAAAGTTGCACTAACCAGAGCCAATTTATGCAGTGATTTCATTAGATTATTTTCCTTTTCTGTTCTTTAAAAAAACAAACTTTCCGAAGTATATCAGAAAGTTTGTTTTTTATGGTGTTTTATTTGGCTACTTAGGCAATGGTATTAATATGGTTTTTATAACTTTTTTATATAACTAACAGCAAAAGATTATTTCTTTTCTATACAGCCTTTCTTATATGATCTAGTCAGATTTATTTTTCTATTAACCTAACCGAATTTTATCCTGTGGGGGGCTAGCTATGAGCAATGAACAAAAACCAAAACTTTCCGATAACGAACGTTTAAAAGACCAAAGTGACTATTTACACGGCACAATTTCCAATGATTTGGGCGAACAAATTACGGGCGGTTTTAAGGGGGATAACTTCCAACTGATCCGCTTTCACGGTATGTATGAACAGGACGACCGTGATATTCGTGCCGAACGTTTAGAACAAAAACTTGAGCCGAATAAAAATGTGATGCTACGTTGCCGTTTACCAGGGGGGATTATTTCACCGAAACAATGGCTTGGTATCGACCAATTTGCTACGGAACATACAAGCTATGGTTCGATTCGGATTACCAACCGTCAAACTTTCCAATACCACGGTGTGCTGAAAACGAATATCAAACCTATGCACCAGTGGTTACATCAATTAGGCTTAGATTCGATTGCCACAGCGGCGGACGTAAACCGTAATGTGCTTTGTACTTCCAATCCTGTGGAAAGCAAGTTGCATGCCGAAGCCTATCGTTGGGCAACCAAAATCAGTGAGCATTTATTACCTAAAACCACGGCTTATGCGGATATTTGGCTAGATGGCGAAAAAGTATTAAGCACCGAAACCCAACCTAAAGTGCCAGTAGTTGAAAAAGCCAATAGTGGTGATAAAACCGAGCCAGTATTAGGTAAAAATTATTTACCACGTAAATTCAAAACGGCGGTGGTTATTCCGCCCCATAATGATGTGGATTTACATGCGAATGACATGAATTTTGTGGCGATTGGTGAAAATGGCAAATTGATTGGCTTTAATGTATTAGTGGGTGGTGGTTTGTCGATGGAACATGGCAATACCAAAACTTATCCGAATACTGCCTATGAATTTGGTTTTGTCGGCTTAGACAAAGTGCTGGATTGTGCAGCTTCTATTGTGTCAGTACAACGAGATTGGGGGAATCGGGCGGATCGTAAAAATGCACGTACTCGTTATACCTTACAAAATCATGGAGTAGAGAATTTTATTCATGAAGTGGAAAATCGCATGGAAAGCAAATTCGAACCGATTAAACCCTATGAATTTACTTCACGTGGCGACCGTATCGGTTGGGTGCAAGGTGAAGATAAAAAGTGGCATTTGACTTTGTTTATTGAGAATGGTCGTTTGCTTGATTATCCCGATCGTCCGTTAAAAACTGGCGTGCGAGAAATCGCCAAAATCCATAAAGGGGATTTCCGTTTAACCGCTAACCAAAATTTGATTGTGGCAAATGTATCTGCTCGAGATAAAGCGAAAATTGAACAAATTGCTCGTGAGCATAAACTGATCGATGAGAGAACCACTAAACAACGTGAAAATAGTATGGCTTGTGTATCCTTGCCAACTTGTCCGTTGGCAATGGCAGAAGCAGAACGTTTTTTACCGCCATTTACCGATAAAATTGATGTACTGTTTGCCAAACATGGTTTGACTGATGAGCATATTGTGTTACGAGTAACAGGCTGTCCAAATGGTTGTGGACGTGCAATGTTGGCGGAAATCGGTTTAGTCGGCAAAGCTATCGGACGTTATAACTTACATGTCGGCGGTAATTTACAAGGTACCAGAATCCCCCGTTTATTTAAGGAAAATATCACCGAAGATGAAATTCTAACCATTATTGATGGTTGGTTAGCGGATTGGGTACAAAATCGTCAAGTAAAAGAGGGTTTTGGTGATTTCGCCATTCGGACGGGAATTGTGAAACCTGTGGTAAATGCACCAGTAGATTTCTGGGACGCCAGCAAAGTTGTTACATTGCAAGCAGCATAAAAGGGGACTACGATGAATTATTTTCCATTTTTTGCTGAACTGAAAAATCGTCCTGTGTTAGTTGTCGGGGGCGGCTCGGTAGCATTGCGTAAAATTGAAGCGTTATTAAAAGCTAACGCCAGTATCAAAGTGGTGGCAGAACGGCTAAATAGTGCGGTGCAAAATCTGAAAGATTTAGGCAAAATTGAGCATATTGCCAGCCATTTCGCCGAAGAACAACTTGATCGCGTGTATTTAGTCATCGCCGCTACCGATGATGTAGGACTGAATAAACGTATTTTTAATGCAGCGGAACAACGTTGTCGTTTAGTCAATGTGGTGGACGAACAGGAACATTGTAACTTTATTTTTCCGTCTATTATTGACCGTAGTCCAGTGCAAATTGCCATTTCAAGTGGTGGAACGGCACCAGTATTAATTCGTTTATTACGGGAAAAATTAGAAGCCTTATTACCGAAAAATATTGGCACCATGGCAACCATTGCCCAGCGTTTTCGTTCGCAAGTGAAACAACGTTTTCCACATATCACCCAACGTCGCCGTTTTTGGGAACAACTGTTCCAATCGGCAGATTTCCAACGTTTAACCGATAATCAGCAAATTCAGCCAGCAGAAACCTTGTTGCAACAATCCTTAAGCCATGAATTAACTCGGGTAGGCGAAGTGTCTTTAGTGGGAGCGGGTCCGGGGGACAGTGGCTTATTAACCTTAAAAGGATTACAACGTATTCAACAGGCAGATATTGTGCTTTATGATGCGTTGGTATCAGAACAAGTGCTAGATTTAGTTCGCCGTGATGCGGAAAAAATTTCGGTGGGGAAACGTGCGGGCAGCCACAGTATGCAACAGGAAGAAACCAATCGCTTATTAGTGAAATATGCCAAACAAGGCAAGCGTGTCGTGCGTTTAAAAGGTGGCGATCCTTTTGTGTTTGGTCGTGGCGGGGAAGAATTAGAAGTGTTAAAAGCTGAAAATATTCCGTTTGAAGTGGTACCGGGGATTACTGCAGCATTGGGGGCAACGGCTTATGCAGGGATTCCATTAACCCACCGTAATTACGCCCAAACCACCATGTTTATTACGGGACATACCAAACCCGATGGCAAAAATCTGACGTGGCAAACTTTGGCACAGGGTAATCAAACCCTTGCAGTCTATATGGGAACCATTAAAGCGGCGGATCTGGCAGAAAATCTGCAAATTCATGGGCGTTCGCCTGATACGCCAGTAGCAGTGATTAGTCACGGTACCTTGCCAACACAACAGATCTTTGCAGGGAAATTAGCAGACTTAGCGAAACTGGCAGAAAATGCACCATCACCTGCCTTAATTGTGATTGGGGAAACGGTCGCATTACAACCAGAATTGGCTTGGTTTGGTCAGCAAGCCCAGCAATTTGTTGGCTCTGCAACCGCATTTAAATTAGATGATATTGTGGCATTACCGCCTGAAAAATTGGCAGCATAACGAATAAGAGATGTATTATGAATATTATTCCTAACGAAATCATTCAACAATTACAAAATTTATCACCCACACAATTCGCTTGGTTATCAGGTTATTGTTGGGCAAAAACTGAAAATAATAATGTGGCAATCACCGCTGTAGAAAATATTGCAACAGCCATTGCACCAACCGTCAAACCTTTATCGATTAGCGTATTATCCGCTTCACAAACAGGTAATACTCGCAAAATTGCAAACTTATTGGTGGAACGGTTACAAGCTCAAAATTTATCGGTAAAACAGATTAATATTGGCGATTATAAAACCAAAAATTTAGCCGAAGAAGATGTCGTATTGTTGCTCACTTCCACCCAAGGCGAGGGCGAACCACCAGAAGAAGCGGTGAGTTTACATAAATTCCTGTTTGGTAAAAAAGCCCCTAAATTAGACAGCGTCAGATTTGCGGTGCTGGGGTTAGGCGATAGTAGTTACGAACATTTCTGTGGTGCCGCTGTGGAGTTTGATCAGCGTTTGGCGGAATTAGGGGCAAGTCGTTTGTTAGATCGTCAAGACTGCGATTTGGACTATCAAGCCACCGCAGAAGGCTGGATTGATCGTATTGTGCCAGTTTTGCTTCAATTAAATCAAACATCGCAGAGTAGTAGCACTGTTGCTGTGCCAAGTGTCACAGCAAGTGCAACGCCGACATCTGTTTATAATAAAGAAAATCCATTTCCAGCTACCCTAGTCGCCCGACAAAAAATTACAGGCAGAAATTCAGATAAAGATGTTCGCCATATTGAATTTGATTTGAGTGGTTCTGGCTTAAGCTACCAAGCGGGTGATGCCTTAGGTGTATGGGCAAATAATGATCCTGCCTTGGTTGATGAAATTCTGACCGCGTTAGCTTTAACAGGTGATGAAACCGTGGTTATCAAACAGCAAAATAAAGCCTTACGCCAAGCCTTAATTGAAGATTTAGAAATCACCCAAAATACACCGCAGTTTGTGAAAGGTTATGCGGAATTTGCTCAACTGCCAGAAAGTGCGGTGCAAAATCCACAAGTTTTTGCAAGCCAACACCCGATTGTGCATTTGCTTAATCATTTTCCTGCAAAATTAACCGCTGAACAATTTGTGGCGTTATTGCGACCACTCACGCCACGTCTTTATTCTATCGCTTCCAGTCAAGCAGAAGTTGGGGAAGAAGTGCATTTAACCGTGGGTGTAGTGCGTTATCAAGATGACGAAATTGAGCGGCAAGGTTGTGCTTCCCATTATCTGGCGGAACGTGCCGAAGAAGATGGAGCCATAGGGGTTTTCGTGGAGCAGAATAATAATTTTAGATTGCCAGAAAATAGTGAAACCCCGATTATTATGATTGGTGCTGGTACGGGTATTGCACCGTTCCGAGCCTTTGTACAACAGCGTGCAGCCGATGAAGCCGCAGGAAAAAACTGGTTAATTTTTGGTAATCCGCATTTTAGTGAAGATTTTTTATATCAAACCGAATGGCAAACCTTTGCTAAAGACGGTTATTTACATAAATACAGCTTTGCTTGGTCAAGGGATCAAGACGAGAAAATTTATGTACAAGATAAAATTCGTGAAAATGCTGCGGATATTTGGCAATGGTTGCAAAATGGCTCACATATTTATGTGTGCGGTGATGCCAATAAAATGGCAAAAGATGTGGAAAAAGCCTTGCTTGATGTGATTGCCGAACAAGGCAAATTAAGTGTTGAAGATGCAGATGAATATTTAGATGAATTGCGTCAAGCAAAACGCTATCAGCGAGATGTTTATTAAAAAATAATCCCCTGAATTTTTCAGGGGATTTTTAACAAGACAGGGATTATTTAATCGGATCTAAACCTAATACTTTACGCCCATTGATACTGGCAATATTGACCATTTCATCTAAATTAGGAAAGCGACAGCCAGCAGCGAGTAAACTGAGTTCTTGCCACATATCCCCCTCACACAATGGCACCATGTAATCACAAATATTATCCGTACCAATCGCAACCGTGATACCCTCGGGGATCATTTCATCCACCGGTGTTAAGGCGTTATGGAATGGCATCAATTCTTCTTTGCGGTTACTATCAATCCATGCCATCGGACAAGCGATCATCATCATTTGTGCTTCCCGCATTTTTTTATACAAATTGTAGCGGTAAGTTTTTGAATGAGCACCAATCGAAATCCCATGAATGGCGACGACACGTCCTTGCATACCATGCTCAATGGTTTTATCACAAAGTTGCTCGGTTTCTTTTTCTTTTGGGGTATTAAATTGATCCACGTGAACATGGCACATAATCCCCAAAGATTTGGCTTTATCAAGTAAAATATCCATGGCTTCTAAGCCACGACCATAATCTAATTCATCACGATAGGGTAAGCCACCGATCATATCCACCATGTCTGAACCAATATCAAACCATTTTCTTGCCGTTGGCTCAATCACCCCTTTTAAGGTTTGGTTGGCAAATTTCAACACAATATCGCTTTTATACACTTCTCGAGCTTTATGTGCCGCAATAATCGCACGATCTTCACAGACGGGATCAATATCCACGAATGTCCCAAACGCCGTGACCCCTTGCGAAATCATTAGCTCAATGGCTTGACTAAAACGAGCATAATAATGTTCTACGGTGGATGTCCGTTTAACTTCATCCACCAGATCCCATTTTTGTTGTAAATTACAGCTGTGGTAAATACTGATTTTTTCAGGTGTCATGGTAAATGCACGGTCAGCATGAGCATGAGAGTTTACCCAACCGCCTTTTTTGATAATTTCATCTCTAATGTAGGTTTTAAAACTACGAACGTGATTTTTCATAAATATTCCATAATGGTAGAAGTGAATAGTGCGGATAGGGGAGCAAGTTGTTAACATTCTCGCTAATAAAAGAATGCTTATTAATAGAAAATACACATACGCTCAATGAACATTCATTGATAAATTGAGTGGGAATGTTATAAAAAATTCGCTGATTTTTCATTAATAACATTGCTGTCTAGTCCGAGTTGATACTAGGCATGCAGTATAAAACTTTATGATCGAAAAGGCTAGTGTTAATCAGAAAATTACTTGAAAAAACACCGCAGTTTTTGGATTTTTTCTTTAAACTGCGGTGTTTTTTTATTGATTTTTAACGCAAAAATGCGGGAATTTTACTTTCGTATTCCGCAATTTTGTCTTCGTGTTGCAAGGTTAAACCGATATTATCTAAGCCATTTAATAAGCAATGACGGCGAAATTCGTCTAGTTCAAAATGATAGACTTTATCGCCAGTGGTCACTGTCATGGCTTCCAAATCAATTTGAATTTCTTTGCCTGTATTCGCCCATACCCATTGAAAAATTTCTTCTACTTCTTGTTCGCTTAAACGTACTGGTAGCATGTGATTGTTTAAGCTGTTGTTATAGAAAATATCCGCAAAGCTCGGGGCGATCATCGCTTTAAAACCATAATCTGCTAATGCCCATGGGGCGTGTTCACGCGAAGATCCACAACCTAAATTTTTACGAGCAAGTAGAATGGTTGCACCTTGATATTGTGGATAGTTCAACACAAATTCGGGATTGGGTTTGGTTCCCTCAACATCAAGATAACGCCATTCGTGGAATAAGTGTTTACCAAATCCAACCCGTGTAATGGCTTGTAAAAATTGTTTTGGAATAATCGCATCGGTATCCACATTCGCCACATCAAGAGGAACCACTAAGCCTGAAAGTTGTTTAAATCCTGCCATTTTTTGCTCCTTAATTTAATGTTACATCACGAATATCTACAAATTTACCAAACACCGCCGCTGCCGCAGCCATCGCAGGGCTAACTAAGTGAGTACGACCGTTTCGACCTTGACGACCTTCAAAGTTACGGTTAGATGTAGATGCACAACGTTCCCATTCACCTAAACGGTCATCATTCATACCTAAACACATGGAGCAACCAGGGTTACGCCATTCTGCACCAGCGGCAATAAAGATTTTGTCTAATCCCTCTTTTTCCGCCTGTTCTTTCACTAAGCCCGAACCCGGCACCACAAGTACACGTTTTACGTTATCCGCTTTTTTGCGTCCTTTCATCACCGCTGCCGCCGCACGTAGATCTTCAATGCGTGAATTCGTGCAAGAACCGATAAAGACTTGATCGACTTCCACCTTAGTCAAGTCGGTATTGGCTTCTAATCCAATATAAGCTAAGGCTTTTTCCGCGGAAGCACGAGCCACAGGATCTTGCATATCTTTTGGGTTTGGTACGGGCTGATTAATGCCAATGACTTGCCCTGGGTTGGTTCCCCAAGTTACTTGTGGAGCAATATCTTTGGCTTCTAATGTTACCACCGCATCAAATTCGGCATCATCATCGGTTTTTAAGGTTTTCCAATAAGCTAACGCATCGTCCCAATCTTTGCCTTTTGGTGCGTGTTGGCGATTTTTTAAATAAGCAAAGGTGGTTTCATCGGGTGCAACAAGTCCTGCTTTGGCACCTAATTCAATCGCCATGTTGCATACTGTCATACGCCCTTCCATGGAAAGATCACGAATGGCTTCACCACAGAATTCGACTACATAACCTGTTCCGCCTGCCATGGTGGTTTTGCCAATAATGGCTAACACAATGTCTTTCGCCGTAATCCCTGGGTTGACTTTGCCACGTACTTCAATTTTCATACTTTTGGCACGTGCTTGTTTTAGAGTTTGGGTGGCAAGCACATGTTCGACTTCAGATGTCCCGATCCCAAATGCTAAAGCACCAAATGCACCGTGAGTAGCGGTATGTGAATCACCGCAAACAATGGTCATACCGGGTAAAGTTAAGCCTTGTTCAGGCCCCATAACATGCACGATCCCTTGTTGTTTGGTATTCATATCAAATAATTGAATACCGGTATTTTTGCAGTTTTTGTCCAGTTCAAGTACTTGAATTTTGGCTTGACCTTCAAGTTTATTCACATCACGTACTTGGGTAGAAATACTGTGATCCATGGTGCCAAAGGTTTTATTGACTTGGCGAACTTGACGATTTGCCACACGTAAGCCGTCAAAGGCTTGAGGACTGGTTACTTCATGGATCAAATGGCGGTTAATATACAGAATCGGTGTTTCGCCGTCTGCCTCATACACCACATGGCTGTCGAATAATTTTTGGTAGAGTGTTTTTCCCATTTTTGTTTCTCGTTAGGTTTTGTTAATTCGTTGGGTTGTATTTTATTTTTTCGTAGGGGCGTATTGCATACGCCCTATGCTCGATCTTTTTATTTACCACAAACTGCGGTGGATTTTTCTTTTGTTTTTGGGCGTATGCAATACGCCCTTACGGTGATTGTTGATTTTATTCAATCGCATTCGCAATCAACGTCCCCATTTCACTCGTAGATACAGGTTGGCTGTCGTCTGCTAAATCGGTAGTACGGTGTCCTAAAGCTAACACTTTTTTCACTGCACTTTCAATGGCTGTGGCGGCTTCGTTTTGGTTAAAACTATGACGTAACATCATAGCTGCCGATAAAATCTGAGCAATCGGGTTGGCGATGCCTTTGCCTGCAATATCAGGGGCAGAACCGCCAGCAGGTTCGTATAAACCGAAACCGTCTGCATTTAGACTGGCGGACGGCAACATCCCCATTGAACCTGTGATCATGGCACATTCATCAGAAATAATATCGCCAAAAATATTGGAGCAGAGTAGCACGTCAAAGAAAGACGGCTGTTTAATCAACTGCATGGTGGCGTTATCAATATAAATATGATCTAATTTGACTTCTGGATATTGTTTTGCCACTTCATTCACCGTTTCACGCCATAAAATTGAGCTGATTAATACATTGGCTTTATCCACCGAAGTCACGTGTTTGCTACGCTTCATTGCGGTTTCAAAGGCGACTTTGGCAATACGTTCAATTTCATATTTATAATACACTTCAGTATCAAAGGCTCTAGTTTGTGAACCCTCGCCCTCACGACCTTTGGGTTGACCGAAATAAATACCGCCCGTTAATTCACGCACTGTTACCATATCAAAACCTGTTTCGGCAATATCCGCACGCAATGGACAGAATTTTTCTAAACCTTTGTACAGCGTGGCGGGGCGTAAGTTACTGAATAATTTAAAATGTTTACGTAACGGCAATAAGGCACCACGTTCAGGCTGTTGATCTGGCGGTAAGTTTTCCCATTTTGGACCACCCACCGAACCAAATAAAATCGCATCGGCTGATTCACAGCCTTGTAAGGTATTTTCAGGCAATGGACAACCTTGTTTATCAATGGCAATACCGCCTACGTTGAAATAGTTGTAATTTAATGTAAAACCGTATTTTTGTTGTACCACATCTAACACTTTAATGGCCTCTGCCATAATTTCGGGACCGATGCCATCGCCTGATAAAACTGCTACGTTGTATGTTGACATTGTTTATTTCCTATTTTTTATCAATATGTTGAGTTTTTGGGCGTATGCAATACGCCCCTACAAGATTAATGTTTTAAATTTCTGGTCAAATTCGCCACTTTTTGCGAACGATAAATGGCATTAATCGCATGAATTAACGCCAGTGCGGAAGATTCCACAATATCCGTGGCAAGACCGACCCCATGGAAACGGCGACCTTCATATTCCACTACAATATCCACTTGACCAAGTGCTTCCGCTCCCTCACCTTTGGCGGTTAAATTATAATGGGACATTTTCAAATCCATACCCACAATTTGCATAATCGCATTATACACCGCATCTACTGGACCATTACCGCCATTAGAAACTTGATTAATACGATGACCGTCTAACGCCACCTGCACAAAGGCTGAAGCAGGTAAACCACTTAATGTTTGTGAAGTGATCACGTCTAAAGTTAAACGATCTTCATCGCCTTGTTGCATATCAATAAATGCTAATGCCTCTAAATCGTAGTCAAACACTTGACCTTTCTTATCCGCCAATTTCAAGAAAGCCTCGTATAATTTATCTAAATCGTAATCTGCTTCAGTATAACCCATATCCGCCATGTGACCTTTCACCGCCGCACGACCAGAACGAGCAGTCAAATTTAATTTTTCTTTTTTCAAACCGATACTTTCAGGCGACATAATTTCGTAGGTGTTTTTATTTTTCAACATACCGTCTTGGTGAATACCCGATGAATGAGCAAAAGCATTATCGCCCACAATGGCTTTATTCGGTTGAATTGGCATATTACAAAGTTGGCTCACCATTTGGCTGACACGGTGAATTTCTTGGGTATTAATACGGGTATCTAAGCCGTTAAACATATCCTGACGAGTTTTAATCGCCATGACTACTTCTTCCAACGCCGTATTGCCTGCCCGTTCACCAATACCATTAATGGTACATTCAATTTGTCTTGCCCCATTTAACACCGCAGTTAACGAGTTGGCGGTAGCCATACCTAAATCGTTATGGCAATGCACGGAGATAATCGCTTTGTCAATGTTTGGCACACGGTTTAACACATCTGCCATAATGCCACCATATTGAGTTGGTAAGCAAAAACCTACTGTATCAGGAATATTGACTGTGGTCGCTCCAGCGGAAATGGCAGCTTCCACAATGAGACAGATGTTGTCAATCCCTGTACGACCCGCATCTTCACAAGAAAATTCTACATCATCGGTATAATTTCTCGCACGTTTTACTGCTGCCACAGCCATACCCACCACATCATCAAAAGAACGTTTTAATTTGGCTTCTACGTGTAACGCTGAACTGGCAATAAAGGTATGAATCCGATAAGCATCAGCCACTTTCAAGGCTTCATAAGCCGCATCAATATCTTTATCTACGGCACGAGATAAGGCACAAACACGGCTGTTTTTAATATTTTCCGCAATCGTACGTACTGACAGAAAATCGCCCTCTGATGAAACAGGAAATCCGACTTCCATGACATCCACCCCTAATCGTTCTAAAGCAAGGGCAATTTGTAATTTTTCTTTTACGGTAAGACTTGCTTTTAATGCCTGTTCGCCATCTCGCAAGGTGGTATCAAAAATAATAATGTTGTTTGCTGCCATAATGTCATCCTTTTCTTTTCGTTAGGGTTTTACTTTGAAAGTGCGGTGTATTTTTTATGTTTTTTTAATAAAAAACCCCGAACTTTTTATCAAAGTGCGGGGTTGTAAATTCGTGTTTTATGCTATTTTTCTATCGTCCACAACTTAACCGCACAAAGAATGTGATAATCGTAAGTTGAGTAGCAGAGCGTGAAAGGTAAACATAAAATTCCTAAAATTGATTAAATTAGGCTCTATATTACGGATTTAGAAAATTCTGTCAAAGGTTTTTTAGTAAAAAATATCAAAAAATAGAATGGTATAAAAATATTCTTTATATAAAAATCTATAAATGTTTAGTAATTTAGTGTTTAATACTATTTGGAATTCTTTAATGGTAAGTTTATTTTGAAAATGTTTAAAATTTAGAGAAGGATTTTTATAAAAATCAGCCTGTTGAATAATTAATGCGGTGGCGAATATTATTCAACAGGCTACATGGACTATTTTACTTCCCTAAACATAATCTCCCCAGGAATGACCAAACCTTGCCAATATAACTCGCTCGCCACTTTTTCGGCTAATTGTAGATAAGCGTGCTTAATTTCAGGGTTAGATTCTGCAATTACGGTTGGTATGCCTTTATCTAAATCTTCTCTTAAACAAATATGTAAGGGTAACTGACCTAGCACTTGTACATGATATTTTTCCGCAATTTTTTCTGCTCCACCTGTACCGAAAATCGCTTCGTGATGACCGCAGTTTGAGCAGATGTGCATTGACATATTTTCTATAATTCCTAACACTGGCACAGAAACTTTATTAAACATGGCAATACCCTTAATCGCATCAAGTAAAGCAATGTCCTGTGGTGTAGTGACGACAACCGCCCCTGTCACAGGAATTTGTTGTGATAACGTGAGCTGAATATCCCCCGTTCCTGGTGGCATATCAATCACTAAATAATCTAACTCATTCCATAGGGTTTCATTTAACAGTTGATTTAATGCACTGCTTGCCATCGGACCACGCCAAATGGTGGCGTTGTCAGCATTCATTAAATAGCCAATGGAATTGCTTTGTAAACCGTGAGCGATAATCGGATTGATATGTTTATTATCTGGCGATGTTGGGCGTTGGTTGGCTGCACCAAGCATGTGAGGGATTGATGGACCATAAATATCGGCATCTAAAATACCAACTTTAGCCCCTTGAGCTTGTAATGCTAAAGCTAAATTGACAGCAGTGGTGGATTTTCCTACACCGCCTTTTCCTGAAGTAATTGCAATAATATTTTTTACGCCTTTTACCGCTGGGTGATTATTGGCACGTTTCAAAGTGGCGATTTGATAATTTAATTGCCATTTCATTTGTTGGGCTTCTGCGATTGTCAATAAATCATGGGTAACAGTCGTTTTTAACTGCTCAAATGCAGTATTCCAAGCAAAGGGCATTTGAATTTCGATGCGTAACACGCCTTGCATTTTTTCGATTTTTTTCACCGTACTTAGGGCGATTAAGTCTTTTTGTAATGTAGGGTGAGTAAAATTTTTAAAAACCGAAATGAATTTTGCTTGTTGTTCATTGGTAAAATTATTGGAAAATTGGATTGTCATTATCTTTCCTAAAATCAAGTAGAGTAAATACCCGACTATTTAACCACGATATTAGAATGATGTTAAGCATAGATTATGTTTTAGCTAGAAAAAACAAGCCAAATCAGGTAAAATCACGCCAATTTTGTATTTCACGGCAAGCCAATTTGGGCTTGCTTATTATTTAAAGGTCTTTTTATGTCAAACCAATTTTCCCCAAAAAAACGTCAAATCCTTGTTACTTGTGCTTTACCTTACGCTAACGGTCCGATTCATTTAGGACACATGTTGGAACATATTCAAGCGGATATTTGGGTACGTTTTCAACGTATGCGAGGTAATGAAATTTATTTTGTTTGTGCTGATGATGCTCATGGCACGCCAATTATGCTGAAAGCGGATCAAATGGGGATCACGCCTGAGCAACTGATTGCTGATGTGCATAAAGCCCATTATGCGGATTTCAGTGGCTTTAATATTAGTTTCGATAATTATCATTCTACGCATAGCGAAGAAAACCGTGAATTTTCCGAGATGATTTATTATCGTTTAAAACAAAACGGTTTTATTAAAAATCGTACCATTTCGCAATTATTTGACCCTGAAAAATCCATGTTTTTGCCCGATCGTTTCGTGAAAGGCACTTGTCCGAAATGTAAAGCACCCGATCAATATGGTGATAATTGCGAAGTTTGTTCTGCCACTTATAGCCCAACGGAATTAATTAATCCACGTTCTACCATATCAGGTGCCACCCCTGTATTAAAAGAAAGTGAACACTTTTTCTTTGATTTGCCGAGCTTTGAAAAAATGTTGCAAGAATGGAATCGTTCGGGTGCGTTGCAAGCGGAAGTGGCAAATAAAATGCAAGAATGGTTTGATGCGGGTTTGCAACAATGGGATATTTCCCGTGATGCACCTTATTTTGGCTTTAAAATTCCGAATACGGAAAATAAATATTTTTATGTTTGGTTAGATGCCCCGATTGGTTATATGGCATCGTTTAAAAATCTGTGTGAACGTGAACAGATTGATTTTGATCGCTTTTGGAAAAAAGACAGCCAAGCTGAACTGTATCATTTTATTGGCAAAGATATTATGTATTTCCACAGCTTATTCTGGCCTGCTATGCTAGAGGGGGCTGATTTACGTAAACCGAGTAATATTTTTGTGCATGGTTATGTGACGGTGAATGGCGAAAAAATGTCAAAATCCCGTGGCACATTTATTCAAGCTGCAACCTATTTGAAACACTTAGATCCTGAATGTTTACGTTATTATTATGCTGCCAAATTGAGTAATCGAATTGATGATTTGGATTTAAATTTAGAAGATTTTGTACAACGGGTAAATGCAGATTTAGTCAATAAATTAGTCAATTTAGCGTCACGTAATGCTGGCTTTATTCAAAAACGTTTTAATGGAAAATTAGCAGAAAAATTAGAAGATCAAAGCCTATTTGACGAATTTACTCAACAATCGGAGCAAATTGCGACATTGTATGAAAACCGTGAATATGGCAAAGCGATCCGTGCGGTTATGGCATTAGCGGATAAAGCCAATAAATACGTGGACGACAAAGCACCTTGGGTAATTGCCAAACAAGAAGGGCGTGAAGCAGAATTGCATTCCGTTTGTTCAATGGGGATTGAATTATTCCGTGTATTAATGGGTTATTTAAAACCTGTGTTACCGAAATTAGCCGAGCGTGCGGAGCAGTTCTTACAAACTGAATTAACATGGGAGAATTTAAGTCAGCCATTATTAGCTCATCAAATTTCTCCGTTTAAAGCCTTATTTAATCGTTTAGAGATGAAACAAATTGATGCAATGATCGAAGCATCAAAAGTGGAAAATGCCGCGGTAAATACCGCAACAGTGGAAAAAAACACCGCAGTTTCTACTGGCAATGCTACCGAAAATAGCGAATTTGAACCTGTAGAAGCTGAAATCAGTATTGATGATTTTGCCAAAATTGATTTACGAGTGGCAACCGTGTTACATTGTGAAGCCGTACCTGAAAGCAATAAATTATTGAAATTTCAATTAGATTTAGGTTTTGAACAACGTCAAGTGTTATCAGGTATTAAAGCAGCTTACAATAACCCAGCAGAATTAATCGGTCGCCAAGTGATTATGGTTGCCAACCTAGCACCTCGCAAAATGAAATTTGGTGTATCGCAAGGCATGATTTTATCAGCAGGTGCTGGTGGAGCAGATTTATTCTTGCTTGATGTAGATAAGGGTGCTAAAGCAGGGGATCGGGTTAAATAATATTCGATTATATTATTGTGTTGAAAAAGTGATGTTTTATTAACCTATGATTTTGAGATTAAGATCACATTTTTAATAATTTCTGATAAAAATCAACAGAAAAGACTTGAAAATTTTCGTTAAAAAACATACCTTGTAGTTAATACGAAAGGATTTATTCATCAAGAAAAAGAGGTGACAACTATGACACTTAATATTGCAAGTAAACAAATGGACATTACACCGGCAATTCGGGCTCATATTGAGGATAGATTAGCGAAATTGGAAAAATGGCAAACCCAGCTAATTAATCCACATTTTGTATTAAGCAAACTACCCCAGGGATTTGGGGTCGAAGCGACGATTAGTACACCAAATGGTAACTTGTTTGCAAGCGCAGAATCTGATGATATGTACAAAGCGATTAATGATGTTGAAGAAAAATTAGCAAGACAATTAAATAAACTTCAACATAAAGGAGAAGCTCGTCGAGCGGATGAACGCTTAAAAGATTCTTTCCAATAGTTAATTTTAATTTGTTCTATTAAAAACTGATTTCAATACAATATTGAAATCAGTTTTTTTATTCTCTTTAATTATCAATGAGTAGGACGTGTGGACACGTCATTTGTCCCGTCCCGCAGAATGTAGCTTTTTTCAGTGACAACGCTGGGAAAAATGAAACGTCCACACGCCTAATATTTCTTTTTAATATTTGATCTCCCTCAATGAATATTCCCCAAAAGAGTTATGCCATTGGTTATGCGTTGTGTATGACTTATGGTAAAATTTATTAGTTAAAAATGAATGGATTAAATAATGTTAAATACCCTAGATGTTGAACAAATTACCTGTCAGCGTGGTGATAATCTTCTGTTTGCAGGATTGAGCTTGCGTTTTCAAGCGGGGGATTTTGTGCAAATTGAGGGGCGTAATGGGATCGGTAAAACCAGTTTATTGAGGATTTTAACCGGGTTGGCTCAGCCGTTGCGAGGTAAAGTGCGGTGGAATTTACATGAGATTTCTCAATGTCGAGAAGATTATCAATATGATTTGCTGTATTTGGGGCATTTATCAGGCATTAAATCTGAATTAACCGCTTGGGAGAATTTGAAATTTTATCAACAAGTAAGCCATTGTTTGCAAGGAAATGATGTGTTGTGGCAAGCGTTAGAAAAAGTGGGATTGTTAGGCTATGAAGATATTGTGGCAAGCCAACTTTCCGCAGGGCAACAAAAACGTATTGGTTTGGCAAGATTGTGGCTTTCAAAAGCACCATTGTGGATTTTAGATGAACCTTTTAATGCCATTGATAAAAATGGTGTAAAAATGCTTATTGCGCATTTAGAGCAGCATTGTCAACAAGGTGGCATCGTGATTATTACCAGTCATCAGGATGTGCCGAGTCAAATGTTGCAAAAAGTGAGGTTAGATTTGTACCCGTTTTACGGAGAAGATGAATGATCTTCATGCAAATTATGCAACGAGAACTCAAAATCGCATGGCGGAAACCGGCAGAAATTCTAAACCCGTTATGGTTCTTTTTAATTGTGGTGACGTTATTTCCGTTAGCCATGGGAGCTGATTCAAAATTATTGGCAAAAATCGCCCCGGCAGTAGTCTGGGTGGCGGCGTTGTTATCTGCTTTACTTTCTTTTGAACGGTTATTTCGTGATGATTTTGTGGACGGTTCTCTTGAACAATTGATATTACTTGCTCAGCCGTTGGCATTGACAGCATTGGCAAAAGTCATTGCACACTGGTTTTTAACTGGATTGCCGTTGATTTTATTATCGCCTATCGTGGCATTGTTATTATCCCTTGAGCCTGAGATTTGGTGGGCGTTGGTGTTGACCTTGTTAATCGGTACGCCCGTATTAAGTTGCCTTGGGGCCATTGGCGTGGCATTGACTGTAGGGTTACGTAAAGGCGGTGTGTTATTAAGTTTAATTGTATTGCCGTTGTTTATTCCGGTGTTGATTTTTTCAACCTCCGTGCTAGATGCGGCAAGTTTAAATATGCCTTATGCCGGACAACTTGCCATCCTTGGAGCAATCTTGGCAATTACGTTAACTTTATCGCCCTTTGCCATAGCAGCAGCGTTACGTATTAGTTTAGCGCAATAACTAAAAAGGAAAGATTATCTATGTGGACGTGGCTACATCCTTATGCAAAACCTGAAACTCAATATGTTTTATGTGGGAAATGCATTCCCTTTTTGGCGGCGCTAACCCTTGTGTTACTCGCGGTGGGCATGGTTTGGGGCTTGGCATTTGCACCTGCTGATTATCAACAGGGTAATGGTTTTCGGATTATTTATGTTCATGTTCCTACCGCTATTTGGTCGATGGGGATTTATGTCTCAATGGCACTGGCAGGTTTTATCGGTTTGGTATGGCAAATTAAACAGGCTCATCTTTCCATTATTGCGATTGCTCCCATTGGCGCAGTATTGACCTTTTTGTCGTTGGCAACTGGGGCAATTTGGGGTAAACCCATGTGGGGAACTTGGTGGGTATGGGATGCGCGTTTAACTTCATCCTTGATTTTGTTGTTTTTATATTTGGGTGTGATGGCATTGTATTCTGCATTTCAGGATCGCCATACGGGAATGAAAGCGGCGGCAATTTTATGTGTAGTGGGGGTGATTAATATTCCGATTATCCATTTTTCGGTGGAATGGTGGAATACCTTGCATCAAGGTGCGACCATCACTAAATTGGATAAACCATCAATGGCGACGTCCATGTTAATTCCATTAATTTTCAGTATCTTTGGTTTTATGACGTTGAGTCTTTGGTTAGGATTGGTACGTTATCGTAATGCGTTGTTGCGTGAAGACAGCAAACGAGCATGGGTGAAAGCGTTAGCAATAAAATAATTTTTACTGTGTTTATTTTTTTGATTTTTTTATAGGGGGACGTGATGTTTTTCCAATCGTGGGGGGATTTTTTTAACATGGGGGGCTATGGTTTTTATGTATGGCTTTCCTATGGTATTTCGTTTTTGGCAATAGGGATTTTAGCGGTGCAAAGCTATCGTGAGAAACACCGTATTTTTGCCGATATTCGTCGTGAACAGGTAAGAGAAGCACGTTTAAATGCTCACCGGCAAGAAAAAATGGCAAAGGGGGATAACAAATGAACCCTAGACGTAAATCTCGTTTAATCATTGTGGTATTTGTGTTGATGGGGATGGCGATTGCCACAGGTTTAATTACTTATGCCTTGCGTTCCAATATTGATCTGTTTTACACACCGTCTGAAATTGTCTATGGTAAAAATGATAATCCTGAATTAAAGCCAGCAGTGGGACAACGTCTTCGGGTAGGTGGTATGGTGGTGGAAGGATCGGTGCAACGAGATGAAAAAAGCCTGAAAGTGCGGTTTGATTTAAATGATATTGGACCGGCGATCACTGTGCAATATGAAGGCATTTTGCCTGATTTATTCCGTGAAGGGCAGGGCATTGTGGCACAGGGTAAACTCATTGCACCTACAGTGTTAGAAGCGACAGAAGTGTTAGCGAAACATGATGAAAACTATGTACCGCCTGAACTTGGTGATCAGTTGAAAAAAGTACATCAACCAATGGGCGTATCAGAAAGCGATTTGAACGGCGAAAGTGAACGTGATCGTCAAGAAAAAGTTCAACAATTTGCTCAACCAGAGAGACAATAATGATTCCTGAACTTGGTAATTATGCTTTAGCTTTGAGTTTGGCAGTATCAGTGTTATTAGCCATTTTCCCCTTATGGGGAGTAGAAAAAGGCAATGGCATGATGATGGCGTTGGCACGCCCACTTACTTATGCCCTATTTTTTAGCTTAACCTTGGCTTTCGGCGCATTATTCTATGTCTTTGCGGTTAACGATTTTACCGTACAATATGTGGTTAACAATTCCAATAGCAATTTGCCTTTGCAATACCGTTTATCAGCGGTGTGGGGATCCCATGAAGGATCATTGTTACTGTGGATTTGGTTACTCACTTTTTGGGCGGCTGCGGTGGCAATGTTCAGCCGATCCTTACCCCAACAAGTAGTGGCTCGAGTATTAGGTATTATGGGGATTGTGAGCATTGGCTTTTTGATTTTTGTGCTGTTTACATCCAATCCATTTAACCGCACTTTTCCTAATTTCCCGGTGGACGGTCGCGAACTCAACCCACTATTGCAAGATGTCGGCTTAATTTTTCATCCGCCCTTGTTATATATGGGCTATGTGGGCTTTTCGGTCGTCTTTGCTTTCGCCATTGCAGCATTAATGAGCGGTAAATTAGATACTGCGTGGGCGAAATGGTCCAGACCTTGGACGCTTGCTGCGTGGTTATTTTTAACCTTAGGCATTGTGCTAGGTTCATGGTGGGCATATTACGAACTTGGCTGGGGTGGCTGGTGGTTCTGGGATCCCGTAGAAAATGCTTCTTTAATGCCTTGGCTGGTGGGAACGGCATTACTGCACAGTTTAGCTGTTACCGAAAAACGAGGTTCATTTAAGGCATGGACGGTATTACTGGCCATTTTAGCCTTTTCCCTTTGTTTGCTCGGTACGTTTTTAGTGCGTTCAGGGATTTTAGTTTCCGTTCACGCTTTCGCATCCGATCCTACTCGTGGCTTGTATATTTTAGCGTATTTGGTGGTGGTAGTTGGTGGCTCGCTTGTCCTGTATGCGATTAAAGGCAACCAAATTCGTTCATACAATAATGCACAACGTTATAGCCGTGAAAGTCTGTTATTGCTCAATAATATTTTGTTAATGACCGCACTTTCAGTAGTGTTATTAGGCACATTATTGCCGTTGGTGCATAAACAACTGGGGTTAGGTACAATCTCTATTGGCGCCCCATTCTTTGATCAAATGTTTTTGATTATTACCACACCATTTGCGTTATTATTGGGTATTGGACCTTTAGTCAAATGGCGACGAGATCAGTTTTCTGCGATTCGTAAACCAGTGATTAGTGCGGTGATTTTTATGGCAATTTTGGGGTTTGCTTTGCCGTATTGGTTACAAAATAAATTAATCGTGAGTGCGGTACTTGGTTCAATGATGTCTGCCATTATTGTATTATTAACGGTTTATGAACTTTATCAACGAGCTATGGATCGTACCGGTTTTTGGACTGGACTAGGAAAATTTAGTCGATCCTATTGGGGAATGTTATTCGCTCACTTAGGGGTCGCGATGACCATTTGGGGCATTGCCTTTAGCCAAAATTTCAGCATTGAGCGAGATGTGCGAATGAATGTGGGCGATAGCGTACAAATTGCCGATTATCGTTTTCAGTTTAACGGCATCAGCGATGCCAATGGACCAAATTATGCGGGTGGCAAAGCGGAAGTGGCGATCTATCAGGGGGATAAATTAGCAACGACACTGTACGCCGAAAAACGTTTTTACACCGTCAGCAAAATGACCATGACCGAAGCTGCCATTGACTGGGGCTTTACTCGAGATCTTTATGTGGCACTGGGCGAAAGTTTAGGTGACGGCTCTTGGGCATTACGTTTATATTACAAGCCTTTTGTGCGTTGGATTTGGTTTGGAGGATTATGTATGGCATTCGGGGGCGTGCTTTGCCTGTTTGACCGTCGTTATCGTACCAATAAAAAGGTGAAAATATGATGAATAAGAAACTTTTTTTACCGTTAATTTTCTTTGTAGCATTGATTGTCACCTTTTTCGTACAGTTACAACGTAATGGACAAGGAGATGACCCTAAAGCCTTAGAAAGTGCTTTAGTAGGTCAAGGCGTGCCATCGGCAAGGTTATATGATTTATTTACTAATCAACAAGTTAACCAGAAAATTTTTCAACAAGGTAAGCCAATTTTGCTTAATGTGTGGGCGACTTGGTGTCCTACTTGTTATGCCGAACATCAATATTTAAACCGGTTAGCTGAGCAAGGAATAAGCATTATTGGTGTGAATTATAAAGATCAACGTGATAAAGCCATCAATTGGTTACAACGATTAAATAACCCTTATCAACAGGTATTATTTGATGAAAAAGGATCATTTGGTTTGGATTTAGGTGTGTATGGTGCACCTGAAACTTTTATTATTGATGGCAACGGTATTATTCATTACCGTCACGCCGGTGATTTAAATGAAAAAGTGTGGCAACAAAAAATTCAGCCGATTTATCAACGTTTAATGGAGCAAAAATAATGAAAAAAATTACCGCACTTTTATTGTTATTGTTCAGTATTTCGGCGTTTTCTGCTATTGATGCTTTTAATTTTCAATCTGATCAACAGGAATCGGATTATCATCAACTGACCCAACAGCTCCGCTGTCCGCAATGTCAAAATAACAATATTGCTGACAGTAATGCGACCATTGCGGTGGATATGCGGGCTAAAGTATTTGAGCTGTTGCAAACAGGCAAAACGAAACAGGAAATTGTGGATTATATGGTACAACGTTACGGTCATTTTGTTACCTACGATCCACCATTAACCCCTGCTACTATTATGCTTTGGGCAATTCCGGCGTTATTGTTTTTAGGAGGATTATTTATTGTCTTTCGTCCCAAAAAACAACAGGCAGGTGAAAAATGATGTGGCTAATTATTGGCTTATTAACCTTATTGGTCGCTTTGATAGGGTTTTATCCTTTGTTGAAAAATAACAAACTTTATTTTGTGAGTGGCTTTTTAGTCCTAGGTATCATCGCTGGGCTGAGCTATTTCCATTTGGGCGCATGGCAAGCACAAACCATGTTAGATAAAATAGCGGACAAATTGCCGTATTTCTATGAGCGAGTCAAAGAACAAGAAAGTAAACCGCTCAGCGAACAAGAAATGCAGCAATTTGCCACCGCACTTCGGTTAAAAGTACAACAAACGCCTAATGATGATCAAAGTTGTTTTTTATTGGGACAATTAGGCATGGCATTAGGCGATGGTAAATTGGCGTTAGACAGTTATGCCAAGGCACATCAGATTAAACCTGATGATATTGACTATAAATTAGCTTATGCTCGGATCTTAATGTTTTCCGATGATGCTACTGATAAAAATCAAGGTGAAACCTTATTAAAACAGGTAATTCGTCAAGATCATAGCAATTTAGACGCGTTGAGTTTATTGGCATTCCGTTATTTTGAACAACAAGACTACAAAATGGCAATAGTTAGCTGGTCGATGATGTTGAAATTAATGCCAGAAAATGATCCTAAACGGGATTTACTTGAGCGTTCTATTCGTTCGGCGAGAGATGCATTGGAAGAACAGCAAGGTAAATAAAATGCCTTTGTTTTTCCCGACAAAATGAAAATTTTGTGATCTTGATTCCAAAAACCGCGGTGAAAATTCGCATAATTTTTAAAAATCACATAGATTAATAGGACGGAAATCGGTAGAATGACGCCCTTTTATATTGTTCAAATATTGTTGTAGGGGAGAACCTGTGTATTTGCCCGAAAACGATGTCGATAAACAATGTCGTAAGTGTAATAACGTGACAATAAGGTAGATATGTCAGATAAAATCAATTTAATGAATTTAACTCGTCCGCAAATGCGAGAATTTTTCAAAGAACTGGGCGAAAAGCCATTCCGAGCCGATCAATTAGTGAAATGGATTTATCATTTTGGCGAAGATAATTTCGACAATATGACCAATCTTAATAAACAGTTACGGGAAAAGTTAAAATCGGTGGCTGAAATTAAAGCACCTGAAATTGCCGTAGAACAACGTTCATCTGATGGTACGATTAAATGGGCGATGCAAGTCGGCGATCAGCAAGTGGAAACTGTGTATATTCCTGAGGCAGATCGAGCAACTTTGTGTGTGTCTTCGCAAGTGGGTTGTGCTTTGGCTTGTACGTTCTGTTCTACCGCTCAACAAGGTTTTAATCGCAATTTAAATGTGGCAGAAATTATCGGGCAAGTATGGCGAGCATCTAAAATTATTGGTAATTTTGGTGTAACAGGGGTGCGACCAATTACCAACGTAGTGATGATGGGAATGGGTGAGCCATTGTTAAATGTCGCCAATGTGGTGCCTGCCATGGAAATTATGTTAGATGATTTTGCTTATGGGTTATCTAAACGCCGTGTTACCTTATCTACGTCAGGTGTGGTGCCTGCTTTGGATAAGCTCAGTGAAATGATTGATGTGGCGTTGGCGATTTCTCTGCACGCTCCCAATGATGAATTGCGTGATGTGTTGGTGCCGATTAATAAAAAATACAATATCAAAATGTTAATGGATAGCGTGCATCGTTATTTAAATGTGTCCAATGCCAATCACGGTAAAGTGACGATTGAATATGTGTTGTTAAATCAGGTCAATGATGGGGTAGAACACGCTCATCAGTTGGCGGAAGTATTGAAAAATACACCCTGCAAAATTAATTTAATTCCGTGGAATCCGTTCCCTGAAGCACCTTATGCGAAAAGCTCCAACACTCGTATTGACCGTTTCCAAAAGACCTTAATGGAATATGGTTTTACGGTAATTGTACGCAAAACCCGTGGCGATGATATTGATGCAGCGTGCGGACAGTTGGCAGGTGATGTGATCGACCGCACTAAACGGACAGCCGTTAATGCCATGAAAAAACAATTTGGTCAAGGCATTCAGATTAAAACTCATTAAACCGCATTAAGCCAGAAAGTGCGGTTCAAATAGGGAAAAATTTATGAAATTTATACCGCACTTTATACTTATTCTTTTTTTAACTGCTTGCGTTTCGCAAAATGCTGAGATAGATTTTGATCAAAAGCCAGCCGCCAAAGCTCGAGTAGAACTCGCACTGGGTTATTTATCCCAGCAAGATTGGGAACAAGCTAAACAAAATCTGGATAAAGCCTTGAGTTATGCCCCTGATTACTATTTAGTTCATTCTGCCTTTGCCTATTTTTACCAACAACAAGGCAATATTACACAAGCCCGTGAATCTTATTTGAAAGCCATTAAACTAGATGATAAACAAGGCGATGTGCATAATAATTATGGTACATTTCTTTGTTCGCAAGGGGAGTTCCAAGCTGCTTATCAGCAATTTGATTTAGCGGTGGCAAGCCCGAATTATTATCGTCAAGCAGATAGTTATGAAAATAAAGCCTTGTGTGCTTTATCGGAAAATAATCAGGCTGTTTATCAACAAAGTAAAATAGCGTTAGAAAAAGCAGATCCTGAAAGGGCGAAGAAATTAAGATAACTATTCTTCACCCTAACATTATCGAGAAACAATATCCTGATTATTGCGTAAATCAATATCTGTATTTGTCGCTTGTCCAACATCAGTTGAAACTGCGGTAGAATTTCCTTGAGTTTTTGCATTACCATACAAGGCTTTACGGTAAGTTTCTACCCACATGGTAGTTGCACCACAAACTGCGACAGGAATGACGACTAAGTTCACCACAGGAACTAACATGCACAAGCTGATTAATCCGCCAAAGGTTAGACTTTGCCAACGGTTATCTTTGAGTTTAACTCGCATGGTATGGAATGAAATTTTGTGGTTATCAAACGGATAGTCACAATATTGAATTGCCATCATCCATGCGGTAAAAGCAAAAGCTAACACGGGTATTACAGATTGCCCTAGCATAGGTATAAAACCGAGTAAAAACAAAACGATATAAATCGGTAAACTATATACCAGTTTTTGCCATTCTCGAGCTAACATACGTGGAATATCTTTAATAAAATCCATGATAGTCATATCTGCTAGGCTCTCTCCAGTCAGCATTTTTTCGACTTTTTCTGCTAGTAAACCGTTAAAAGGGGCGGCAATAAAGCCTGATAGCATGGTAAATGAAAAGTAAAAAACGATAACTATCATCACTAATGACATGATAAACATCACGGAACTGAGCCAATCTAACCATGCTGGCAGAAAGCCCATTACCCATTCAATTATATGGTTGATTTGGCTGATAAATAACCAACTTAGTCCCACCATTAATACCACATTGAGTAAGATTGGCATCACGACAAAACGGCGTAGTCCTTTTTGTGTAATTAAATGCCAGCCCATAACAAAGTAATGAAACCCTGACTTGACTTCTTTTTCTTCGATCATTATTTTTCCTAGTTGGATAACGTTAGTATAAAACGGTGAATAGAATACAAAGTGCGGTCAAAAAATGCAAATTTCAAGATCCATAATGTGAATAAATATGGTAAGCTAACAAATATTTCTGGTCGTTTGAAATAGGACATATTGCAATGGATCTCAATACAATTTTAATTATTTTAGGTATTCTCGCATTAATCGGTTTAGTCGCTCATGGTATCTGGTCTAATCGCCGTGAAAAATCGCAATATTTTAATAATGCGAATAGCTTTAATCGTAGTCAGCATATTCAACGGAAACCAGAACAGTCCCCGACTGATTATGCTCAAGTACCCGTTACGCCAATTCAGAAACGCCAACCGATAGTAAGTCAGCCAGTGGAAAATACGCAAATGAATATTCCACAACCTGAGCCGATTCAAACGGATATTCCAGTCACAGCTCCAGTGCAAGCGAATGCAGTGGAGCAGATCAAAATTACCTTACCTGAATCTGACCTTGCTCAACCAGAATCAGAGCAAGTCTATTATGAATATCGACCAGAACCAAAGCAGCCTAAAGAGAATATGGCAGAATATACTTTAGCCGATGCGGTAGATTATGCAGGGACAGAAGCTCAAGTCGATATGTCATCGCCCGAATTGCGAGTACAGCTACAACAAGCAAGTTCACCGATTTCTGAACCTAAATTACAACAGCCGATTGAAAATAAAACCGAAAACGAACAAACAGGACAAGAACCAGTTACACAGGCATCGCAGCCAACAGATTTTATTTTATTATATGTAGTGGCACCAGAAAATCGTCAATTTTTAGGGCTTTCTATTACTCAATCGTTGGATAATTTAGGGTTTATTTTAGGCAAAGATAATTTGTATCATCGCCATGTTGATACGGTGGCAAGTCCAGTGATGTTTAGTGTAGCCAATATTGAACAACCCGGTACATTTAACCCTTATGCCATGAATGAATTTTCTACACTGGGTCTTGCCCTATTTATGCAAGTACCGTCACAGGTTGGAAATGACAAAGCCAATCTAAAAATGATGATTCAAGCCGCAAAAAATTTAGCCGAAGAATTAAATGGTTTTGTGTTGACCGATCAACAAGCTATTTTTGATGACAAGCAAGAACAAGATTATTTAGATCGCGTGTAGCGAAAATTGTCGATTGAAAACCGCACTGTTGAGCGTTCAAAGTGCGGTTTATTTTGTTAATAATTTTAGAAAAGAAAAATAAAATGACAGATATAGCCAAACAAATTAATCAGTTGCGTGAAACATTGCGTTATCACGAATATCAATATCACGTGCTTGATGAACCAAAAATTCCAGATAGCGAATATGATCGTTTATTTCATCAATTAAAAACCTTAGAACAACAATATCCCGAATTCATCACCGCCAATTCGCCAACCCAGCGTGTCGGGGCAAAACCATTATCAGGCTTTAGCCAAATTACCCATGAAATTCCCATGTTATCCCTAGATAATGCGTTTTCCGATGAAGAATTTTATGCTTTTGTAAAACGTATTCAAGATCGTTTGGTGCTATTGCCAGAAACCCTTGAATTTTGTTGTGAACTAAAATTAGACGGTTTGGCAGTGAGTATTTTGTATGTCAATGGTGTCCTTACGCAAGCGGCAACAAGGGGCGATGGCAGCACGGGAGAAGATATTACTGCCAATATTCGTACCATTCGCAATATTCCCTTACAATTATTAACTGACCATCCGCCTGCTCGTTTAGAAGTGCGTGGTGAAGTGTTTATGCCACAAGCGGGCTTTGAAAAATTAAATGAATTAGCCTTAGCCAAAGGGGAGAAAACCTTTGCTAATCCACGTAATGCTGCCGCTGGCTCGTTGCGTCAACTCGATCCGAAAATTACTAGCCAACGTCCATTAATGCTGAATGCTTATAGTATTGGGATTGCCGAAGGGGTGGATTTACCCGAAACCCATTATGGACGTTTGCTATGGCTGAAATCTATCGGTATTCCAGTGAATGCGGAGATTCAGCTTTGTGATGGGGTAGAAAATGTGTTGAATTTCTACCGCACTATTCAACAAAAACGTCCAACTTTAGGCTATGACATTGATGGTACAGTGTTAAAAATTAACAATATTGCGTTACAGCAGGAACTTGGCTTTATTTCTAAAGCACCACGTTGGGCGATTGCGTATAAATTTCCTGCACAGGAAGAAATGACGATACTAAAAGATGTGGAATTTCAGGTAGGACGAACGGGGGCAATTACGCCTGTGGCAAAATTACAACCTGTTTTCGTGGCTGGCGTAACGGTGAGTAATGCGACCTTGCATAATGGCGATGAAATTGCACGTCTTGATATTGCCATTGGTGATACCGTGATTATCCGCCGTGCAGGTGATGTAATTCCACAGATTATTGGTGTGGTACATGATCGCCGTCCAGCCAATGCAGAATCAATTATTTTTCCAACCGAATGCCCCGTGTGTGGTTCGCAAGTGGTGCGAATTGATGGCGAGGCAGTTGCTCGTTGTACTGGTGGCTTATTTTGTGATGCACAACGTAAGGAATCTTTGAAACATTTTGTTTCTCGCAAAGCCATGGATATTGACGGCGTGGGAGCGAAACTGATCGAGCAGTTAGTGGATCGAGAGTTTATTCATACGCCAGCAGATTTATTTAAATTGGATCTTTTCACCTTAATGCGATTAGAACGTATGGGACAAAAATCCGCTCAAAATGCACTGGATAGCCTAGAAAAAGCCAAATCAACAACTTTAGCACGCTTTATTTTTGCCCTAGGTATTCGGGACGTGGGCGAAGCCACCGCATTGAATTTAGCCAAATATTTCAAAAATCTCACCGCACTTCAACAAGCAGATTTAGAACAATTACAAGCCGTGCCAGATGTGGGCATCGTTGTGGCAAATCGGATTTATGTGTTCTGGCGTGAACAACATAATTTAGACGTAGTGAATGATTTAATCGCACAAGGTGTCCATTGGGACGATGTGGAAGAAAAAGACATTGGAGAAAATCCGTTAAACGGTAAAACCGTGGTATTAACGGGAACCTTAACTCAAATGGGACGCAATGATGCCAAAGCGTTATTACAATCTTTCGGGGCGAAAGTGAGCGGTAGTGTATCAGCAAAAACCGATATTGTGATTGCAGGCGATTCAGCAGGATCAAAACTAACCAAAGCCCAAGAATTGGGTGTTCAAATTTGGGACGAACAGCGGTTTTGGGATTTTGTTCAACAATATAAATAGGACATATTATGGAATTATTTGAAGCAATTTTACTCATTTTATTGTTGATTATAACCAGTGCGGTGATTTCTTCGGCAGAAATTTCCCTTGCTGGGGCAAGAAAGATCAAGTTGCAAGTTTTAGCCAATGACGGCGACATAAGAGCCACACAAGTTTTGCAGTTACAAGAAAAGCCGGGGCGTTTTATTACTGTGGTGCAAATTGGCTTAAACATGGTGGCCATTTTAGGTGGTATGATTGGGGAAAGTGCGTTAAATCCGTATTTTATGCAACTGATGAGTCAATATACACAGGCAAATTGGGTGGAAAGTGCATCATCTTGGCTGGCTTTTACGGTGGTGACATTTTTATTTATTTTGTTAGCAGATTTGATTCCAAAACGCCTTGCTATGACTTATCCAGAGCAGATAGCCATGAAAACTGTGGGCGTTATGCGGTTTTGCATTTTTATTTTTAAGCCCTTAGTGATGATTTTTGATTCTTTAGCCAATGGCATATTCCGTTTTTTACGTGTTTCCACTGTGCGTGAAGATAACATGACATCGGAAGATATTGTGGCTTTAGTGGAAGCAGGGGCAGAGTCTGGGGTACTGAAGGCTCAGGAGCAATATTTAATTGAAAATATTTTTGATATGCAAGCTCGCACCGTGACTTCGACCATGACAACTCGTGAAAATATTGTCTTTTTAGACCGCAGTTTTAATCAGCAAGAGGTGTTAGACACCTTGGCTAAAAATTCCCATTCAAAATTGCTGATTTGTGACGGTGGTTTGGAGAAAATATTAGGCTATGTAGAGTCCCATACGCTACTGACCTTATATTTAACCGACAGCAAAGTTGCCTTAACGGATCCAAAATTATTACGTAAGTCTTTGTTCGTGCCAGATACCTTATCTCTTTATGAAGTACTGGAATTATTTAAATCTACCGGTGAAGATTTTGCTGTAATCGTGAATGAATATGCCTTAGTGGTGGGGATTGTCACCCTTAATGATGTGATGAGCATTGTGATGGGGGAATTAGTTTCTAGCGAAGAAGAACAAATCGTACAGCGAGATGAACATTCTTGGTTAATTGATGGCATTACGCCGTTAGAAGATGTGATGCGAGCATTGGATATAGCATCATTTCCCGCAGATGAAAATTACGAAACGATTGGTGGGTTTATGATGTATATGTTGCGGAAAATTCCGAAGAAAACGGATTCTGTATTATATGACAAATATAAATTTGAAATTATTGATACGGAAAACTTTAAAATCGATCAGTTGTTAGTGTCGTTGCGTAAGGATTTGCAAGAGAGTTCTGCTACGAGTTAGCGATAAAAGGCACTGGATTAAGTGCCTTGTTTTTTTAATTTCCCAACATCAATTCTTTCAAATATTGATAAATTTCCCGATACGCTTTCGGCGGTTTATTTTGTTCTTTTTCTTTTTGAGCGGAACGGATAAGATTGCGTAAATGTTGACGATCAGCATCGGGGTGTTGGTCAAAGAATTGTGCCAGTTCATCATCGCCTTTTTCTACTAAATCATCACGTAAATGTTCTATTTTATGTAGCATGGCTTGCTGTTGATTATGTTTATTCTCGATTTTATCTAAGGCTTCCTGAATAGGATCTATGTCCATTGAGCGTAATAATTTGCCGATAAATTGTAATTGACGGCGTTTAGCTTCCTTGACTGAACGGCGAGCCAAATTAATAGCGTCTAACAAGGTTTCATCAAGCGGTACTTTGGCTAAATTCGCTGGGGTTAATTCCACTAATTTTGAGCCTAATTTTTTTAAATCTTCCGCATCACGTTTAATTTCACTTTTGCTGACCCAGATAATTTCTTCTTGCTCGTCTGTCCAATCTAATTCTGGCTTTTTGCCCCGTTTTTTCATTTCCTATCCTTTCTTATTGATATTTTGCTACATTGTAGCAAATAAGCTAAAATGCGACAAATTTATAAATAATAAGGAAAAGAGCAGCATGCCAGAAAAAAATACGGAAAATTCCACCGCACTTTTAAAACAGCAAGAACAAGAATTACGTGCGGCGGTGAGTTATGCGGTCGAGTTGGCTCAAAAAGCAGGGGCAACAGCGGAAGTGGCGGTGACCAAAGTCAGTGGGCTTTCGGTTTCTACTCGGTTGCAGGAAGTCGAAAACGTAGAATTTAATAATGACGGAGCCTTGGGCATTTCGGTGTATTTAGGGCAACAAAAAGGTAACGCATCCACATCGGATTTAAGCCAGCCAGCAATTAAAGCGGCTGTTGATGCGGCATTAGCGATAGCCAAATATACTTCTCCCGATGATTGTGCGGGTTTAGCCGATAAAGCCTTAATGGCATTTAATGCACCTGATTTAGATTTATATCACCCCACTGACATTGATGTAGATCGGGCAGTGGAATTAGCTTTACAAGCGGAAACCGCCGCTTTGCAATATGATCAGCGGATTGTCAACAGTAATGGTGCGGCTTTTAATTCCCATACGGGAGTTCGCGTGTATGGGAATAGCCATGGTATGTTGCAAAGTCATTTATCGAGCCGTTATTCGTTGTCTTGCTCAGTATTGGGTGGTGTTGATGATTTATTAGAAAGTGATTACGAATACACGATTTCTCGTAAAGCGAATGAGTTAGCTGCACCTGAATGGGTAGGGCAAAATTCAGCGAAGAAAGCCATTGCTCGTTTACGACCGCAAAAAATTGCAACCCAAACGGCACCTGTGATTTTTCTAAATGATGTCGCAACAGGGTTAATTGGGCATTTAGCGACTGCTATTAGTGGTGGCAGTCTATATCGCAAAAACAGCTTTTTGTTAGATAAACTTGGACAAAAAGTTTTGCCTGATTGGTTTCAAATTAGCGAACGTCCGCATTTGTTAAGTGGTTTAGCTTCTACACCGTTTGATAGCGAGGGCGTGAGAACGCAAGATTTGGAGATTATTCAAGACGGTATTTTGCAAACTTATTTATTAACCAGTTACAGCGGTAAAAAATTAGCTATGCAAAGCACGGGACATGCAGGCGGTATTCATAATTGGTTGGTTAAACCAAATTCTCAAGGAAATTTAACCGCACTTTTAAACCAAATGGGAACAGGCTTGTTAGTGACTGATTTAATGGGGCAGAGTGTGAATATGGTAACGGGGGATTATTCTCGTGGTGCATCGGGCTTTTGGGTGGAAAATGGTGAAATTCAATATCCTGTTTCAGAAATCACCATTGCGGGCAATTTAAAACAGATGTTTGAGCATTTGGTGGCGGTTGGTGATGACATTGAAACCCGTTCCAATATTCAAACTGGCTCAATTTTATTGGAAGAAATGAAAATTTCGGGGAATTAATTAAAAATGATAATAATTCTTATTGACGGAGGTTATTTTATCTATTAATATACACACATCTGTTAAGACATAGGTAGCTAAACAGGTAGAGTAGAAAGTAAATTCGTTAGGGTTTAAGACCGAGGTGTTATCACTTCGGTCTTTTTTTTGATTTTTTTATTTTCTCTTTATACCGTTGTGATATAGTAGCTCGTAGATTTTTATATAGAGAGACCCTTATGAAAAAACATCATGTTGAAGTCCTGATTTCAGAGCAAGATGTGCTTGCTAAAATTGATCAGCTCGGTGCGGAAATCACCGCTTTTTATCAACAAAAGAAAGTGGATAAATTGATTGTAGTCGGTTTATTACGTGGCTCATTTATGTTTATGGCAGATTTAGTACGTAAAATTGACTTACCGCTCGAAGTAGAATTTATGACCACATCAAGTTATGGTATCGGCATGAGTACCAATCATGATGTAAAAATTACCCAAGATTTAAATGGTGATATTAAGGGCGAACACGTGTTAATTGTGGAAGATATTATTGATTCAGGTTACACGCTCGAAAAAGTCCGCAAAATCCTAGAACTCCGCGATCCTGCGAGTCTTGCCATTTGTACCTTATTAGATAAACCATCACGCCGTGAAGTAGAAGTGCCAGTAGAATGGGTGGGATTTGCCATTCCGAATGAGTTTGTTATCGGTTATGGTATTGACTATGCTCAACGTTATCGTAATTTAAGTTTTATCGGTAAAGTGATATTAGAAGAATAAGCCAGCTAAAGTGCGGTGTATTTTTTGTTAAATTTAAATAATCATAAAAAGAAAGGAAAACAGATGAGTAAATTATTCCCAACAGCAACTTTACGTACTAAAGCCCCTTATCGTTTTGACATTGTCGGCAGTTTTTTACGTTCTGATGAAATTAAGCAAGCTCGCCAACAATGTAGTTGTGGTGATATTTCTTGTGCGGAGTTAACTAAGGTTGAAGATAAAGAAATTGCTAAATTGGTGGAACATCAAAAAAGTGTGGGATTACATGCAGTAACAGACGGCGAATTTCGCCGTACTTTCTGGCATTTAGATTTTTTAGCAGGTTTAGACGGTGTGGAAGAAGTTGATGCTGAAAAATTTTCGGTACAATTTAAACATGATAATGTTCGCCCGAAAACCTTAAAAATTGTGGATAAAGTCGATTTTTCTGAAAGCCACCCGTTTGTCGAACATTTCCGTTCTGTTAATCAAATTGCTAACGGTCAAGAAGTGAAATTTACCATTCCATCACCGTCAATGCTGCATTTAATCACCAATGTACGAGCGACCGATTATGTCGCAATTCCACGTTATGAAAACAACAACCAACTTTTACTAGACGATATTGCTAACGCTTATATTAAAGCGATGCAGATTTTCTACAAATTAGGTTGTCGTAATTTACAATTAGATGACACTAGCTGGGGCGAATTTTGTGCGGAAGATAAACGAGCCGCCTATAAACAGCGTGGTTTTGATTTAGACCAAATTGCCAAAGATTATGTTTATATGTTAAATAAAATCGTAGATGCGAAACCTGCTGATGATATTGCAATTACCATGCACATTTGTCGTGGCAATTTCCGTTCCACTTGGTTCTCGGCTGGTGGTTATGAACCTGTCGCAGAAACCTTGTTTGGTACTTGCCGTGTAGATGGTTTCTTCCTTGAGTATGATAGCGATCGTGCGGGAGATTTCCGTCCGTTACGTTTTATCAAAGATCAACAAGTGGTGTTAGGGTTAATTACGTCTAAAGACGGTACACTTGAAAATCGTGATGATATTATTGCTCGCATCAAAGAAGCCACTCAATATGTGGACATCAATCAACTATGTTTAAGTCCGCAATGTGGTTTTGCATCAACGGAAGAAGGTAATATTCTGACCGAACAGCAACAATGGGCGAAGTTAGAATTTATTCGTGATATTGTGCAAGAAGTTTGGGGCGAGTAGTTAGGTAGGGAAAATATATGCTCGAAAAAATAGAACGCTTAATTGATGAAATTAATAAGGTGCATTTAGCCTTTTCACAAGACTATTTTGAAACAGGGAAAATTCAAAAGGTGAATTTAAAACATACACTAGCGAAAGTGCCTGTAGAGCATATATTAGCCTATCGCTTAAATTTGCACGAAGCCATTAATGATTATTTGTATCGTGCCGATTTAACGGATATTTCCTATTTTTATCGTGTCAAAACATCGGAATCTATTTTACATAAAATTGAACGGTTTCAACAACGTAGCGAAGGCTTTCCAGTCAATAGTATTATGAATGATATTTTTGGGGCAAGAATGATTGTCAGTACGGAAGATATTACCCAAGTCATGAATAAATTAGATGAATGGAAAGAAAAATATGGGTTAAAAAACTGGTATTTACGAGATAAAGATGAGTATGTAGGAATTCATATTTATTTCAAAAATTCGAGTAATTTTTATTATCCATGGGAACTGCAGATTTGGGATCGTAAAGATGCGGAACGTAATATTCAAAGCCATCGTAAATATAAACGAAATTTTGTGAATTTTTAAGGATAAATTATGCAAGTTTTACTTTCACATCAAGCCCCTGATGAAGTTTGGGGCAAAAAAGCGTTTTTAACTTTTCAGCAAAATCAAGCCATTGTTCATTTTTCTGAAAATTTTGACCGCACTTTAGTACAAAAAGCCGCACGTAAACTGCGTGGACAAGGTATTAAGCAAGCGGAATTAATCGGCGAAAATTGGAATGCGGATAGTTGTTGGGCATTTTATCAAGGGTTTTATACTGCTAAACAAGATTTTGAGGTAGATTTTCCTGAGTTAGATGAAACGGAAAATGAAAAATTACTTGAGCTAATTGAAAGTGGTGATTTTGTTCGTGAAATCATTAATTTACCATCAGATGTATTAACTCCAGAAGTGTTGGTAAATCGTGCGGTACAATTCATTCAACAACAAGCTGAAGATTGGCAAGAGGGTGAATTAAATTATCAAATTATTAAAGGTCAAGATTTACAAGCGAAAGGCTATCATGGCATTTGGACAGTAGGAAAAGGCTCTGCCAACGCACCTGTTATGCTCCAATTAGACTTTAATCCAACGGGCGATAAGAATGCACCAGTTTTAGCCTGTTTAGTAGGCAAAGGCATTACCTTTGATACGGGGGGGTATAGCTTAAAACCAAGCAACAGTATGGAAAGCATGAAAGCCGATATGGGTGGTGCTGCTTTATTAACGGGGGCATTGGGGTTGGCGATTGCTCAAGGCTTAAATGCTCGGGTTAAATTATATTTATGCTGTGCTGAAAACATGATTAGCAGTAATGCGTTTAAACTTAATGATATTATTACCTATAAAAATGGTGTAACGGTGGAAGTACTAAATACCGATGCGGAAGGGCGTTTAGTGTTAGCCGATGGATTAATTGAAGCCGATGCACAAAATCCACAATTTATTATTGATGCAGCAACGCTGACTGGTGCAGCGAAAGTCGCTGTAGGCAATGACTATCATTCTGTGCTTTCAATGGACGATCAATTAGTGGCGGATTTATTACAATCTGCTCAACAAGCACAAGAACCATTTTGGCGTTTACCTTTTGCAGAATTACATCGTAGCCAAATTTCTTCTGCTTTTGCGGATATTGCCAATTCGGGTTCGTTAGCTGTGAGTGCAGGAGCCAGCACGGCGACAGCATTTTTATCTCATTTTGTTGAAAATTATCAACAACATTGGTTACACCTAGATTGTTCTGCAACTTATCGCAAATCTAGTAGTGATCTTTGGGCAACTGGTGCAACAGGCATCGGTGTACAAACTTTAGCAAATTTATTGTTAACCAGAGCAAAATAGGGAGTATAAAATGGGATTGGAACGTACTTTATCAATTATTAAACCAGATGCAGTAGAGCGTAATTTAATCGGTAAGATTTTGAGTCGCTTTGAAGATGCAGGTTTTCAAGTGGTAGCAACTAAAATGTTACACTTAACTCAGCCACAAGCGGAGGGATTTTACGCAGAACATCAAGGCAAACCTTTTTTTGCTGGATTAGTGGAATATATGATTTCAGCTCCAGTGGTCGTTTCTGTTTTAGAAAAGCAAAATGCCATTCAAGATTACCGCACTTTAATTGGGGCAACCAACCCTGAAATGCAAGCAGAGGGAACAATTCGCCGTGATTTTGCCGAAAGTAAAACTCGCAATTCAGTGCATGGCTCGGATAGTCCAGAAAGTGCTACCAGAGAAATTGCGTATTTCTTTGTTGAATCGGAGATTTGTGAACGTTAGCAGTTAGATTTGCTGGGCGTAGCAGATAAAAGTTACATACTAGGAGTGGTTTAAAGCCAATTAATATAAGGCTTTAAACCATTTTTTAGTTATCAATATACAACAAATTGACTTTTAATTTATAATGTTTCTTTTCTAAAACCGTAAACAACGGTATTATAACCGATTAATTATATTAATTTATTTTATAGGTATAAAAACGTGAATATTCAAACTCTTTTATCCGACAAAATTCAACACGCAATGATTCTGGCTGGGGCTGAAAATAATCCAGAGCCAGCCGTACGCCAATCGGGTAAACCACAGTTCGGTGATTATCAAGCGAATGGTATTATGGGGGCAGCAAAAAAATTAAGTTTAAATCCCCGTGAATTTGCACAAAAAGTATTAGAACGGGTGGAATTAAATGGTATTGCAGAAAAATTAGAAATTGCAGGTCCGGGATTTATTAATATTTTCTTAGCCAAAGAATGGTTAGCCGATAACGTAGAAAAAGCATTAAGTGCGGTGAATTTTGGGATAAAAACAAACAATCCACAAACTGTTGTGCTGGATTATTCTTCTCCAAATGTAGCCAAAGAAATGCACGTTGGACATTTACGTTCAACTATTATTGGTGATGCAGTGGCTCGAGCCTTAGAATTTATGGGTAACAAAGTGATTCGGGCTAATCACGTTGGTGACTGGGGTACCCAATTTGGTATGTTGATTGCTTACCTAGAAAAAATGGAAAATGAACAGGCGAGTGAAATGGAATTAAGCGATTTAGAGGCTTTTTATCGTGCCGCCAAAGAGAATTATGATAGTGATGAAGTGTTTGCAGAAAAAGCACGGCAATATGTGGTGAAATTGCAAAGTGGCGATCGTTATTGCTTAACCATGTGGAAAAAATTGGTGGATATGACGATGTCGCAAAACCAATTAAATTATAATCGCTTAAATGTTACCTTGAGCGAACAAGATGTCATGGGGGAGAGTTTATATAATCCCATGTTGCCAGAAATTGTTGCGGATTTAAAAGCTAAGGGACTTGCCGTAGAAGATGATGGTGCTTTAGTCGTTTACTTGGACGAATTTAAAAACAAAGATGGTGAGCCAATGGGCGTTATCGTGCAGAAAAAAGATGGCGGTTTTCTTTATACCACGACAGACATAGCTGCGGCTAAATATCGTTATGAAACCTTGCAAGCAGATCGTGCTTTAGTATTCACCGATACTCGCCAAAGTCAACATTTACAACAGGCTTGGTTAATTACTCGCAAAGCAGGTTATGTACCAGATAGTTTTAGTCTTGAACATGAAAATTTCGGTATGATGTTAGGCAAAGATGGCAAGCCATTTAAAACACGTTCAGGCGGAACAGTAAAATTAGCTGATTTATTAGATGAAGCCGTTGAACGTGCGAGTAAATTAATTAACGAAAAATCCACCGCACTTTCAGAGCAAGAAAAAGTCGCAGTAATTGAAGCGGTGGCGATTGGTTCGGTAAAATATGCCGATTTATCAAAAAACCGCACTACAGACTATGTCTTTGATTGGGATAATATGCTCAGTTTTGAAGGAAACACGGCACCGTATATGCAATATGCTTATACGCGTATTCGTTCTATTTTTAATAAAACTGATACAGATTCCACCGCACTTGCCAATGCTCATATTGTTTTAACTGAAGATAAAGAACGAGCGTTGGCGATAAAATTATTACAATTTGAAGAAGCCGTACAAATTGTGACTAAAGATGGCACACCACATATTCTGTGTGCTTATTTATACGAATTAGCTGGCATATTCTCTAGTTTCTACGAACATTGCCCAATTTTAAATGCACCACAAGAGATTAAACTCAGCCGTTTAAAACTAGCTCAATTAACTGAACGTATTTTAAAACAAGGGTTAGATTTGCTAGGTATTAAAACTGTGGAAAAAATGTAATTAATCTAGGCGAAATCTTTGGTTTCGCTTTTTTTAAACAAAGGAGAAATACGATGAAAAAATCATTAATGACTTTACTTATTGCATCAACTTTGCTTCTTTCCGCTTGTGAAGATAAGGAAATGCAAACAAAATTGCAAACTGCAGAACAAACGATTAGTCAACTCAATGCTGATTTAGAGAAATCACAGTCTGAATTAAAGGCGATTCAACAGGGGGCAAATAAATATCAAACGGCAATTCCGACATTAAATGTTAAACCCGTAACACTGTTTGACAAAAAACAAGAATTTAAACGCGATCCTAAAACAGCCAAAGAAGAATACGATATTACGGATAGCTATATAGATTATCATCTAAGCACAGTAGAAACGGGTTATGCTTGGTTAGACGATTTGCTTTACAATGAAATGATTGGTCAACCTGAATTAGAAGATAAACAAAAATTACAAGAAATTAATGCCATTTCATCAGCGAAACAGCGTTTATTGAAATTATTTGATAGTTATTATCAAGAGGGTTTAACTTCCAGTCAATCTTTCGAAAGTTTTGGTAATGAATTATCACTCAGCATGAATTATGCAGGACAACGACAAAATATATTAACATTCTATCAAACTACTTATATTTTCAGTGGTGGTGCACATGGTAATGGCTGGACGCATTATATTAATATTGATAGCAACAAAAAATCTATTATTAGTTTAGATGATTTAGTTGCCAAACAAAATCAAGATAAACTTAAAGAATTATTATGGGGAAGTTATGCCGAACATAATCAAACAGCTGATGAAAGTTCATTTTACACCAATAAACAAGATTTCTATGTTTCAACAGAATTCTATTTTACCCCTGAGGGCGTGAGCTTTGTTTATCCCCCTTATGCCATAGGACCTTTTGCCGAAGGTGAAATTACCTTGCAAGTGTATTGGCAGCAATTGGAAGATATTGTTAATCCATCTTATTTATGGTAAGAGTAGAAGTTGAGCATTTAATTAGATTTTTATTTGAAATAAAAACAATTGTTGTATATTTTATGTTTTTTTCCGTTAAAATACATTCTATTATAAGGTATAACTGGTTGAATTTAGAGGGTTATACCACTTTTTAGGTATTAAATAATATTTTTATATGACAATTTTGGTTCTAGGCATTAATCATAAAACCGCAACGGTGGGATTGCGTGAGAAAGTAGCGTTTTCGCCAGAGAAACGCCAGCTTGCTTTACAACAAATTCAGTGCTTAGAATTGGCTCAAAGTGCGGTGATTTTATCTACTTGTAATCGAACTGAAATTTATCTACATAATAAAAATCTTTCGCCGACTGAAACCAAGGAAACACAAGATTTTCTTGATCAGATAGTGGCTTGGTTTGCTCAAATTCACCAAATTGATTTAATCGAATTAAAAGCCTGTTTGTATCTGCATCAAGATAAAAATGCGGTGAAACATTTGATGTCGGTGGCTTGTGGGTTGGATTCCTTGATTTTAGGTGAACCGCAAATTTTAGGACAAGTGAAGCAAGCCTATCAATTAACGGAAGAATATTATCAATCACAAGCAGATTATGCTTTAACCAGCGAAATTTCTCGTTTGTTCCAAAAAACATTTTCCGTGGCAAAACGGGTAAGAAGTGAAACGAATATTGGTGAACATGCAGTATCGGTGGCTTATGCAGCTTGTAGTTTGGCTCGGCAGATTTTTGAACATCTAAAATCTTTAACCGTGTTGTTAGTCGGTGCAGGTGAAACCATTGAATTGGTTAGTCGTCATTTGCTACGCCACGGCGTGAAAAAAATCATTATTTCTAACCGCACTTTATCTCGTGCAGAAGCCTTACTTAGTCGTTTGGATCAGGGTAATCAGATTCAAGTGATTCCGCTGGATCAATTACAAGATGGCTTAAACCAAGCGGATATTGTGATTTCTTCTACGGCGGCAGAACAGATTTTAATTACTCAGCAAATGGTTAAAATTGCACAAAAACAACGCCGCAATGCACCGATGTTAGTAGTAGATATTGCTGTTCCGCGAGATGTGGAAGAAAGTGTAGGAGAGTTGGATAGCGTTTATCATTATAGTGTGGACGACTTGCAGAATATTATTCAGCACAATATGGATCAACGTGAAAAAGCGGCCGATCAGGCAAACCAGATTATTGAACAAGAATGTTGCTACTTTTTTGAATGGCTGAAAGTGCATCAGTTTTCTAATTTAATTCGTCATTATCGTGAAAATGCGGAACAAACTCGACAAGATTTATTAGAAAAAGCCTTAACGGCTTTGCAACAGGGCGAGAATGCTGAGCAAATAATACAAGAGTTGAGTTATAAATTGATGAATAAACTCATTCATCCTCCCACCCAAGCGATGTCAACCATGGTGAAGACCGGTAATTCGAAAGGATTACGGAGTTTTTCACAAGCCTTAGGTGTAGAAAGAGAAGAATAAAAATTCTGAATAAAATGCAAACGATTGCTTTTTTTGCGGGGAAAGTGCGGTATAATTCAATATAGTTTTTATTTCACACGTTATTCTTCACAATAAAAGGGCAATACAATGGCAGAGTTAAGCCTAAAAAAAATCTATTCTGGTAAAGTACGAGATCTATATGAAATTGACGATAAACGTATGCTGATGGTCGCAACCGACCGTTTATCAGCATTTGATGTCATTTTGGATGATCCTATTCCACGTAAGGGTGAAATCTTAACCCAAATCTCAAATTTTTGGTTTAAAAAATTGGCACATATTATGCCAAATCATTTTACAGGTGATACGGTGTATGATGTGTTACCAAAAGTTGAAGCCGATTTAGTTAAAGATCGTGCAGTCGTATGTAAACGCTTAACACCGATTAAGATTGAAAGCATTGTACGTGGCTATTTAACAGGATCGGGGTTAAAAGATTATAAACAAACAGGCACCATTTGCGGTTTGCAGTTGCCAGAAGGATTGGTGGAAGCCAGTAAATTGCCTGAACCGATTTTTACGCCGTCCAGTAAAGAAGACGTCGGTGATCACGATATTAATATTAGTTATGCGGAATGTGAACACCAAATCGGGGCGGAATTAGCAGCAAAAGTGCGTGATGCAGCGATTTCGTTATATAAAGAAGCGGCCACTTATGCGTTGACTAAGGGCATTATTATTTGCGATACCAAATTTGAATTTGGTTTAGATGAGAATGGCACTTTAACTTTGATGGATGAAGTGTTAACCCCTGATTCAAGCCGTTTTTGGTCTGTTGATACTTATCAAGAAGGCACTAATCCACCATCATTTGATAAGCAATTTGTGCGGGATTGGTTAGAACAAAGTGGTTGGAATAAACAACCGCCAGCGCCGAAAGTGCCAGCGGACGTGATTGAGAAAACCGTTGCGAAATATCAAGAAGCATTGGATTTATTAACTAAATAGTGAGTGAAATAGTAAAGGAATTATGCGTTCGGTAGCAATTGTTGGATTAGGCTGGTTTGGTTTGCCGTTGGCGAGAGATCTACGTAATTTAGGTTGGGAAGTCAAAGGCAGTAAACGCACTCAAGAGGGTGTGGAAGAAATGCGTTTATGGCGGTTAGAAGCCTATCAGTTACAACTTGATCCTGAGATTAATGCCGATCCAGATGATTTAATTGCTTTATTATCGGTGGATAGTTTAGTCATTAATATTCCACCCAGTGATTATTTTTTTGATGCGGAAAGTTATACACAAGGTATTGAAAATCTGGTAAGTGAAGCCTTATTATGCGGAGTAAAGCATATTATCTTTATTAGTTCTACATCTGTTTTACCCATACAAACTGGGCAATTTGATGAAGAGACCCAACCGCCTTCCTCTCCGTTGTATGAAATTGAACAGATGTTATTTACTTTACAAGATATTGATGTGGATATTATTCGTTTTGGTGGGTTGATCGGGAATGATCGCCATCCTGTTCATTCCATGAGTGGAAGAACTTATCAGCAAGGGAATAGTCCAGTTAATCTTGTACATTTAGAAGATTGTTCAAGAGCGGTGCAAAGTTTATTAGAAACGCAAGGCGGTCACCGCTTGTATCATTTGGTTGCTCCACAACACCCAACGCGAGTGGATTATTATCAAGCGATGGCAGAAAAATTTGCTGAAAAAGCACCGCACTTTGAGTGCTCGGATGGAGATCCACAACGGATTATTGTAGCCGATAAGATTTGTCGAGAATTAGATTTTATTTATCAGTATCCAAATCCTTATACAATGTAGGTAAAGTTGAACTTCTTTTGTGTATTGTGGTCTCAATTTGCAGTTTAGGATATTTAAATTATTAAGGAGTTTTTATGAAAAATATCGTTAAATTAGTTGCTGCATTATTTATTGCGGGGTTGATGGTTGCTTGTAGTAATATGTCTCAAACCCAAAAGAATACAGCAGTTGGCGCTGCCATTGGTGGCGTTGCCGGTAATGTTATTGGCAACTCAACTGGTGCAACCCTCGGGGGGGCAGCCTTAGGTGGCTTAATTGGTAGCCAAGTGAATAAATAATGATTTAGAAAGATCCGCAGATGCGGATCTTTTTTTATGTGAGAAAGATTTCTTGTCATGATTATTATAGTTGAAAAATCTAATGATTTAATCAATAATAATCAGTCGAATTAAAACCTTAAAAATAGGAACAACCATGTCAAACACAATTTTACAAAATCTTCCCCTTGGTCAAAAAGTGGGTATTGCCTTTTCAGGCGGTTTAGATACGAGTGCAGCTTTATTATGGATGCGTCAAAAAGGTGCAGTACCTTATGCTTATACCGCAAATTTAGGTCAACCTGATGAAGATGATTACAATGCGATCCCTAAAAAAGCAATGGAATATGGTGCAGAGATTGCACGTTTAATTGACTGTCGTAGCCAATTAGCTCACGAGGGTATTGCTGCAATTCAAGCGGGTGCATTCCATGTTTCAACGGGCGGTATTACGTATTTTAATACCACACCATTAGGTCGAGCGGTAACTGGTACCATGCTTGTGTCGGCGATGAAAGAAGATAATGTCAATATTTGGGGAGATGGTTCAACCTTTAAAGGTAATGATATTGAACGTTTTTACCGTTATGGTTTGTTGACTAATCCAAATCTAAAAATTTATAAACCTTGGCTAGATGATCAATTTATTCACGAATTGGGTGGTCGTCATGAAATGTCAGAATTTTTAATTGCCAATGGGTTTAACTACAAAATGTCAGTAGAAAAAGCCTATTCAACGGATTCTAATATGCTCGGTGCAACACATGAAGCAAAAGATTTAGAATTTTTAAGCCGTGGTATTCGTATTGTTAATCCAATTATGGGTGTACCATTCTGGCGTGAAGATGTAGAAGTCAAAGCTGAAGAAGTTACCGTGCGTTTTGAAGAAGGCGTGCCAGTGGCATTAAATGGTAAAACATTTAGTAATGTGGTAGAACTCTTTTTAGAAGCAAATCGTATTGGTGGTCGTCACGGTTTAGGTATGTCAGACCAAATTGAAAACCGTATTATTGAAGCAAAATCTCGTGGTATTTATGAAGCACCGGGAATGGCATTATTCCATATTGCTTATGAACGTTTGGTAACTTCTATTCATAATGAAGACACTATTGAACAATATCGTATTAACGGTTTACGTTTAGGGCGTTTATTATATCAAGGTCGCTGGTTTGATCCACAAGCCTTAATGTTACGTGAAACCGCTCAACGTTGGGTTGCTAAAGCTGTGACAGGTGAAGTGGTCTTAGAATTACGCCGTGGTAACGATTACTCAATCTTAAATACATCATCGCCAAATATGACTTATCACCCAGAACGTTTAAGTATGGAAAAAGTGGAAAATGCACCATTTAACCCAGTAGATCGTATTGGTCAATTAACCATGCGTAATTTAGATATTTTAGATACAAGAGATAAGTTAGGTATTTATGCAAATACGGGTTTATTGTCTGTAACTAAAGAAGTGGCTTTACCACAATTGAAAGATAAGTAGGCATAATAGAAAGAGTATTATTAAAAAGTGGGTTAAAGCCTTATAGATAGCTTTAACCCATTTTTTTATTAACTATGCCATATGCTATTTCAGAATATGTCAAATAAAAAAATCTCTGCTTCTCGGGTGTTAATCTGAGAAACAGAATTGAATGTTACTTTGTTAACGAAAAATTACTTCTCATCTTTGTTTAATAACGCCTCATGAGCCTTATTTTTCTCTTTCATCTTCGCTTTGATTTCGCGGCGTTGTTTAGACAATTCAGCGTTTTTGATCATATAATCATCGACACGACCTTCATAATCATCACGCATATTGCCAATAATGGCACGTAAATCCGCAATACTCATGTCATCACGAATATAATCATTTAAATTATCCAGTAACAATAAACGTTTTTTATTATCCCGAATTTTACGATCATTATCGCCAATTTCACGTAATAATTTATTACGTTGACGATATAAACGCACGTATTCTAAAACTTCTTGGAAGGATTGTTTATTCACATTTTCCATAATTTTGTACTCACTATTAAAAAAGATAATCTAATTTATCCTTTTTTGTCTGTTTCGTCAAAGTGTTAATGCAAAATTTATGGTGCAGATCAACTTTTTATTAGGATTCATTGAAAAATTCATTGCCTATCTGCCGTTGTGGTGGTAAAACATAACATCTATGCAACATTAAAAACAGGAAGTCTCCATGATACAAATATTCAATTTTAGTGCCGGTCCGGCAATGATACCGAAAGAAGTATTAGAACAAGCCCAAGCCGAGTTATTAAACTGGCAAGCACAAGGTACGTCCGTAATGGAAGTCAGCCATCGGGGTAAATATTTTATGGAGATGATTACCCAGTGTGAAAAGGATTTACGTGAATTATTTCGGATTCCAGATAATTATAAAGTATTGTTTTTACAAGGCGGAGCAAGGGGACAATTTGCTGCAATACCAATGAATTTAGCCAATAATAAGGGGAAAGCCCTTTATTTGGTGGACGGACATTGGTCATCTGTCGCCGCTAAAGAAGCAACGAATTTTACCCATGTTGATGAAATAAATATCTTAAATTCTGACCGCACTTTACGAGTGGAATGCTTGGATTTTAGTGATATTGCCGAACAATATGACTATGTACATTACTGCACCAATGAAACCATTAGTGGTGTGGAAATTTTTGATGTTCCCAATGTGGGTAATGCGGTGTTAGTGGCGGATATGTCCTCAGATATTTTATCTCGTCAAATTGACATTAGTAAATTTGGCGTGATTTACGCAGGAGCCCAAAAAAATATGGGACCGTCTGGTATTACACTGGTTATTGTGCGTGAAGATTTAATTGGTAATGCTCGCAAGGAAACACCGTCTATTTGGAATTATGCAGTACAAGCCAAGTCCGATTCAATGATTAATACGCCACCAACCTTTGCTTGGTATCTCTGTGGTTTGGTGTTTAAACATTTGTTAGCCACGGGCGGTTTAGATGCTGCCGAACAACGCAATCGTGCCAAAGCAGAATTATTATATAATTACTTGAATAATAATAGTTTTTATCATAATTATGTGGCGGAAGAAAATCGTTCTATTATGAATGTAACCTTTACCACCGATAATGATGAGCTGAATGCGAAATTTGTCGCAGAAGCCACCAAAGCAGGATTACAAGCCTTAAAAGGGCATAAAGTATTAGGTGGTATGCGTGCATCTATTTACAATGCAATGCCGATTGATGGGGTACAAGCCTTAATTGCGTTTATGCAGAAATTTGCACAAGAAAACGCTTAACATTTAATCTATCTATTGGGGCGAGCATTCGCCCAATTTACTTAACCTAAAGTGCGGTCAATTTTTATGAAATTTTTATCTTTAGCTAACCAAGGGGTACAATCCCTGTTGCCTTACCAAGCAGGCAAACCGATTGAAGAGCTTGAACGAGAGTTGGGTATTGCTAATATTATTAAACTCGCTTCCAATGAAAATCCTTTTGGTTTTCCTGAAAGTGCCAAAAGAGCTATTATGGATCAGCTGGATGAGCTTACTCGTTATCCCGATAGTAATGGGTTTGCATTGAAAAAAACGATCGCAGAAAAATTTTCTGTTAAGGCAGAGCAAATCACCTTAGCCAATGGCTCGAATGATTTCATTGAATTAGTCGCTCACACCTTTGCTAGTGAACAAGATGAAATTATTTATTCGCAATATGCTTTTATTGTCTATCCTTTGATTACCAAAGCGATTAATGCGGTAGCCCGTGAAATTCCAGCCAAACACTGGGGACATGATTTAGATGGTTTTTTGTCGGCAATTAATGATAAAACCAAATTAATTTATATTGCTAATCCAAATAATCCAACGGGAAATTTTTTGACAGAAAATGAGATTGATCGTTTTTTAAGTCAAGTACCAGAACGCATTATTGTCGTGTTAGATGAGGCTTATACCGAATTTACAGCCGAAAATGAGCGGATTGATTCCTTTGCTTTGCTGAAAAAATACCCGAATTTAGTGGTTTCTCGCACTTTATCAAAAGCCTATGGATTAGCTGGTTTACGCATTGGCTATGCAGTATCTAATCCTGAAATCGCCGATCTTTTCAACCGTGTTCGACAACCGTTCAACGTAAACAGTTTGGCTCAAGCAGCCGCTATTGCGGTATTAAAAGATGATGCGTTTGTACAAAAAGTTGCACAAAATAACCGTTCAGAAATGCAACGCTATGAAGTTTTTTGTCAACAGCATGGTTTGCAATATATTCCGTCTAAAGGTAATTTTATCACCATTGATTTTAAACAACCTGCGGCACCCATTTATCAAGCCTTATTGCATGAGGGGGTGATTGTGCGTCCAATCGCTGCTTATGGTATGCCAAATCATTTACGCATTAGTATTGGTTTGCCCGAAGAAAATCAACGGTTTTTCACCGCACTTGAGAAAGTGTTACAAATTACTCCGTACTAATTTAAGCATGGTTACGCCACGCTGTGGCTGAAAATGAAATGAAAAGATGCGGAGCATCGTTACTTTACTTAACCCTGTACGTTAGTGCAGGGAGGAAACAAAATGGAAAAAATCACCCTAAACCCAATTTCTCGTATTGAAGGCACGATTAATTTACCTGGTTCCAAAAGCCTATCCAACCGAGCCTTATTATTGGCTGCACTTGCCAAAGGAACTACTAAGGTTACTAATTTATTAGATAGCGATGATGTTCGTTATATGTTAAATGCGTTGAAGCAACTCGGCGTGAACTATCACTTATCAGAAGATAAATCTGTTTGTGAAGTACAAGGATTGGGTGGAGCATTTCAATGGCAAAGTGGTTTAGCCCTATTTTTAGGTAATGCGGGAACAGCCATGCGACCTCTAACTGCAGCCCTTTGTCTATCTAATCCAAATGCGATGCCAAGTGAAATTGTTCTCACGGGTGAACCGCGAATGAAAGAACGACCGATCAAACATTTAGTAGATGCCTTATTGCAAGCTGGGGCAGAAGTGCAATATTTGGAACAAGACGGCTATCCACCTGTGGTTATTCGTAATAATGGGTTACATGGTGGAAAAGTGAAAATTGATGGTTCGGTTTCTTCTCAATTTTTAACCGCACTTTTAATGGCAGTTCCTCTTGCTACCGCAGATACTGAAATTGAAATTATCGGCGATTTAGTATCTAAGCCTTATATTGATATTACCCTAAATATGATGAAGATTTTCGGTGTGGAAGTGGAAAACCAACATTATCAACGCTTTATCGTAAAAGGCAATCAGCAATATCAATCTCCACAACATTTTTTAGTGGAGGGGGACGCTTCTTCTGCTTCCTATTTCTTAGCCGCAGGTGCGATTAAAGGCAAAGTAAAAGTGACTGGCGTAGGTAAAAACAGTATTCAAGGCGACCGTTTATTTGCAGATGTATTAGAAAAAATGGGGGCAAAAATTACTTGGGGCGATGATTTTATTCAAGCTGAGCAAGGTGATTTAGTCGGTATTGATATGGATATGAATCACATTCCAGATGCGGCTATGACCATTGCGACTACCGCACTTTTTGCCAAGGGCGAAACCTGTATTCGCAATATTTACAACTGGAGGGTGAAGGAAACTGACCGGCTCACGGCAATGGCAACGGAGTTACGTAAAGTAGGGGCAAGCGTAGAAGAGGGGGACGATTTTATTCGTATTCAACCCTTGGGATTAGATCAATTTAAACATGCTGAAATTGAAACCTATAACGATCACCGCATGGCAATGTGTTTTGCGTTGATTGCCCTCTCCAATACGGAAGTCACCATTTTAGATCCGAAATGTACCGCCAAAACGTTCCCAACCTTTTTTGATGAATTTTTGGCTATGGCGACTGTAAGAAAATAGGTTAATTACTCGCATTCTCTTGTAGAATGTTGTTTGATCAGATAAAATACGCCCACTTTTTACCAATTTAAGGAAGATAACATGTTTGGAAAAGGCGGAATTGGCGGCTTGATGAAACAAGCGCAACAAGTGCAAGAACGTATGCAGAAAATGCAGGAAGAAGTGGCTCAGCTTGAAGTAACAGGTGAATCCGGTGCAGGTTTAGTTAAAATTACGGTGAATGGTGCACATAACTGTCGCCGCATTGAAATTGATCCAACATTAATGGAAGATGATAAAGAAATGTTGGAAGATTTAATTGCAGCCGCTTTCAATGATGCCGTTCGTCGTGCAGAAGAACTGCAAAAGGAAAAAATGGCAGGATTAACCGCGGGTATGAACTTACCTGCTGGTTTTAAAATGCCGTTCTAAGTAAAAATTTAAGATTTTTTCACCGCACTTTTAACGATATGTATCAAAAAAGTGCGGTGTATTTTTAAGGAATTTTTATGCAAAGTAGTCCGCTATTAGAAAATTTGGTGGAACATTTACGTTGTTTACCTGGGGTTGGACCAAAATCTGCTCAACGTATGGCATACCATTTGTTACAACGTGATCGTAGTGGAGGCATGAATTTGGCTCGGGCGTTAACTGATGCCATGTCAAAAATTGGGCATTGTTCCTATTGTCGTACATTCACTGAAGAAGAAATTTGTAATATTTGCGATAATCCACGTCGTCAGCAGTCGGGTTTGCTTTGTGTGGTGGAAATGCCGGCAGATATCCAAGCTATTGAACAAACAGGGCAATTTTCAGGACGCTACTTTGTGTTAATGGGGCATTTATCCCCTTTAGATGGTATTGGTCCTAGAGAGATCGGGTTAGATTTGCTACAACAACGGTTGCAATCAGAACAATTTAATGAAGTGATTTTAGCCACTAATCCAACCATTGAGGGAGATGCAACAGCAAATTATATTGCTGAAATTTGCCAACAACAAGGTATTAAAGCCAGTCGTATTGCTCATGGTATTCCCGTTGGCGGTGAGCTTGAAATGGTAGATGGCACTACATTAACTCACTCATTCTTAGGAAGACGAGAGTTGTAGCAAAAAGAGTGCTGATATGCACTTTATTTTTGATTAAACCAGCTTACATAATCAAACTGATCATAATATTTTTTACCCAATAAACCTGAATAATCAAACAAATCACCCACTTGATCTTGTTGTTCAAATCCTTTGATATAAAATGCGGATTTTAATTCTGGATAAGGCTTATGAGTAAACGCCACTTTATGCACAAAAGGCAATGCCTCAAATTGTTGTAAATGTTGGTAAGTGCAACCATCACGATCCGTCATGATAATAAACAGATTATCCCAATTTATTCGTTGTGAACGCATTTGCCATTTTTGTTTGGCTTGTTGTTCCGTCTCATAGTGCATAAAATGAATGGTTATGTCTGCTAATTTGCCTATGGGATAATTTCTATCGCTATGAATAAAGGCTAATTCTGCTTGCTGATAGTATTCAATATTACGTAAATAACGAATAAAATCCTCCGGTTCTAGATAAAGATTGACGAATGGTGAATGAAATGGCTGATGGAGATCATGTAATATTAAGGCACCATTACAGTTGCTGGCGATAATTGAAAAATTACTATTTTTTAACCGCACTTGATTGATTTTATTGATATACGGACGGAAAAGTTTATTGATAAAATTTTGTATTTTCTTTAACATGAGTAGCGACCATTAGATAACTGCATTGAGTAAGTATGTTATCATATTTGATAAAACAAAAAAGCTGAATTCAATACACCTGAATTCAGCTTTTTAGTATTATATACTATTGAATTTTAAATTGTACTGGTACACTCACCGAACTTCCCATTCCGGCGGGACGTGGACCAATAGATCTCGCACTTTGCACTGCTTGTAATGCCGAATTATCTAAGTCTTCAGAACCAGAAGATTTGGCGACTCTAACGCTACTGATCGAACCGTCTGTACCAAGATTGAATGCTATCACCACAACACCTTGTTTACGCATCATTTTAGCTCGTTGTGAATATTTTTTATGGCGTTCAATTTCACGTCTTAATGCACTTTGGTAAGCACTAATTTCTGACGTACTTGTTCCACTACCTGCTAAATTTGGGTTATTGGTTGTTACGTTATTGGAGGTTGATGTCGCTTGCGAATTTACCGCAGCATTTCCCTCCCTGACAGCATCTGCTTTTACGGCATTAGGATCAGGTTTAGCAATAACTTTATTTACTGGTTCTTTTGGTTTTTCTTTTGGCTTCTCTTTGGGTTTTTCTTTAGGCTTTTCCTTTGGTTTTTCTTTTTTCTTCTCAGGCTCTTTGGGTTTTTCTGGCTCTGGTTTGATGGTTGGATCTGCTACAATTTCTATCTTTTCGGGTTCTGGCTCTTTTTGTGGTTCTACTTCTGGTTCGGGGGCAGGTTCTTCAATGGTTGTTGCCATCATCATTTGCATAGAGATGTTGGTATCTAACACTCCAGCCACTTGGCTATTCGCCGCATCCTGATTAACAACGAGAGAGAATAATACTCCCCCCAATCCACAGTGAAACACCAATGAACCGACAAAGCCCAGTAATGAATCTTTCTTCATTTTACTTGCCTTTGTCTTTCATGGTGACAATCGCCACATTGGTAATTTGATTTTTAGCCATTAAATCGGTAATAGAAACAAAATTTTGAAATGTTGCATTTGAATCTACTTTCAAGGTGACTTTTTGGGTTTTATCCCAACTTTCAATTTCTTTTTCTAATGCTTCTTGTGTAATGGGTTTATCATTAAAAAAGATTTCGCCCTGTTCTGTTACAGTCAATAATTTAGCTAAATCATCCGATTTAAACGCTACCGTTTGTGATGCTTTAGGCACATTCACCTGAATTTTGCCCTGTGAAATAAAAGAAGCAGTAATTAATACAATAGCTAGCAAAACCAGCATAATATCAATAAATGGAATAATGTTAATTTCGTCAAATTTTTTCATTTCAACATTACTCCAAAATTATTGTTCAATGTGTTTTGAGCTATTTAATGCTTTCCATTTCAAACGGTTAACTTCTACTTTACGCCCCAACGCACTGTAAAATACCATGGATGGAATGGCGACTAAAATGCCGATTGCAGTGGCTTTTAAGGCTAAAGAAAGGTGTAACATAATGGAAGATGCATCAATATCTCCACCAGCATTACCTAATTCATAAAATGTTAATAGGATACCGATAACTGTTCCTAGCAAACCAATATAAGGTGCATTTGCCCCAATAGTTGAAATAATGGTTAAATGACGGTTAAGATCAATATCAAGAGCATGAATATTGTTATAACTTGTGACTTTAATTTTACTCAGGAAAATATAACGTTCAATAACAAACCAAACCATAATAAAACTCATTAAACCGAGTAATCCAATAATGATGTAATCACTATAATCTTTTAAAAAATCAAATAATGCTGGCATAGCCACTTTCCTTTGTCTAAATAATTAAGAACTAATTGATAACTAATTTCAATTGAATGTTGGATTGTAGCAAATTCACATGATGAGATAAAGAATATTTTTTATTTCGGATAAAACTATATAAGGAAAGAGGTTAATTTTCGTAACACCGGAAAACAACAAACCCCTAGATATATAGACAGGGGTTTGTGTATAATTCCTTTCGTGCTATCGGCGACCTGAGCAACGTGTTTGCTTAGCCGTAGCACGTTGCCTAGTCGTCTTAGTCCTATGGCACTAAGGGGGTAATTTATGTGAAAACATCAGAAACTATTGCTCTGATGATACTAGCTCTTCTGCTAGTAGGGGCTTTCAGTACTCGGTTTGTAGCCATTTTCGATGTACTGTTAGCAGTTCTCAATAAATAGCCTAAACGGCTATGGAAGTGGGTAGGGTAGCAACCTACCCACGACTTTCTGTATTATAATCCTTTCATTTCAAATTTCAACCATTTGATCTTTTATTTACTGAACAGCCACCACTTGACCACCCACATAATCCACCGTAATCACCTGATCAGGTAACAATTTACCCGACAAGATTTGTTGTGCCAATGGATTTTCGATTTCTTGTTGAATCGCCCGTTTCAATGGTCTTGCCCCATAAATTGGATCGTAACCCACTTCACCAATGAAATCTAACAAGGCATCACTAAATTGTAATTGATAGCCGTGATAAGCCATACGTTTAGTTAAGCGTACTAATTGAATTTGAGCAATGGCTTTAATGTTTTCTCTGGCAAGAGGATGGAACACCACGGTTTCATCAATACGGTTGATAAATTCAGGACGGAAATGACTTCCGACCACGGATATCACAATTTCTTTCATACCGTCATAACCCAAATCTTTGTTCTCTTGAATTAAATCCGAACCCAAGTTGGATGTCATAATCACCACGGTATTACGGAAATCCACCGTGCGACCTTGTCCGTCAGTCAAGCGTCCATCATCCAACACTTGCAATAAAATGTTAAACACATCGTGGTGTGCTTTTTCCACTTCGTCTAATAAAATGACGGAATACGGACGGCGGCGAACGGCTTCGGTTAAATAACCGCCCTCTTCATAGCCCACGTAGCCTGGAGGTGCACCAACCAAACGAGATACGCTATGTTTTTCCATAAATTCGGACATATCGATCCGCACCATCGCATCTTCATCATCGAATAAGAAATTCGCCAAGGTCTTGCAAAGTTCGGTTTTACCCACCCCAGTCGGTCCAAGGAACAAGAATGAGCCAATCGGACGATTTGGATCAGATAAACCTGCCCGACTACGGCGAATGGCATTGGCAACGGCTTCCACGGCTTCACCTTGCCCGATCACCCGTTTATGCAATTCATCTTCCATTCGTAATAATTTTTCTTTTTCCCCCTCCATCATACGAGAAACAGGAATCCCTGTGGCACGAGAAAGCACTTCAGCAATTTCTTCATCTGTTACACGATTACGCAACAAAGTCATTTCTTTACCATCAGCTTTATCCACTTCCGCTAACTGTTTTTCAAGATTTGGAATAATGCCATATTGCAATTCGGACATTTTATTCAAATCGCCAGCACGACGAGCTTGCTCCATTTGGGTACGAGCATTTTCTAACTCTGCTTTAATATGTTGTGTGCCAGAAAGGGCGGCTTTTTCGCTTTTCCATACGTCTTCCAGCTCGGCATATTCACGTTCTTTTTCCGCTAGCTCCGTTTCCAAGGTTGCCAAGCGTTTACGGCTGGCATCGTCTTCTTCTTTTTTCAACGCCTGTTGTTCCAATTTTAATTGGATAATACGGCGATCGAGTCTATCCAATGGTTGCGGTTTAGAATCAATTTCCATGCGAATGGAACTGGCTGCTTCATCAATTAAATCAATGGCTTTATCTGGCAATTGGCGATCCGAGATATAACGATGCGAAAGCGTTGCCGCTGCCACAATGGCAGGGTCAGTAATCTGTACGTGGTGATGCAACTCATAACGCTCTTTCAAGCCACGCAAAATCGCAATGGTATCTTCAACAGTCGGCTCGTCCACAAACACTTTTTGGAAACGGCGTTCCAAAGCAGCATCTTTTTCAATATATTGACGATATTCGTCCAACGTAGTCGCCCCCACGCAATGCAATTCGCCCCGAGCCAAGGACGGTTTGAGCAAATTGCCAGCGTCCATCGCCCCGTCTGTTTTGCCAGCCCCGACCATGGTATGAATTTCATCAATAAATAAAATCACCCGACCTTCTTCTTGAGCAAGCTCTTTCAACACCGCTTTTAAACGTTCTTCAAATTCACCGCGGTATTTCGCCCCTGCGATCAACGCCCCCATATCAAGGGAAAGCACTCGTTTATTTTTCAACCCTTCAGGCACTTCGCCATTCACAATACGTTGTGCCAAGCCTTCCACAATTGCGGTTTTACCCACCCCAGGTTCACCAATTAACACAGGGTTGTTTTTGGTGCGGCGTTGCAATACCTGAATAGCACGGCGAATTTCTTCATCACGCCCAATCACAGGATCGAGCTTGCCTGACTCTGCCCGTTCAGTTAAATCAATGGTGTATTTTTGCAATGCCTGACGGCTTTCTTCTGCATTTTGATCGTCCACTTTCTGCCCCCCACGAATTTGTTTAATCGCCTGTTGTAAACTCTCTTTTTTTGCACCGCACTTGCGTAAAATCTGGCTCAAGCTGCCGTTATCTTCTAATGCGGCTAACAAGAAAATTTCAGATGAAATAAATTTGTCTTGTTGCTGTTGAGCGATTTTGTCGCAAAGATTTAAAATATTCACCAACTGCCGAGAAATCTGCACATCACCGCCATTACCTGATACTCGTGGTAGCTTATTGAGTTCATTATTTAATTCATTGCGTAATAAACTCAAATTCACCCCAGATGCAGTTAAAATCGGAGCGATTGAACCGTCTTGTTGATTTAACAGCGCGGTCAATAAATGCACAGGTTCAATAAACTGATTATCTTTACCCAACGCCAAAGATTGTGCTTCGGCAAGGGCTTGTTGGAATTTTGTAGTAAATTTTTCAATATTCATAATATTTTCCTTAAAAATAGGTAAGTTGTTACTGTCATTACTCTATATGATCTCTTTTTAAGCAATTTCAAGGATTATGTTAAATTAAATTTGAATATGTTATGAAATTTTCACTATCCTACCACCTACTAATAATTCTCTATTTTATCACCAATTCACAAGTGATATTATTCATTCGATACTGACTAGTCGTGCCATTTAATAATGCTTCAATCACTTGTTCAATGGTTTCCAATTTCACGTTAAACCACTCTTTTGGTTTATAAGCGAATCCAGTTTTGCTGATTAAGGTTAATTGCAAACGTTGTGCATAAAGAAATTCGTGCAATAACGTTTCTAAACGGTGGGGATTTAATGCATAACATTCAAAACTAACCACAGGCACAACCTTACTTTCTAAAAAAGCAATATCATTTTCACAATTTTGTAAACGTTCTTCCACTGTATTTGTGGTAAAACCTATTTTATAAAGATCTCGATAATTAACTAACTCAGGTTTAGGATTCACTAATTTAGCCACGTAAATATATCCCGTTCGTTTGTTAAATAACTGACTATAATAACTATTTCGATGATTTTCATCTTTAAACATTAAACGACGACTTGCTTCATCTTTATATAACGCAACACTCAAAGAACGAGATAACATATTTGATTCTGTTCCATTAGAAAAAATAATTCTTAATCGATACGTTTTTCGCTCAGATTGACGCTCTTCATCTTGTTTATTTACAACAAAACATAATAAACCTTGTAAAATAAATATATCCCCAACTCCAACGCTTTCTGTTTTCTGACGCTTACTTATCATTTGTTTATCATCCATTAAATTTTGAATAAATTGGAATATCGGGGAGAATTTTTCAAACTCATCACAAACAGAGCGCGTTCCCACAGGATCATCAATTGTGTTTTTCACTTTGTATTGTGGGCTAACATTAACCAGTTGTAAAATTTCTTGATTAGGCAAATCCAACAGTCCCAAACTATCATCCGAAAAAATATCATCTAACGAATCAATACTTTTCTTTTTTTCACATAATAATCCAAATCGATCAAATTCAGCGAGCTTTTCGCAACTATCAGGATTCTTGCGAATATTATTCAAACGTCTGGTTAAACGAACTTCATCTAAATGTCCTGTTGAATCTGGCTCACGTTGATGTTTTTCAAAAAATGCTACAATTTCATTAAAATTATTGATAAGTGTATTCTCAATAGTATGTGATACCAATGCTTTTACATTACCAAATAAATTAAAATCATCATTATCAAATATCTCATCAAGCGTAGGATTTTTTCTATCGATAGCTAATTTCATTATTGTTCCTGTGATAATCTCTTACGTTTTTCATTACGCAACCAAATAATAGCTTCTGCCATTCTTTTTTCTAAGGGATAGTTTGCTGTTAAACTCGGTTCTTTGTTATTTTTACGCATAAAATCTTGAATACGTTGCCATAGCATTAACGCTTCCTGTTCTGTCATCGCAATTTTGCTTACGCTTGCTACTGACTGAATCGTTTTTAACATTTCAGGCGTAACGGATTTCGATAATATCTCATAAGCATTTTGGAATGGGTTGATCGCCTGAATTAAATCAAGATCTAATTTCTCAATATTAATAAATCGTTCACCCATTTTGACAAACTGCTTATTTACTACATATTCGCCACTTGGTTCAGCGACACCATCAATTACCGCATCTTCAGGTAAATCTTCACCATTCACCACGCCACCAAGCTGTCCGATTGTCATCGCTTGCAACATACCTACTTGAACTTGCTCAATTTCCTGTTCATTTAAATCAGGATAACGTTGTTTAATCACCTGTGGTAACAACACTTCACTTAAGGTTTCAGGGGCAACATCATTTGTCATAATGGCTTTGGTTTCTTGTTGTAATAATGCAGCCATAATTTCTTCTTTTCCGCCGTTTAATATTTTCATTACACGATCGGAAGGGCGTTGAACGGTATCATCAACAATTACTGTCCCTACAGGTAATGTTTCATTTTCTGTAACTTCAGAACGACGACGGAATGTAATATTGGGCGCAAGCACTTGTTCCATTAACAAAGATAATGTAATTGCTTTCAGCAAATTATTTACCGCATTTTTTACATCTTCATTTTCTGCGTCAGGTTGTGCAATTAAATTTGTAAAACGTGCCGATGTTTTGCCAATACAATCTCGTGTGGCTCGCCCAATAATTTGTACCACTTCAGTCAATGAACTACGGTAGCCAATCGTTAAAGCGTGTTCACAAAAAGTCCAGTCGAAACCTTCTTTCGCCATATTTAACGCAATAATAATATCCATTTCATCGGCTTGTTTAATATTGCGTAAATAAGCTAATGTTTTAGATCTCACTTCAGGATCATCATTGACTAAATCAGCCACTTTCAATAACTCTCCTGTTACTGTTTTTAATGTGAAAACATTCGTGTTTGGATCAACTTCGACAATATCACCAATAATATCTAAAATTCTATCCACTTCATCATATTTGTTTTTAGTCGATTCCGCTGAATTAACATTTGGAATATGAATAATGGTTTTTTTAGTTAAATCGAGCACTTCTGATAACGCATTATCAAAATAACTGCCTATATAAAAATGATAACCTAAGTCAATCGATTTTAAATAACGATAACCATTTAATTGTTCGTAATAAGTATAAACCACCGTATCAAATTTTAACTCATCTTCAGGGGTTAGAATCGGCATAGCATCACCACGAAAATATGAACCTGTCATAGCAATAATATGGGCATTGCTTTGTTGCATAATTTTATCTAATCGCTCGCCCAATTTATTATCTTCGTGGGCTGAAACGTGATGAAATTCATCAATTGAAATTAAGCAATCATTAAATTCTGTGGCATCTAATTGTTCCGTCGCAAAGCGCAAAGTTGAATGGGTACATAATAAAATACGTTCATCTGGCTGTTGCATAAAGCGTTTAAAAGCTTGTACTTTACTTTTCTCGTCCATTTCCATTTGACACAAATTATTTTGTGGCAAAATTTCCCAATCTTTAAAAAATCCAAAATGGCTTAATGGCGTATTCGCAAATGATCCGCCGATTGACATTTGCGGAATGGCAATAATCGCCTTGCGTAATCCTTGTTGATAAAGTTTATCCAATGCCAAAAACATCAAGGCTCGCGATTTTCCACTGGCTGGCGGGGCTTTAATCAATAAATATTGCGAATGGCGTTTTTCAAATGCGCGTGCTTGCATTTCACGCATCCCCATTGCGTTAAGTTCAGTACTTTTGCCTGTTTGCTGATATTCAAAATGTGCGGTCATTTTTTTGTCCCTTTTTGCAAATTTTTAACTAACTGTTCATAACGTTCAAATAAAAATTCAACACGCTCTGAACTATCTTTGAACGGCTTATCACGATAAAGTTTTTCTACCGCTTTATCTAATGTTTGATGCGCTTGTTTTAATGGTTCTGGCATTGTGTCTGGATCATATAAATAAGCCAAGTTTTTATCAGGATAATCTTCTCTCACCAATAAAATCTCTTGAGATAATTTACTAATTTCTGCCTTTTGCTTCTCAGTTACATCAGGAAAAGGAAAGTTGTTATAAATGACTTTTGCCGAATATCTATAACGACTTTCCAATCTTCCCGCCACCACTCGCATAAAATCATTATGCATTTCGGAAGTTAAAATGCCAAATTCGTAGAGTGTGGCGTTTGGTACAATTAAATTTGCATTACTTGAAATGACATCACTATTAATAAAACCGATCGGAATATACTCTCTATTTTCTGATGATGTGCTAGGGATTAAAATATATTCTCCAGACACTGGCTGTCGAATTTCACCAAAAAGATGTGGTGTTTTAGCTAAACTCCTAGTTGCTTCTCTTGGGCTACTAGATCTACTATTTTTAACACCCAAAATCCTATTTACTATTGACTCAATATTCATTACATTTTTTTCATTGACTAGCCACAAACAGTATCTTTGCTTATTTTTTATAAACTCATCTGCACCAAGAAATTTTCTTATGTATTTTTTTACATTTGGATCTTTTTGTAATAGTTCTTTTTTCTCTTTTTCATCTAGCAATAAAAAACCACCATCATTAGGCATACTACCAGAGTATATTTCTGATATTTCACTAATATTATCTCTTCTAGATTCAATATAAATATTTTTACCATTTATTATATATGGGCTTATATTTTCCACATTCTCGGATAAAAGTTTATTATTTATTTCATCATAAATAATCTTCTTATCATTATTCTGTGAAGATAAGCCAATGATAATTGTATGTACAGCTGCATTTTCTCTAGCTGAATTTTTCCAGATAAAAGATCTATAAGCGAATTTTATGCTAACATTTAAAGCAAAGATCCTTTTCCATAAAATAGGGACTTGCTCACCTTGGCAAATTGAACTGGTAGCTACAAATGCTACTTCTGATACACTATCTCTTATATATTTAGCCCCTTTCATAAACCAATTTGTAACATAATCAATATTTTTATTTATATCACCAAATACTAACTTTATATCTAATGTTTGATCCAAAGTTCTCCCTTGCTTCCCCCCAAATGGCGGATTACCAATAATATATACTTCATCGTTTTCACGATTTTTGCGTGGACAAAATACTTCCCAATTTTCACGCAAGCTATTACAACATTTAATCGATTTAATATTTTTTAAGGGTAAAGTCGGTGCACGAATACCTAATTCATCTGCCATTTGTTGATGCATTTGATGTTCCGCAAGATAGAGCGATAAACGTGCAGTTTCACAAGCAAAATCATCAATTTCCAAACCATAAAAATGATCGAGATGAATACCACTGAACATTGATTTTGTTTGGCTAAAATTCTTCATTATCTCAATTTCTAATTTGCGTAATTCTTTATAAGCAATAATTAGGAAATTCCCCGAACCACAAGCTGGGTCAAAAATTTTAATATCGCTAATGCGTTGTAAAAGTGCGGTGAGTTTTTTATCTCTTTCAGGGGATTGCACTAATACTTTGAGTTTATCTAACTCTTGATAAAGGGGCTCAAGAAATAGCGGTTTAATCACCTTCATAATGTTTTTTACGGAAGTATAATGTTGCCCTAATTCAGCACGCTGTTTTGGATCTATAACTGATTGAAACATTGAACCGAAAATATCTGGATTAATTTCAGACCAATCTAATTGAGCGCAATTTAATAATAAACGGCGAGATTTGGCATTAAATTCAGGAATTTGATATTGTTCAGCAAATAATCCGCCATTCACATAAGGCAATCTTTGTAAAAAAGCAGGATAAGTTTGTCGTTTAGTATCGTTTTCGTCTAAATTTAAAATATGAAAACAATCGTTTAATAATTCCGATAATTGCGAACCCTGTTCATCGGTATAATTTTTAATAAGTGCAGTAAAAGACTGCTTTTCAAAAATATTCGTATCTTCAGCAAAGAAACAGAAAAGTAAACGAGTAAGAAAAATATTAAGAGTATGCTGATCTAGCTCATTATTATTTTTAATTGCATCAAAGAGTTTCCCCATTTGATACGCTGCCTTTGTATCAGCTGGATTTTCAGCGGTTAATATTGCTTTCTCAAAACCTGCAATAGGTAAAAAGAAATCATAATTTTGATATAACTCAGCAAAGGGAATTGACAACTGTTCTTGTGCTTTTATATCATAAGCTTCAATATTTATAAAATCAGTTATAAAAATAAAACGAATTTTGTGAGTAGTAATAATATCCGCATTTTTTAAATTTTCTAACTCATTAAATAAATTTGCATTGTCAAATATAGGTTTAAAATAGATCTGACGAATAAACGCTACTTCACCAAATTCTGGATTAAGTGCTTTATTAGTATTTGAAGTGTTATTTTTTAGTTTAGTGATCGTACTTTTGGGAATACTAAAAATTTGCAGAAAATCAAAGATAAACAATGAGTTCCGTTCCGTTCCGTTCCGTTCCGTTCCGTTCCGTTCCGTTCCGTTCCGTTCCGTTCCGTTCCGTTCCGTTCCGTTCCGTTCCGTTCCCATCGTTTTCGATCTTAGGTACCCTTGTCAAGTTTTTTTTGACTAATTTTTCGAGATTTTCATAAATTTCGGTAGGATTAAGTGCCATTGGTTATTCCTGATAAGTAATAATATTTGCTAAAAATAGCTATGAAATTCAACTAACTATTCCAAGCTCAAAAGTGTACTCCGAATGTAAGCATAACGTCAATAATTTCAATTAATCGGAATTTCCGAATAACTGTATTAGATAGATTTACTCAACGCCCTTTGCCGATTATAATGCCAAATAACATAAACGAATTTTAAGGATGAAAACAATGCAGTTTTCTAAAATGCACGGCTTAGGCAATGATTTCGTGGTGGTGGATGCAGTGACACAGAATGTCTATTTTCCTGAAGAATTGATCAAAAAACTGGCTGACCGCCATCGTGGTATTGGTTTTGATCAGTTGTTAATCGTTGAACCGCCTTACGATCCTGAATTAGATTTTCATTATCGCATTTTTAATGCAGATGGGAGCGAAGTTGCCCAATGTGGCAATGGAGCGAGATGTTTTGCTCGTTTTGTGCTACTTAAAGGCTTAACTAATAAAAAAGATATTGCCGTCAGCACTGCAAAAGGCAATATGATGTTATCCGTGTTAGATGATGATAATGTGCGAGTTAATATGGGGGAACCTGTTTGGCAACCCAATAAAATTCCGTTTATTGCCAATAAATTTGAGAAAAATTATATTTTACGCACTGAAATTCAAACTGTGTTTGCTGGAGCTGTATCGATGGGGAATCCCCATTGTGTCGTACAAGTAGATGATATTGTCACTGCCAATGTGGAGCAACTCGGTCCATTGTTAGAGAATCATGAACGCTTTCCTGAACGTGTTAATGCGGGTTTTATGCAAGTGATCAATCGCAATCATATTAAATTGCGGGTGTATGAACGTGGTGCTGGTGAAACACAGGCTTGTGGCAGTGGGGCTTGTGCAGCGGCAGCAGTGGGGATAATGCAAGGATTGTTAGATAGCCAAGTACAGGTAGATTTATCAGGCGGTAGTCTGATGATTGAATGGCAAGGTGAAGGTTATCCTCTTTATATGACAGGTTCAGCAACTCATATTTATGATGGTGTGATTAAACTGTAAGGCACTTTTTTAGGAAAATGGGGGGAAAGAAATGAGCGAAAATATTTTAGAACAACAAGTCGTAAAATTTCTGCAAAACACACCGCACTTTTTTGCTCAACATTTAGATTTATTAGACACATTGGTCATTCCTCACGCTCAAAAAGGCTCACTTTCATTAGTGGAAATGCAATTAGAACGCCAACGAGAGCAGATTAAAATCTTACAAAGCGAACTCGCCATTTTTCAACAATTAGCTCATCAAGAACAGGATATTTTCTTCGCTTTAATGCCGTTACAGAAAAAATTAGCCAGTGCGGAAAATCTTGAGCAAGGTATTGAAATACTAAATCAGTGGGCGAGAAAATTTGATTTACAACAGGTTAAACTGTTGTTATTTCGGGATAAATGGCAAGGGGAACAAATTAGCGATAAGAACTGGTTAGATCGCAAAGGCTTTGAATTGATTCGCCTTGAACGTTTTGGCTTACGCCGTTTTTATTTGGGCGAATTGAGTAATCGAGAAAAATCCTTACTGTTTTTGTTAGATGAATTGCCAGTAGGATCAGTGGCTTGCTGTTTGCTTGGGATTAAACCTAATCAGCATCAAGCTAATGGTATTTTGCTGTTTTCTGCTCGTGATACACAACATTTTTACAACGGACAAGACACCGCTTTTCTTTCTCATTTAGTGGATATTGTGGAATTGCATTTACACCGTTGGCTATTGCCCTGCGAAAAACAATAGCGAGAAAGCATAATGGAACAATGGCTACAAAAATACTACGATTTCTTACGTATTGAACGTCAACTGAGCCACCATACTTTGACGAATTATCAACGTCAATTAGCCGTGGTGCTAATCTTGCTGAATGAACAAGGGATTCAACATTGGCAGCAGGTTACGCCAAGTGTGGTGCGATTTATATTAGCCAGTAGTAAAAAATCTGGCTTACACGAAAAAAGCCTTGCTCTACGTTTGTCGGCGTTGCGGCAATTTTTAAGTTATTTAGTGGTGCAAGGGGAATTAAAGGCTAATCCAGCGATAGGCATTTCCGCCCCGAAACAAGGCAAGCATTTGCCGAAAAATATTGACAATGAACAAGTGGCTAAACTGTTGAATAATAACAGTAAAGAGCCGATTGATGTGCGAGATCGAGCTATGTTGGAATTAATGTACAGTTCAGGTTTACGTTTATCAGAATTGCAAGGATTGAATTTAACCAGCCTAAATATACGTACTCGAGAAGTGCGAGTGTTGGGGAAAGGTAATAAAGAGCGGATTTTGCCTTTTGGTCGCCACGCTTCAACGGCGATTCAAGATTGGCTCAAAGTGCGGTTATTATTTAACCCGAAAGATGATGCCTTATTTGTGAGTTCCCTTGGCAATCGAATGTCGCACCGTTCCATTCAAAAGAGGATGGAAATTTGGGGTATTCGTCAGGGTTTAAATGCTCACCTCAATCCGCACAAACTCCGCCATTCCTTTGCTACTCACATGCTTGAAGCCAGTTCTGATTTGCGAGCTGTGCAAGAGTTATTAGGGCATAGTAATCTGGCAACAACACAAATTTATACTCATTTAGATTTTAAACATTTGACTGATGTTTATGATCAGGCACATCCCCGTGCGAAAAGAAAATAGGAAAAACATAATGAAATTCTACCGCACTTTTACCCCTTTCAAGGTTATCAGCTTTGATCTTGATGATACGCTTTATGATAATGTCCCTGTGATTTATCAGGCAGAACAGCAATGTATCGAATTTCTGCGAAATGCAAGCCAAATTGCAGAATTAGGCAATGAAATGTGGTTTTCATGTAAACAACAGATTTTCCAACAAGATCCGATTTTCTGTGAAAATGTGACCGAATGGAGAATTAAAACTATTCATACGGTGTTACAAAAACACGGTAAAAGTGCGGTGGAAATTGAGCAACTTTGTAAAGCGTGCATTGAACATTTTCTACATTGGCGACATAAAATTACCGTACCACAAACCAGTATTAACCTACTCAACCAACTGAAAAAACGTTATCCTTTAGCGGCTATCACCAATGGCAATGTTGATCCATTACGTATTGATTTAACCCAATTTGATTTAATTTTGTGTGGTGGCGTACAAGGTCGAGCCAAACCTGAAGCTGATTTATTTCAACAAACTGCCCAGCATTTTGGTATCAAAACAAGTGAAATTTTACATGTTGGCGATAATTTGATTACCGATGTACAAGGTGCAATTCAAGCGAGTTGCCAAGCGGTCTGGTTAAATCTATCAGGCAAAGGCATAAGTCAATTTAGTGAAGCAAGATTATTGCCTAGTGTGGAAATGGCTGACTTAACTGAGCTACTTTTACTACAAGGCTAAGACTAATACACCAGATAAAATCAAAATTGATCCTATTAATAGTTTTAAGCTAAAAGGTTCGCCAAGCACCACAATCCCTAAAATAATCGCAATCACCACGCTTAATTTATCAATCGGAGCAACCCAAGAGGCGGGGGCGAGTTGTAAAGCTCGGTAATAACAGAGCCACGACAAACCCGTAGCAACCCCCGAAAGCACTAAGAATGTGAAAGGACGAGCAGCGATATGTTGTGGCAGTTGCCATTCGTTACGCATAGTAATAATGCCAGCTACAACAAAGAAAATTACGATAGTGCGGATGAATGTCGCAAGATTGCTATTCATGCCTTCTACCCCAAGTTTACCAAAAATAGCTGTTAATCCTGCGAAAAAAGCAGAACCGATAGCGAACCAAAGCCAATTTGTTTGGAACATTTTTTCTTCCTTTTATCCAATATGTCCCCGTCTTTGCCGCCTGAAAATCCATAAATTTTTAGGAAAATGGCATCTGTTTGAGCGTAGCGAGTTCAGCCATTTTCCGTTAAAAAAATTTATGGATTTTCAGGAAACAAGGCAAAATCGGGGCGTGTTTCTTTTTGCTTACTTTTGCTTTGCACGAGCAAAGAAAAAGTAAGTCGCCATCGGCGAAATCCGATCTTAATAAACACAAAAAGCGTGACAAAAACAAGAAAAAATAATTAGGCTTTCGTCACTTCCAATCGCTCAAAACGTAAAACGTGGCGTTCTAAACGACGTAATAAAAGGGTCGCAATGCCAGTAATCACTAAGTAAATTACCCCAGCTAAACCATAAATCGTAATGGCATCGTATTCCGTACCATAAAGCTGTCTTGCATAACCCATAATATCCATTAAGGTAATCGTGGAGGCAAGGGAAGTGCCTTTAAACACTAAAATAATTTCATTGGTATAAGAGGGTAATGCACGTTTTAATCCATAAGGCACTAAAATTTTTAGCGTTTGCCAACGGCTTAAACCTAATGCCGCACAACTTTCCCATTGACCTTTAGGAATCGCTTTCACCGCCCCATGAAACAGTTGAGTAGAGTAGGCAGCACTGTTTAAAGCTAAGGTTAACATAGCACAGAACCAAGCATCTGACAATAATAGCCAACATGGACTATTCACAATCCATTGAAATTGCCCTGGACCTGAATAAATCAGAAAGAATTGGACCAATAATGGCGTACCCGTGAATAAAACTAAGTAAAAATTCACCGCACTTTTAACGATTTTATTTCCCAGCGAAAGCAAAAAGGTGAGCAATACCGCTAATACAAATGCAATGGTTAAAGATACGGCGGTTAAGATCAAACTGGTTGGAATGCCTTGTGCAATAACCGATAAATAATCTTGCCACATTATCTCACCCCACGTTCAAATTTAGTGAAACGAATTTCAAGTTTGCGAATAAATACCTGACTAATCAAGGTGATACAAAGATAAATAAAGGCTGCCAAGGCATACCAAGTAAAAGGTTGGTGAGTTCGAGTATTGATTAATTCCGCTTGTCGCATCAGATCGTTCACACCGATTAAGGAAATTAACGCTGTATCTTTTAATAGCACTAACCATTGATTACTTAAACCCGGTAAAGCGTGTCGCCATACTTGGGGTAACACAAGCCGAATAAAAGTATAAGGACGGCTTAAACCAAGTGCCGCACCACTTTCCCATTGCCCCACTGGAATAGCTTGAATTGCCCCGCGTAAGGATTGAGAAGCGTAAGCTGCAAAAATAAGAGAAAGGGCTAATACGCCGCAACTAAAGGCACTAAATTCCACATATTCGCCAGTAATTTTTTCCACTAATTCGGTTGAACCGAAATAAATCAGCAACACGACAATAATTTCGGGCAAACCACGCAATAAACTGACAAATATAGAGGTTGGAGTACGCACACAAGCCAGTTTATTCATCTCAAGTGCGGTGAAAATTAACGAAAAAAATAAGCCCACAATCAGCGAACAAACCGCTAACCCTAAGGTCATTAGGGTAGCGGAATACATTAAAGGGAGATAATCGAAAAACATTATTTCGCTGTCATCCATTTATCATAGATTTTTTGATATTCACCACTAGCTTTTACCGCGGCTAGTCCTTTGTTTAATTGATCAACTAATGCTTTATTTTTTAAGTTAACAGCAATGCCTAAACCATTGCCGAAATAACTTTGATTTTCAACTTTTTCACCAGATAATGCTAGATCATCATTATGATTAATCATATCCAATAACACTGGCATATCACCAAAAATAGCATCAATACGACCATTTTTAATATCTAACACAGCTTCTTGTAATGACGCATAAGGTTTTGGTGTATATTTAGTTTCTTTCACAATATAACTTTGGAATGTCGTACCATTTTGTACACCAACGGTTTTAATTGAATTGAAATCAACCCCTTTTTTGGCAATAAAGGTTGCAGCACTCGCAAAATAAGAATCACTGAATAATACTTGTTTGGCACGAGCTTCGGTAATATCAATCGCCGAAATAGCCGCATCAAAACGTTTTTGTTTTAAACCTTGAATTAATGAATCAAAGGCTTGACTTTGGAAAGAGCAGTTGGCTTGAATTTCTTTACAAATCGCATTTGCCACATCCACATCAAGACCGATAATCTCGCCTTTCTCATTGGTCATTTCGAATGGTGGATAACTTGCTTCCATGGCAAAGCTAATATCTTTCGCTTGAGTAGCCAATGCAGTACCGACTAAAAGTGCAGTTAAGAGTAATTTTTTCATAATGTTATGTCCTTGTTATTAATATAAGAGTTAGTGAGAGAGATATTGTTTAAACTGTTCAGTTTGTGGATTTTCAAAACAACTGGCATCACCTGCTTCCACAATATGCCCTTGTTCCATATACACCACTTTGGTTGCCACTTTGCGAGCCACATTGACTTCGTGAGTGACAATCACTTGAGTAATTCCAGTTTGTTGTAATTCCTGAATAATCGACACAATTTGAGCAGTGATTTCAGGATCTAAAGCAGCGGTTGGTTCGTCAAATAACAACACTTGCGGTTTCATCATCAACGCCCGAGCAATCGCCACACGTTGTTGCTGACCGCCTGAAAGCTGTAATGGAAAACGATCGGCGTGTTCTTCCAAACGTAAACGGGAAAGTAATTCCATCGCTTGTTGTTTGGCTTCGGCTTGCGTTAAGCCTAAAATTTTCATTGGTGCTTCAATTAAATTTTCTAATACCGTAAAGTGTGGCCATAAATTATATTGTTGAAATACCATGCCGACATTTTTGCGTAATTGTAAAATTTGTTTTGGATCGCTTTTTTGGGATAAATCAAATTGATTGTTAGCAATATTTAATTGCCCTGAAGTCGGGACTTCTAATAAATTCAAGGTTCGAATCAAGGTACTTTTGCCTGCACCACTGGGACCGAGTAATACGATGGTATCGCCGTCTTCTGCACTTAGGCTAATGTCAAACAGTGCTTGGCTTGATCCGTAAAAGAAATTGAGATTTTGAACACTAATAGTCATTGATGGATGTTCTCTTTATTTGTGAATTGAAAATATATTACTTATTTTTGCATAAGTATGCAATGTGAAATGTTAAATTTGAATAAAAATTTATTTGTTGGGTTTCGCCATGTTCCTTACTTTTCTTTGCTTGTGCAAAGAAAAGTAACAAAAGAAACACACCCCGATTTTGCCTTGTTTCCTGAAAATCCATAAATTTTCTTAACGGAAAATGGCTGAACTCGCTTCGCTCAGACAGACGCCATTTTCCTAAAAATTTATGGATTTTCAGGAGGCAAAGACGGGGACCCTGTTTTAGGCAGGGAAAAATGACGGGGGCGGATACATAGATCCGCCCCGATGAGTGCGATTAAAATTTAATGGAAAACTGCGGTCAAAAATTTACGAATTTTTTGCCATTTCAAATTCAATTAACATCATTAAAATATGAATCACTTTAATATGAATTTCTTGAATACGATCTGCATAACGGAAATGAGGGACACGGATTTCAACATCGGCTAAACCTGCCATTTTACCCCCGTCTTTGCCAGTCATTGCAATCACTTTCATACCTTTGGCTTTCGCGGCTTCAATGGCATTTAAGATGTTTTTAGAATTACCAGAGGTGGATAACCCAAATAACACGTCGCCTTTTTGCCCGACAGCTTCCACATAACGAGAGAATACATATTCATAGCCAAAGTCATTACTCACACAGCTCAAATGGCTGACATCAGAAATCGCAATGGCAGGATAACCTGGGCGATTTTCACGATAACGCCCTGTTAATTCTTCCGCAAAGTGCATTGCATCACAGTGCGAACCGCCATTACCACAAGACAACACTTTACCGCCTTGTTTGAAGCTATCCGAAATGAGAAGAGCAGCTTGTTGAATGAGTTTGATGTTATTTTCATCAGCAATAAATTTATTTAATACATCTTGTGCTTCCACTAATTCGGCTTTGATTTGATCTAAGTACATATTTTCTCCTTTTTCATAAACATAACTTAGCGGTTAAAATTGTATAGCAAAAGTGCGGTGAGAATCCATTAAATTAATAAAAAATAACAATTTTGTTTCGGTTTGAATGCTTAACTACTTTGAGTGTATAATAAATCTTAACAACTTTAAAATAACGTTCTGATAGATTAGGGGAAAAACATGCAAAAACAACTTAATATAAATTACCAGAATTTCAAATCATACAATGAATTAAACGACATTGAAAAAAAACTGTTTGATGCGGCAAAGGCTGCCAGAAAGAAAGCCTACGCCCCTTATTCCCATTTTTTAGTAGGTTGTGCCATGTTGTTGGAAAATGGCGAAATTATTTCAGGCAACAATCAAGAAAATGCGGCGTATCCCTCTGGATTATGTGCAGAAAGAACCGCTATTTATTGGGCTTCAGCGAATTATCCAGATCAAAAGATTTTAAAAATATTTGTGGTCGGTGCACCAGAAGATGAAATGAAAAATAGCCCTGTTCCGCCTTGTGGGGCTTGTCGGCAAAGTATTTTGGAATACGAAACCAAACAAGCACAAAATATTGAAATCTATTTTGCGTCTATCTCTGGTGAAATTTTTAAAACGTATTCGATCAAAGATTTATTACCGTTTAATTTTGATGTGTCTTTTTTGTAATGATGTTCACACCCAAGTGATGGTGGGTTTACCCCACCTATCATCTAATGACTATGCCATTTTTTCCAACACTTCCGCTTCGGTCAATTTCGGTACATCATTTTTTAGTTCATAAAAAGACGGCTTTTTGTCGATAAAAATTTCATCTGCCAAGGTAAACGTGGTTTGCCCGTAAAATAAGCCAGTGGAAACATAATAATGTTGCGTACCCAACATGTGATAATAAAGATGTGAGCCACAATTTCGGCAAAATGCACGTTCTGCCCATGGGGAAGATTGATAACAAGCAATATGTTCGCTTCCTGTGGTTTCTATTTTTTCACTATGAAATGAAAATAATGGACCGCTGTTCCAGCGTTGACACATACCGCAATGGCAGACACTGGCGTTTTGATTATCGGCAACCGTAAGTGTGATGGCACTGCATAGACATTGACCTTTCATGATGTTATTCTCCTTTGATGATATTTATCATAGTTCGATTTTACCACAAACTCCCCAACAAATTCTTGATAAATTCCAACCGCACTTTTGCCTGTTCTAAATTGCAAGTAAAGCGAAATTTCGTTGGTCCGTCAAATTTAAATACCGCAGGTTGCTGTTTGATTAAGGCTAAAAACTTCATCGGATCAATATCCGCCGTTGGGTTAAATTCTACAAAGCCACCGTGCGATGTGGCATCGATTTTGATGACTTTCAGCGGTTTCGCCATTAAGCGTAGTTCGGCGATTTGCATTAAGTTTTGGGTCGGTTCGGGCAATAAACCAAAACGGTCAATCAATTCCACTTTCAATTCATCAAGGGCGGCTTTGTTTTCTGACCCTGCAATACGTTTATAGAAAGACAACCGCATATTCACATCGCCCAAATAATCATCAGGTAACAGGGCAGGTACACGCAAATCAATTTCCACTTGCTGTTGGGTGAGTTCGTCCAAACTTGGCTCACGCCCTTCTTTCATCGCTTTCACCGCACTTTCCAGCAATTCCATATACAGGCTAAAGCCAATGCTTTCAATTTGTCCGCTTTGTTCTTGCCCGAGTAATTCGCCAGCCCCACGAATTTCTAAATCGTGGGTCGCCAAAATAAAGCCAGCCCCGAGATTATCCAAACTTTCAAGGGCTTCAAGGCGTTTTACTGCATCTTTGCTAATCAATTTTGGTGGCGGTGTCAGCAAATAAGCGTAGGCCTGATGATGAGAACGCCCCACCCGTCCACGCAGTTGGTGCAGTTGTGCCAAACCGAAATTGTCGGCTCGCTCAATAATAATGGTATTCGCCGTTGGTACGTCAATGCCTGTTTCAATAATGGTGGAGCAGACCAACACATTAAAGCGTTGATGATAAAAATCCGACATCACTCGTTCAAGATCCCGTTCTCGCATTTGCCCGTGACCGATAGTCACCCTAGCTTCAGGGACAAGTGCGGTGATTTTTTCTGCACATTTTTCAATGCTTGCCACATCATTATGCAAATAATACACCTGACCGCCACGCAGGATTTCACGCAAAATGGCTTCCCGAATAATCAAATCATCCGCTTGTCGCACAAAGGTTTTAATAGTTAAACGGCGGGCTGGTGGCGTAGAAATAATCGACAGATCCCGAATGCCGTTCATCGCCATATTGAGCGTGCGTGGAATCGGTGTCGCAGTCAGGGTCAGAATGTCAATATTGGCACGCAGCTGTTTGATTTTCTCTTTTTGGCGTACGCCGAAACGGTGTTCTTCATCAATAATCAGCAAACCGAGATCGCTAAATTTCACATCCGATTGAATCAGTTTATGGGTACCGATCAGAATATCCACCTTGCCATCGGCGAGATTGTCCAAAATCTGCTTTTGTTGTTTGGCGGTTTTAAAGCGTGACACCATTTCCACATTGACAGGCAAATTGGCAAAGCGATCTTTGAAATTGTCAAAATGTTGTTGAGCCAAAAGCGTCGTCGGCACTAGCACTGCGACCTGTTTATGATTCATCACCGCTAAAAATGCGGCACGCATTGCCACTTCGGTTTTGCCAAAACCCACATCGCCACACACCAGCCGATCCATCGCTTTCGGTTGACACATATCGGAAATCACGGCGTTAATTGCCATTTCTTGATCAATGGTTTCTTCAAATGGAAATGTTGCCGCAAAGGCTTGATATTCTTCCCGATCATAGTGGAACGCGAAGCCTTTTTTTACTTCACGTTCCGCATACACATCTAACAGTTCCGCCGCCACATCACGGATTTTTTCTGCCGCTTTGGAACGGGCTTTTCCCCAGGCATCACTGCCGAGTTTATGCAAGGGGGCGGTTTCATCGCTACCGCCCACATAACGGCTGATTAAATGCAGACTGGCGACAGGCACATACAATTTTGCATCGTTGGCATAAGTCAACAGCAAATATTCCGCTTTCACACCAGCATTTTCAAGGGTGACTAAACCGCCGTAACGCCCCACTCCGTGATCCAAATGCACCACGGCTTGCCCAATTTTGAGTTCTGCCAAGTTGCGAATGAGCGTATCGGGATTGACGCTTTTGCGTTTGTCACGGTGGCGTTGTTGGACACGAGAGCCTAATAATTCGTTTTCAGAAATTATCGCAATTTTGACCGCACTTTTTTCTGATGTTTCTAGGATAAATCCCTGATCTAATGGGCTGATTTGTAAACTAAATGGTTGCCTTAAAACATCGTTAAAATCATTAATCTGTTTCGGCTTAATTTTCAATGGTGCTAATACATCTAATAATGTTTCTCTCCGTCCTTCGCTTTCCACCGAAAATAAAATTTTGCCGTCAAATTGTTCGATAAATTGGCGTAATGCCTGTAATGGCTCTTTTTGTTGGGCTTGAATTTGCAACTCAGGCAACGGACTTACGGTTAAATTGGTTTGCCGAATGGATTTTTTCAGCGTTTCGGTTTTTAACGAAATGCGTGGATATTGCTTCAAACGGCGGTTAATTTCATCAATTTTGAGCCAAAGTTGATCGGGAGGTAACAGCGGTCGCATTGGATCCACTTTGCGACTTTCAAAACGGCTTTCCGCATCTTGATAAAACCGCTCGCCTTGGGTTTGATAGCCGTCAAGATCCACAAACAGGGTGTTTGGCGGCAAATAATCAAACAAGGTCGCCATTTGCTCAAAAAACAGCGGTTGCCAGTATTCAATGCCCGACACCAGCGTGCCTTTGCTCACTTGCTGATAAATATGCTCGGGATCACGGCGGATTTCGCCAAAGGTTTCCCGAAATTGGCTGCGGAAAAATTCAATGCCACGGCTATCGGTAGGAAATTCGTGAGCAGGCAACAGATTAATTTTGTCAATTTCAGTCAGCGTGCGTTGGCTGTCCACATCAAAGGTGCGAATACTGTCAATTTCATCATCAAAAAAATCCAACCGAAACGGCTCGTTACTCCCCATTGGAAACAGATCCAACAGCGAACCCCGTACCGCAAATTCGCCCACTTCCAATACCTGCTCCACCGCTCGATAGCCCGCATTTTCAAGGTTCAACCGCATTTTTTCGATATTCAGTCGATCGCCTTTTTTAATCAACAGCACATTTTGGCTTAAAAATGACGGTGGACAAAGGCGTTGCATTAAGGTAGTAATTGGCAAAATCAACACGCCCGATTTGGCTTGTTGCAAGTAAAACAGACTACTTAGCCGTGCGGAAATAATGTCTTGATGGGGAGAAAAGGCATCATAAGGCAAAGTTTCCCAATCGGGAAACAGTTGCACGGCTGGCAAAGTTTGGCGTAAAAGTTTTTCCAAACGCACTGCAGTTTTGCTGTCTTGCGTAACGATAACGGTTAGCCCTTGATATTGCTGGGCAATTTGGCTTAAAGCAAAACTGTCTGCACCTGCAAGGACGTTGCCGAGCAGTTTGTGATCTTGGGGTTGAGTGGGGATAGTTAAATCAAAATAATCTATATTCATAAAATTTTATTGTGTGAATAGGGAGTCATGTTTTTGTTTTAATTGGCGAAAATCTTGCTCAAAGGGCAAGGTGGTTTTGGCACGTTGTAAATAGTCTTTTGCCGTGATTTGAGCACATTCTCGCAGTTCTGGCTCTGGGGCATTTTGCCAAATGCCAGCTAAGACTTTTTGCATATTGAGATGGACTTCCAGTATTGCTCCTCCATCTCGGATAATCGGTGCAAAACAATCGGAAATGAATTCCTGACAGTTTAACGTATTGATAGATAAACGATTAAACTCGGGTTCTGGCTTTTCTTCGGGCGACTGAATGAGTAATTTCATCACTTTTGTCATGACAATAATCGCTGTACCCGGATCATTGACGGCTGGCGACAAGGCACGCTGTGCCACTTCACTAAACACAATCAGTCCCCAACGAGGATCCTGTTGAAAAGTTCGTTGTTTATCCAGCACAAAGGCTTGGCGAAAGTCATTTTCATTATCCGCGATATTATCGATTTCTGCCAATACGGTATTTGGCATAATCAATTCACCCGTCCGTACGTTAATGTGTAAATAGGTATTTGATTTTTCAGCTAAAGATTGCAATTTGTTCATATCAATATGAATTAAATAACCTGTGTCATTGGCAAGTAATTGACTCGCCTGTAAACCAACCTTACCTTGCCATGAAGCACCCAGTTGCGGTGATTGGCGATAATTCAGCAGGCTTTGTTCAGCACTTTGGTAGATTTTATCAAGGGTATTGCCCATACGACCGAGTTGAGAAAGAGTATAGACCCACGCAATTAACCGCATAATAACGTAAAGTAATATGGCAATGGTGCTAATAAAAATAATAAAGCGACCGTTTAAGGCGTAGAGTTCCAGCCCCAAGGCGGTTTTGGCAATAATGGCATAAATTAACGCAGAAATAAAACTCGCAATGGTACGCCGACTGGCTCCGTCATTGACCACTAAATCCGTTGCTCTGGGTGTTGCTCCACTGGAGGCAGAGGCGACCGCAGAAACAATAATCGACAGCGAAAATGTACTGACCGCCAACATAGACGTACTGATGATATTTAATAGATTTTCGACAACTTCAAGATGAATTTCTGGCAAAATATGGGGTGGCAAGAAGGTATCCGCCAGATGGGCAGCAAAAGCGAATAAGATAGCAAAAATAGCGGAATAAGCAGGTGCCAACCAAAGACGATTACTTGGTTTGCGTAGAATCAGTAACCAACGAAAAAACATAATGAGATCCTAAAAATACATGGTAAAACAGCGTCTATCTTAAGGGAAAAAAGGGAGATTTCGCAATGACTTTATGTGATGAAGGGGAAGTTTTAAGCGTATTTAAAACTTTTTCTTTCCTAATTTTCTCAAATAACAATATTTTTCTAAAAATTTTGTGATCATCCTCTCAATTCTGATATTTCCCACTTTACTGGAGTGTTTTTTTTTTTGTATGATTCATTTTGAAGAAATAATTCAAAGCGCGCACTATCTTATCATTTCATTTATACCTTGTAAGGGGACAATTATGAAGAAGTTACTTAAAAAAACAGCTCTATCTTTGTTAATTTCAGCGGCGATTAGTTCGTCTGTGGTTGCAGCGGATGTGGATTCTATTTTTACTTATACAGGTTACACACCTTATACTTCTGCAATTAATGTAACAGATGTATTCACTGCACAAGATGAGAATGGGAACAATGCTTTTAGCAAGAATAGTGGTTCTTTGACTTTCCGTGTAGCAAATACAGGGGGGGACGGTGTTTATAGTTTATTGGGATTGTCTGACCCAACTAAAGACAATACTTATATTAGTTTTTATCTTTCTCGTAAAAATGGTAAGGATATTTATGGTATTGAAATTAGGGATGAGAATAATGGTGGTTTTTTAATTAAGAACGATCAAATACGTACAGATCCACTTGATAAATCAACGGATTATAGTACTGTTACCTATGTTTTTGATGCAGAAAATAAGAAGATTTCTATTTATGTCAATGGTGAAGAAAAGAAAGTATATAGTGGAGATGTGAAATTTTTAAGTTCCATTCCGAGCTTATCAACGGCTTATGTAGGTAAAACAGATCGAGCAACTGGTAATGAATATAGTTTTGTCGGAAGTGTGGATTATGCAGGTGCAACCTCACAAGTATTGACACCTGAGCAAGTGAAAAAAGCCTATGAAAGTTCACTTTCTGTTGCGGATCAAATTTCCATTGAACGAGGCTACCAAGCTCAGAAACGTGAGGGATTGGGGGCGTATAAAACCGAGAAAAATGCGATTTATGCAGGTACTAGAACAGTACAACAGGATGATTCAAATGATGCTTATGGTTATCGTATTCCAGCCTTATTAACCACAAAAAATGGCGTAGTCATTGCAGCAGCAGATAAACGTTACAAACACTGGAGTGACTGGGGTAATATCGATACCGTTATTCGTCGTAGCTTTGATGGCGGTACGACTTGGGAAGACACCAAAACTGTCATTAATTTAGCGAGCCAATCTTCTTATGGTGATTATCAATCGGCTTTCTTAATTGACCCGTTGTTGGTGCAAGATAAAAACACTGGGCGAGTGTTTATGTTGGTAGATATGTTCCCTGAATCTGGCGGTTATAATTCCGTAAATAAACAATCAGGAGAGGGTAGTGGCTATGTTAAGATTGGTGATGCGTATTATCAAGAATTAACTGATACTGACGGTCAACGCTATACTATTCGTGAAGGTGGCGTGGTTTATAATGCCAATAATCAGCCGACGGATTATAAAGTTGTGGTAGAGGGTGACCCTAGTAGTTCTTTTAAAAATTTGGGGGATATTTATCAAGGGGACACACGCTTAGGAAATGTGTATTTAGACGCAAGTAGTACAAATACTTCCCCTTTACGTATCAAAACCCATTCACATCTATGGTTGACTTATAGTGATAATGATGGGGAAACTTGGTCTAGTCCGACTGATGTCACTCATCAAGTGAAAAAAGATTGGATGCGTTTTCTGGGTACTGGCCCGGGAACGGGTATCCAATTACAAGATGGCAGTTTAGTCATGCCAGTTTATTATACCAATGGTAATGGCAAACAATCCGCTGCTTTGATTATTAGTAAAGATGGTGGTAAAACTTGGACAATGGGCGAATCGCCAAATGATAGTATTTATTATTCTTCTGGTGGATCTCAACATATTAGCGATAGTTCTCAAGAATTAACAGAATCACAGGTTATCCAATTAAATAATGGTGATCTCAAAATGTTCTCTCGTAGTTACAATAAGTATGTGACAATTTCAACTAGCCATGATGGTGGTTATACTTGGGAGAATTCGGCTGTAATAGATGATGTATTGCTCGATCCATATTCTCAAATGTCGGTAATTAAATATTCCAAATTGATTGACGGTAAAGAATATGTGGTATTTGCCAATCCACATGCTTCAACTCGTACTAATGGTATGGCATGGTTGGGTGAAGTGCAAGAAAATGGTTCAATTAAATGGAAATATAATACCAGTTTTGAGCCAGCGGATGATGCTAACGGGCAGTATGCTTATAACAGCTTAACCGAATTGTCTGATGGTTCAGTGGGTATCTTATATGAAAGTAAATCAGGTTGGGATATCCAATATGTGCGGTTTAATTTAGAAGAGTTATTTTGGCAAGGCAACTTTATCTATCGTGATGTCAGAGATGATACACATAAAGATGTGACCCTAAACAGTCCTCGTGAAGAAACCTTCTACAAAATCGGCGACGGTGAAATGATTAAAATGGGCAAAGGTAAAAACCTTGCTAACCTAGAAGTGCGAGAGGGCATTGCCACGTTAAATCAAGAAGCGGATGATACAGGGGCAAAACAAGCCTATGCTCAAGTCTCGGTTAAAGCCAATGGTACTGTTCGCTTGGCGGATTCTGACCAATTAAATTTAAGTCATCTATTGTTAGAAAAAGATGCCATTCTTGATTTAAATGGCACGGATATCACAGTTAATAATGGTACAGATGACACAGCGACAGGCTTGCGTGATGCCAATATTGTCGGCAATATTCTTAACAAAAATGTAGATAAAGAAGCTACTTTCACGTATGCCGTCAACGGCAAACATACGTTTAGTGGTTTAGTAGGTGATGGTGAAAATGGCAAAGTAAATCTTGTTTATTCACCTGAAGAAAACGATGCTCAATTAACCTTAGCTGGTAGCTCTTTCGTGAATTTGCTTGATGTGAAAAATGGCACTGTGACTTATGCCGCAGAGACCACGCATGTTGCAGAAAAAGCCAATGTACATTCTAATGCAAATTTAGTATTGAAAGATGATGCCAATGTGAATATTGGTTCAGTCGTGTTAGAGGATGCTGCTAATTTAATTGCCGAAGTGAATAAGAAAGACGGTGAAACCCAATTATTCACTAAAGAAGTGAGTGGTGCAGGTAACCTTATTAAGAAAGGGGCTGGCACCTTGTTATTGAGCGGTAATATTCAGCATACAGGTAATACCGATCTTCAAGAGGGTGCCATTGAATTAATTGATAATGCACAATTAAATAGCACATTAACCTTAGCGAAAGGCACTACCCTTGGTGGTCAGGGTAGCATTAATTCTGATAGTAATTGGGTCGAAGACAGTGTGATTTATCCAAACTTCAATTCAGCTGCGGTAACAGTGTTTAATCGTTCCGCTGATGATGGCGAATTTGTGGGTAAAACTCTTAACTTTGGTAATGTTGATAATCAAGGTGCAACCGTGAGTTTGGCGGTGGAAAATAAAGGCACGGACATGAGCCAATGGAAACATGACAGCGTGAATATTTTAGGTCGTTTCACAACCTCTGATCCAACCACGGTGAACTTGTATATGTTAGGCTCAGATGGTGCTACAACCGAGGTGGCTTCAGATAAAAATGGCAATGGTCAATATGATGCTGATGAGGGCTTATCCTTAATTAAAGTCTATGGTGATGTCAGTCGCATTGATTCCTTTGCTTTAGGTACCGTTACCGATCAATTGAAATCTGCTTATCAATTTGAATTGGTGAGTTTCGAAAAAGGTCGGGCTGGCAATTACTATGACTATCAATTACATCGTAAATTGATTACAAAAAGTGGCAAAGCGATTCATAACGTGGTATATGCCCCATTGCCTGATGCACCAACACTTGAACAAGAGGAGTTAGTATTAACAGCAGTACCGGATAATGCGCCAACACTTGAACTAGAAGAGTTAGTGTTAACAGCAGTGCCGGATAATGCACCAACACTTGAACAAGAAGAGTTAGTGTTGACAGCAGTACCGGATAATGCACCAACACTTGAACAAGAAGAGTTAGTGTTGACTGCAGTGCCGGATAATGCGCCAACACTTGAACAAGAAGAGTTAGTGTTAACAGCCGTACCGGATAATGCACCAACACTTGAACAAGAAGAGTTAGTGTTAACAGCAGTGCCGGATAATGCACCAACACTTGAACAAGATGAATTGGTCTTGACAGCGGTGCCTGAAACTGCTCCAACCTTAGACTTGGATAAAGAATTACCAGAATTAATCGTTTGGAAAGTGCTTGCTGAAGGGCTTGAATTACCAGATGGTACCGTGACTGATGGATTGAGTGGTAATGAAACTTCATTGCCTGAAGCACCGGCTAGCGTACTTGCCGCTGCCGCTCAAGATGCTGAAACTCGTTATCAAGTGGTTTCTCAAGTGCCATCTTACTTAGTGGCAAATTCTGCGGCCATGTATCAAGGTACAACCGTACGAGATATGTTTACCGATAATCTTTGGGCAAAACAGAAAAAAGGGTTTTATGTTGAACAACGTCATACTCGTTCAGACTATAAAACCGATTTAGGTTTCGCGGATTATGGTTATAACTATGAGTCCATTCAAAATACCACTTTGTTTGGTAGCTATATGCCAGTATCGGCTAGCACAGAATTGCATGCTGGTGTGGCCTTTAGTAATCAAAAAGTGACACCAAAAGCGGTGGATGGTTACAGTTCAACCAAATATAAAACAACCTCTTTGATGCTCGCTATGCACAATGAATGGAATAATGTGTTATTAAACACTCACCTTGGTATTCACTGGCATGATGGTAAAGTTTCCGCCACAGAACGTAATATTGCCACCATTAAAGGCGAGCAATATCAAATTGGGGCAGAATTGGGCTATAAATTTAAATTAGGTCAATTCTCTATCACCCCGGTGGCAGGCTTAAGCTATCAACATTTTGATATGAGCATTAATGATAAATCTTCTGCACAGCTCAAAGTGAACGCAGAACCGTTTAAAGTATTTAGTCAACATGTGGGTTCTTACTTCGGTTGGGAAAATGACCACATTGATTTAAACATTGGGGCATTGTATGAACACCATAACGACAACAACAAACAAGTGGTGGTGAATGGCGACCGTTTCAATACGGGTAGCCTTGATAATGCTGTGGTCGTGAAAGCGAATGCCGATTTCAAATTAACCCCACAATTTAGACTTGGTCTTCAAGTGAATCACCGCCATTCTGTTTCACAATCTAAAGTGAAACAAACCAATATTGGTGCTAAATTAGAATATCAATTCTAATAATATAACAACAAAAGGGACGGATAAAATCTTATCCGTCCCTTCTTACATTAATATAACTTACGCTTACTCCGCCATATTCTCCACATTTGCCGTCATTAAATCGTGGGTGTTATCCATTGCTAAATTCATAAAGCGTTCATATTGTTTTAATACGTCAGCGATCAGCTCTTCTTTTGTCATATATTGTACATCATAACCTTGACGACCATCTATGAAGTAAGTAATCGGTTCATAGATTTTGCTTTCATCAATATTTGGCACATTGTTATCATCTACCACTAAGTCCGATAATTCACGGGATTGGCATTCAATGCCATATAAGAAATTACGCAGATTTTCTTTAATCACTTCAAATTCAATCTTTGGATTTTTACCGTCAATAAAATTCATTTGAGCAGTTAAACCGTGGCTCTCAAATTCAGTCACCAATTCACTAAAGGCTGGTCGAGCGACTTTGTTTAAGAAACGTCGAATGTCTTTTCGGTCAGTCGGGTTGACGATTTTTTCTAAACGCTCTTTCCAGTTTTTGCCTGTCCAGTTTGCACTGCCTTGGCTAAATTCTTTGTTGAAATATTGTGCATCAATCATTAAACCTTGCCAAAGCCCGACACATAATATCAACATGATCAACATAAAGGGTAAAGCGATAATTAATGTCATGGTTTGTAATGAAGCTAATCCACCGGAATACAACAAGGATAACCCCAGTACGGCTAATAAAATACCCCAGTAAACACTTTGCCATTTTGGTGCTTTTTGTTCCCCTTGTGACGCAATGTTATTGAGTACTAAAATCCCTGAGTCTGCGGATGTAATAAAGAAAATAGAGATAATAATCAATGCAATTGCTGACGAAAAGGTGGTAAAGGGTAAATGTTCAAAGAAACCAAATAACAGTTGTTCAGTATTGCCACTGATAGCGGCTAATTCACCACCAGTTTGTTGATCAATCCAAATAGCTGAACCGCCAAAAGTGGTCATCCATAAAATATTGAATAAGGATGGTACAAACAACACACCAAGAATAAATTCACGAATGGTACGACCTTTCGAAATTCTGGCAATAAATAATCCCACAAACGGTGCCCAAGATGCCCACCATGCCCAGTAAAGCACGGTCCAACCACTTAACCAACCTTGTTGTTCAGGTTCGTAAGCAAAAGTGCGAAAACTAATTTCTAATAATGAACTGAAATAATAACCAAGATTTTCAGTTAAACCTGAAAATAATTGTAAAGTAGGTCCCGCAATAATTACAAAGACCAACAAGATACCGGCTAACACAAGATTTGTTTCGCTGAGCATTTTTACGCCTTTACCCACACCAGATACAGCAGAAATAACGGCTAATGTCATGGCAATAATGACTAATATTGCCAATGTGCCAAAGCTATTACTATCAAATATGCCAAGAGCGTTAAAGCCAGCGTTGACTTGTAAGGCACCATAGCCTAAGGTAGTAATTAAGCCAAAAATGGTACTACATAAAGCAATAGTATCTATCAGATGACCCCAGAAGCCAGAGATACGGTTTTTTAATAAAGGATAAAATCCAGAGCGTATAGTTAATGGTAATTTATATCGAAAGCCAAAGTAGGCAAGAGCTAATGCGATTACTGCATAAATAGCCCACGCATGAATTCCCCAATGATAGAACGTGGTCATCATGGCTTCTTTGATCAAGCCGGATTGATCTAAATCTTGATGTATTGGATTGAGATAATGCAAGATAGGTTCAGCTACTCCGAAGTACATCAATCCGATCCCCATTCCTGCCGCAAATAGCATAGCAATCCACGATACAAAAGGATATTCAGGTTCATCACTGTCTGCTCCCAAGCGGATATCACCTAATCGGCTGACGCATAAAAAGATTAAGAACAGAAAGAAAATTGAGCCAGCTAAAATATAAAACCAACTAAAGTTGTTAAAAACGACTTGTTTAATGGTATTTAGTCCTAAACTTGCCTGTTCAGGGAAAAAGGCACAGAATACTACCATTGTCACAACTAATAGGGTGGTTGGGATAAAAATAGGTCCCTTTAATGTACTATCAGCATGCATTCGTTGTAAAACGTTCAAATAAATTCTCCTAAAAATTTAACGAAAAACACCGCACCTTTTGGCATTTATACAAAAAGAAGGGTGATAAATGAAATAAAAATTAAGTTACGATACCCTACAAGACAGGGGATTTGGATATTTAAATGGGCGAGAAATCTTGCCAAAGATGGGCGTAGATACCCTAAAACAGGGTTATTATAATAAAATATTTCTAAAAACTCAAGTTTAATTATTTTTAGCTATAAATATTTTTATTTATGTTATATTTATGTTAAGGTATAGATACTTTCATTTAGAAAGTGTTTATATAGGTAGCATTTAACCAACACATAATTAAGGAGAATATTTATGTTACATTATTCAATTGTCTTTTTTGTGATTGCAATTATTGCGGGTGTATTAGGTTTTGGTGGCATTGCTGGAAGTGCGGTAGGAATTGCTAAAATTTTATTTGGCATATTTATTATTTTATCCATTATTTCTTTTATTTTCGGGCGTAAACGTTAACCATCAAATAGAGATGACACAACAAGGTGCGTGATTAACGCACCCTGTCATCGATATTCAAATTTTCTACTTCTTTATATTTCATCTCAACAAAGATTTTCACTAAATCAGGCTACTCATTAATTATTTAATAGCTCATTACCCAAAAAGGTTGTATAATTTGCGACCTTTTACCGTGTTATACAAAAAAGTGCGGTACATTTTTTTAGATTTTTTAAACAACAGAAGATAACTCAATGGCAGATTTAGATATTAATAAATTGCGTAACATCGCAATTATTGCACACGTTGACCATGGTAAAACCACCTTAGTTGACAAACTTTTACAACAATCAGGCACCTTAGAAAGTTCTCGTAGCGGTGATAGCGATGAACGTGTAATGGATAGCAACGATCTGGAAAAAGAACGTGGCATTACCATTTTAGCCAAAAATACCGCAATTAACTGGAATGATTATCGCATTAACATCGTAGATACCCCAGGACACGCCGACTTCGGAGGCGAAGTGGAACGAGTGCTTTCTATGGTGGACTCTGTATTATTAGTGGTGGACGCTTTTGATGGTCCGATGCCACAAACCCGTTTCGTGACACAAAAAGCCTTTGCTCACGGGTTAAAACCGATTGTGGTGATTAATAAAGTTGATCGTCCAGGGGCTAGACCTGACTGGGTGGTGGATCAAGTATTTGATTTATTTGTGAACCTAGGGGCAACGGACGAACAATTAGATTTTCCAATTATTTACGCATCGGCATTAATGGGTGTAGCAGGCTTAGAACACGAAGAGTTGGCTCCTGATATGACCCCATTATTTGAAGCTATCGTAGAACACGTAGCTCCGCCATCTGTACATCTTGATGCACCGTTCCAAATGCAAATTTCCCAATTAGACTACAACAGCTATGTAGGGGTTATCGGTATAGGTCGTATTAAACGTGGTTCGGTGAAACCAAACCAAGCGGTGACTGTGATTAATAGCGAAGGTCGTACTCGCCAAGGGCGTGTGGGTCAGGTATTAGGGCATTTAGGCTTACAACGTTATGAAGAAGATCAAGCCTTTGCTGGCGACATCGTGGCAATTACAGGCTTAGGTGAACTCAATATTTCTGACACTATTTGCGACATTAATGCGGTAGAAGCCTTGCCAGCTCTAAGCGTAGATGAACCGACCGTCACTATGTTCTTCTGTGTAAACACTTCTCCATTCTGTGGTAAAGAGGGCAAATATGTAACTTCTCGCCAAATTTTGGAACGCTTAAATAAAGAGTTGGTGCATAACGTGGCATTGCGTGTGGAAGAAACCCCTAACCCAGATGAATTCCGTGTTTCTGGGCGTGGCGAATTGCATTTGTCGGTGTTAATCGAAAATATGCGTCGTGAGGGCTATGAATTAGCTGTTTCTCGTCCGAAAGTTATTTATCGTACCATTGACGGTAGAAAACAAGAGCCGTTTGAGCAAGTGACCATTGATATTGAAGAACAACATCAAGGTTCTGTGATGGAAGCCTTGGGTATTCGCAAAGGCGAAGTAAAAGATATGCAACCAGACGGTAAAGGACGCACTCGTTTAGAATATGTGATCCCAAGCCGTGGTTTAATCGGTTTCCGTAACGAATTTATGACCATGACATCAGGTACAGGCTTGCTTTATTCGACATTTAGCCATTATGACGATATTAAACCAGGTGAAATCGGTCAACGTAAAAACGGCGTATTGATTTCTAACGCTACAGGTAAAGCCTTGGGTTATGCCTTATTCGGCTTGCAAGAGCGTGGTAAATTAATGATCGATCATGGTGTGGAAGTGTATGAGGGGCAAATTATTGGTATTCACAGCCGTTCAAATGATTTAACCGTAAACTGTTTGCAAGGTAAAAAATTGACTAATATGCGTGCATCAGGTAAAGACGATGCTATCGTATTAACTACGCCAGTGAAATTTACACTTGAACAGGCCATTGAATTTATTGATGATGATGAATTAGTGGAAGTTACGCCGGTATCTATTCGTGTGCGTAAAAAATTACTCACTGAAAATGATCGTAAGCGCGCGAATCGTACTACGGTAAGTACAAGTATTCATTAATAAACATTAAGCTAAATAGACCGCACTTTTGTTATATTATGGGAAGTGCGGTTTTTTTATGCCCTTATAACCAAATCTTATGTGATATAAGTTAATTTTATTTGCTTATATAATTATTTTTTATTAAAGTTGAGACTATTGATTTTAAACTATCCCTTTTTGGAGAATCGAATGAAAAAATTAAATGTATTAACCACAGCAGTTGTTGCTACCTTAGGTTTCACAGCTTTGAATGCCAATGCACAAACTTCCACCCTTGATACGGTAAAAGCTCGTGGTCATGTGATTTGTGGTACTACAACAGGCTTTGCTGGCTTTTCTGCGCCCGATGATAAAGGCGAATGGAAAGGGTTAGATGTTGATTTATGTAAATCTGTGGCAGCGGCAGTATTTGGCGATGCGACCAAATTTAAAACCGTGCCATTAAATTCTCAACAACGTTTCACTGCACTTCAATCCGGTGAAATTGATGTGTTAACGCGTAATACCACTGTGACCCAACAACGTGATACTGCTTTAGGCTTACAATCTCCAGGTGTGAACTTCTACGATGGTCAAGGCTTCTTAGTTAAGAAAGAACTTGGCGTGAAAAGTGCTAAAGAATTAGATGGTGCAACTATTTGTTTACAAACTGGTACATCAAATGAAAATACCTTAGCGGACTGGGCAAGAGCCAATAAAATTAAATATACACCAGTGGTATTCGATCAATTTAATGAAGTAGTGAATGCTTTTGCATCAGGTCGTTGTGATGTGTATTCTACCGATGCGTCGGGTTTAGCGTCAATTCGTATCTCACGTTTATCTAACCCAGATGACTATGTGGTATTACCCGATTTAATTTCTAAAGAACCGTTAGCGCCGTTTGTACGTCAAGGGGATGCACAATGGTTTAATATTGTGAAATGGACATTACAAGCCCAGTTTAATGCGGAAGAATTGGGCGTAACTAGCAAAAATGTGGATGAACAATTAAAAAGCGAAAATCCAAATATTCAACGTTTGTTAGGTACTGTAGAAGGTACAGGTAAAAACCTTGGTCTAGACGACAAATGGGCGTATAACATTGTTAAACAAGTGGGCAACTATGGTGAAAGTTTTGACCGTAATGTGGGTAAAGATAGCCCATTGCAAATTCCACGTGGTTTAAATAATTTATGGACTCATGGTGGTTTACATTACGGTTTACCTGTACGTTAATCATGGATAATCCTGTCTAAAAACAACACTTAAAATTAAAAATAGGGGCATAGGTGATATGCCCCAATTAGTATAAATAATGAAAAAAATCAATTTTTCTTTAAATGACGCAAACACAAGGGCTTGGTTATATCAAGTCATTATCTTATCTGTGATCGTGTATGTGGTTTGGTATTTAGTCGATAATACCTTACATAATTTAGCAACTCGAAATATTCAAACAGGCTTTGCTTTTTTAACTAAAGAAGCGGGTTTTGCCATTGGTGAATCCTTAATTGAATATAATCTGACCGATACTTACTGGCATGCTATCAAAGTAGGGATTTTTAATACCTTATTGGTGTCTTTTGTCGGGATTATATTAGCCACGCTTCTTGGTACGATCATCGGCATCGCTCGACTTTCTGCTAACTGGTTAGTGAATAAATTGGCGGCGATTTATGTGGAAGTGATGCGTAATATTCCTTTACTGATTCATTTATTCTTTTGGTATTCCTTGCTCACAGAAAATTTACCCGGTCCTCGTCAAGCTTTAAACCCGATAGATGGGGTGTTTTTATCAAACCGCGGTGTAAAAATTCCTGCTTTAAGCGGAGATTCGGTTTCTTGGATGCTTGTCGGCTTATTATTCGCTGTTATTGCCACGATTATTTTATCCTTTTGGGCGAAATATAAACAAAATAAAACAGGAAAAACTACCGCAGTTTTTTCTGTTAGCCTAGCTTTTTTTGTGATATTCCCTGTATTAGCAGCATTATTATCAGGTTGGCAACTGGACGTAGTAAAACCTGAACTTAAAGGATTTAATTTTGTTAATGGATGGCATTTTAGTCCGGAACTAGCCGCTTTATTATTAGGATTAGTGTTATATACTGCCGCCTTTATTGCTGAAATTGTGCGTTCGGGTATTCAAAGTGTCAATAAAGGTCAATGGGAAGCTGGCGAATCCTTAGGATTATCTCGGCTTAAAACCTTGCGTTTAATTATTATGCCGCAAGCGGTTCGGGTGATGATTCCTGCCATGAGCAATACCTTTATGAATTTCACTAAAAACAGCTCATTGGCCGTGGCTATTGGTTATCCCGATATTGTTTCTATAGTCAACACCATGTTAACCCAAACAGGGCAAGCCATTGAAGCGGTGATGATTATTATGTTAGCGTATTTTACTATTAGTATCAGCATTGCGGTATTTATGGCATGGTATAACAAACGTATGGCGTTGGTGGAGAGATAAATGGAAAATATTATGCAAAAACCACCAAAACAAACCGGCGTATGGTTGTGGTTAAAAGATAATTTATTTGCTACACCGGCTCATAGTTTCGCCACTATTTTAGTATTATGGTTTTTACTGTTCTCTATTCCTGCAGTGGTAGAATGGGGGCTATTACAAGCGAATTTCACCGCCACTAGCGGTCAAGAATGTCATGCATCTGCTGGTGCATGTTGGTCGTTTGTACAACATAAATACCGTATGATTTTGTTTGGTATTTATCCTTTTGATGAACAATGGCGGCCATTTTTAGTTTGCATTTTGCTAATAGCCTTAATTATTTTTAGTGCTATCCCTCGTTTTTGGCAAAAATATTTAGTCTTGATTTGGATAGCAATATTAAGCCTTTGTGGTGTTTTAATGCATGGTGGCGTATTTGGCTTGAGCGAAATTGAAACTGCTCGTTGGGGTGGTTTGCCGATTACCTTAATTCTCGCCATTTTCGGGATTTTAATCGCCACGCCATTAGGCATTTTGCTGGCTTTAGGTCGTCGCTCAGACATGCCAATTATCCGCTCGCTATCCATTATGTATATTGAAATTGTGCGAGGCGTGCCGTTTGTTAGCTTGTTATTTATGGCCTCGGTAATGGTACCGTTGTTTTTTGCAGAGGGTTTTTCGCTAGATAAATTATTGCGAGCGCAAATCGCAGTGATTGTGTATGTGTCGGCTTATATTGCTGAAGTGGTACGGGGTGGTTTGCAGTCGATCCCAAAAGGACAATTTGAAGGAGCGGACTCTTTAGGGTTAACTTACTGGCAAAGCATGCGCTTAGTCATTTTGCCACAAGCCTTAAAAGTGGTGATTCCACCGTTGGTGAGTATTTTTATTTCCATTTTTAAAGATACTTCTTTAGTGGTGATTATTGGGATTTATGACTTAACCCTATCTGCTAAAGTGGCACTTGCCGACCCGTTATGGCAAGGGTTTAGCGTAGAAGCCTATGTTTTTCTTGCGTTTATTTATTTTATTTTTTGTTATGCGATGTCTCGTTACTCACGTTATATTGAGCAACGTTTAGACTTGGCAAGACAGCGTTAGGGAGTGTATTTGTGTCAAAAGTAATGGTACAATTAAAAGATGTAAATAAGTGGTATGGTGATTTTCATGTACTCAAAAATGTGAATTTAACCGTCACTGAAGGGGAAAAAATTGTGATTGCAGGTCCCTCAGGATCGGGTAAATCAACTTTAATTCGTTGTATTAATGGGTTAGAACATCATCAAAGTGGTGAGTTAATCGTCAATGGCGTGTTGTTAAATAATAATCTGAAACACCTAGAAGAAATTCGCCGCAATGTCGGCATGGTATTCCAACATTTTAATTTATTCCCCCATTTAACGGTGTTAGAAAATTTGACGCTCGGGCAAATTTGGGTATTAAAAAAGAGCAAGCAAGAAGCCATTGATGTTGCCTTAAAATATTTAGAACGGGTAAAAATTGCTGATCAGGCTTATAAATATCCAGGGCAATTATCTGGCGGACAGCAACAACGTGTGGCGATTGCCAGATCCCTTTGTATGTCACCCAAAGTTATGTTATTTGATGAACCCACTTCCGCACTCGATCCTGAAATGGTGAAAGAAGTGTTAGATGTCATGGTAGAACTCGCCGAGCAAGAACGTATCACGATGTTATGTGTGACTCATGAAATGGGCTTTGCTCAACGGGTTGCCGATTCCGTGGTATTTATGGATCAAGGCATGATTATTGAGCAGACTACCCCAGATGAATTTTTTCGCCAGCCAAAAACGGAAAGAGGGCAGCAGTTCTTGGCACAGATTTTGTAGTTTTTTTGGGAAAGTGCGGTGAAAATATTTTAACCCTGCACTTGCGTACAGGGCTAGATTAGTAACGATGCTCCGCATCTTGAAACAAGTCAGCCACATGGTGGCGTAACTATGCTTAACCCCGTATGCAAGTACGCGGGGTTAATGGCTAAAACCGAATTTCCACCGATGCACTGTAATTACGACCTGGAGCGTAGAAGCGTTCAAGACCTAATCCATCTCTATCCACACTATTGGTTGTGCTATGGGCATTGATACCACGTAAAGCGTCCCAAGTGTGATATTTTCGGTTAAATAGATTATATACGCCAGCTCGTAATGTAATATCATTCATGATTTTGTAATATCCATATAAATCAAAGATATAGGCTGATTTGTTACGGTATTTATAGGTTTCAACGGATTGATATAATTCTTCTTTTGTACAGATATCTTGATCATACCAAGCATCATATTCCCATAGCACGCATCTTGATTTATTCTCAAAGGTTTTTGCATCTTTGGCTTTTTTAGCACCTAAATAAGTTAAACGGCTGAAGATACCCCATTTCCCTGCTGGATCTTCATAATCTAAGCCAATAACTGCTTTGATAGGCTGAATAGAGAGTAGGCTTGCTTCATTCGATAATTTACCTTTGCTATAGCCTAAGGCACCATAAAATTTAAAGCCTTCAGGTAATGGCGTAACTTTATCTAAATTGAGCTGACCTTTGACTTCAACACCATTAATTTTCGCACGATCAATATTGACCATTTGTTGCACTTGCGTTTGATAGGTGCGACCGTATTGTGTTTGTTCGATAATACTTTCTTGTTCAAATAAGAAATTGCGGTATCGAGTTTGATATACACTCAAATCAAATGTGCCAATATCATTTTGAGCCTGAGTGAATAAAGTATGGCTTACACTACGTTCAGATTTTAATCCAGGATTGGATTTCCAAGTCCCATAAGGGTTTTCAAAGCTGAAATATAATTCTGTGGCAGTTGGAATACGATATCCTGTACTTAATTGATAACCGACTTTCCAAGTATCATTCACTTGAGCATTTAATCCTAGGAAACCGTTCCAATTCGCAAAGCTACTTTGGCTTGGTTCACCCTCGGCTAAACAGGCTTTACTACATTGAGCGTTAAGAGATTTTGGCGTTAAACGTGCATAATCATAGCTTGCACCAATATTCACGGAGAAAATCGGTCGCCAAGTTTTAAAATCAGGTCGCCAAACGATATCATCTTTTAGGGCAATACTATATTGTTTCGTTTTCACAGGACGTTGAATGGTATACCATTCATCTAACCCATAAATATTGGTATCATGGTTAATATTTTTAAACTCACGTTCGCTGATATAAGTATTTAACGCTAACGTATGTTCACCAAAACCAGATGAAAGTGGTAAACTTTCCAATCTAATATTAGCCCGTTTAAAATCAGTTTTCATTCTACGGTCAAAGGTTTCGCTTATTTTTTTCGCATTGGTTAAATAATCTCGATTGCCTTTATAATTTAAGGCAGATAAGTCAGTTTTTTGATAGTCTAAATCTAATTTTGCATAGGCTAAATAATTTGATGCAGGCGTATAAACATATTGAGCATTAATATTGATACGTTTATTTTCATCATTTGCTTCACGCCATTGGCTGCCATATAAAGTATAGCTACGTTCATCAGTATAGCGATCACCTTGTTGACCATTGACAGAAAGCCCAAGACGGTGATGATCGTTGATTTGATACCCTAATTTTGCTAGATAACTATGAAAACGATGGGTTGACGGATCTGGGTGCTGACTACTTGAATAATTCGTTTCAGGACCATCGCCATTACTTTTCATTTCGTGACCTGTGCGTTGGGAATAAAGTAACATGGCATCTAATTTTTCGCCGACATAACCCACACCCAAGGTTCTCACCCATTCACGATTTTTACTGGCATAACCTGTACGTAATAACGCACCAAAATGCTGATCGGGTTTAACAATATCTAATGCTTCTAGGGTATGATAATTAACTGAACCACCTAAAGCACCACTGCCTGAATTAAAGGAATCAGATCCCCGCACAATATCAATATCTTTTACTAATTCAGAATCAATACTTAAACGAGATGGATTGAAATTACCATAACGAGCATATAAACTATTTTCTTCGCTATCAGGTAAATTTACACCATCAATGCTAATTCCTACACGATTACCTTCCACGCCACGAATGGCAAAGCCTTTTAAATGACGACCATTATCAGCCACCCCCACATCCGTAGTATAACGCACTAAATCACGCGTATCTCTGATTAATTCTCGCTGAATAGTTTGGTGTGTTTTCTTGATGACAGCAGGTTTTTGATCTTGTTCACCTTCTGTTGTTACAGAAATTTTATCTAACGTTTCCGTTTGACTAGATTCTTCACTAAAGCTAGGTTGGCTATAGCCTAACACGGCTAAAGTAATTAATGAGAATGAAAAAACAGGATTTTTCCTAAACATAGCGTATCTCCCTACATGATCCAAAGATTATTTTTAGTTAAAAGAAGAAAATTTCCAATGTGGATAATTATAATGAAAAGGTATTTCATAAGCAAATGAGAATTATTGTTATTTGTTGTAAATTTTACGTGGTTTATACTTTACTTTTAAGTGCGGTATTTTTCCTAGAATCTTATTGCAAGTGTTGAGTCAATGGAGTGAATAGAAAACCAACAAAATGCGGTGAATATTACACAATATTCACCGCATTATATATTTACGACACTCGCCCATTCTCAATATGAATCACCTGATCGCAAATTTGCATAGTTGAGATTCGGTGGCTGACTAAGACTATTAATTTTTCTTGTTTTACTTTAAGTAATGCTTGTAAAACCATAGCTTCATTTAAGCTATCTAAGTTACTTGTGGGTTCATCAAGTAAAATAATCGGGGCATTATGTAAGAACGCTCGGGCAATGCCAATGCGTTGTTTTTCGCCGTCTGATAGGCTGTTACCCAATTCGGTGATTTTCGTTTCATAGCCTTCAGGTAAGCTCATAATAAAGTCATGAATAGATGCTTTTTTAGCCGCTTCAATAACCTGTTGTTGGCTGGCATGGCGTTTTGCTATGATAATATTTTCATAAATACTTTCATTGAAAATATAGGTTTGTTGCGTAATGTATGCCATATTTTCACGTAAACTTTGAGTGTTGATTTGGGTTAAATCTATGCCATTGATTTGAATATGACCAGATTGTGGATCGTAAAAACGCATTAGCAGTTTCAACAAAGTGCTTTTACCACTGCCACTACGTCCGTGAATACCTAAAATTTGCCCTTTGTTTAAGCTGAGATTGATGTTAGACAGAATCTGTTCATCAGCATAAGCAAAATTAAGACCTGTAACGTTGATTTGTTCAATTTCTGCTAAATTTACACCGCACTTTACATCGTCTAGTACAGGTTTTTCATGCAGTAAACCTAGTACTCGTTCACCGCTGGCAAGGGTTTGTAATAAATTATTGGAAAGATTACTTAATGCAATCACAGGACCATAGCTTGACATCAGTAGAATAACGGCAATCAATAAGCCACTGAAATCAATTTGTTGATAATAGAATAAAATTAATCCGGTCGCTAAGATCAACATATTAAACAATGAAACTGCTATTTCTGTATAGGCACGCACTTTAGATTCTTGTGCTTTTATGCGGAAAAAGGCTTGATCGATGGCTTGGCTACGTTGATTAATTTGCGCTAACCGCTGGTCTTCATAACCAAATAATTGGATTTCTTTCATGCCACGAATGCTGTCAAGAAAATAATCATTCATTTCACCGACTAATTCACGGTATTTTCTACCTTCATCACGAGCCATGGCAGTGGTAATTGTGGGTAGAATAAAGCCAATGGTGAGATAGGCAAGCAAAGCGATTAAGACAAACCAAACAGAAATAGCCCCAAATACCATGAGTAAAATCGCCGATGTTAAAATAGCAATAGCAATAGGTGCTATGGTGTGAGCGTAAAATACTTCAAGTAATTCAATATCATTGGTGACTAATGATAATAATTGCCCTGATTGTTTTTGTTGTAATTTATCAAAAGCCAATCGGCGTAGGGCGGTGAAGACTTTATCTCGCAATAGTGCTAATAATTTAAAGGCAATGTAATGCCCTGACATTTGTTCTAAATAACGTAGGATACCACGAGCGATAGCCAGTACAATCAGTGCGGTAAGAATTTGGCTAAAAGTAAAGTGAGTGGCAAAACCTGCTAGATTCACTAATCCGATTGCTCCCAACACAATAATAAAAATCGCCGCAAGGAAGCCAAGCGTTCCCATAATAATGGTGAAACTCATAATATGAGCTAATGGTGTGACTAATTTGAGCAAATGCCACATGATGATAAATCCATTTTTACGCATAATTTGCTCCTGTTCTGATATTTTCTAAGGCTTTTTGTTGGTTAAACATTTCTGTATAAAGCCCTTGTTTTTCCATGAGTTGCGAATGTGTTCCTTGTTCGACTAATTGCCCGTTATCTAACACATAAATTTTATCCGCTTGTACCGCATTGGCTAAACGATGTGAAATCATGACAATGGTTTTTTCAGCTTTAAGTTGATGAATAAACTGCAAGATAATTTCTTCACTTTCTACATCAATATTGCTGGTGGCTTCATCAAAAATATAGCAACTGGCATCGTGTAATAAGGCTCGAGCTAGGGCTAAACGTTGAATTTGTCCGCCTGATAAATTATTACCACGACTTAATAATGGCATATCTAAACCACCATTTTCTCGCACAAAATCTGCCAAATTAACTTGGCTTAACGCTTGATAAATTTGTTCATCGCTAGCGTTTATTTGTGCCATCAGCATATTTTCTCGTAATGATCCTTTGAAAATATAACTGCTATGGCTGACTAAACAAATTTGTTGATAGAATGAAGTGCGGTGCAAATCAGAGCTGTTTTTGCCATTAAACAGAATTTGTCCTTGTTGTGCGTGGTTAAAGCCCATTAACAGGGAAACTAAGGTTGATTTTCCACAGCCACTTTTCCCCACGAAAACAGTTAATTGATGGGGTTGAATGGTTAAGTTTAAGCCATTGATGGCATTCTTTTCAGCTGAATAGGCAAAATGTAAATTTTGTAATGTAATTTGAATGTTATTTTTTTCATCAAAATTCACCGCACTTTCAGCTTGGGTTTGTGTTATTGGTGTGTCTAATAAGGTGAAAATTTTATCTGAAGCCGCTTTACCATTCATGGCAACGTGGAAAAATGAACCAAGTAAACGTAAAGGAATGAAAAATTCAGAGGAAAGTAGAATAAATAGAATGACCGCAAAGACGGTTAAATGTCCTGCTTGGAATTGCAATAATGCGGTTAAAATCCCAATCGCCGCGCCACCATAAGCCAATAAATCCATCAGCGAAACAGAGTTTAGCTGCATGGTTAGCACTTTCATAGTGATTTTACGAAAATGTTCCGCTTCAATATCCATTTGTTTCGCTTTATATTCATCATCTTGGTAAATTTTGAGGGTGACTAGCCCTTGTAGGTTATCTAAAAAACTACTGCCTAATCCCACATAAATCGCCCAATATTTGGCTAATAGCCGTTTAGCAATTTTATTGACTGCAATAATTGACATCGGAATTAAGGGGACACAAACCAATAAAACCAGAGCGGTCGGTGCATTAAAAAAGACTAAAAAAAGAAATAACGTCAGCGGAGCAAGTAAACTATAAAATAATTGTGGCAAATAACGTCCGAAATAGATCTCAATTTGTTCTACCCCCTCTGAAGCAATTTGTACTAACGAAGAAGTGGATTGTTGATTAACCTGATTTAACGGCATAGAGGCTAATTTCTGATAAATTAAGGTTCTCAATTTATGTTTAACATTGGTGCTAGCATAGTAAGATGCTTTGCCTGCCATTTTCCCTGCAAAGACACGCAAGCTCAATGCAGCAACTAAAACAATAAAAAAAATCACCGCACTTGTCAGGCTTAGGGGGTGCTCAAAAGCCTGATGCAGACACCAAGCAAATGTGACCGCAGTGATAATGCTGCCAACCAACGCAAGCCAATTCCACAACACAGTCGCAGCAATCCATTTTTTGCTGTCTTCCACTGTGTTAATCAGACGTTTATCTATCATCATGATGTTAAGTTTCCTAAAATTTATGTTTATTCAGAATAAATTTGAATCGTCAAATATAAGGTGTTTAAAATTTGTTAATGGGTACTAAAGATTTATACACTTTATACAAAGTGATGGAACTATGGGCGTTTAATTATAGTGATAAGGGAGAGACTAATCAAATGATAATGAAATAGGGGGAATTATATCCCCCCTAATGTATTGATGATAAAATATTTTATTCAGCTAATTTATTAAATTCTCGTTGTGTATGACCAGTATAAACTTGGCGTGGACGAACGATTTTTAAGGTGCCGAAATCATACATTTCTTTCCAGTGTGCGATCCAGCCAACGGTACGTGCTAAAGCAAAAATAACCGTAAACATAGAAATAGGAATACCAATCGCTTTTAAGATAATACCGGAATAAAAATCAACATTCGGATAGAGATTACGCTCAATAAAATATTCATCGGTTAAGGCAATACGTTCCAATTCCATTGCGACTTCTAATAATGGAGTTTTAATCCCTAATTCTTGTAATACTTCGTGACAAGTTTCACGCATCACTTTGGCACGTGGATCGTAATTTTTATACACACGGTGACCGAATCCCATTAAACGGAATGGATCATTTTTATCTTTGGCTTTTGCAATAAATTCAGGAATACGATCGATAGAACCGATTTCTTCTAACATCCTAATACAGGCCTCATTGGCACCACCATGAGCGGGTCCCCAAAGTGAAGCAATACCGGCTGCAATGCAAGCAAATGGATTGGCACCAGAAGAAGCAGCCGTACGCACGGTCGAGGTGGAGGCGTTTTGTTCGTGGTCAGCGTGGAGAATAAAGATACGATTCATCGCTTTTTCTAGCACGGGATTGACTTGATAAGGTTCGCAAGGGGTAGCAAACATCATATACAGGAAATTACCGGCATAAGAAAGGTGATTTTGTGGGAACATAAATGGATGTCCGATCGAATATTTATAACACATTGCCGCTAGGGTTGGCATTTTGGCTAATAAGCGAAGTGCGGTTAAATTACGGTGTTCTTCATCACTCACATCCAGTACATTGTGATAGAATGCGGCTAATGCACCACTGACACCACACATCACTGCCATTGGGTGAGAATCTCGTCGGAAACCATGGAAGAAACGAGAAAGTTGTTCGTGGACTAAGGTGTGCTGACGAACAACTTGAGTAAATTCTTTATAATCTTTTGGATCTGGACGTTCACCATAAAGTAAGAGGTAGGCGACTTCTAAATAGTCTGCATTCATAGCAAGGTCATGAATGGGGTAACCACGGTGTAACAAAATCCCTTTATCGCCATCAATATAGGTAATTTCAGATTTACACATGGCGGTGGACATTAAGCCGGGGTCAAAAGTGAATAAATGATTTTTACTCAGCACCTGCACATCAACGGCATCATAGCCTAAAGAGCCTTGATGTACCGGCAGATCGAATTCTCTACCATCGCTTAAAGTTAGTTTTGCTGTTAAATTAGACATAGGTCACTCCTTTTTTGCCTTTGTTATTTGTTGTGTTTATGTTATTTTTTTGTGAACTCCATGAACTCCCCAGATTACAGGCTACGGAGTTACAAATTGTGAAATTATTAATGTAATCTAAATATAACTCCATTTTGTACGATTTGTCTTCAAAAATTTCTGTAAATTTTTTGTTAAATTTCAAAAGTGTGATGTAGATCATATTTTTCTTTTTAAGAATAGGGTAAAGTTACATTAATTTAGATAATGTTTATAAAATCTAAATTTTATGTATGATGGATGTTAAATTTAATATAGGTAGGAACACGATGCAGAATAATTCATTTCAACGGTGGCTAGAGCAAAGTGCGTTATCTGGTGGCAGTCAGTCGTATATTGAAGATCTTTATGAGAGCTATCTTGAAGATCCTAATTCAATAGAAGTGAGCTGGCGAGAAGTTTTTGATTCTTTGGCAAAAAATACCGCAGTTTCGCAACCGCCGGAACAAGCCCATTCTCCCATTCGTAATTATTTTCGCCGTTTGGCGCTTGAAAAGTCACCTAAGGGTGTTACCGTCATTGATCCTAAAGTGGGAGAACGTTTAGCAAATGTGTTGAGATGGCTCAATGCATATCGGTATCGTGGGCATTTACTGGCTGACGTTGACCCGATTAATTTACGTGAAAAACCCGAAGTTCCAACCTTAGATTACCGTTTCTATAACCTTACCGATGCTGATCTTGATGAAGTTTTTGATTTAAGTGGCCATGTTTTCCATAAAGAAAAAATTAGTTTGAGAGAACTTGGTGCCACGTTGAAGAAAACGTATTGTGGTAAAATCGGCTTGGAATTTATGCACGTTAATGATTTGGAAGCGCGTACTTGGTTACAAAAAAATATAGAAAACTGGGTAAATGCATCGCACTTTAGTCAAGCTGAACAAGAAAAATTGCTAGCAGAACTGACCGCAGCAGAGGGCTTAGAGCGTTATATTGGGGCGAAATTCCCCGGAGCAAAACGCTTTTCGTTAGAAGGGAGTGATGCTTTTGTGCCGTTAATTAAAGAGATTATTCGCCATAGTGCAAAACAAGGCACGGAAGAAGTGGTATTTGGCATGGCACACCGTGGTCGTTTAAATATGCTGGTCAATGTATTAGGTAAAAAACCGGCGGAATTATTTGATGAATTTGCCGGTAAGCATCATGGTAACGGTACCGGTGATGTGAAATATCATCAAGGGTTTTCTTCTGATTTTATGACCGATGACGGTCGTGTACATTTAGTGTTAGCGTTTAACCCGTCACATTTAGAAATTGTCAGTCCTGTGGTGACAGGTTCGGTGCGAGCCAGACAAAAACGCCTCGGGGATGATGATCATAGAAAAGTATTAGCCGTAACGGTGCATGGTGATAGTGCGTTGGCCGGTCAAGGCGTGGTACAAGAAACCTTAAATATGTCTGATGCACGTGGTTATACCGTGGGTGGTACCATTCGCATTGTGATCAATAACCGGATTGGTTTTACCACATCTTTCCCAAAAGATACTCGCTCTACGGTTTATTGTACGGATATTGCCAAAATGATCGAAGCACCGATTATTCATGTTAATGGTGATGATCCAGAAGCGGTAGCGTATGCCGCGCGTATGGCAGTGGAATTTCGTACCAAATTTAAACGTGATGTTTTCATTGATTTGGTCTCTTATCGTCGTCATGGTCATAATGAAGCCGATGAACCATCCGCCACCCAACCGATGATGTATAAAAAAATCAAAGCTCATCCAACTCCACGCCAAGTGTATGCCGATAGATTAATTAATGCTGGTATTATCAATAATGAAAAAGCCACCAGTTTCATTAATAACTACCGTGATGCGTTAGATCGTGGTGATTGTGTGGTGTCTGAATGGCGTGAAATAAATTATGACAAAGTGGATTGGTTGCAATTCTTAAATCCGGAATGGCATTCAGCTTACCAAAGCCGTTTTGACGTACAACGTTTTAAAGCATTAGCTAATAGTGTTTCACAATATCCTGAAACCCACCCGATTCATTCTCGGGTTGAGAAAATTTATGCTGATCGTGCGTTAATGGCAAAAGGGGAAAAATTACTCGACTGGGGCATGGGCGAAACCATGGCGTATGCGACGTTGCTGGATGACGGCTATCATATCCGTTTATCTGGTGAGGACTGCGGACGGGGTACGTTCTTCCATCGCCATGCCGTGTTACACTGTATTAATGACGGAACCGGCTATGTGCCATTATGTCATCTACATGATAAACAAGGTCATTTTGAAGTTTGGGATTCGGTACTTTCCGAAGAAGCGGTACTTGCCTTTGAATATGGCTATGCCACCACGACACCTAAAACGCTAACCATTTGGGAAGCTCAATTCGGTGATTTTGCCAATGGGGCTCAGGTGGTGATCGACCAGTTTATCAGTTCCGGTGAACAAAAATGGGGCAGAATGTGCGGTTTGGTGTTGTTACTGCCACATGGTTATGAAGGACAAGGGCCAGAACATTCATCGGCTCGTTTGGAACGCTATTTGCAACTTTGTGCACAACACAATATGCAAGTCTGTATTCCATCTACACCAGCACAGATTTACCATTTATTACGTCGTCAAATGTTGCGTTCTGTTCGCCGTCCGTTAGTAGTGATCTCTCCAAAATCTTTATTACGTCATCCATTAGCGGTTTCTGCCTTGGAAGAATTAACCGATGGCACATTCCAAAATGTGATTGGTGAAATCGATGAGTTGGATCCAATACAAGTAAAACGTGTCGTATTCTGTTCGGGTAAAGTCTATTATGATTTATTAGAACGTCGCCGTCAAAACAAGCAAACAGATGTCGCTATCATTCGAATTGAACAACTTTACCCTTACCCAGAAGATGAAGTACGGTCAATTTTGGCAGAATATTCACACGTGAAAGACTATGTATGGTGTCAAGAAGAACCATTAAACCAAGGGGCTTGGTATTGTTCTCGACATAATTTTATCCAAAGCATTCCTGAGGATGCCAGTTTACGTTATGTAGGTCGCCCAGCATCTGCTTCTCCAGCCGCTGGATATATGGCATTACATAATGAACAACAACAGAATTTAGTAACTGATGCTTTAACTTTATAAGCTAATTTTTATGCACAATTAAAAAGGAAATATTATGAGTGATTTAGACATTCTTACCCCAGTATTACCGGAAAGTGTTGCCGATGCAACGGTGGTTAAATGGCATAAAGCAGTGGGCGAAGCCGTGAGCCGTGATGAAATCTTAGTCGAAATTGAAACCGATAAAGTGGTGCTGGAAGTGCCAGCCAGTGCAGACGGTGTGATTGCAAGCATTATCGAAAACGAAGGGGCAACGGTAGTCAGTAATCAAGTATTGGGTAAATTGAATACCGAAGTGGATGGTGCACGTACCCAAAATCCAGCAGCAAGTACGGTGGAAGCTACCCCAGCAGATCGCCACAGCGCTAATTTAAACCCGGAGCCAACCGCACAGGATCATCAAGAAGATTTAAGTCCAGCGATTCGTCGTTTAATTGCGGAACACGATTTAGATCCAAAAGCGATCCAAGGGTCTGGCGTGGGTGGTCGTATTACGCGTGAAGATGTGGAACGTGCTTTAGCGAATAAACCACAAACTGCGGGGCAAACTAGCCAAGATTTCTCACAAGCCAATTTACGCAGTGAGAAACGTGTGCCGATGACCAGATTACGTAAACGTGTGGCGGAACGCTTACTTGAAGTGAAAAACACCACAGCGATGCTAACCACTTTCAATGAAGTGGATATGCAACCGATTATGCAATTACGTAAAAGCTATGGCGAAAAATTTGAAAAACGCCACGGCGTACGTTTAGGCTTTATGTCATTCTATGTGAAAGCGGTGGTAGAAGCGTTAAAACGTTATCCTGAAATTAATGCGTCTATTGATGGTGATGATATTGTTTATCACAACTATTTTGATATTAGTATTGCGGTATCCACACCACGTGGATTGGTGACACCTGTGTTACGTGATTGCGATCAAATGAGCATGGCGGAAATTGAGAAAGCGATTAAATCTTTAGCGGAAAAAGGACAAAATGGCAAACTGACCGTGGAAGAATTAACCGGTGGAAATTTCACTATTACTAACGGTGGTGTGTTTGGTTCGTTAATGTCAACCCCGATTATTAACCCACCACAAAGTGCGATTTTAGGTATGCACGCTATTAAAGATCGCCCGATTGCGGTGAATGGGCAGGTAGTGATTCGTCCAATGATGTATTTAGCCCTTTCCTACGATCACCGTTTAATTGACGGTCGTGAGAGTGTCGGTGCATTAGTGACGATTAAAGAATTGCTCGAAGATCCAACCAGATTATTATTGGATATTTAATTTTTCGATTATTTTCGTGGGGTGGCAACACCCCTATCATCAGGTAATAAAAAGGACAGTCCATGAATTTACATGAATATCAATCCAAACAAATTTTTGCACAATATGGTTTGCCAGTGAGTGAAGGTTATGCTTGTCAAAGTGCACAACAAGCGGTTGAAGCCACGGAAAAACTCGGTGGCACCGCATGGGTGGCAAAATGTCAAGTTCACGCCGGTGGACGCGGTAAAGCAGGTGGCGTAAAAGTGGTAAAATCTACGGATGAAGTGCGGTCATTTTTTGATAAGTTTTTAGGACAACGTTTAGTCACTTTCCAAACCGATAGTCGCGGTCAACCGATTAATACCATTTATATGGAGGCCTGTGCCGATGTGAAAAAAGAACTTTATTTGGGGGCCGTGATTGATCGTAGTTCACAACGTATTGTGTTTATGGCATCTACCGAAGGGGGGATGAACATTGAAGAAGTGGCGGAAAAAACACCGCACTTATTGCATAAAGTTGCTATTGATACCTTAATTGGGGCGCAGCCTTATCAAGGGCGTGAACTGGCGTTTAAATTAGGCTTAATCGGTAAACAAGTCACCCAATTTGCACATTTATTTACCCAGCTGAGCAAGCTTTTTATTGAAAAAGATTTAAGTCTTTTAGAAATCAATCCGTTAGTAATTTTACAAAATGATGATTTACATTGTTTAGATGCCAAAATAGTGGTGGATGATAATGCGTTATACCGTCAACCAGAGTTAAAGGCGATGCAAGATCCAAGCCAAGAAGACGGACGTGAGGCGGAAGCCGAAGCCTTAAGTTTAAACTATGTGGCATTAGAGGGTAATATTGGCTGTATGGTGAACGGTGCTGGGCTTGCCATGGGAACCATGGATATTATTAAATTGCATGGTGGACAACCAGCCAACTTCCTTGATGTTGGCGGCGGTGCAACTAAAGAGCGTGTCGCTGGGGCGTTTAAAATTATTCTTTCCGATCCCAATGTAAAAGCTATTTTGGTCAATATTTTTGGAGGCATTGTACGCTGTGATTTAATTGCTGAAGGGATCATTGCTGCCGTGAATGAAATCGGTGTCAATGTGCCAGTAGTGGTGCGACTTGAGGGCAATAACGCTGAATTAGGCCGTGATATTTTAGCCAAAAGTGGCGTGAATATTCTGGCAGCGAAAAGTTTAACAGATGCCGCTGAACAAGTGGTCAATGCAGCGAAATAAGGAGCGGTTATGTCAATTTTAATTAATAAAGATACCAAAGTCATTTGCCAAGGTTTCACCGGTGGTCAAGGCACATTTCATAGCGAACAAGCCTTAGCTTACGGCACCCAATTAGTCGGTGGTGTGTCGCCTAATAAAGGGGGGACCACTCATTTAGGTTTACCTGTGTTTAATACAGTTCGTGAAGCCGTTGAACAAACAGGGGCAACCGCAAGCGTAATTTATATTCCTGCCCCGTTTTGTAAGGATGCTATTTTAGAAGCCATTGATGCAGGGATTAAATTAATTGTTTGTATTACCGAAGGCATTCCAACCGTAGATATGTTAGCTGTCAAACAAAAACTGGCTCAAACCGATGTGGTGATGATTGGTCCGAATTGCCCGGGAATTATTACCCCAGATGAATGTAAAATCGGTATTATGCCAGGCTATATTCATAAAAAAGGCCGAGTGGGGATTGTTTCTCGTTCTGGCACGTTAACCTATGAGGCAGTGAAACAAACCACAGATAATGGTTTCGGTCAATCTACTTGTGTCGGGATCGGCGGTGATCCGATTCCGGGTTCCAACTTTATTGATATTCTCAAGCGTTTCCAACAAGATCCAGAAACTGAAGCCATTGTTATGATCGGTGAAATCGGTGGTTCTGCAGAAGAAGAGGCAGCTGCCTTTATTAAAGCGAATGTGACTAAACCAGTGGTATCTTATATTGCTGGGATGACCGCACCAAAAGGCAAACGCATGGGGCATGCTGGGGCGATTATCAGTGGCGGAAAAGGAACGGCAGCAGAGAAAATTCAAGCCTTACAAGATGCTGGTGTAACCACAGTAAAAAGTTTAGCAGAAATTGGTGATGCCTTGAAAAATTTGTTGGGCTAGTCGCCTTTAATTGAGCGTTTAAGTGCGGTGTAAAAATTTTGTTTTTTGCCCCGCACTTTTTTGTGATGCCATTGACGAAATAGATTTTAGCTTTAAAATAGGCTTAATATTTTTATTTCAAGGATTTTATGGTGTTAAAAAAATTCTCTCTTTCAATGATCTTGCTTTCATTAACGGCTTGCAGTTTTGGTGATAAACAATCTGCGATTCCAGCAGAATATGCTGGTGCAGCCTATGAATTATCGGATAGCAATGCACAAAAATGGGCGTTTGTCGCCAAACAAACGGAGCAATGTATTTACCCAAATTTAACTCGAATTCAATATGAGCATTTTCAAAAAGAAGATAGCTATATTCATTCTCAATATGTCTTTTTCTATCCTTTAGAGGACATTATCGGCGAAGATAACGTCAAAATCATTCAAGGCGATCAAAAAGCTATGGATTATGCGACCTATCAATTTAAAAAATACAAATCCAAAAACGATGTAGAAAATCTGGATAGTAAACAATGTGTTATATTACGCACTAAAGCTAGAGATGATTTAGCCGTGGTAAAAGGGGAACGCAAGTCTGCTATGGTAGAAGTGGAAACTAAAGAGGATGGTACCACTAGCACTAAGGCTGCTACCGATGATAATAAATTCTTCTTTGATATTATTAAATGGGGATCGGCGTTATTGTTGTAGCATGTTAGTAGTAAAAGTGCGGTAAAAATTACCGCACATTTTGTTTTTATTCAACCCACTCAATCACCTGCTCCACAGGTTTGCGGTGTTTTTTCTTAATTTCTTTATTACGATAACCAAAAGTCACCATACAAGAGACACCATATTCGTTAGCATCAAATACGCCTTCTTCGGCTAAAATACGATTCACTTCATCATAGTTAAAACCTTCAATTGGGCAACTATCAATACCGATTAATGCTGCACCCGTCATCATATTACCTAAAGCGATGTAGGTTTGTTTGCTACACCAGTCGAATAGGGTGCGTTCGCTGTCAAGAATTTTAATATCATCTTGTTGGAAAGATTTATAACGAGCAATGGTTGCATTCATTTGTTCAGGCGTTAAACCACGTTGCACCAAAGCATTGTGTAAGAATTCGCTATCATAGCGAGCATTCTTTTTGGCTAAGATAATCACTAAATGGCTAGCTTCTTGAATGGGGTGTTTAATTCCCCATGTCACAGGATGAATTTTTTCACGCAATGCGGCATTTTGTAATACAATAAATTTCCACGGTTCTGAACCTACTGAACTTGGTGAAAGACGAGCAAGTTCAAGAATATAATCCATATCTTGCTGTGGAATTTTTTTGTTTGGATCGTAATTGCGGCAAGCAGAACGAAAATGGAATGCATCTAAAACCTGTTGTTTATTAATCTCAGTCATGATTTATCCTATTTGGTAAAATATCAATAAAATACACCGCACTTTATCAATATGCGGCTAAATAGTATTAGCGTACTCAGCGTTGTGTCGATTGAGATGACAGGATATCATTATTTAAGTAACCTTGTACGCCAGTTCAGGGTTAATTTAAATATTTAAATACCTTAATAACTTTTTCAACCCCAGATACTTTGCGAGCCACTTCTGCGGCAGCAATACCTTGCTCTTGTGTTACATTACCGAGTAAGAAGACTTCTTTGTTCTCGGTGATGACTTTAATATCGGTGGTTTTAACCGCAGAGTTTAGCAACATATCGGATTTAATTTTAGTAGTAATCCAGCTATCTTGGCTTTTTTGGCTAAAGGAAATCGGTGAACCAACACGCATTTCGTTATATACATCACCGATGTTTTCAACTCCTTTTGCTAAACTGGTGGCGACTTCTTTTAAGCTTTCATCAGGCACTTGACCAAGTAATAATACACGGCTGCTATAGGAAACGACAACCACACGACCTTCCGCTTTAATTTGTTCATCCTTGGTAACGGCATCATAAACTTTGAGCTCTAAGGTTTCATCATCCACTTGTGAACCTACTGTACGTGGATCAGTACCTACTTTGGTTGCAACGGCGGCCCCACCTAAACCTAATGCCACACAACCTTGTAAAATAAAGGTGGCTGTTAATAGCATGGCGAGATTTTTTAATGTATTGATTTTCATTTGATTTACTCCTTACATAATCTTTATATGTTTGTTGTTCTTCCGAGGGTATCAACTACTTTGTGTAAATAGTGTGTGATCAATAAGTTCACAAAGTGCATTAATCAAAAATAAATGGCTTTCTAAAATACGACTTTCTCGATGGCTTGGTACAGCAATTTCAAGATCGTTTTCGCTAAGTAAACCACGTAAATGGTCGCTGTTATTACCCGTTAACGCAATGACTGAAATTTCTTTACTAAATGCTTGATGAACCACATTTAAAATAGGTTCTTCATTACCAAAGGGAGAAAGTACCAATAAAATATCCCCTTGTTGTGCCACTGCACTAAATTGCCGCTGTAATAACGTTTCTGTTGGGTTATCAAAAATAATAGCAGAACCCATGGCTCCGTCAAGGCTTAATAATACGGTGGGAAAACTTGGGCGTGGTAACTCGTAACGGTTAATTAAGTTTGCCACTAAAAATTGAGCATTCGCATAGGAACGTCCTAAACCACAGACAATAATTTTATTACCACGTAATAGACAATTGACTACGTTTTGCGTGGCGACACTGAGATTATCTGCTAAGGATTTAGACGCTGCAATTTGAATTTGAATATTTTCTGCAAAGAGATCGTTAATTTTATTTAGCATATTGGTAGTTGTGTTAATCCAGAAAGTTAGGAATCCATTCAATATCTTTTGGGCTTTGACCGAAAGCGACTAAATCAAAACGACAATCCGCATCTTCTAGGCTTTGCCCTTGTTGCATTAGCCATAAATTTGCTGCATTTTGCCATTTTTGTTGTTTATGCCAATCCACACTTTCTACGGCTGAACCAAAAAGATCGTTTTTACGCTGGCGGACTTCTACAAATACCAGCGTTTCACCATCTAACATAATCAAATCTAATTCACCACACTTAAAGTTTTGATTCGCGGCGACAAAGTGCAAACCTTGGCTTTCTAAAAAGAGACGAGCATATTGTTCAAATCTCGCCCCTTGTTGTTTAGTAGAAAAAGGTTTTTTTCGTGAAAACATTAATTTTTAATATTATGAATTTCACCGTCTTGATATTGGAACCATGTCATATCACGGTCAATATTACAGTTCGGACCAGCACTTAATTTACCAGTCAAACCACTAATGGAATAACCCGGCACTTGACGTAATTCATTAAATTGATTAATTAATAACCACGCGTCCGATCCCATAGCATATAAACGCATCAACGAATAATCACCGTTGGTTTTGGCTTCGATTTGTTTATATTGAGAAGAATCGGTTTCTTTAAAGAATGGAATATCACTAAACTGTAATCCATTCATTTGTAAACGATATTCAGGTGTGTTGTTAGATGAGTTACTGCGTGAACTTGCATATAATTTTAAGTTCGGATTGACATTATCAATCACTGACTTAATTTCACCTAGTTGTTCACTTAATGCCACAATATACATGGCTTCAGCTTGTTTGCTTACCCCTTCTTCTAAGGCTAAAGCAATATCTTGCGCTTGGTTATAGAATCGAATATTGGCATCTGTACCAGAAAGCTGTTGCCAGCGTACGGTAAACGCACTGGCTGTACGTTGCCCTAAATCAGATTGAGGTACCATGACTAAAGGTGATTTAATACCATCATTCCAGAGTTTATCCGCCGCAGATTCTGCTTCATCTTCAGGCGCTAAGCCATAATAGCAAAGCTGATTTACCGCTCGTGCATTTGATGTCGAATTTAACGCTAACACATTCAATCCTTGGATATTCGCTGGATTACTGAGTACAGCATCAACGTTGTTTTTTAATAAAGGACCCACAATGGCTTTCGCACCGGATTCTTTCGCCTGTTGAATAGCGGTTGGTACATCTGTTGTCATGGTGTCAATCACATCCACTTGAATATTATTAGTAGTATCTGTTGCAGTTGAACCGGTTCTTGCATTATCAAAACCTAATTTTACGGTGTCTCCGAGTAATTGAGCATCACCACTTAATGGTAATAATAACGCGACTTTATTTATCTGTGTTTGTTGGAAGTTGGATAAACTTTTTAATTCTGTTGGGAACAGATAAGATGCACTATGGGTTGGATAGGCAGCTTTCCAATTTTGTAACGCTTGGCTTAATTGTGCTGGTTGATTAAGATTATCATTGTAGGCTTGTGCTAAGGCTAACCAACCACCGAAAGCAATGTCTCCATCAGCCGAGGTATTACTAATGGTACCTTTATTGGTTTTGCGTAATAACGCCCAAGTGCGGTCAATATTTTCCTGTTTTCGTTGTACATCAGTGATGAAACTGTCAATTTTAATACGGGCTTTTACCGCATCAATAAATTGATTTTGGTTTTCCGCAATACGCGCGGAAACTTCATAATATCGTGCACTTTGTGATGGGCTTAATTGAGCTAAATTAATTAATTTTAATTGACTTTCCGCTTGACTATTATTTTGTTTTACGGCTGAAATATGTGCATCAATTAAAGATTTATCTAATAATTGTTGTGGGGTTAATTCTTTTAAATTTAATTCGGCTAATAAGGCCTCTGCTTGTGCGACTTTATTTTCAGTGACTAATACACGAGCAGCCAACAATTTATAGGTTTGTTGATCTTCTAGTTCTGTTGTCTGCATCATTTTATTCATATAGAATTCAGAACTAGCATTAGCATCACTTTTTAAGGTTTGATCAAAATTGCTACCGAATAAATTTGTACAACCGGCTAGTAGCACAGGAAATAAAAGTGGCATTAAACGTTTTTTAAATTTTGTACCTTGTAATAGAATAGACATAATTACTCCGTTATAAGAAAGATGGGTAGATCTTACTTCGCCCATCAACTAAAAGCAATAAAAGAAGAGATAAAATGATAAATTCAGGGACTTTATATATTGTCGCCACGCCAATTGGCAATTTACAAGACATTACTCAGCGTGCGTTAGCGATTTTTTCTCAAGTGGATTTAATTGCCGCTGAAGACACGCGCCATAGTGGTTTGTTGTTAAGTCATTATGGTATTAAAAAGCCGTTTTTTGCCTTGCACGATCATAATGAACAGCAGAAAGCAGACGTGTTAGTGGAAAAATTGCAACAAGGTAGCAATATTGCTTTGATCTCTGATGCTGGCACGCCGTTAATTAGTGATCCCGGATTTCATTTGGTGAGAAAATGTCGTCAAGCAGACATCAAAGTCGTGCCTTTGCCCGGCGCTTGTGCGGCGATTACGGCACTTTGTGCATCAGGTATTGCATCCGATCGTTTTTGTTTTGAAGGCTTTTTACCGGCTAAAAGCAAAGCTCGTCGCGACAAATTGGAAAACTTGAGGGAAGAAGACCGTACGTTGATTTTTTATGAAAGTACACACCGCATTTTAGATACCCTTGCAGATATTGAAATGCTGATGGGCGCAGAACGTTATGTGGTTTTAGCCCGAGAAATTACCAAAACCTGGGAAAACATTTGCGGTGATCAAGTAGGACATTTATTAAAATGGTTAACACAAGATAATAATCGAACCAAAGGCGAAATGGTATTAATTATTGAAGGGAAACCCAAATTAGAAACCGAACAATGGGATCCTAAAGCCATTAAGGCCTTGCAGTTAATTAGCCAAGAATTACCATTGAAGAAGGCTGCCAGCATTGTGGCAACACTTTATGATTATAAGAAAAATGCGTTGTATCAATATGGATTAGCCCATTTATCTGAAAAATTTTGAGAGCTAGATCAAACTTTTGAAAATCAATGCTTTATTTATGGGGTATAATAGGGCTTGTGGACGTTTCATTTTTCCCAGCGACGGCGACTTATTTTAGCCCAATCAAGGCGAAAGTCATGCCGTTTAGTTATTCTAAACAAATGACTTTTAACGCAGAGTGGGCTAAAATAAGTCCCGTCCCCCATGTTCGCAAAGAGGGGGTTGGGCTTAAAAAAGTCACTGACTTCGTCAAAAAATTTGAAAATAGAACCACTATTTTCTGCATTTTTTTCCTTGCCTGTGGCTTTTTTAAGTGACAACGCTGGGAAAAATGAAACGTCCACAAGCCCTATATTTATAATCCTGATTTGGAATTTCGTAGTTTTGAGGTAGCGATGAAATTAGATGAATTAGCTAAATTAGCTGGAGTTTCGCGGACTACCGCCAGTTATGTGGTGAATGGTAAAGCGAAACAATACCGCGTTAGTGATAAAACCATTGCCAAGGTTAAGGCGTTAATTAATGAACATGATTTTAAACCTAATGTGTTAGCAGCTAGTTTGCGGGCCGGTAGAAGTCGTACGATTGGATTAATTATTCCTGACTTTGAAAATATCAGTTATGCCAAAATAGCCAATCAATTGGAAAACCGTTGTCGAGAAAAAGGTTATCAATTATTGATAGGTTGTTCTAATGATAATGCACAAAATGAAATGGGGTGTGCTAAACAATTATTACGCCGTAAAGTGGATGCTTTGATTGTTTCCAGTGCGTTAGCTTCGGATCATCAATTTTATGCGGAATATGCAAATAAAGTTCCTGTCATTGGTTTTGATCGTAAGGTTAATGCGGACAATGTGCTGAACGTGTTGGCAAATGATCAACAAGATGCGTTTCAATTAGCGGATAAATTATTTCAAAAATCTTATCAACGTGTGTTATTTCTCGGCGCTTTGCCCGAATTGGAAAATAGCCGTGAGCGTGAAATGGGTTTCCGAGAAGCACTAAAAGTGCGGTCAAAATCTGCTGAGTTTTTGTATTCAGATCATTTCCACAAGGAAAGTAGTGCGAAAGTTTTTGCTCAATGGTTAGCCAATAATCCGTTACCTGATGCTATTTTTGTGACTTCACTCACTTTATTACAGGGTATTTTTAGTGTTTTATTAAGCCAAAATAAAGCTATTCCTAAAGAATTAGTCATCGCGACGTTTGGTAATGATGATATGTTGGATTTATTAGAAAATAAGGTGATTTGTAGTGTGCAAAATCATCATAAAGTGGTCGATACCTTATTAGAGATAACGTTTAAACGATTGCAAAATAAATCAAGCAGTGATCATTCAATATTATTGATTAGAGATATTATTTGTCGAAATTAGACGTGCTACATTGTTTGAGCCAAAACATAGTTTATGTGACTACCACTAGTGAATTTAATGTTAAGAAAATATGATGAAAAAAATTATTCTGCTTATTGTGATGTTAGGGACTTTGTCAGCTTGTACCCTTGGTGGTGGCTTTGGCGCGAGTAATGGTGGCGCGGGTGTGGCTATCGGGGGCGGTATTGGGTTTTAAAAAAAGCTTGTTTTTTGTTAAAATTTAAGTATAATACGCCTCATATTTCGGACGCGGGGTGGAGCAGCTTGGTAGCTCGTCGGGCTCATAACCCGAAGGTCGTTGGTTCAAATCCGGCCCCCGCAACCACTTTCTTATTATCTTTATGAGTAAGAAAGGAAATAAAGGTTCAGTGAAACCCAAATTTGGAATTTGGGTTTTTTTGTACGTAAAATTTGGAAATTTACACTGGGCTTTTAAGCCCTTTTTTTGTGTCTGAGGACAGAGGACAGAAGACAGAGGATAGGGAGCAGAAAATAGTGAACAGCAAAGGAAACGAGGATAATAAATGGCAACATTAGAACAAAAATTAACAGCATTGCTGCAAGGTTCAGTAGCAGATTTAGGCTATGAACTTTGGGGAATTGAATGTCAGCGAACAGGGCGGTTTATGACGGTTCGTTTATTTATTGATAAAGAAAATGGTGTAGGTATTGAAGACTGTGCGGATGTTAGTCGTCAAGTGAGTGCAATTTTGGATGTAGAAGATCCGATTACGGATAAATATAATCTTGAAGTCTCATCACCGGGGTTAGATCGCCCATTGTTTACGTTGTCACAATATGAACGCTATGTTGGCAAAGAAATTTGTGTGCATTTGCGTATTCCTGTGGCAGATCGACGTAAATGGCAAGGTGTGTTAGAAAAACTTGATAATGATATGTTGACATTGATTGTGGATAATCAACCGCAAACATTGGTATTTGGCAATATTCAAAAAGCCAACGTGGCGGCAAAATTTTAATCACTGAATTTAACTATTAAAAGGATAATGAAAAAATGAGTAAAGAGATTTTATTTGCTGCTGAAGCAGTATCAAACGAAAAATCCCTACCAAAAGAAGTAATTTTTGAAGCATTAGAGAGTGCAATTGCCCTTTCTACTAAGAAAAAACATGCTCAAAAACAAGAACGCCTAGGCATTGAAAAACCATCTGAAATTGATGTTCGTGTAGTCATTGATCCAAAAACTGGCGAGTTTGATACTTTCCGTCGCTGGTTAGTCGTGGAAGAAGTGACGAATCCAACCAAAGAAATTACTTTAGAAGCTGCACGTTTAGATGAGCCGGAGATTCAAGTGGGCGATTTTGTTGAAGATCAAATTGAATCTGTAGCTTTTGACCGAATTACTATGCAAACTGCACGTCAAGTCATTAGTACCAAAATTCGTGATGCGGAACGTAGCCGTGTTGTGGAACAATTTATTGGTGAAGAAGGTAAAATTGTGATTGGTACGGTGAAAAAAGTAAACCGTGAAACGATTATTTTGGAATTAATCGGTAATAAAGAAGATCCACTGAAAGCGGAAGCTGTTATTATGCGTGAGGATATGTTACCGCGTGAGAATTTCCGTCCGGGCGACCGTGTGCGTGGTGTGCTATATAAAGTGACACCAGAAAGCAAGGGTACACAATTATTTGTGACGCGTGCTAAACCTGTCATGTTGGAAGAATTATTTCGCTTAGAAGTGCCAGAAATTGGTGAAGAAGTGATCGAAATTAAAGGTTCTGCCCGTGATCCGGGTTCAAGAGCAAAAATTGCGGTGAAAACCAGTGATAAACGTATTGATCCAGTAGGAGCTTGTGTCGGGATGCGTGGTGCAAGAGTACAAGCCATTACTAATGAATTAGGTGGTGAGCGTGTAGATATCGTACTGTGGGATGATAATCCGGCACAGTATGTGATTAACGCCATGGCGCCGGCAGACGTGAGTTCAATCGTGGTCGATGAAGATAATCATTCCATGGATATTGCGGTAGAAGCCACAAATCTTGCTCAAGCTATCGGTCGTAATGGACAAAATGTACGTTTGGCAACGCAGTTAACGGGTTGGACATTAAATGTAATGACCACCGATGAATTGAATGAAAAACATCAAGCAGAAGATAATAAAATTCTTAAATTATTTATGTCGGCGTTGGAAATTGATGAAGAATTTGCACAAATCTTAATTGATGAAGGCTTTACTTCCTTGGAAGAAGTGGCATATGTTTCAGTGAGTGAATTAGCGGCAATTGACGGTTTGGAAGATGAGGATTTAATCGAAGAATTACAAGCTCGAGCAAAAAATGTGATTACTGCCACCGCACTTGCTGAAGAAAAAGCGTTAGAATCAGCCCATATTGAAGATCGTTTGTTAAATCTTGATGGTATGCAACGTCACATTGCGTTTAAACTAGCTGAACAAGGTATTGTCACGCTTGAACAATTAGCGGAGCAAGGGGTTGATGATTTGAGCGAAATTGAAGAATTAAGCTCAGAAAAAGCGGCCGAATTGATTATGGCAGCCCGTGAAATTTGCTGGTTTAGTTAATCGTTGTAAGGAGAAATATTATGACAGATAAAATAGAAAATGAAACACCGAAAAAATTAAGCTTACAACGTCGTACTAAAACCACCGTCAGTGCGACAACGCCAAATGGTAAAGCGAAAGCGGTGCAAGTGGAAGTACGTAAATCACGTAAAATTGATACCGAAGCGGCTAAAAAAGCAGCGGAAGAAGTAAAATTAAAATTACAAAAAGAAGCTGAAGCAAAAGCCGCTCAAAAAGCGAAAGAAAGTGAAACAAAATTAGCAAATGAGAAAAGCAAGAAAGATCTTGAAATTAAATCTGATTTAGTTAAAGCTAAAGTAGAACTAAAAGCAAAACCGGAGAAAAGTGCGGTGCAAAAACCGTTAGATCCGGAAAAAGAAAGACGTCGTGCGGAAGAAGCAGAATTGCGTCGTAAAGCGGATGAACTTGCTCGTCAAAAAGCTGAGGAACAAGCGCGTAAAGCGGCAGAAGAAGCAAAACGTTATGCGGAACGTGATGATAGCAATACTGACAACAGTACAGAGGATTTTGCCGATTATAATTTAACTTCAAGTTATGCGCGTGATGCTGAGGAAGAATCTACACGTCGTAATGAAACCCGCGGTCGTGGTGGCAAAAATAAAGTGGCCAAAGCGAAAAAAGGCGGTCGTGATGATGAGAAGGGTAATAAAAATGAACGCCAATCCGATCGTCGTAACCAAAAAGATGTGAAGGGTAAGGGTAAACAAGGTAAAAAAGGCAGTTCAATTCAGCAAGCTTTTACTAAACCAGCTCAAGCCGTGAATCGTGATGTGGTGATTGGTGAAACCATTACGGTGGCGGAATTAGCCAACAAAATGGCAATTAAAGCCACGGAAATCATTAAGACTATGATGAAAATGGGCGAAATGGTGACGATTAACCAAGTGATCGATCAAGAAACTGCACAATTAGTGGCGGAAGAATTAGGTCATAAAGTGATCTTGCGTAAAGAAAATGAGCTAGAAGAATCCGTATTAGGTGACCGTGATGTGAAAGCGGAAAAAGTGAATCGTGCGCCAGTGGTAACAATTATGGGTCACGTTGACCACGGTAAAACCTCTTTACTTGACTATATTCGTAAAGCCAAGGTGGCGGCGGGTGAAGCAGGTGGGATCACCCAGCATATCGGTGCATATCATGTTGAAACCAAAGGAAAAGTGATTACATTCTTAGATACTCCGGGACATGCGGCGTTTACTTCAATGCGGGCTCGTGGTGCAAAAGCAACGGATATCGTGGTACTCGTTGTTGCTGCCGATGATGGTGTGATGCCACAGACGATCGAAGCGATTCAACATGCAAGAGCCGCAGGTGTGCCGATTGTGGTGGCAGTCAATAAAATTGATAAACCTGAAGCTAACCCAGAGCGTGTTGAACAGGAATTGCTACAATACGAAGTTGTTGCGGAAAAATTTGGTGGTGATGTCCAGTTCGTTTATGTTTCCGCTAAGAAAGGGACTGGCGTAGATGAATTATTAGATTCTATTTTATTACAATCCGAAGTGCTGGAATTAACTGCCATTAAAGACGGTATGGCAAGTGGGGTAGTGATTGAATCTTACTTAGATAAAGGGCGTGGTCCAGTGGCGACTATCCTGGTACAATCTGGTACATTAAACCGTGGTGATATTGTACTTTGTGGCTTTGAATATGGTCGTGTACGTGCGATGCGTGATGAAAACGGTAAAGAAATTGACAGTGCAGGTCCATCTATCCCAGTGGAAGTGCTAGGACTTTCAGGCGTGCCAGCAGCCGGTGATGAAGCTACAGTAGTGCGTGATGAGAAAAAAGCCCGTGAAGTGGCATTGTATCGTCAAGGTAAATTCCGTGATGTGAAACTTGCTCGCCAGCAAAAAGCAAAATTAGAAAATATGTTTAGCAATATGGCAGAGGGCGATCTTGCAGAATTAAATGTTATCGTGAAAGCTGACGTACAAGGTTCTGTCGAAGCGATTGTGCAATCCTTACAGGAGCTTTCTACGGATGAAGTGAAAGTAAAAGTGGTTGGTTCTGGTGTAGGTGGTATCACCGAAACGGATGCAACATTAGCTGCTGCATCCAATGCGATTATGGTTGGCTTTAACGTCCGTGCAGATGCTTCTGCGCGCCGGATTATTGAAAATGAACATATTGATTTACGTTATTATTCTATTATTTATGAATTATTAAACGAAATCAAAGCGGCCATGAGTGGTATGTTACAACCTGAATTTAAACAAGAAATTATCGGTTTGGCAGAAGTGCGTGATGTGTTCCGCCATCCGAAATTTGGTGCGATTGCCGGCTGTATGGTTACTGAGGGCGTGGTGAAACGTAACAACCCAATCCGTGTATTGCGTGATAACGTGGTGATCTTTGAGGGCGAATTAGAATCTCTACGCCGTTTCAAAGATGATGTAAGCGAAGTGCGTAATGGTATGGAATGTGGTATCGGCGTGAAAAACTACAATGATGTCAAAGTTGGCGACCAAATTGAAGTATTTGAAGTGGTTGAAGTTAAACGTACGATTTAATTTGTGTATTGATTATAAATAATGACGGGGTGTATTGTATATGCCCTGTTTGCATCTTAATAAAAGAGAGAAAGCAATGAGCAAAGATTTTAAACGCGCCGACCGTGTCGCTCAAGAATTGCAAAAAGAAGTGGCGATTATTTTGCAACGAGAAGTGAAAGATCCACGCATCGGTATGGTCACTGTATCTGATGTAGAAGTATCAAGAGATTTGGCGTACGCCAAAGTATTTGTCACGTTCTTATTTGATCATGATGAAGTAGCGATTGAACAGGGTATGAAAGCCCTAGAAAAAGCATCCCCTTATATCCGTTCACTATTAGGCAAAGCTATGCGTTTACGTATTGTGCCCGAATTACGTTTTGAATACGATCGATCTTTAGTAGAAGGAATGCGGATGTCAAACTTAGTGACAGATGTAATTCGCCAAGATCAAGCACGTCATGTGGAAGATAAGGAAGATTAATGTCCCGACCACGCAAAAAAGGCAGAGATATTCACGGTGTATTTTTATTGGATAAGCCGCAAGGCATGTCATCTAATGACATCTTGCAAAAGGTAAAACGCCTCTATCAAGCCAATAAAGCCGGTCATACAGGGGCGTTAGATCCCTTAGCCACAGGCATGTTGCCAATTTGTTTAGGGGAAGCCACGAAGTTTAGCCAGTTTTTGCTTGATGCGGATAAACGCTATCTCGTTACGGCAAAATTGGGTGAACGCACTGACACCTCTGATGCAGAAGGTCAAGTGGTGCAAACCCGAGAAGTGCGGTCAAAAACATCGGAGATTTTAACCGCACTTGAGCATTTTCGTGGCGATTTAATGCAAGTACCTACCATGTTTTCAGCCTTAAAACATCAGGGTAAACCCTTGTATGAATATGCTCGCCAAGGTATTACTGTAGAACGAGAGGCTCGCCCGATTCGTATTTTTGAATTGAATTTTATTGACTGTAAAGCCCCTTTTTTAACCCTTGAAGTTCATTGTTCTAAAGGCACCTATATTCGTACCTTGGTGGACGATTTAGGCGAACATTTAGGCTGTGGCGCCCACGTCACCATGCTCCGCCGTACTGCGGTAGCCGATTATCCAGCGGAGAAAATGTTAACTTGGGAACAGTTGCAAACCCTAGCTGAATGCCAAGATCTTGTGGTTTTAGATAGCCATTTATTATCTGTGGATAGTGCTGTTTCAAAACTCCCCATGCTGACATTAACCGCAGAGCAAACCCGATCGGTTGGCTTTGGGCAACGAGTAAAGTTTGAAAATAGTCAACAACTTTATGGTCAAGTGCGGTTATTTTCTGATGAGAATGTGTTTTTAGGTGTCGCAGAAATCGGCAAAGATAATGTGATTAGACCGAGTCGAATGGTGAATTTAGCCTGACAATTTAAGATAAAAAAACGTAGATAATTTAATATATTATCTACGTTTTGAAATAAGATCTAATCAAATAACCTAACTTTTTTGCATATGGACTGTTTTTTCAAACACTTTTAACCAACGTTCATATTGCATTTCCACATCTTGCCAAAAGGCTTCTTGTGCATTAAATTTAATAAAGTTCTCCGCATAAAATTTAATATGCCATTTCGGGAATTGCATATCATCTACTTGAATAAACAAACCATTATTTCGCCACATATCTTCTCTAGCTGTCGCTTTGGCAAGTTGACTATTTTGTATATTTTGGATAGAGCCAGAGAGGCCACCTGAAGCTGTGGTAAAATAGCTATAACTTGTGCTACCACAGACAGATTTTACCCCTTCAATTTGTGAGAATGTATAGGTTTTTTCGTTATTGCCAGACGCTAAACGTACGGTTTCGTTATTCGTGTTAATTTCAATTTCATAACGTTTTTTCCCATCATGAAATTTATGGAAGTAAACACCGTCATTGCTTGAATTATAATCATTATAGTTATAAATGCCTCTTTTATAAGTTACACGCACACCATATAGCCAAATCAAACCAGACCAAGCAAAAAAACCACTAAACCCACCAACTGGAGAGAACAGGAGATTTAAATTGGTCAGTGAGAGAAGAAAGATGATGAGTGAGCCAATCAGGAGAAATTTAGGTTTGTTGGCTTTGGCTTGATAAATAGCGAGATTTTTTGCTTCAGCTTCTTTGAGTTTAGTATTTTCCATGGGATTTCCTTTATTTTTAAGAGAAAGAAATTGAGAATAATTTGTTCAAGATGAACAGTGCGGATTTTAACATTGTTTTTTTTTGCACAATATTTGTCTTTTTTTAATCATAAAAGTGCGGTGTTTTTCATCGCAGTTTTGGGGAGAAAAGGGGAATAAAAAGACAATAAAAACGGTGCGAGATGCACCGTTTTTAGCGTTGAATAAAAATTTATTTCACCGTCACTCTAGCAAATTTCCGTTTACCCACTTGATAAACCGCCGTAGTTCCTGTTGCAATGGTTTGTTTCACATTATCCACTGGCTCACCATTGATTTTCACCCCACCTTGTTGTGCGGCACGAATGGCTTCAGACGTAGATGGCACTAAGCCAGCTTCTTTCAACAAGTTCGCCAAGCCGATTTCGCCTTCAAAAGTAAATTCAGGCATTTCATCGGGCATTGCCCCTTTTTGGAAACGGTTGATAAATTCTTGTTCTGCTGCATCGGCTGCCGCTTGATCGTGGAAACGAGCGATAATTTCTTTAGCTAACAAAATTTTCACATCACGCGGATTTTTGCCGTCTGCGACTTCAGCTTTTAATTGTGCAATTTCGGTTAGTGGGCGGAAAGAAAGTAAATTATACCAATCCCACATCAGCTCATCAGAAATCGACATGATTTTACCAAACATCTCATTTGGGGCTTCGGTGACACCGATATAGTTACCCAATGATTTCGACATTTTTTTCTCGCCATCTAAACCGACCAATAATGGCAAAGTAATTGCCACTTGTGGTTTTTGTCCACGGGCTTTTTGCAATTCACGACCGATTAATAGATTGAACGTTTGGTCGGTACCGCCTAATTCAATGTCGGCTTCTAAGTGTACAGAGTCGTAGCCTTGTAATAACGGATAAATAAACTCGTGAATCGCAATAGGTTGTTGATTTGCAAAACGTTTTTTGAAATCATCACGTTCTAACATACGTGCCACCGTATAGTTAGACGCTAAACGAATCATTCCTTCGGTGCCTAATTGCCCTAACCATTCGGAGTTAAATACGATTTGGGTTTTTTGCGGATCGAGAATTTTGAAAATCTGTTGTTTATAGGTTTCCGCATTGCGTAACACATCTTCACGGGTGAGCGGTGGACGGGTGGTATTTTTGCCTGATGGATCGCCGACCATTCCCGTAAAATCACCGATCAAGAACATTACTTGATGCCCTAACTCTTGGAATTGGCGTAATTTATTAAGCACCACCGTATGACCTAAATGAATATCGGGTGCGGTTGGATCTGCCCCTAATTTCACCCGTAATGGACGGTTCTCTTTGAGTTTTTCAATGAGATCTTGTTCTGAAAAAATTTGATCAATACCGCGTTTTAGTTCCGCGAGAACCGTATTCAAGTCTGTCATTTTGATTCCTAGTGAATATAAAAGTAAAGGCTACATTATAGGGAAATTCAAATAAAGATAAAGGGCAGAATGATTTTTTTTCGGTTTTATTTCTCTGATGCGGTTTTTTTGTTATGCTAACAGAAAATTAATTCATTAATTAAGGGAATATTCTATGAAAATCGTTTTTCTTGACAGCACAGCATTACCAAAACACATTCCGATTCCACGCCCAGATTTTGAGCATCAATGGATTGAATTTGAACATACTTCTGCTGAACAAGTATTAGAGCGTGCAGCGGATGCGGATATTGTGGTGACCAGCAAAGTCGTATTCAGCCGTGAAATTATGGCTCAATTACCGAAATTAAAACTGATTGCTCTGACAGCCACTGGCACCGATAATATTGACAAAGAGGCAGCGAAAGAATTCGGCATTGCGGTGAAAAATGTTGCTGGTTATTCAGCGGTAACCGTGCCAGAACATGTGTTAGGCTTTATTTTTAGCCTAAAACACAGTTTACATTTGTGGTATAAAGATCAGTTACAAGGTAAATGGACAGAGAGCAAACAATTCTGCTATTTTGATCATCCTGTGCAAGATGTACGTGGTTCAACTTTAGGCGTATTTGGTAAAGGTTCGCTTGGTTCAGAAGTGGGACGATTAGCCACGGCTTTAGGTATGAAAGTCCTTTATGCGGAACATAAAAATACCACTCAATGCCGTGAGGGTTACACGCCTTTTTATGATGTGTTAGCACAAGCTGATGTGTTAACCTTGCATTGTCCACTCACGCCAGATACGCAACGTTTAATTAATTCAGAAACACTTTCCCATTGTAAAAAAGGGGCATTGTTGATTAATACAGGACGTGGACCGTTAATTGACGAACAAGCAGTGGTAGATGCATTAAAAAGTGGTCAGCTTGGTGGCGTCGCGATTGATGTGTTAGGCAAAGAACCACCGGCTAAAGATAATCCATTAATTGTAGCCAGTCAGACTTTGCCGAATATTATTATCACCCCACATATTGCTTGGGCGTCTGATCAAGCCGTGGAGATTTTAGTGGATAAAGTGCGGTTAAATTTAGAAGAATTTGTGAGAACTGGTAAATAATGAGCTTAGGCATTTCAGCATTTATTGCCTTACGTTACTGGCGAGCCAAAAGTGCGGATCGTTTTGGACGATTAGTGACTAACCTTGCCAGTAGTGGTATTGTGCTTGGCGTGATGGCGTTGATTATTGTTTTATCGGTGATGAACGGATTGGAACAACATCAAAAACGCCAAGTCTTATCGAGCTTACCCCATGCCATTGTGATGAAAAAAAATGGTCATTTTTCCACCGCACAATTTCAATCGGAATTGCCTGATTTAAGTCAACAGAATGTAATCAATGGTGTGACGCTGATTAATAGCACGAAAGCCATTTATCAAACGGCAAACGGTGTGAGTGCAGGTCAAGTGATTGGCGTGAAACAGCCGAGTGATGATCATTTATTAGACTATTTAGATCAAGGCAAATTAGATCATTTATTGCCAACCGGTGAATTTAAATTAATTATTGGTTCACAATTAGCTCAAAAATTAGACGTGCAAGTGGGTGACAAAATTCGCCTAATGTTAACGGAAAACAGCCAATATACGCCTTTAGGTCGAATCCCTATGCAACGCTTATTCACCGTGAGCGATATTTATTTTGTCACGAATGAGGCATCGGGTTATGAAACCTTTGCAAACTTAGCGGATATTGGGCGTTTAATGCGAATTAAACCTGAAAATGCACAAGGTGTACGATTATTTCTGCAAGATCCTTTTCAAATCACTGAACTTCCCCAAATTTTCCCCGAAGATCAATGGCAAATTGATGATTGGCGAAGTCAAAAAGGCGAATTTTTTCAAGCGGTACGCATGGAAAAAAACATGATGGGCTTGTTAATCAGCTTAATTATCGTGGTGGCGGTGAGCAATATTATTACCTCATTGAGTTTAATGGTGGTGGATAAACAGGGTGAAATTGCGATTTTACAAACCCAAGGCTTAACTAAAAAACAAGTGTGGTGGATTTTTATTTTACAAGGTTTTTTTGTGGGATTAGTGGGAACCTTGATCGGTGCCGTGTTAGGCGTGTTGCTCACCCTGTATTTAGGCGATATTGTTAATGCCATTAATCCTGTGGGTATTTATTTACCGACCGAGATTAATCTGTGGCAAATTGCGGTGATTGTGGTGTTTTCGTTGGGATTGTCGTTGGTATCGACGGTTTATCCTGCGTATCGGGCGAGTAGAGTGGAGCCTGCGGAAGCACTACGATATGAGTGATATTTGTGGGGTTTCGCCCACGGGGCGACTTACTTTTTCTTTGCTTTGCCAAAGAAAAAGTAAGCAAAAAGAAAGGCAACCCCGATTTTGCCTTGTTTCCTGAAAACAATTTAATTTGCTTAACGGAAAATGGCTGAACTCGCTACGCTCAGACAGACGCCATTTTCCTACAAATTAAAACATTTTCAGGCGGCAAACATGGGGCCCATTGGTGATGAAATAAAGTGCGGTGGAAAAATACCTAGTACTGGCATACTAGGTTAAGCATGGTAACGCTACTTCGTAGCTTAGAAAAAAATATCTATTTTTTAACCGCACTTTTATTTATGCTGGGTCAAAACTTGGGGCCCTGTCTGAACCGCCTGAGCGTTTTGGTATTTTTAGCTAAATTTTGCATGTCTGAGCGTAGCGAGTTCAAAATTTAGCGTGAAGAAAATACCAAATAAGCTCAGAAAAGCGGTGAAGTCGGGGTGTGCTTTTCTTTGCCTACTTTCTTTTACACAAGTAAAAGAAAGTATGGTCGCCCATCGGGTGAAACCCGATTTAAATAAAATAATCAATTTAAACTAAAAAATAATTTAAACTAAAAAACTTAACAAAGAATATAAAGATGACAACAGAATTATTAACCTGCAAAAACATCACCAAACACTACCACGACGGCGAAACCAAAACCCAAGTCCTAAACGACATCAATTTCGCCCTCAACGAAAAAGAATTGGTCGCCATTGTCGGCTCATCAGGTTCGGGCAAAAGTACCTTGCTTCACACCCTCGGCGGACTGGATCAACCGACCACAGGCGAAGTGTTTATCAAAGGGCAATCGCTACAAAAAGCAAGTAGCGATGAATTAGCCAAATTACGTAATCAATATCTCGGTTTTGTGTATCAATTTCATCATTTAATGGCGGATTTCACTGCACTGGAAAACGTGATGATGCCTATGTTAATCGGTAATCAAAACAAAACTGAAGCCAAAGATCGGGCGGAAAAGATCTTAAAATCTGTTGGACTTTCGCACCGTATTTCTCACAAACCATCAGCCTTATCAGGCGGTGAACGTCAGCGTGTGGCGATTGCAAGGGCGTTAGTCAATAATCCAGCGTTGGTATTGGCAGACGAACCAACAGGGAATTTAGACCGTGCTACCACCGAAAGTATTTTTGAGTTAATTCAACGACTTAACCAAGAACAGGGTATTGCCTTTTTATTGGTCACGCACGATTTGCATTTGGCAGAAAAATTACAACGTCGCATGATTATGCAAGACGGCGTATTGCGAGCGGAGTAGGCGATGAATACCGCATTCTTAATTAGTTGGCGTTACCAACGAGCCAAGCAAAAAAATCATTTGGTTTCCCTGATTGCGTTTTTCTCTACACTCGGTATTGCATTGGGCGTGGCAGTATTGATCGTGGGATTGAGTGCCATGAATGGGTTTGAGCGAGAACTGAATAACCGTATTTTAGCCGTTGTTCCTCATGCTGAAATTATATCGGCGGAAAATCAGCCCATAACTGACAAACAACAATTAGTCAGCACCTTGCAACAAGTACCCAATATTCAAGGCATATCGCCTTTTGTCAATTTTACTGCTTTAGTGGAAAATGGGGCAAAAATGAAAGTGGTGCAAGTAAAAGGGGTAGAAAAAACAGCACAAGATACGGTCAGCCGACTAGGGGATTTTGTCCTCGATCAGGCATGGCAATCATTCTCTAATCATTCAGGCTTAGTATTAGGCTACGGCATTGCCAAAGAGTTAGAGATACAAACAGGCGATTGGGTGACGTTGCTGATTTCGCAAAATAACGGTGAAGACATGGCACAACCAAGTCGTGAGCGGATTCAGGTGTCGGGAATCTTACGTTTAGACGGTCAACTTGATCATAGTTATGCCCTCATGCCGTTAGCCCAAGCACAACAATATTTAGACTACAATGCCAATCAAATTTCAGGTGTCGATCTGAAAGTGGCGGATCCGTTTAACATGAATAGCTTGGATTTTTCTGCGTTAAACAGCTATCCACAATTACTCAATTTACAAACTTGGATGAGTAAATTTGGTTATATGTATCGTGATATTCAGTTGATCCGCACCATTATGTATATTGCCATGGTATTAGTGATCGGCGTGGCGTGTTTTAATATCGTTTCCACTTTGATTATGGCAGTGAAAGATAAAGCTGGCGATATTGCGATTATGCGAACTCTTGGGGCAAATAATGGTTTTATTAAACGTATTTTTGTATGGTATGGTTTGCAAGCCGGGATGAAAGGTTGCTTAATCGGTATTGTATTAGGTGTGTTTTTGGCCTTAAATTTAACCGCACTTATTCAACGTTTAGAAAATTTAATCGGGCGAAAATTACTGTCCGATGGCATTTATTTTGTGGATTTCTTACCAACGGAATTACACTGGCAAGATGTGGGATTCGTATTGATTTCGGCATTATTATTAAGTTTGCTTGCGAGTCTTTATCCAGCTAATCGAGCTGCAAAATTAGAGCCTGCTCAAGTATTAAGCAGTTATTAAAAGAATTTCAATGTACTAGTTTACCAGTGCAAAAAATAGTGCTACATTAACTGCATATTGATAACGAATTGATTTGATGAGAGTGAATAATGACAAATACAAGAAGTAAAAATGATATTAAAGTTGCCAATGACGATACTCGTATTGCTAAAATTGAGCAATTATTACCGCCAGTCGCATTGTTAGAAAAATTTCCGGCTAGTGATGTAGCGATTAAAACGGTAAAAAATACACGCCATCAAGCTCATGATATTATTCACGGCACGGATGATCGTTTGTTAGTCGTGATTGGACCTTGTTCTATTCACGATCCTAAAGCGGCGATGGAATATGCTAACCATTTGAAACCATTAAGAGATAAATATAAAGATAATCTTGAAATTATTATGCGTGTGTACTTTGAAAAACCACGCACTACTGTGGGTTGGAAAGGATTAATCAATGATCCTTATTTGAACGACAGCTACGCTTTAAATGATGGCTTAAGAATTGCACGCAAATTATTAGCCGATATTAACGATTTAGGTTTGCCAACCGCTGGCGAATTTTTAGATATGATTACACCGCAGTATGTAGCAGATTTAATGAGTTGGGGTGCTATTGGTGCAAGAACCACCGAATCTCAAGTTCACCGTGAATTAGCCTCAGGATTATCTTGCCCTGTCGGCTTTAAAAACGGTACGAATGGTGGGGTAAAAATTGCTCTTGATGCGATAGGTTCTGCCGAAGCACAACATTATTTTTTATCTGTGACTAAATTTGGTCATTCTGCCATTGTGTCAACTAAAGGTAATCACGATTGCCATATTATCTTACGCGGTGGCGACAAAGGCACAAATTATGATGTAGAAAATATAGCCAAAGTCTGTGCTGACATTGAAAAAACAGGACGGATCGGTCATGTTATGGTAGATTTTAGCCACGCTAACAGTAGTAAGCAATTCAAACGTCAAATGGATGTTTGCCAATCTGTCAGCGAACAATTAGCGCAAGGTTCAAAACAAATTTTTGGTGTTATGGTCGAAAGCCATTTAGTAGAAGGTCGCCAAGATTTGGTGGAAGGTAAACCACTGACTTACGGACAAAGTATCACGGATGCTTGTATCGGTTGGGAAGATACCGAAATCTTATTGCAGCAGCTTTCAGATGCGATTGTGGCGAGAAGAAAGGCATAGGATTGAAAATCAATGTTGAAGTGCGGTGAAAAATATTAAATTTTTGACCGCACTTTTTTATTACTCAACGCTAACATGCTATCTTTTTTGAATATGCTGGTGAGTGTCATCATGATAGAAATAAAAGTCCAAAATTTCAGGGAATTTTCTATCTTTCCAACAAGATAAAAAATTCAATGATTTATAACGTACTTTTTCCTTAAAAAGAAAGCTAATTTGGTATATGATATAAAGTAGATTTTGTAATACTGAGATAGAGTTATGGCTAAGAAACCCACGCCAACACGAGAGCAAGCATTCGATCAAGCACATATCCCACCGCATTCCATTGAAGCAGAACAAGCTGTGTTAGGGGCGGTGATGTTGAATAATCAGCATTGGGAAAATGTGATTGAACGTGTGATTGCGGATGATTTTTATACGGCTGCGCATCGTTTAATCTTTCGTGAAATGGAAAACCTATTTCGTTTGCACTTACCGATTGACTTAATCACCTTGGATCAGCGTTTAAAAGATCAAGGGATTATTGATGAAGTGGGGGGCTTTGCTTATTTAGCGGAATTATCGAAAAATACCCCAAGCACAGCAAATATTAATGCTTATGCGGATATTGTACGAGAAAAAGCAATTTTGCGTGAATTGATTGGGGTGGGAAATAACATTGCTCAGTTGGCGTATGCGCCGAAAGGGAAAGCTGTTAAAGACATTTTAGATCAAGCTGAGCGAGAAGTTTTCCAAATTGCTGAAAAGCGTACATCGGAAAAAGAAGGTCCTGAAAATATTATTTCAATTTTAGGGCGTACCATTGATCGTATGGAAAAATTAAAAAATATTGATCATGATGGTTTAACCGGTGTGACAACGGGTTTTATCGACTTAGATCACAAAACTGCGGGATTGCAGCCGTCCGATTTAATTATTATTGCCGCACGCCCTGCAATGGGGAAAACGACATTTGCGATGAATTTGTGTGAAAATGCTGCGATGTCTAGTGATAAACCCGTATTAGTGTTTAGCTTAGAAATGCCGGCAGAACAGTTAATGATGCGTACTTTAGCCTCCTTATCCCGAGTAAACTTAACTGCCATTCGGACCGGAAGAGTGGAAGATGATGCAGATTGGGCAAAAATTTCAAGTACAATGTCAATTTTTACCAAAAAACCTAATCTATATATTGATGATTCTGCGGGATTAACCCCCACTGAGTTACGTTCGAGAGCTCGCCGACTTTATCGTGAAAATGGGGGGTTGAGCTTGATTATGGTAGATTATTTACAGTTAATGCGGGCCCCTGGATTTGATAACAATCGTACTTTGGAGATTGCTGAAATTTCTCGTTCTCTTAAAGCATTAGCCAAAGAACTTGAAATTCCGGTTATTGCTTTAGCACAACTCAACCGTACCTTGGAAGCGAGAACGAATAAACGTCCTATCAATTCAGATTTACGTGAATCAGGCTCTATTGAGCAAGATGCAGATTTAATTATGTTTATTCATCGTGAAGAAGTTTATAATCCAACGGATGAAAACCGAAATCAAGCTGAGATTATTATTGGCAAACATCGTAATGGTCCGATTGGGCGTATTCCACTGGTGTTTCAAGGGCATTTTTCTCGTTTTGATAATGCGGCATATAAACTTGATGATGAATATTAAAAATAAGAAGAAAAAATGAAACCAGCAACCGTAAAAATTAGTTCAGTGGCACTGAAACATAATATTCAAAAAATTAAACAAAAAGCACCGCATAGTAAATTGATTGCTGTGGTGAAAGCCAATGCTTACGGACATGGCGTTGAGTTTGTGGCAAGAGCCGTGGAAGAAAACGTTGACGGCTTTGGTGTGGCACGCTTGGAAGAAGCGTTAACGTTACGATCGCAAGGCATTATTAAACCGATTTTATTATTAGAAGGCTTTTTTTCGGCGACCGATTTGCCAATTATTGCGGTGAATAATATTCAAACGGTGGTACATAACCAACCTCAATTGGATGCTTTGCAACAAGCGAATTTACCAAATCCGATTAAGGTGTGGTTAAAGATTGATACAGGGATGCACCGTTTAGGCGTGCATTTAGATGAAGTGGATGATTTTTATCATCAACTTCAACAATGTCCGAATGTGCAACCACAAATCGGTTTTGTCAGCCATTTTAGTCGAGCAGACGAGTTAGATAGCGATTATACTGAGTTACAATTACAACGTTTTTTACAAACGACCAACAATAAACAAGGTGAACGTACTATTGCCGCATCGGGAGGCATTTTATTTTGGCCACAATCCCATTTAGATTGGATTCGCCCCGGCATTATTATGTATGGTGTATCACCAACTAATACCCCCGCAGAGATGTACGGTTTAAAACCGGTGATGACGTTAACATCTTCCTTGATTGCGGTACGAACCCATCAAGCAGGTGAACCAGTAGGCTATGGTGGTATTTGGGTGAGTGAAAAAGATACCAAAATCGGTGTCGTGGCAATTGGCTATGGCGATGGTTATCCTCGCAATATTCCAGTAGGAACGCCGGTATTTATTAATGGTCGCCGTGTGCCGATTGTAGGACGAGTTTCTATGGATATGGTGACGGTGGATCTTGGTGCAGATTGTCAAGATCAAGTAGGTGACGAAGTGATTTTATGGGGACGTGAATTACCGATTGAAGAAATCGCCAGCATAACAGGTATATTAAGCTATGAATTAATGACCAAACTCACGCCACGAGTGTTAACAGAATATGTCGATTAAATTAATTTGTAAAATGAGCATGTAAAAAACGAAAAATTTTGTTATTTTTAACCGCAGTTTTATGATTCAACAGGGTATATCCCTATAAATAAAAGGAAATACAATGAAAAACATTAATCCAACCTCCACAGCTGCGTGGAAAGCCTTAGAGCAGCACAAAGCGACCTTTGCTAAAACCACCATTCAACAACTTTTTGCGCAAGAGCCAAACCGCTTTGCAGATTATTCATTAACGTTTAACCATGAAATCTTAGTGGATTATTCTAAAAACAATATTAATCAAGATACCTTGAAATTATTACGTCAATTAGCGCAAGAATGTTCGCTTGCAACGGCAATTGAAGCGATGTTTACGGGTGAGAAAATTAACCGTACCGAAGATCGTGCCGTATTGCACACTGCTTTGCGTAACCGTTCAAACCAACCTGTTTTGGTGGACGGCAAAGATGTCATGCCAGATGTCAACGAAGTCCTTGCTAAAATGAAAGGTTTCTGCCAACGTGTCATTTCAGGTGAATGGAAAGGTTATACTGGCAAAGCCATTACGGATGTGGTGAATATCGGGATCGGCGGTTCAGATCTTGGTCCTTATATGGTCACAGAAGCGTTACGCCCATATAAAAATCATTTAACCATGCACTTTGTGTCTAACGTGGACGGCACGCATATTGCGGAAACTTTGAAAAAAGTGAACCCAGAAACCACACTTTTCTTAATCGCCTCTAAAACATTCACTACCCAAGAAACCATGACCAATGCAGGATCGGCTCGTGACTGGTTCTTGGCACAAGCGAAAGATGAAAGCCAAGTGGCAAAACATTTCGCTGCTCTTTCTACCAACGCCACTGAAGTGGCGAAATTCGGCATTGACACTGACAATATGTTCGGTTTCTGGGACTGGGTTGGTGGTCGTTATTCCTTATGGTCAGCGATTGGCTTATCCATCGCTTTGTCGATTGGTTTTGAGAATTTTGAAGCCTTATTATCTGGTGCCCATGAAATGGATAAACATTTCCGCACCGCACCGATTGAGCAAAATATTCCTGCCACATTAGCCTTAGTCGGCTTGTGGAACACCAGTTTCTTAGGGGCTCAAACGGAAGCGATTTTACCTTACGACCAATATTTACACCGTTTTGCGGCTTATTTCCAACAAGGCAATATGGAATCCAATGGTAAATATGTCGGACGTGACGGCAAAGAGATCACCAATTACCAAACTGGACCGATTATTTGGGGTGAACCCGGTACCAATGGTCAACATGCGTTCTATCAATTAATTCATCAAGGCACCAGTTTAATTCCTTGTGATTTTATTGCACCTGCCCAAACCCATAATCCGTTAGCGGATCATCACGAGAAATTACTCTCTAACTTCTTTGCACAAACAGAAGCACTTGCTTTTGGTAAAACTAAACAAGAAGTAGAAGCAGAATTTGTCAAGGCAGGTAAGAATTTTGACGATGTGAAAGACATCGTGCCATTTAAAGTATTTACAGGTAACAAACCAACTAACTCAATTTTAGTACAAAAAATCACACCGTTCACCTTAGGGGCTTTAATTGCGATGTATGAACACAAAATCTTCGTACAAGGTGTGATTTTCAATATCTTCAGTTTTGACCAATGGGGTGTGGAGTTAGGTAAACAATTAGCTAACCGAATTTTACCTGAGTTAAAAGATAGCGAAAAAGTTACAAGTCATGATAGCTCGACCAATGGGTTGATTAATCAGTTTAAAATGTGGAGATAATTTCATCTATATTTTATAAAGCCAGTTTTAGTAGTGACTGGCTTTATTTTTGTAAAAATTGCCATACTTTTTATAAGATTATTCTAATATAATTGGATAAACTATGGGTAACTTGATATAATAATGAAGATAAATTTTATATAGTTTAGGGTAATGTTAATGAATGATTTAAACAGAAATGATAACGAAATTGATTTAATTGAGTTATTTAGAGCCTTGTGGGATAAGAAACTGTGGATTATTTTATCTACACTTATTTTTACTTTAATTGCGGGTATTTACGCATTTACGGCAAAAGAGCAGTGGACATCAAAAGCCGAGATTATTCCGCCTAATGTATCAGATTTAGGGGAGTATTTTGTTCTTAGAAAAGAATATGCTCGTATTTTGGGGGCAGATTTTGATGTTAATACCTTGAGAAATGGTTTATATGAGCATTTTAGTCAGCGTGTTTACTCTATCGATGAGAGAGTTGATTTTTTAAAGGATTCGGAGTTATTTCGAAAATTATCAGAAAAACAAAGCGAAGAACAAAAAAACAGAACATTGTATATTTTAGCAGGAGATGATATTACTATTAGCAAACCTGATGCTAAGAAAAACCCTGATTTAATGGGGAACCAAATCAGTTTATCTGCAGAAAATCCTGTTTTAGCACAAAACACTCTTGCTCAAATGATGACTGCCATTAGCCAAAAAGTATTACAAATTGAATTAACTGAATTTACTATTTGGTTTAATCAAGCAATTACGGCGTTAAATTTTGAAAAAGAGAAAATTGAATTTGATTTAAAAACACACGAAAGTGTTCAGCTTGAACGTTTAAATAAAGCCTACGATACTGCTAGCAAAGCAGGTGTTAGAGAGTATTCCAGATTCGGTAATTATGCTACAACGGGCAGCACACAAAATATTGTTGTGGGTGATACAAATATTCCTTATCAGTTTATGTTAGGTGAAAAATATTTAAAAGCGCAGATCGATGCTGAGCAAGAAAAAGGGATTATTTATCCAGAACGTTACTATGAAATCCAACGTCAACTCACCCAACTAGAACCCTTGGTAGAGAAATTAAAAACAACAAAAGCACAAACTTTCCATTATGTGAGTTCACCAGATTATCCAGTTAAAAAAGATGCCCCGAAAAGAGCGTTGATTTTATTGATTGGTGCGTTGCTTGGGGGGATTTTAGGGTGTTTGATGGTGTTGGTTAGAAAGATGTTTGTTAGATAATTTGTTTTATTGATGACTTATATGTTGTAAACTTGCATACATATCAATATTTGGAAGAAATTTTGACTGAATTTGGGAGTTAACAGTGCAGGGCTTAAGACAATTGTCGCAAATATTTACGGCACCAATGTTTGCTAAAATAGTAAGGGATAATGATACTGAGCTTTTTCTGAAGAAAATAATCAAATATTATCCTATTGACTGTTTTTGTGACAACTTGTCGCTTATTCAGGGACTGTATAAATATTTGATGGAAAATTATCGTTGTGAGTATATTTATAAAAATAAATTATTTTTAGATATAATCCGTAATCACCGTTTGAAAGAAACAGTTGTTCTTAATGAGTTCAAAATAGCTAATTCTAAAGCAGATTTAGTTATGCTAAATGGTAGTATTCGAATATTTGAGATAAAAACAGAATTAGATGATCTTTCTAAATTATCTAAACAGATTGAAGATTATCAAAAGGTTGCAACAGAAGTAACAATTGTTACCAATGAAAACAATATAGATAAACTAGAACCGTATGCAAATAGAGATATTGGTATTGTTGTTCTTGATCAAAAACATAAATTGGAAGAAATCAAGAAAGCTAATTATAATAATAGTTTTCTTAGCTTCGATGCGTTATTTAGAGTGCTCAGAAAACAAGAATATTTAGACATGGTTCTTAATAATTTTGGATATATTCCAAATGTACCAAATATGAGAATATTTAGAGTTTGTTATGAACTATTGTCAAAATTAAAGGTTGAGGATTTCCAAAAGCAAGTGTTGGAAATATTAAAGAAAAGAGAACTCCAGAGTCGGAATTTAAAATTATTAAGATCAAGTAGAACGCCAAGAGAATTGAAATATATGTGTAATACATTAAATTTCAACGCAAATGAATACGACAGATTACACTTATTCTTATCAAGAGAGATTGTATGTACCAACCATATATAAGAGCTAAACAGTATGAGTTGATTGGAATTAAGGAACTAATGAAAGATATTATTGTACCTCAAAAGAAAAAAATATCGTTCATTATAGAACCTGTAAAAGATTCATCTACGTTAAAGTCAACTATTGAATGTTTAATAAATAATGATATTAATTTTACTATCATCATTAATCCACAAGTGGGTTCTTTTGTAGAAGTGGATAAAATATTTGCATTACTTGGCAATACGGCTGAAGAAGATGATAATTATCAGATAGGTGTTATTTTCCATAATAAGACTGAACATGATAAAATAATTAAAAACTTAGAAATTTATAAAAAGTATGTTCCAGCATTAAGTATTATTCATAATGTTGGTATTGATGATGTTGATACTACTTTAAATAAATATAAGAATATTTCTGAAATAAAATATAATGTAATAAACTTACCGGAAACAAGTAAAAGATACCACAGGAATTTCTCAAGAGAAACACGAGTTGAGCTTGATGATTACTTTAAGGCTCAACCAAGAAATTCGGATTATTTGGATATTGATGAGAGTAACTTTTCAGAAGAACATTTATATTATAAAGAAGATGGATTTGTTGCATTTTCTGATTATCTTTGTATTGGTGCGGCTTATTCTGAAAGTGGTTTTTTGCCTTATGCAGTTGCTATCCATTTATCATATAGCACCCAAGATAATGGAATAAAGATAAAACATTTTGTTTCCGACTCAAATGATGATCAGAGCGATATTGCAGGAAAATTTTCTGAAGCATTGAATAAGCTGATCACTTGGTGTGAAGAAAAAAATTATAGTTCAATGGCAGTGGATAAATTTAAAGAACTCTATAATAGAGGACATTTCCCAGGACTTGGCACAATAAAAAAACTCTCAATGATGAATCATATAGAATTAGTTCTCAATGTGATGGTGGACTAATATGAATTGTTGTGTTGCGTGTTTTGAGAGTGCTTATTTGGCAAATATTATTTCTCAGGATAATAGCAAAGGGGACTGTGATTATTGCGAAACTAAAGATACTTTTATTTGCGAATCATCAAAATTGATTTCTTTTTTTAAGGGTATTCTTGATTTATTTATTGTAGATGCTGATGGTGATGATATTGGTAAGCTTATTTTATCAACATTTAACAACAAAGTTTTTTCTGAAAAGCTAATTAATAAAGGAAAAGTTAACTTTTTGATTCAGGATATTGTAAAAAATGAAATAGATTACTACATTGATTTGTCAAAGAATAAAGTAAAATTCAAAATTTCTAATGAAAAATCTCAGCAATTATCAGTGTCTTGGGAGCGTTTTTCAGAAGAAATAAAGAATGAGAATAGGTTTCACTTGAAAAATTCATTGGATTTAAGAAATTTAGCTGATTTATTTCTAATTTTTAAAAAAGAAATAGCGAAAGGAGCTTTGTATTATCGTACTAGAATCAGTAGTGATTCTTCTGGATTTCCAAAAGATAAAATGGCTAATCCACCGAATTCTTTAGCGAAGGCTGGCAGGGCAAATCCTGAAGGTATTTCTTATCTGTACTTAGCTAAAGAAGAATTAACTGGTTTGTATGAAGTTAGGGCAAGTTTATTTGATTATGTAACAGTCGCTAGGTTTGAGTTGCAAGAAAATATTAGTGTTATTAATTTGAGCGAGTACGATGTTTTTGCTTTATCCGAGAATGAAACACTGGAAGAATTGACTATAAATCGAGCATTCATTGAAAAATTAGAGCAAGAATTATCAAAACCAAGAAGAAGGTACGATAGTGAATTGGATTATTTACCAACACAATATCTTTCAGAGTGGATTAAATCCGTGGGATATGATGGTATTGAATTTAGAAGCTCTTTACATAAAAACGGAATAAATCTAACTATTTTTAATCCATCTAAATTAGTGGCATTAGATGTGGAAGTTTACGATATAATAGATAGCCAATTCCAGTATGAGAAGTTAAGTTAAAATTTAATAAAAAATAAGATAAGTGATGAAACAAACATTTTTAACTTTACGTTTTGAACAAGTCAAAGGCGTTGGCACTATTGAAGCCCATTTGATCCCAATCAACGAGTTTATACGCTGATTGGGGAAAATGGAGTAGGGAAAAACAAGTTTTTGGAATGTTTGTTTACGCTTTTATTTGTTTCGTCAGATATTCTTTTGAAGAATATTTCTATTAATACAAAGGGTTTTCCTTTTAAAAAGTTAATAGTTGATAATTTAAAAACTGATTTTTTTGCAATATACGGATTGTTATTACTATAATCACCAGAAATTAAACACAGGAATTGAAAGCAATAAACCTTTTGTTTATATTTCAGCACAAAATCGCAGTGATGTGAAAAAAGAGAATTATCATAATGATAAACTGGGTAATTATGAACAACGGTTTTCTGATTATTTAGCTAATTCTTTTTTTTCAGAAAATAGTTTTAAAAAGCTTAATTCAGATATAGATTTAAATGATTAGATTGTGATCAGCCAGTCCATATTTGGCAAAAGAAAATAATCAAAAAATTGAAATAGCAAAAAATTTTGAAAAACGAAAATTTGATATTTTCCATTTTGCCACAGCAAAGTTGAATGGTTTGCAGATGTTGTCTAAATATAATGACATATCAAATATAGAAAAACTTTATTTAGAGATGAACAGTTAATACATAATTGGAATAATATGAAAATTAAAAATTTAATCATCTTTGGCACACGCCCTGAAGCGATAAAAATGGCACCATTAGTCAAAGCATTTCAAAAAGATAATGCTTTTGAAGCAAAAGTATGTGTAACAGCTCAACATCGTGAAATGCTTGATCAAGTATTGGATTTCTTTGAAATTAAACCAGATTTTGATCTTGATTTAATGAAGCAAAATCAAAATCTTTACACGTTGACTGCGGATATTATTACGGGTTTGAAAGGCGTTTTAGAAGAATTTAAGCCTGATTATGTGTATGTTCACGGTGATACAACGACCACAATGGCAGCATCCATTGCTGCTTTTTATTCGGGGGCAAAAGTATGTCACGTGGAAGCGGGTTTAAGAACGCATAACAAATATTCGCCATTTCCTGAAGAAATTAATCGTCAGTTAACAGGACGTATTGCAGAATACCATTTTGCTCCAACGGCTACATCTAAACAAAATTTATTAGATGAAGCGATTGATGAGCAACATATTTTAATAACCGGCAATACCGTTATTGATGCCTTATTGGATAGTTCAGAACGAGTTAAAGATTTAAACAATACTGAAATAAATCAGTTAAAATCAATCATCAATCAAGATAAAAAATTGATTTTGGTTACTGGGCATCGTAGAGAAAATCACGGTCAAGGATTTATTAATATTTGTGAAGCATTAAAAGAAATTGCTTTAGAAAATAATGATTTACAAATTATTTATCCTGTGCATTTAAATCCAAATGTTCAGAAGCCTGTTTATGAAATTTTATCAGATGTAGAAAATATTCAATTGATTGAACCTTTAGCTTATCCTGCTTTTGTATGGTTGATGAATCAATCTTATCTGATTATTACCGATTCAGGTGGCGTGCAAGAAGAAGCCCCAAGTTTGGGTAAACCTGTATTAGTCATGCGAGATACGACTGAACGCCCTGAAGCGGTTGAAGTGGGAACAGTAATTTTGGTAGGAACAGATAAAGCTAAAATTATTGCTGAAACACAGAAACTATTAAATGATAGTGAGCAATATCAGAAAATGAGTGCTTTACATAATCCTTATGGGGATGGTAGGGCTTGTGAGAGAATTGTTAATTTTATGAAAATTATATCTAGTGAAAAAAATGCCTAGTGTTAAAAAGAATTTTGTATTTAATATTATCAACACAATTACAGGTATCTTATTCCCTATTGTCACATTACCTTATGTATTCAGGGTATTGGTGCCTGAAGGTATAGGAACGATTGATTTTTTAAATGCTTTCGTTAATTATCTTTTACTTATTGCATCATTAGGTATACCAATTTACGCAGTAAAAGAAGTCGCCAAATATAGAGATGATGAGCAACTAAAAAGAAAGATCACAGTTGAACTGTTTTTACTTGGCGTTATTTTAAGTATAGTTGCTTATGTGGTTGTTTTTATTTTAGCTCAAACTATACCGCAGATAAAAACAAATGAAACGATTTTTTATATATTGAGTTTAAGTATTATATTTAATGCTTTAGGTGTGCAGTGGTTTTTTCAAGCTATTGAAGATTTTGCATTTATTACTATTAGAGCCATTTTGGTGCGTTTAGTTGCTATCGTTTTAATTTTTTTGTTTGTTAAAAATGAAGATGATTTAATTAATTACGCACTGATTTTGGTATTTTCATCCGTTGGTAATAATTTATTTAATATTGTAAGGATGTATAAGTATATTCCTAATTTTGCAGATTATTTTAATAAAGACTTGAATTTAAAAAGGCATATACAGCCAGCCTTACAACTTTTTACACTTAATATTATTATTAGTTTATATGTGAATTTAGATGCCATTATGTTGGGGTTTTATAAAGGGGAAGAAGCCGTTGGCTATTACTCAGCAGCGATTAAATTTTATAGAGTGGTACTTACCCTAGTTACATCATTAGGCATTGTTTTATTGCCTAGGATGTCTAATTTAGTTCAACACAATAACAAAAATGAGTTTGCTAGACTGGCTGAAAAATCTATTCTATTTACATCTTTTACTAGCATTCCTTTAACTTGTATGATGATTATTCTTGCACCAAATATTATTATGGTATTTTCAGGGCGTTTATATGAGCCTTCAATTCTAGTTTTACAAATGTTATCACCAATTATTTTATTGGCAGGCTTAACAAATGTGTTTGGTATTCAAATGTTGTACCCATTAAATAAACAAAAATTGGTTATTTATAGCGTGTCTATTGGAGCGATTATTTGTTTAACGTTAAATGTATTTTTAATTCCACAGTATGGTATTTATGGTGCAGCATTTTCAACTTTATTGGCTGAAGTATCAGTCTTTTTATTTCAGATTTTCTGTATAAGGACGATTATATCATTTAACAGGTTAAGATCGAGTATTCTAAATTATTTAATTGGTACAGTATTAATAGTTATAACAATTATTATGTGTTGGCAATTTGATTTCGTCGATGCTATTTCATTGATATTATATCCAGTGGTAGCAGGAATTGTATATTTATCTTTTTTAATATATAAGAAAGATAAAGTGGTCGTAGAAATTTTAAATAGTGTTAATTGGAGAAAGTGATGGACATCATTATTGGTGCAGGTATTACAGGTTTAAGTTATGCTCTTTTTTGTGGTCATGATGATTATTTAATTCTTGAAGCAGATTCAAGAATTGGTGGTTATTGTAAAACAACAAAAAGAAATGGATTTGTATGGGATTATTCGGGTCATTTTTTCCATTTTAGGGATAAAGATATTGAAGAATTAGTGATGTCAGGTGTGCCTGAAGAACAGCTCGTTACGGTAATAAAACAGACTTGTATAAAATATAAAGATCTTTTGGTGGATTACCCTTTTCAGAAAAACATTCATCAATTATCAAAAGAAGAATTAATTGATTGTTTGTATGATCTATTTACAGCAGACAGTAAAGTGTATTCTACGTTTAAAGAAATGTTATATGTAAAATTTGGCAAGTCAATCGCAGATAAGTTTCTTATTCCTTATAATACGAAATTATATGCTTGTGATTTAGATACTTTAGATAAAGATGCGATGGGGCGTTTTTTCCCATTTGCTGAAAAAGAAGAAATTATTAGAAATTTTAAAAATTCTGATGATAGTTCGTACAATTCTACTTTTGTTTATCCAACTGGCGGAGCAATAGAATATGTTAATTCTATTGCAAGTAGATTAGATCAAAATAAAATCAAAAAAAATGTAAAAGTTATTGCTATCAATAAAGATGAAAAAACAGTAACTTGCTCAACAGGTGATGTAATTAAATATGATCGTCTAATATCAACAATGCCATTTCCTAAGTTGTTGGATTTAGTCAAACTAAATTATGACAAAGATATTTATAATTGGAATAAGGTATTAGTTTTTAATCTTGGTTTCAATAAAAAAGGGGAAGATAAAATCAACCATTGGATTTATTGCCCTGAAGAACAGTATTGTTTTTATCGAGTAGGATTTTATGACAATATTCTATCGCAAGATAAAATGTCTATGTATGTAGAGTTGGGTTTTGCAAAAAATGAAACTGTAGAATCTTCTACTTGGTTAGGTCGCGTTCTCAGTGATCTTAAAAAAGCTGGTTTTATAAGCAATGATCAAATTTTATTAGATTATGAAGCGATTCTAATGGATCCTGCTTATGTCCATATTAATAGTGAATCAACTAAAGATGTGGAGAGTAAAAAGAAAGAATTATCTCAGTATGGAATTTATTCTATAGGGAGATATGGCAGTTGGACATATTGTTCAATTGAAGACAACATTATTGAAGCTAAAGATTTATTGAGTCATTAATTATGCAAAAATTACTAACTATTGTAGTACCTACCTACAACACAGAACAATATTTACCACGCTGTTTAGATTCGTTAATTCTTGATGAAAGTTTAATGAATAAAGTGGAAGTTTTAGTGGTTATTGATGGTAGCCCTGATAATTCTTATGCTGTAGCTAAGAAATATGAAGAGAAACACCCCCAAACCTTTAAAGTAGTAAATAAAGAAAATGGTGGTCATGGTTCTACTATCAATAAAGGTTTGGAGTTAGCAACAGGTAAATACTTTAAGGTATTAGATTCTGATGACTGGTTTGATTCTGATGTTTATCAGAGTTTTCTTTTTAAATTAGATAGCTTAGATGTTGATATTGTGCTTACAGATTATGTAAAAGAGTATATTTTTGAAGGTAGAAAAGAAGTTTTATCTTTATCAAATCAAACAAAAGATACTATAATTGAATTGAAAAATATTGATACCACACATCATGTTGATAATTTATTTTCTATGGCAAGAATGACCTATAAAACGGAAGTTTTAAGAACATCAAGGCTATCTTTACCTGAAAAAACATTCTATGTAGATACAATTTATGCAATGACTCCTTTGTTTTTTTCTCATAATGTTATTTATTTAGGGCTAGAACTTTATAGGTATTTTATTGGGAGGGAAGAACAGAGTATGACATTGAATAATCAAATAAAAAACAGATTGCATATAAAAAAAGTGTTTATACATATATCAGATAAATTTATTGAAAATGATTCTAATCTGAGTGGAAATATTAAGTCATATACTATTAATTTTTTAACTCAAATGAGTTCCTTTGGGTATATATTACCTATTTATTTAAGTTCTTCTGAAGGCTATCGAGAATCTAAAGAATGGCATATAAAAATGAAAGCGTATTCTTTTTTAAAGAGCACAAAAGTCAGTATGTTGTATAATTTTCTACCATATTGGGCATTTTCATCCTTATTAAAACTAAGAGAAAAAGTTAAAAGCCTTGTTAAATACTAGGAGAAAGTAAAGTGAAAAAAATTGTCAAGTTTTTATTACCATCTCAAGCATTAAATGATGCTACAGAGTATTATTGTAATTTGATAGAGAGAGCATTTGATATTGATAAATACGATATTTGCCGAACTGGAAATACTAAAGATATTTCGTCTAAGGATATTCTTGTAAATATAAGATCTAGAGACTTATATCTCGTTAGGAATAAACCAAAGAAAATAATAAGTTGGTTTCAAGGAGTTTATTCAGAAGAATATGAGCTTTTATATGGAAAAGGAATAAGAAGTTTCCTTGTCGGAAAAGTGTTAAATTATTTTGATAAAAAAGCTTTAAAGCGTTCAGATCTTTTTTTATTTGTATCTGAAAGAATGCTCAAATATTATGAACAGAAGTATAAAATTTGTCTGCAAGATAAATCGGTAATCATTCCTTGTTATAATCAAAGTTTAGATAGAAAATTGATTAATAAGGAAAGATACCAATCTCTCAAATTTGTGTATGCTGGAGGACTTTTTGCTTGGCAATGTATTGATGATACATTGAGGATTTTTCAAGAAATATATCATATGAATAATAGTGCTGAGCTAACCATCTTAACGGCAGATAAAGATAAGGCAGAAACTTTAATCTCTAAGTATGGGGTAGAAAATACCACAACGAAGTATGTTTCATTGAATGAGTTGCCTGAAGAATTGGCAAAATATAAATATGCTTTTTTGATAAGAGAAAATCATATTGTAAATAATGTCAGTACGCCAACTAAAATGAATTCTTATTTAGCTGCAGGGCTTTTACCGATTTATACAAATGTGATAGATGATTTTGAAGAGAATATTGAGTTGGGAGAATTTGGAATAAAAATATCGACTCCTATTAATATTAAATCATGTGCGGAGTTAATTATAGAGCATCACAAGAAAGAGATAGATACTGATAAATTATATCAGTGTTTTTTAGATCATTTTGAATCGTATTATAATGATGAAAAGCATTTGAAGATTTTATCTGGGAAACTCAAGAAACTTGGAATATGAGTTATTTTCTAGATGATGGAATATAAATGTTTATCTCTTGAATTTACAATATAACATAACAATTTTTACTATTACAACACAGCAAAATTTAGTTACTTATGAAAATTATAGTTAGACCTAGTTATTGGATATTATCATTGATAATACTTATCATGGCTATTATTGTGGGAAATAGGGGAGGGACTAGAGACACTGACGTGTATTATGGTGTTTATAGTAATATATTAAATTATAGCCTATTTTCTCCTACTGAATTTTATACTCAAACTAATATGGAAATTGGTTTTGGATGGTATAGCTATTTTATTCATTTTTTTTCAGATAATAGTCCAGTATTATTATTTTTAGTATTTTCATTATTGATATTTTATGTAACATTTAAGGTGGCAATAAAACATAAATTAGAGCTTTGGATTTTCTTATTAATTTATTTGTCATCAATGTATTTTTTATCGTTACAGTTCATGATTATTAGGCAAGGTGTATCTATCCCATTGGCATTATGGGCGATTATTATGCTTTCTGAAAATAGACATTTAAAGTTTTTAATCATTTCCTTTTTGGCTATTATATTTCATCAATTGGCAATTCCAGCCTTACTAGCTGGCTGTTTTTTCTTATGGATTCATGGGGTTGTTCAAAAATGGGGCATTAAACTAACAACTATAAAGTTTCTATATTTTATTGTTCTTATTTTTTCCTTCTTGATGGCTAAATATGTGTTGATAGATCTATTATTAAATCTATCAAGTAGAGTAGAGTTATATTCTAATAGCGAGTATTCTGAAAGTGTCGGATTATTTAGATTGCCAAATATAAGATCATTGCTTGTTTTTTTATTTATTCTTGTATTTTTAAATAATACACTTTGTAAAAATAAAATATTTTTTATATTTCTATCTATTTACACTGTCGGAGTGGGATTGAAATTTGGATTTGCTGACTTTAGTATTTTAAGTGGAAGATTCTCTGTGGCGATGACATTCACAGAGATTTATTTGTTACAGCCAGTGTTTAAACGATTTGGGAATGTTGGCTATCTTTTTTTATTATTGTATGTAATTATTCAGGCAATAGTAACTTATCACTTCCAATTTCCGTATGTAATGGAAGATTATTTTAACCCTTTAATGAAGACGATACCTAATGAATAAAATTAGAATTTGCTATGTCGTTTCCAAAATTTATAATTGCGGACCGATTAATATGTTATTAAATTTAACTAGAAACATGGATTATGACAAATTTAATTTTAAAATTCTCTCATTAAGTAGTATTGATACTGACCAAGAGATTGTATCTAAGTTTAATCACTATTGTAATTCAGAAGTAATATACTTTGATAAAGTTATAGACAAAGAACAATTTTTTCTTGAATTTAGAGATACTGTAGATATATTTCATTCTCATGGATTCTCGGCAGATAGATTTGTATTTGGTTTAAATGGTGATTTCAAAAAAATAACCACTTTGCATAGCACAATATTTAAAGACTATCAAGTTTATGGTCGGGTAAAAGGTTTTTTAGGAAGTATTATGCATCTTTGCATGTTAAACAGAAAAAGATTTGATAAAGTGATTGGGTGCTCTGAATCCGTATATAATGGGTTAAAAAAATATCTTAGGAATGTTGATTTTACATATATTAATAATGGGGTAGAACAATCTCAATATTATCCTATTACACAAGAAGATAAGTTAAAACTAAGAATCAATTTAGGGTTACCTATAGATAAGAGAATATTTTGTTTTTCTGGGAACTTAATAAGAAGAAAAAGAGTTCCAGAGCTTATTTCTCTGTTTTTATCTTTGAAATTACCTAACTCAATTTTGATTATTGTAGGTGATGGTGATGAGTTAGATAGATGTAAGACGCTATCTAATAAAAGCATAAAATTAATAGGTAGAGTAAAAAATGTTAAAGAATATTATCAATCTTCTGACTTTATTGTTTCTAATTCAAGTGCGGAAGGTTATCCTATGAGCATATTAGAAGGGGTGTCATGTGGGTGCTACGCATTACTTTCTGATATTCCATCTCATAGAGAGTTTTTAAATTTGAATCCCAAAGCAGGAACTTTACTTACAGATATATCAGATGATATTTTAAATAAAACGTCAGAGTTTAGTTCTTATGAACTTTCAGCAAAAAAAATGGCTGAAGAATACTCTAGTATCTATTTATTAAGTTTAGATAAAGGTTAACGAGCATTATAATATGATCACTACATGTATAGTTTTATATAAAAATGATAAAAATGAGCTATTAAAAGCTATAAATAGTTTATTAAACTCTAAGCTAAATGAAGCATTTACACTTTATCTTATTGATAACTCACCAACAGATGAATTAAAAGATATTGTGCAAAGCGAAAATGTAGTTTATATTTCAAACCCCACCAATCCTGGTTTTGGGGCTGCACATAATATAGCCATTCAAAAATCTATTGAAAGTAATGCAAAATATCATTTTGTAGTAAATCCTGATGTATATTTTAAACCGCATGTTATGCAAACAATGATTGATTATATGAACGCGAATAAATTTGTTGGCATGATGATGCCACAGATTTTAAATTCGGATGGCTCTATTCAAAATTTGCCTAAATTATTACCATCTCCTTATTCCGTATTGATGCGTAAATTAAAAAAACCTAAATTTATTTATGATAAATTTATTGAGAGATATGAACTACGCAATATTGATAAAACAATGATATATAATGCACCAATTTTATCAGGCTGTTTTACTTTATTTAGAATAGACGCTTTAAAAGAAATCGGGTTTTATGATGATCGTTTCTTTATGTATTTTGAAGATTGGGATCTTTCAAGACGTGTGCATCAAAAATATAAAACCATTTATTTCCCTAAGGTCTCAGTACATCATGGTTATGAATCAGGTGCAAATAAAAGTAAAAGACTATTTAAAATTTTTGTTAATTCAGCAAAAGTCTATTTTAATAAATGGGGCTGGATTTTTGATAAGGAAAGAGTCTTAATCAATAGAAAAACATTAGAGCAATTTAAGTGAAAAATATGATTATCCAAATTACAGGTGCTTCAGGTTTTGTTGGTCAAAACTTAACGCAATATTTTGCAAAAAGTCCTTATAAAATCACCGCACTTTCGTTACGTAGTGAGAACTGTAAGAAAGATCTAGACCAAGATGCGGATGCCATTATTCATTTGGCTGGTAAAGCACACGATACAAAAAACACCAGTGATGAATCTGAGTATTTCAAGGTTAATCGAGATCTGACCATCGCATTATTTGAACAATTTTTGCAATCCAATATTCGAGATTTCTTTTATTTTAGTTCTGTAAAAGCGGTAGCTGATATGGCGGATAATGTGGTAGATGAAAACATAACACCTAATCCATTAACCGCTTATGGTAAATCTAAGTTTGAAGCTGAACAGTTTTTATTAAGCCAAACTTTGCCTACTGGAAAACGTTTGTTTATCATTCGTCCTTGTATGATTCACGGTGCAGGCAATAAAGGTAATCTCAATTTATTATATAAAGTGGTTGAAAAAGGCATTCCTTGGCCTTTGGCAAGTTTTCATAATCAACGCTCTTTTCTAAGCATTGATAATCTGAATTTTTTGATTGAGCAGATGTTATTGAAAGATAATTTAGCATCGGGAGTTTATCATTTTGCAGATGATGAGACTTTATCCACTAATGAGTTGATTATATTAATGTCTGAAACATTGGGTAAAAAAACAAAATTGTGGTCAATTCCTGCTGGGCTAATTAAACTGTCTGCTAAAATCGGTGATGTTTTACATTTACCACTTAATTCTGAACGTTTGAAAAAATTAACCGAAAGTTATGTAGTGAGTAATCAAAAAATCAAACAAGCCTTAGGCATTGAAAAACTTCCCATTACGGCAAAGCAAGGGTTGGAAAAAACGATTTGGAGTTTTAAAGCTCGTGGCACTGAAAGTTAGTCGATGATTATAATAGGTGAAAAATGAACGATTTAATCATCTATAATACTGATGATGGCAAGAGTAATGTGGCTTTGTTGGTGCGTGAAAATCAAGTGTGGCTGACTCAAAATCAGTTAGCCGAACTTTTTGACACCTCTGTGCAAAATATATCCAAGCATATCAACAATCTATTGCAGGACAATGAGTTAGATGCAAATTCAGTTATCAACTATTATTTGATAACTGCCGAAGATGGCAAGCAATATCAAACTCAACATTATTCACTGGATATGATTTTAGCGATCGGCTTTCGTGTTCGCAGTAAACGTGGTGTGCAGTTTCGCCGTTGGTCAAATACGGTGTTGCGTAGCTATTTAGAAAAAGGCTTTTTGGTTGACAGTGAACGCTTAAAAAATCCACAAGGTAGAGAGGATTATTTTGATGAACTGCTAGAGCAAATCCGTGAAATTCGGGCAAGTGAACTGCGGTTTTATCAAAAAATTCGTGAATTATTTAGCTTGTCTAGCGATTACGATAAAACCGATAAAGCGACACAAATGTTTTTTGCTCAAACACAAAATAAATTGATTTATGCGGTAACGCACAAAACCGCAGCCGAGTTAATTTGCGAGCGTGCAAATGCAGAATTGCCAAATATGGGTTTAACGTCTTGGAAAGGAAAAGTTGTGCGTAAAGGCGATATTATTACGGCTAAAAATTACCTTAATCAAGATGAATTAGATAGTTTAAATCGTTTGGTGATGATTTTTCTTGAAAGTGCTGAGTTTAGAGTGAAAAATAATCAGGATTTAACCTTGTCCTTTTGGCAAAAAAATGTTGATCAGTTATTGGAATTTAATGGCTTAAGGGTATTAGATCATTTAGGTCATCGTACACATCAACAAATGGAAGAGTTTACGGCTGAACAATATGCTATTTTTCATCAAAAACGTCAATTATTAACACAACAACAAGCGGATGATGAAGATTTAAAAATCTTATCCGAAGCCGAAAACCAAATTAAACAAAGAAATTAAATACACTATATACAATTTAAAAATGACATCTAATTTAAAAGGTTCACACAAATGACACGACTTTTTGACTTCTTATTTTCCTTTTTAGGTTTGATTTGCCTATCCCCAGTTATGCTTATTTTATATATTATTGGCTTGTTTGACACAGGCTCACCTATTTTTGCACAAGAGCGAGTAGGCAAAAACAAAAAGCCATTTACGCTATATAAATTTCGCACGATGCACAAAAACACGGCATCGGTGGCTTCGCATTTGGCAAGTACATCTTCCATTACTAAATTTGGATCATTTTTACGCCGTTCTAAATTAGATGAGTTACCGCAATTGCTCAATGTACTTTTGGGTGATATGAGTTTAGTCGGTCCCCGCCCGAATTTATTTAATCAGGAAGAGTTAATTAAAGAACGTGAAAGCCGAGGCGTGTATTTAGTTCGTCCCGGAATTACAGGACTCGCACAAATCAATGAAATTGATATGTCCACCCCGGAATTATTAGCCAAAACCGATGCGGAAATGATTAACACCTTAACCGTAAAAAAATATTTTGAATATATTTTTGCCACTGTTTCAGGCAAAGGTTCTGGTGATAGAGTAAAATAGGATTAAGACCAATGTTTCATTATTTAATTAATTTACCGAGAATGGTAAAAAGAACAATTACACTACTGATGGATGTAGTGTTAATTGGTATTGCCTATTTTGGTTCTTTAGGATTAAGATATGATAATAGTAATTCTCTGTATGAACATAAGCACTGGTTAGTTTTAACTTTTGTTATTTTTATTACCTTATTTGTGTTTATTAAATTAGGTCTGTATCGAGCAGTTTTACGTTTTATCACAATTAAAATCTTAAATACCGTACTTATTGGTGTTGCTATTTCGGTTGTGGCTGTTTTACTTGGGGCTTACCTTATTCAAGTAACCATTCCGAGAACAGTGCCATTTATTTATTTTCTCATTCTTGTTCTATTGGTTGTGGGTTCTCGATTATTTTTTAGAACCATTTTGAATATTGAGCGTGATTCTCGTGTTGCTGTTATTATTTACGGGGCAGGTGATTCTGGCCGTCAATTATTAACCGCTTTGAATCAAATGAATGGTTATTTTGTCGCTGCATTTGTGGATGATAATCATAGATTACATAAACTGATATTACACGGTATCAAGGTTTATTCACCGAATGATATTGCTAAATTAGTAGAAAGACATAATGTAAAACAAATTTTATTGGCGATTCCTAGTGTTCCAATGGCACGCCGTAAGGAAATTATTGATAATCTAACTAGATTACCTTGCGAGGTATTATCTATTCCGGGAATGGAAGATTTGGTTACAGGTAAAGCGAAGTTGTCCACCCTAAATAAAGTCTCTATTGATGATTTATTAGGGCGAGATCCTGTTAAACCGATTAACGATTTATTAAAAGCCAATATTGTTGATAAGAATGTAATGGTAACAGGGGCGGGTGGTTCTATTGGCTCAGAGTTATGTCGCCAAATTATCAATCAGAAACCGAAAAAATTGGTATTATTTGAGCTAAATGAATTTAGTTTATATGCTATTGAAGGCGAACTTCGAGAAGTGATTAAACGTAATCAGCTTGATATTCAATTGATTCCGATTTTAGGTACGATCCAAAATAAAACTCATTTGACGAACGTAATGTCCACGTTTCAAATCAATACGCTTTATCACGCAGCCGCTTATAAGCACGTTCCTTTGGTTGAATATAATATGATTGAAGGCGTAAAAAATAATATTTTCGGTACGTTAAATTGTGCGCTATCTGCAATTGAAACAGGGGTTGAAAGTTTTATTTTGATTTCAACGGATAAAGCGGTTCGTCCAACAAATGTAATGGGAACAACCAAACGTATTGCAGAACTTATTTTACAAGCTCAATCCAGAGCCCAATCAAAAACACGTTTTTGCATGGTGAGGTTTGGTAATGTACTCGGTTCTTCGGGGTCGGTTGTGCCATTATTTAGAAAACAAATTGAGCAAGGAGGCCCGATTACTTTAACGCACCCTGAAATTACCCGTTATTTTATGACGATTCCTGAAGCCTCGCAGTTAGTTATTCAGGCCGGAGCAATGGGTATTGGTGGTGATGTGTTTGTGTTAGATATGGGTGAATCAGTGAAAATCATTGATTTAGCCAAACGTATGATTACCTTGATGGGTATGCAAGAAAAATCAGTGGAAAATCCAAGTGGTATTGAGATCAAAATCACAGGTTTACGACCTGGTGAGAAACTTTATGAAGAATTGTTAATTGGCGATAATGTTTCAAAAAGTTCTCATCCGAGAATTATGACAGCACAAGAGATAATGTTAGATTGGAATGAGTTGAGCATATTATTAAATGAGTTGAACAATGCTTGTACGAATGCGGATGTGCAATTAGTGAGAGAATTATTATTGAAATTCCCAGCAAGTTTTAATCCTGTTGATGGGATTTGTGATTTGGTGTGGCAGGAGAAAAGTTCTCATTAATAAATTGTACAATACGATAATATTAGAATGAATTTTAAAGGTAAAAAATAAATGAAAATACTACTCACAGGTGGCGCTGGCTTTATCGGCTCAGCAGTGGTTCGCCATATAATTAACCACACAGGCGACAGTGTTATTAACGTCGATAAACTAACCTACGCTGGTAATCTTAATTCTATTAAATCTGTGGCAAACAATCCACGTTATGCCTTTGAGCAAGTGGATATTTGCGATAAAGTGGCGATTGAGCAGGTGTTTGCCGAGCATCAGCCTGATGCGGTTATGCACTTAGCGGCAGAAAGCCACGTTGATCGTTCTATTGATGGTCCTGCAGACTTTATCGAAACGAATATTATCGGCACTTACACCTTGCTGGAAGTCGTTCGCCATTATTACAACGGTTTGTCGGCAGATAAAAAAGCGGCGTTTCGTTTTCATCATATTTCAACTGATGAAGTGTTTGGCGATTTGCACGGCACGGACGATTTATTCACGGAAACTACGCCGTACGCCCCAAGTAGCCCTTATTCGGCATCAAAAGCATCAAGCGATCATCTAGTGCGTGCGTGGTATAGAACCTACGGCTTGCCAGTGGTGTTGACCAACTGTTCTAATAATTATGGACCTTTCCATTTCCCTGAAAAACTTATTCCACTCGTAATTTTAAATGCTATTCACGGCAAATCGTTGCCGATTTATGGCAAAGGTGATCAAATTCGTGATTGGCTGTTTGTGGAAGATCATGCTCGTGCTTTGCATTTGGTATTGAGTAAAGGCGTGATTGGAGAAAGTTACAATATCGGTGGACACAACGAGAAAACTAACTTGACCGTGGTAGAAACCATTTGTGATATTTTAGATAGCCTAAAAGGCAGTGAAAAACTCGCTAAATTTACACCGCACTTTGAGCAAATTAACTCATTCCATGAGCTGATTACCTTTGTGCAAGATCGTCCCGGACACGATAAACGTTATGCCATTGACGCCACAAAAATGAAGCAAAAACTCGGTTGGACACCGCTTGAAACCTTTGAAACAGGGTTACGCAAAACGGTAGAATGGTATTTAGATAATCAGGGCTGGTGGCAAGCCATTCAAGATGGTAGTTACAATCAACGCTTAGGATTGGGGGAGTAAAATGAAAGGCATTATTTTAGCTGGCGGTTCTGGAACTCGCCTTTATCCGATTACCCGTGGTGTATCCAAGCAGCTTTTGCCAGTGTATGACAAGCCGATGATTTATTATCCGCTTTCAGTGTTAATGTTGGCAGATATTAGAGATATATTGATTATCACTACGCCTGAAGATAAAGACAGTTTTAAACGCTTGCTCGGCGATGGTTCCGATTTTGGCATTTCACTGAAATATGCGGTGCAACCAAGTCCAGATGGATTGGCTCAGGCATTTTTGATTGGAGAAGACTTTATTGGCAATGATAATGTTTGTTTAGTGTTGGGTGATAATATTTTCTACGGTCAGCATTTTACTGCCGCCTTGCAAGATGCTACGCATTTTGTCGAAAATAAAGGCGCAACAGTATTTGGCTACCAAGTTAAAGATCCAGAACGTTTCGGCGTGGTGGAATTTGATGAAAATTTCAAAGCACTGTCTATTGAAGAAAAACCACTTAAACCAAAATCTGATTGGGCAGTAACAGGATTGTATTTTTACGATAATCGTGTGGTTGAATTTGCTAAACAAGTTAAGCCGTCTGCACGTGGTGAGTTAGAAATTACCACGCTTAATGAAATGTATCTCAAAGATGGTACGCTTAATGTGCAATTGCTAGGGCGTGGTTTCGCATGGTTGGATACGGGGACACACGAAAGTTTGCACGATGCAGCAGCTTTTGTACGAACTATTGAAAATATTCAAAATGTACAGGTTGCATGTTTGGAAGAAATTGCATGGCGAAATGGTTGGCTTACAAATGAACAACTTGAAACTTTAGCTAGACCAATGGCGAAAAATGAATATGGTCAGTATTTACTGCGTTTAGTAAAAGGTGGTGAATAATGATGAAGTTTCTGATTACAGGTTGTAAAGGGCAAGTAGGTTTCCAACTCTTAAAACAGCTTTCAGGTAAAGCTGACGTGTTGGCGTTAGATCGTGATGAATTGGATATTACAGATAAAAAAGCGGTTTTTCAAACTGTGAGTGAATGGCAACCCGATGTGATTGTTAACGCTGCCGCACACACAGCAGTCGATCGTGCTGAAAGTGAGCCAGAATTAGCCCACGCTATTAACTGCGTTGGGGCAGAAAATTTAGCATTGGCAGCAAATGCAATCAATGCCGTAATTTTACATATTTCTACCGATTATGTATTTGACGGCACAAAATCTGAACCCTATATAGAAACCGATAGTGTCAATCCGCAGTCGGTTTATGGTAAAACCAAATTAGACGGTGAAATTGCGGTTGCAAACGCTAACCCACGCCATATTATTTTGCGTACCGCTTGGGTATTTGGTGAACATGGCAATAATTTTGTCAAAACGATGTTACGCTTGGCACAAAGTCGCGATGAACTTGGTATTGTTGCTGATCAATTTGGAGCACCAACTTACGCAGGTGATATTGCCAAGGCGTTAATTCGTATTGCCTTTACAATTTTGGAAGGTTCAAAAGCCTGTGGTGTGTATCATTTCAGCGGTTCGCCTTATGTGAATTGGGCGGAATTTGCGAAAGAAATTTTTGCTCAGGCAACTTTACAAAATCTCATTAAAAAAGCACCGCACATTAACACCATTAGCACCGCCGACTATCCAACACCCGCTAAACGTCCTGCTAATTCTCGTTTAGATTTAAGTAAAATTAAGGCAACGTTTGGCATTGATCCGAGTGATTGGAGAAAAGCGTTAAATAATATTCAGGCGTATGTAGCATAAGGATGAAAAAGATGAACATTATCGAAACAGGAATCCCTGATGTAAAATTACTTGAACCACAAGTTTTTGGCGATGAGCGTGGTTTTTTTATGGAGACATTCCGTGATGAATGGTTTAAACAACATGTTGCTAATCGTACTTTTGTACAAGAAAATCATTCCAAATCGGTGAAAGGCGTGTTGCGAGGTTTACATTATCAAACCGAAAATACGCAAGGTAAATTAGTCCGAGTCGTGCAAGGTGAGGTGCTTGATGTGGCAGTAGATTTACGTCAAAATTCACCAACTTTTGGCAAATGGGTCGCAGAGATTTTATCTGCTCAAAACAAACGCCAACTTTGGATACCCGAAGGCTTTGCACATGGTTTTTATGTGTTGAGTGATAGCGCAGAATTTGTGTATAAATGTACTGATTATTACAATCCAAAAGCGGAACATTCGTTGATTTGGAATGATCCAACAGTAGGGATCGATTGGCAGCTGCAAGGCGAACCGAGTTTGTCAGCGAAAGATTTAGCCGGGAAAGTGTTGTCGGACGCAGTATTATTTTAACAAAAGTGCAATCGATTTTAATTAATTTTAGATATTTTCAAGGGAATATTAGACGTTGCTCAAGTCAACGTCTAATATTAATTTAAATAATAAAACTATTCAGATAATTCAAACAATTCTTTATGTAATGCTCGTACTACATCATCTGCTTGGTGGCTAGGTACTAATGTACAAATATTATTGGTACTCGCACCATAGCTAATCATACGTATATTATATTTCTCTAAAGCGGTAAAAACACGTTTGGCTACGCCGGAAGCGACGTGTAAGTCGTTACCGATAAGAGCGACGAGAGACAAACCAGTATCAACTTTCACGGTACAAACTTCGCTTAGTTCAGTCAATAATTCATTAGAAAGTAGATCTGCACCAGATGATGCTGACCCTGTTTTGTCAAGAGTGAGCGCAACGCTTACTTCGGATGTTGTGATGGTATCCACCGAAATTTTGTGTCTAGCTAAAATACCGAAGACATTTGCTAAGAATCCCTGGGCATGTAACATGCTAAGGCTTGAAAGGGTTAATAAGGTTTGATCACGACGTAATGCAATGGCTCGGAAAGTGGGGCGTGGTTGCGGATCACGAGTCACCCAAGTACCACCATCTTGCGGTGCTTTACTTGAACCTACATACACAGGGATATTGCTACGTACAGCGGGAAGCAGTGTCGCCGGATGTAATACTTTCGCGCCGAATGTTGCCATTTCTGCGGCTTCCGCAAAACTCATGGTATCAATGCGTTGAGCATTTGGCACAATACGCGGATCGGTGGTGTAAATACCCGCTACATCTGTCCAAATTAACACATCTTTCGCATCTAACACTTCCGCAATTAAAGCAGCAGAATAGTCTGATCCACCACGACCTAGGGTTGTGGTTTTACCTTCTGGATCACGTCCAATAAAGCCTTGAGTAATCACTAATTCACCACGATCAATTAATGGTTTTAGCACATTGTCACTATTTTTTCGGGTTAAATCATCATCCGGTGAGGCTTTGCCAAAATGACTATTGGTTGCTACTACTGAACGTACATCGACCCATGTAGATTGAGCATTTAATTCACGTAGTATTTCTATGAAAATACGTGTTGACATCATTTCACCGTGGCTGATTAATTCATCGGTTAAGGCCGCAGAAGTGGCTAGGCTAGCGGCTTCTGATAATGAGTCAATGTTATTTAATAAACGTTCAATTTCAGGTCGGACGAGAGAATCATTTTTTAATTCAGTTAAGATATTTTCTTGAATTTGACGGACTTCACTGACTAATTTTTCTCGTTGAGTGCTATCCACACCATTAGCTAGAGTGACTAATAAGTTGGTAACACCAGCGGAAGCAGATAAAACCACTACTCGGGTGTTAGGATCCGCAATAACAATATTGGCACAAGCCACCATTGCAGAATAATTTGCTACACTCGTTCCACCGAATTTGGCAATAGATAAATGTGACATAAGATGTTCTCCAAAATAAATTAAATATGAATGTGATAGAAATATCGGTTTAGTCAAATATTGTCAATATTTTTATTTAAAATAATCTTCAAAATGCAATCATCCTTGAAATTTATCCATAAATGATTGCGTATATTCCTTAAAGTGCGGTAAAATATGGAATATTTTTTATTCTAAGATTTGATATATGACAACAGAACAAACAACTAATGCTCAACAATTTGTTGAAGTAAATACAGAGCAAGTTAAACAACAAGATAATAAAGCGAATGCGGAAGTCACAAGACCTTCAAATAAAGAAATTATTGCGTATTTGGCAGAAAAATTCCCCCTTTGTTTTAGTGTGGAAGGTGAAGCAAAACCACTCAAAATTGGTTTATTCCAAGACCTAGTAGATGCACTAGTGGATGATGAAAATGTGAGTAAGACACAATTACGTCATGCGTTACGTCAATATACATCAAATTGGCGTTATTTACATGGATGTCGTTTAGGGGCGGAGCGTGTAGATTTACAAGGTAATCCAGCCGGCGTATTAGAACAACAACATGCGGAACATGCTCAACAACAGTTAGCCGAGGCGAAAGCGAAGTTGGCGGAAAGACGTGCAGCTGAGAAAGTGGCAACAAAAGAAAAAATGAAACAACGCCCAGTACGTAAGCCGCAGCAGAATAAGCCAAATAATAAATTGAATAAAAAGCCAGCCATTTTACGTCCGCATGAAACCAAATCACCATTAACGGCAGTTTCTCTTGATTCTTTACAACAGGGCAGCCAAGTTAAGGTAAAAGTGGGTGATAAGACAAAAAGTGCGGTAATTTTAGAAGTTGTTAAAGGTGCAGTGCGCGTTCAATTGGATAATGGTTTAGTCATGAACATGACTGCTGAGCGTTTATTTGTATAATAATATTTTAATGCCGTAGTGATCGTTAAGTTAAAATGTGAATTACGGCGTTTATACATCTATAGGATGCCTAGACGATGTTTTTGTTTTGTTAGGAAAGTCAAAAAATGAAATTTATCAGAGCTAATTATGTTTCAATTTTACTGGCAACTGCGTTTTTTTCAGGAGTAGTGAGTGCGGTTGCTCCAAGTATCAAATTAAGTGAAGTTAAAATCCCCCAATCAACCGAAGAAAATTCATTAGCAACCAAACGTGTTACTACACGTTTGACGCAATCACATTATCGTAAATTTCAATTGGATGATACATTTTCACAAAAGATTTTTAATCGCTATGTAGATCTATTGGATTATAGCCATAATCTATTTATTCAGTCGGATATTGATGAATTACGTGAAAAATATGCAAATCAATTAGATGATGAATTAAATGAAGGTAAATTAGATATTGCTTTTGCAATGTATGAATTGATGACATTACGCCGTTATGAGCGTTATGCTTATGCCTTATCTTTGTTAGATAAAGAACCCAATTTAACCACTAACGATCAAATTGAAATCGATCGTAAAAAAGCGGCTTTTGCGAAAACCACAGAAGATGCGAATAAGTTGTGGGAACAACGCGTTAAAAATGACATTATAGATCTTAAATTAAAAGATAAAAAATGGCCTGAAATAAAGAAAACATTAACCAAACGCTATAATTTAGCTATTCGTCGTTTAACCCAAACTAAAGCGGATGATGTTACCCAACTGTATTTGAATGCTTTTGCACGGGAAATTGATCCGCATACTAGCTATTTATCACCACGAGCAGCTAAAAACTTTAATGAAAGCATGAACTTATCATTGGAGGGGATTGGTGCAACCTTACGTCAAGAAGACGATATGACGATTATTCAGTCCCTTGTGCCGGGGGCGCCTGCTGCGGTGAGTAAAAAATTAAAAGCTGGTGATAAGATTATCGGTGTAGGTCAAGCCAAAGGTGAGATTGAGGATGTAGTTGGTTGGCGTTTAGAAGATGTGGTGGACAAGATCAAAGGCAAAAAAGGCAGTAAAGTTCGTTTAGAAATTGAGCCAGGAAAAGGTGGGAAAAATAAAATTATTACGTTAGTGCGTGATAAAGTGCGTATTGAAGATAGTGCTGCCAAATTAACAGTCGAGAAAGTCAATGGTGAAAATGTTGCCGTGATTAAAATTCCAACTTTCTATATCGGTTTAACGGTAGATGTTCGTAAATTGTTAAATGAGATGAAAACTAAAAAAGCCACATCATTAATTATTGATTTACGTGAGAATGGTGGGGGAGCGTTAACAGAAGCGGTTGAATTGAGTGGGTTATTTATTTCTGATGGTCCGGTGGTGCAAATTCGTGATGCTTATAATCGTATTCGAGTACATGAAGATCCTGACAATGCTCAAGTTTATTCAGGTCCTTTATTAGTGATGATTAACCGTTACAGTGCTTCTGCGTCGGAGATTTTTTCCGCAGCAATGCAAGATTATAACCGGGGTATTATTGTGGGTCAAAATACTTTTGGTAAAGGCACCGTCCAACAAAGTCGTTCATTAAATTTTGTGTATGATTTAAACCAGGATCCATTAGGATTTATTCAATATACGATTCAAAAATTCTATCGTATTGATGGCGGAAGTACCCAGTTAAAAGGAGTAGCAGCGGATATTAACTACCCTGAAATTATTGATGTAAAAGAAAATGGCGAAGAAAAAGAAGATAACGCATTGCCATGGGATAAAATTCCCGCAGCGACCTATTCTGAAGTGGGGAATGCTCGTCAAGCAGTAAAAACGTTAAATGAAAAACACTTGCAACGTATTGCTAAAGATCCTGAATTTATAGTGTTAAATGAAGAGTTGAGCATTCGTGATGAACGTCGTGAGCGTAAATTCTTATCATTAAATTATGCAGTACGTAAAGCGGAACATGATAAAGATGACGCAAGACGGTTAAAAGATCTGAATGCAAGATTTGCTAGAGAAGGCAAGAAAGCATTAAAACATATTGATGATTTACCGAAAGATTATGAGGCTCCTGATTTCTTTTTAAAAGAAACAGAGAAAATGGCAGCAGATTTAGTGAAATTTAATGCAGAAATGGCAACTGAAGAAACGGCTGGAACTGTTCAAGGTGATTCTCAATCAGTTGAAGATAAGATACAAAAGTAAATAATTTTTTACCGCAGTTTACCTTAAATTAGGCTTGTAAATGGGTAAAGTGCGGTGTATTTTGATTAAGTTTAAGGATTTTAATGAAAGCAAAAGCGCAGCGATTTAAGTTTGCACCATTAGTAATTTTAATTTCTGGTTTATGTACAAGTTGTACGGTGTCAAATTATTTTGATTCTGATACGAGTGTGCAGAAAGAAAGTATCAATGTGGAACAGGCGAATCAGCAAATTGCAGAAGCGAAAGCTGTTGAACAAGCTCATCTTGAATTAGAAAAACAGCAACAGGCAGAAGCAAAAATAGTGGAATTAATGGGAAATCAACCTATACAATTTCATTCCACTTTAGCGAAGATTTATGCAGCTAGAGAATTCTCTCCTATTTGGCAAGATGAAAATGCTAAAAAGAAATTTTTACATGAATATGCGGGCTTAGTCGCTAGTGGGATCTCTATTCGTGCTGCGACTGCCTTGGATGCTATTAGTGTAACGTCGGTAGAAGATATTCAACATGATATTTTAATAACAGATGCTTTTTTAAGCTATATGTATTACACCAAGAAAGTGCCGTCATTAGCACAAAGTTGGTTATATTCGCAAAATAGTTACAAAGCTGATAAACCTGCGGACGAATTAATTGAGTTTTGGTTAACTGCGGTAGAAAATAATCAAAATTTAGATTTTGTGAATATATTGTCTGCAAGTAATCATTTATACCAAGAAACCTTACAACAGATATCAAGCGATCTAGCGAATGGTTATAAAAAATCACATACTGAATTATATAAATTGGCTTTAAATGCACAACGTTTACGGATTATTCCAAGCTTTGATAATGGTATTTTTGTTAATATTCCAAGCTATCAATTAAACTATTATCGTGATGGTAAATTAGTGCTAAATTCTCGAGTTATTGTTGGTAAAGAAACACGTAAAACTCCTGTAATGTATAGCAAATTAAGCAATCTAGTAGTGAATCCGCCTTGGAATGTCCCCAATACTATTTTAACTAAAGATATCGTACCTAAATTAGCGCACGATCCCAGTTATGCTGATCGTGTAAGTTTGGAAATTTTTGATAGTACAGGAAATAAAATTAGTGCTTACAGCGTGAATTGGTCTCAATATGTGAATAGTAAATCTGTACCATTCCGTATTCGTCAAAAGGCGGGCGATGACAGTGCGTTAGGGCGTTTTAAATTTAATATGCCAAGTTCTGATGCGATTTACTTGCATGATACACCTAATCATAGTTTATTTAATAAAACATCAAGAGCGTTAAGTTCTGGCTGTGTACGAGTATCTAAGTCTGATGAATTAGCGAGTGTATTATTAAAAGAAGCGGGTTGGTCGATGGATAAAAAACAGAGAGTTTTAGCCAGTAAGAAAACTACATCTGTGCCGATTCAATCTGATAATCCAGTGTATTTATACTATGTGACAACTTGGGTTGAAAATGGTAAAGTACAGACTTTGCCAGATATTTATGGCTATGATAAACTAAATGCGCCGAGTTACATTAACTGGGATACGGTGCAGAAATATCTTTAAAAAAACATAGGCTAAAAATTTAGCCTATGTTTTTTGAACTAAGTAGAGTAGTATTACTCTAATTGTTATCATTACACAAATATAGAGAACGAAAAATGACAGAAATTAACCATAGTCGCCGCAAGTGGTTATCTCTAGGTGGAATCGTGCTGGGTGCAGTGACCTTATCGCCTAACTCCGTATTAGCGGTCGTTTCCACACCAAAACCACGAATTTTACGTTTAAGAAATATTAATACCGGAGAAACATTTAGCTCTGAATTTGCGGAGGGTAAAGGTTTCTCAAATACCACATTACAGAAATTAAATTGGTTTATGCGTGATTGGCATTTAAACCGTGCTCGCGCAATGGATCCGAAGTTATTTACCAAATTGTATAATATCCAAGGTGGCTTAGGTTTGCGTAATACAGAAATTCAAATTATTTCAGGTTATCGTACGCAAGCGACCAATAATAATTTACGTAAACATTCTCGTGGTGTTGCATCAAATAGTTACCATATTAAAGGTCAGGCGGTAGATTTCCGTATTAACGGTGTACCATTAGCTAAAATTAAAGCCAGTGCAGAACGGTTAAATAATGGTGGTGTCGGTTATTATCCGAGAAGTAACTTTGTTCATGTTGATACCGGCCCAGTGCGTACTTGGCGTGGTTAATCAAAGGAAAATGACGAGAAACAGAACCGCAGGTTTGATCTGCCCCCCAAAAGTTGGACACCAACCACTGATTAAAGGGCAGATTTTTATGACTAAATATCACGCACAATTCAAATTTGAAGTGATTCAGTTCCATCTGAATACTTCTCATTCTTTAACCAAAACAAGTCAGCATTTCCAAATTCCAGTGTCAATCATAAAAGATTGGCTCGCTAAATATACGCATTCAGGCACGTCTGCATTGCATAATCAGTCCACTTGGAAACAATATACTGCAGATGAAAAATTCCATATCATCACGCCTGTATTATCGGGTGAAATGAGCATCCGAGAAGCAGCTTTAAAGGCGAATCTTCCCACTCACAGTGTAGTGGTAAATTGGTTGAAACGTTTTAAAGAACAAGGTATAACAGGACTTGAACCCAAACCTAAAGGACGAAAAGCGATGAAAACATTGATTAAGCCTAAAAAAATGAAAGCGCCACAAACAGAGCTTGAAAAATTACAAGCGGAAAACTATCACTTAAAATTGGAGAATATCTATCTAAAAAAGCTGGCGGAGCTAGAACAAAAAGAGAAAAAGCGAAAATCATCAATGAGTTAAGAGAGTTGGGGGCATTAGATATTTTGCTGGATATTGCCCAACTGGCTCGGAGTACTTTCTACGATAATCTGAACAAGCCAGATAATCCCGATAAGGCTTTAAAAGCAAAAATTAAACGTATTTTTATCAAAAATGAAGGACGTTATGGTTATCGCCGAATCACATTAGCCTTGCGTAAAAAAAGAATTGTCGTCAATCATAAAAAAGTCGCAAAATTGATGAAAGAACTGGGTTTAAAAGGGGAAAGAAAGCCAAAACGTAAATATCAAAGTTATCAAGGAAATATTGGGAAAATCGCCCCAAATCTACTTGAACGCAACTTTACGGCAAGCAAACCCAATGAAAAATGGGGAACGGATATTAGCGAGTTTAAATGCCGTAATGAAAAGCTCTATCTCTCGCCGATTAAGGACTTCTACAATGGTGAAATCATCGCTTATGACCTGAGCCGTAGCCCTAATTGGGCACAAATAGACAGAATGCTAGAGCAAGCCGTTAAAAAACTCAAACCTGAAGATAAGCCTATCTTACATTCAGACCAAGGTTGGCAATATCAACATCTTAGCTATCGTAAACGATTAGAAAAGCATAATATTTTGCAAAGTATGAGCCGAAAAGGTAACTGTATTGATAATGCGGCAACGGAAAGTTTTTTTGGATGATTAAAAGAAGAATGTTATTATGGCAAGCAGTTTGAAAGTATTGAGCAACTGGAGCAAACTATCCACGATTATATTGCTTACTACAATAACGAACGCATCCAAACTAAATTAAAAGGACTAAGCCCTGTGCAATACAGAACTCAGTCCTTAAATACTTAAACTAAACCGTCCAATTTTTGGGGTTCAGATCAGTTTGGCGGTTTTGTTGTTTTTATTCATGCTTATTTAAGGTGGGAAAATGAATATTGAGATTATTCCAGTAACGGTATTTCAACAAAATTGTTCTATTATTTGGAATGACGAGAAAAAAGCCGCTATTATCGATCCGGGTGGAGATGCACTTAAATTAATTAAACGTATTGATGCCTTAGGGTTAGAGCTGCAAGGGATTTTACTGACTCACGGACATTTAGATCACGTTGGTGCGGCAACCAAGTTAAAACAGTATTTTAATGTAGAAATGATGGGATCAAATTCCTTGGATAAGATTTTATTTGCCGCTTTACCACAACAATCTCGTCAATTTGGTGTGTTTGAAATTGATGCTTTTGAACCCGATCATTGGTTAGATAAAGAGGGTGAAATTTTAAATATTGCAGGATTTGAATTTGAGATCCTACATTTACCCGGTCATGCTCCGGGACACATTGGTTTTATTGAGCATAATGAAGGTATTGCGTTCACGGGTGATGTGTTGTTTAAGCGAGGTATTGGACGGACCGATTTGCTCGGTGGGAATCACACGGATTTAATTAATTCTATTAAGCAAAAAATGTATCAATTACCAGATGATATGGTTGTTCTACCCGGACATGGATCACATACTACGATTGGGCAGGAGAAATTGAATAATCCCTTTGTGAAATAATATTACTCTATTGGTAAAAACATGCTTAACCTAGTACCTATGGTATTAGGTTACAAACTCCAGATAAGATTTTAAAAATTGCTCAAAATCTTCTAACCCTAGAAACGCTACACTTTCTTCATCATAATAATGAAAATCCTGTTCTAGCTCTTTATCGTCATTATTCATAGATAAATTATTAGCTCGGATCATTACTTCATCTGCATTAATGAACAAACTATATTCTTTGCCTAAAATTTGACTTTCTTGTTCAGGTGTAAATGATTTGGCTTGTTGGACGTGTAGAAGTGCGGTGGAAATTAATTGAGAATGATGAGGGACTTCCATATTAAACCAGTTTGCCACCGCAAAATGTTCCATTGAACATTTTGCGATCACATTGCCTTGATAATAAGTAAATTGGAAATCCATGGATTTAAAAAAGATGATTAGATACTAAATGACGAGCCACAACCACAAGTGCTTGATGCGTTAGGATTTTGTACTACAAAACGAGAACCTTCTAAGCCTTCAATATAATCAATCGTACCACCGATTAAATATTGTAAACTCATTGGATCTACCACTAATTGTACACCTGAATTTTCTACGGTGAGATCGCCATCATTGACTTTCTCATCAAAGGTAAAGCCATATTGGAAACCACTACAACCGCCACCTGTAATATATACACGTAATTTTAGTGCTAAATTTTCTTCATCGGTAATCAATGCCTTGACTTTGTTTGCCGCCGCATCGGTAAAATTAATTGGTACTGAAATATCTGACATCACACTTTCCCACAATAAAAATTTTTTGCCATTATCTAATAACCGACTAATTCATTCAAGGATATTTTTATTTCAATCAGGTTTAGTGCTATTATATAAACGATATTTTGGTATTTTTTAGATAAAGAGAGATAAAATGGCTATTCCATTAAGAACAGAACAAGAAATTGTAAAATTACGTGAAGCCTGTAAATTAGCTGCTGATATTTTAGTGATGATTGAGCCACATATTAAAGCTGGGGTGAGTACGGGTGAATTAGATCGTATTTGCCATGATTATATGATTAATGTCCAAAAAGTTATTCCCGCTTGTTTGAATTATCACGGATTCCCAAAAGCTACCTGTATTTCACTCAATGAAGTGGTTTGTCATGGTATTCCAAGTGATGACAAAATTCTGAAAAATGGTGATATTTTAAATATCGATGTGACAGTGATTAAAGACGGTTATTATGGTGATAATTCCAAAATGTATATTGTGGGTGAAACTAATATTCGTAGCCATAAGTTAGTGGAGGCGGCTCAAGAAGCCTTATATGTCGGTTTACGTGTGGTTAAACCGGGCATTCGTTTAAAAGAAATTGGACGTGCAGTGCAAAAATATACCGAGTCACAAACTTTTAGCGTGGTGCGTGAATATTGTGGTCACGGTATTGGTGATCAATTCCATAGTGAACCACAAGTGTTACATTATTATGCCGATGATGGCGGAGTGGTATTACAAAAGGGCATGGTATTTACGATTGAGCCAATGATTAACGCGGGCAAAAAAGAAGTGCGTTTAATGGGCGATGGCTGGACCGTAAAAACCAAAGATCGCAGTCATTCAGCACAATATGAACATCAAATTGTGGTGACAGAAAATGGTTGTGAAGTGATGACCATTCGTGAAGAAGAAGAAAAAGCCGGTCGCATTTCCCGGATTATGGTGAATCAATAAGTTATGGTGGCAGAACCGATTCTAAAGCCTAAGTTTTTATTTGAACTTATTCCTGCTGAAATTAAAAAACAAAAAGAAGCGCTCAAACAACAAGAGTTAGCCGGTTTTGCACAAGCGGATATAAACTTACTCATTTCTCACCGCACTTTATTTTGTGATGAGCTACTTTGTCAACTTTGGCAACATTTCCAACTCGATCAAAGTGAATTAGCCTTGGTTGCGGTAGGGGGATATGGTCGGCAAGAAATGTTTCCGTTGTCGGATTTAGATTTCTTAATTTTAATGGAGCAACCAAATTCCCCACAACTAGAACAAAAGATTACGAATTTTATTCAGTTTCTGTGGGATTGCAGCTTTGATGTGGGAGCGAGTGTCCGTACTTTAGCAGAATGTGATAAAAATGGGCGATCGGATATTACGATTGCGACGAATTTATTGGAAAGCCGTTATCTATGCGGAAAACGAGAAACTTTTGAAAAATTAACCGCACTATTACAGCGAGCTGATTTTTGGCCAAGAGAAACGTTTTTTAATGCCAAATTAGCAGAAAAAAATCAACGTTATCAACGGTATAATAATACCAGTTACAATCTTGAACCGGATATTAAATATAGTCCGGGGGGATTGCGTGATCTGCATTTAATTTACTGGATTGCGTTACGCCATTCCAATGCCATGACCTTGCAAGAAATTCTGCAATCTGGTTTTATTTATCCTGAAGAATATGAAGCCTTAAAACTTAATCAACAATTTTTATTTAAAGTGCGATTTGCTTTGCATTTGGTTTTGAAGCGTTATGACAATCGTTTATTGTTTGATCGACAAATCAGAGTGGCAGAATTGTTAGGTTATCAGGGCAAGGGCAATGTTGGCGTGGAACAAATGATGAAACGCTTTTTCCAAGCCTTACAAAGTATTTCCAGTTTAAGTGATATTTTGGCAAAACATTATCGCGAACACTTTCTATTAGCCCAAACTGCGGTGCAAAATGCCAGTGTTTGGTTAGATACCAATTTTATTATACAAAATAATGCTATTTGTTTAGTCGATGAAAATTGTTTTATCCAACAGCCTGAAACGATTTTAGATTTGTTTTATCATCTCACCGCTCAACAGCAAGCAGAAATTCATTCATCTACCTTACGTCAATTACAAATTGCGTTAAGCCAGATTGGTCAACCTTTAAGCAAAATTCCCCTTGCTCGAGAAAAATTCTTATGTTTATTTTCCCAACCAAATGCTATTGCTCGTGCTATTGTGCCGATGCATAAATACGGCGTGTTAACCGCCTATATTCCGCCATGGCAAGGTATTGAAGGATTAATGCAATTTGATTTATTTCACGTGTACACCGTGGATGAACATACTATTCGAGTGTTGTTAACATTAGAAAGTTTCTTACAGATCGAAACTGAACCAGATTATCCTATTTGTCATCAGGTTTTTTCCACTATTTCTGACCGCACTTTATTGTATATCAGTGCGTTATTTCATGATATTGCTAAAGGTCGTGGTGGGGATCATGCTGATTTAGGGGCAGTGGATATGCGACAATTTGCGCAACAACATGGTTTTGATGGTCGGGAAGTTACCACGATGGCATGGTTAGTGAAACAACACTTATTGATGTCAACGGTCGCCCAACGACGAAATATTTACGATCCTGAAGTGGTTATGGCATTCGCAGCAGAAGTACAAAATAAAGTACGTTTGGATTTATTGTTGTGTTTAACGGTAGCAGATATTTGTGCGACTAATCAGACTTTGTGGAACAGTTGGAAGAGGACGTTGTTTACTAGCTTGTATCAATCCACTTTAAAACAATTTGAGTGGGGAATGGATCAGCTGTTAGATAATCAAAAAATCATTGAAGAGCATCGAGAACAGGCTCTGGCAATGGTGCAAAATCCAAATCTTGAGCAAATTAATACCTTGTGGCAACGTTGTTCAGATGATTATTTCTTACGTCATACAGCCAAAGAACTGGTTTGGCATATTGAGCTATTGGAAAATATCGCATCACAACCTTTGGTGAAAATTAGTAACCGTTTTTCTGATGGGGGGACGCCGGTGTTTGTTTATTGTCAGGATCAGATGAATTTATTTTATAAAGTAGTGGCAACTATTGGGGCAAAAAAACTTAGTATTCATAATGCGAAAATCAGTACTAGTATTGATGGCTATGCGATGGATACCTTTATTGTGACCGAACTCAATGGTGATTTGCTGAAATTTGATCGTCGTCGGGATTTGGAAAAAAGTTTAATTATGGCATTAAATTCTGATAAGTTGCCGACATTATCTGTTCCAATTAATCCTAAATTAATGCATTTTCAGGTCAAAACTGACGTACGTTTTTTAGAGATGAAAAAAGCCGAACATACTGAAATGGAACTGTTTGCCTTGGATAAAGCAGGCTTATTAGCAGAAGTGAGTCAAGTGTTTAGTGAGTTAAAATTGAATATTATAAATGCTAAAATTACTACGGTTGGGGCGAAAGCAGAAGACTTTTTTATGTTGACGAATGCGCAAGATAAGGCGTTGAATGACATGGAACGAAATCAGTTAGAACAGTGCTTACTAGCACGATTGGGATGAAAAACCCCCCTGTTTAACAGGGGAAGTAAGCACTAAATTGCGGTATAAAATAAATAACTATTATAGCCAATATAGCTCATCAATAATAACAACCCTTTAAACCGTCCGATATGTCCGTTTTTTTGCTTAAAGGAATAACCTAAAGCAAATAAAGCGACAGTCAGCACTGACATAACTAAAACATCACGCGAAAGCACCGCACTTTCCACTTGCATCGGGTGAATCACGCCGGCAATTCCCACCACCGCAAGGGTATTAAATAAATTTGATCCAATAATATTGCCTACCGCTAAATCCACTTCGCCTTTGCGAGCTGCAGCAATGGATGATGCCAATTCGGGTAAAGATGTACCAATTGCCACAATGGTCAAACCGATAATTAAATCGCTGACACCAAAGTAATGAGCCACTTCAACTGCTCCCCAGACTAATAATTGCGAGCTTGCCATCAGCAGAATTAAACCGATAACTAGCCATAAAAGTGCTTTGCTTAACGGCATATATTTTTGTTGTTGTAACTCTTCGGGTAACGTATGGTTTTTATGACGTAAACTTTGCCAAATTGTCCATGTCATATAGATGGCAAGCATGGTAATTAAAATACCTGCATCAAGGCGAGAAATTTGCATATCATAGAGCAGATAGGCTGAAATTACGGTAACCAAAAGCAAGATCGGAAGATCTTGTTTAAGTACTTGCGAATGTACTAAAACAGGCTTAACTAAGGCAGTAAAGCCTAGAATAAGGGCGATATTGGTAATGTTGGAACCATAGGCATTCCCTAAAGCAATACCGGGGCTACCATCAAGGGCGGATATTGCAGAAACGACCATTTCGGGGGCGGATGTACCAAATCCGATAATCACAATACCGATTAAAAGTGGGGACATACCAAAATGGCGTGCGGTAGCAGCTGCGCTATCGACAAAGTGATCTGCAGACCAAACTAATAAGAGTAATCCGACAATAATGGCTAAACAGGGTAAAAGCATATAAATTTTCAATAGCAAATAAAAGTCGGCATTATAGCGGATTAAATAAAAGAGAGATATAGGCAAGAAAAAATAAAAGCCCAAAAATTTTTGGGCTAAAACTTCTGGTTTAAAATGAACTTTTATCAAAGGAGATAAATAAAAGCTCACCAAAAGGAAATGGCTCCTCCTGCGGGACTCGAACCTGCGACATATGGATTAACAGTCCACCGTTCTACCGACTGAACTAAGGAGGAATAATTCTGAATTACTCAAGATTGGTGGCGAATGATAATAATCTCTGGCGAGATTGTCAAGTGCTAAGAGAAAGAAAATTTATTGTTTTTTCTATCCACAAAATCTGTGGATAACTCTGTGAGTTAATTTTATAAAAATGCTTTAAAGCTAGATAATATCTAGCTTGATAGCCTTTCCATTGATAATTGTTCGCAAAATAACATTAATATAAAAATCAATAAGTTAATTAAAATCTAGTAGAAAATAGAGAAATTTTTTAAGAAAATATTTCTTATTCAGCTTGACAAATATAACTCTGTGTAAAACTTGGATTTTTTCAACCTGATTTTGTTATAAAAATATGATAAAATGTACTGCACTTTACAAATGATCAGTAGCAATTATGGCGACAAAAATTAATAGTAAACCTTTTATTTTGCATTCCGAATTTCAACCATCCGGTGATCAACCTACTGCTATTGCAAAATTAACAGAAAATTTAAATGATGGTCTAGCGCATCAAACTTTGCTTGGTGTGACAGGTTCGGGAAAAACATTTACTATTGCGAATGTGATTGCTCAACTGAATCGCCCTGCCATGGTGCTTGCCCCAAATAAAACCTTAGCCGCACAGCTTTATGCTGAAATGAAAGCTTTTTTCCCCGAAAATGCGGTGGAATATTTCGTGTCTTATTATGACTATTACCAACCCGAAGCCTATGTGCCATCTAGCGATACCTTTATTGAAAAAGATGCATCGATTAATGATCAAATTGAACAAATGCGATTATCCGCTACCAAATCTTTTTTAGAGCGACGAGATACTATTGTGGTGGCATCGGTATCAGCGATTTACGGCTTGGGCGATCCGGATAGCTATTTAAAAATGATGTTGCACCTACAAACAGGCGCCATTATTGATCAACGCCAAATCTTGGCGAAATTAGCAGAATTGCAATATACGCGTAATGATCAAGCTTTTCAACGCGGTACCTTTAGAGTGCGAGGTGAAGTGATTGATATTTTCCCCGCAGAATCGGACGATCAAGCGGTTCGCATTGAACTCTTTGATGAGGAAATCGAACGTTTAAGCCTGTTTGATCCTCTCACCGGTACCAGCTTTGGTACGATACCACGCTTTACAGTGTATCCGAAAACCCATTATGTTACGCCGAGAGAACGGATTTTAGATGCGATAGAAAAAATTAAAGCGGAATTAGCACAACGCCGTGAACAGTTTATTAAAGAAAACAAATTATTAGAAGAACAGCGGATTAGCCAACGCACCCAATTTGATATTGAAATGATGAACGAACTGGGCTATTGTTCAGGCATTGAAAATTACTCCCGTTATTTATCCGGACGGAATGAGGGTGAACCGCCACCGACCTTATTTGATTATATGCCGTCCGATGCGTTATTAATTATTGATGAAAGCCACGTTACTGTGCCACAAATTGGTGGTATGTATCGTGGTGACCGTTCGCGCAAAGAAACGCTGGTAGAATATGGTTTCCGTTTGCCATCAGCATTGGATAATCGCCCCTTGCGGTTTGAAGAATTTGAACGATTAGCCCCACAAACCATTTATGTTTCTGCTACACCGGGTCCCTATGAATTAGAAAAATCAGGTACGGAGATTATTGATCAGGTGGTGCGACCGACAGGCTTATTGGATCCCGAAATTGAAATCCGTCCGGTTTCCATTCAGGTGGACGATTTATTATCGGAAGCACGTCAACGAGCAGAGTGCAATGAGCGGATATTAGTTACCACTTTAACCAAACGTATGGCAGAAGATCTTACTGATTATTTAGAAGAACACGGTGTGCGAGTACGTTATTTACATTCAGATATTGACACTGTAGAACGAGTAGAAATTATTCGAGATCTGCGTTTAGGTGAATTTGATGTATTGGTTGGGATTAACTTATTGCGTGAAGGCTTGGATATTCCCGAAGTGTCGTTGGTGGCAATTTTAGATGCTGACAAAGAAGGTTTTTTACGTTCTGAACGCTCATTAATCCAAACTATTGGACGAGCTGCCCGAAATCTGAAAGGAAAAGCCATTTTATATGCGGATCGTATCACCAATTCAATGGAAAAAGCCATCACAGAAACTAACCGCCGCCGTGAAAAACAAATCAAATATAACCAAGAACGAGGTATTATCCCGCAAGCGTTAAATAAAAAAGTAGGCGAATTATTAGATATTGGACAAGGGGCAATAAATAAAGCTAAAGGTAAAACCAAATCCAAAGCGAATCGTATTGAAGAACCTCAAGCCAGTTATCTAGCAAATGATTCAAAAGCCTTACAAAAAGAAATTAAAAAATTGGAACAACAAATGTATAAATTTGCACAAGATTTGGAATTTGAAAAAGCGGCAGCCGTCAGAGATCAATTACATCAGTTAAGAGAACGATTTATTACAGAACTCAACTAGAACAGATTTTAATCTAGCAATGATCGCTTATAAGTAAGGATCTAAAAGTTATTTTATTGACGACAAACAAGTGAAAGGTTATCTATCAATTAAGCCAAGCCGGGAATAAATATCAATGATTTAGGTTTATTAGATGAAACCAAGCAAATTACTTCACTATGGGTGGATTGGGTTTGTGGATCGGAGGTAAGACAAGGATTGCCGGCAAAATTGCGTAAAATTATTTAATTTTAATGGGGGATTATCTAGGTTAATATAAAGAAAATTTCTTGATATAACCAAAATCTATGAAAAAATATTTAACTTTTTTTATCCTATTATTGATCAGCATTTCAAGCCAAGGGAATTTATTTTCGAATAAAACCTCGTTCTTGCCTGCTGATCAAGCTTTTCAGTTTTCTGCACAAAACAAAAATAATCAACTGGTCTTACATTGGCTAATTGCAGACGACTATTATTTATATAAGAACGAAATTACGGCTACTATAGAAAATGGTAAACTAGGTGAGTTGCAATTTCCACAAGGGGAAGTACATCAAGATGAATTTTTTGGTGAAACAGAGATTTTTCGCCATGAGTTAAGAGTGATTTTGCCTGTGCTAGAAAGCCATGAACTCACTCAATTAACCGTGACTTATCAAGGATGCACGAAAGGATTATGCTATCCGCCAGAAGAAAAAATCATTGACTTGGCGAGTTTTCACTCTGATTTGGAAAAAAGTGCGGTTAAAAACACCGCAGTTTCCCAACATATCAGCGAACAGGATCAACTTGCAGATAGCTTGTTTAAATCCCAATATGCCATCTTGGGGTTCTTCCTATTAGGCTTAGGACTTGCTTTTACACCTTGCGTATTGCCGATGTTGCCGTTACTTTCGGCTATCGTAATTGGACAGCATGAACGCCCAACAATGTGGCGAGCCTTGGGGTTAAGCTTTATTTATGTGCAAGGCATGGCATTAACTTATACTTTGCTAGGGCTGATCGTAGTGGCTATTGGGTTACCGTTTCAACAAGCGTTGCAAAGTCCACCGGTATTAGTAGGTTTATCCGTATTATTTGTGTTATTGGCATTGTCAATGTTTGGTGTGTTTACCTTACAATTGCCGAGTGGGTTACAAACCAAAATTAGCCAAATCAGCCAAAAACAGCAGTCAGGGGCATATTTTGGTGTGTTTGTGATGGGCGCATTAGCTGGGCTAGTGGCTTCCCCTTGCACCACCGCACCGCTTTCGGGGGCATTGTTATATGTCGCACAAAGTGGTGATCTATTTATTGGTGCCATTACCTTGTATTTATTAGCCTTAGGTATGGGCGTGCCGTTGATTTTAGTGACGCTGTTTGGTAATCAAATTTTGCCTAAATCGGGAGATTGGTTAAATACAATCAAACAGCTATTTGGTTTTATTTTGTTGTTATTACCGGTGATTTTATTAGAACGTGTTTTTGTTCAATGGACCTTGGAATTATGGGCGGTGTGGTTGATTACGTTTACTTGTTGGATTGCGCATAAGCGGTATTGGCTTGGCGTGATAGTGGCGTTATTGATGTTTTTTGTTATACAACATTTTAATTTGTTGAGTTATTATGTCGTCAACGAACAAAGTGCGGTGCAAAAAAAGGCAAATTCTAAACCGCAGTTTATGCAAATTTCAACCCTGAGTGAATTAGAACAAACATTGAAGAATAATCCTAAATCGGTAGCAATGCTCGATCTTTATGCCGATTGGTGTGTCGCTTGTAAAGAATTTGAAAAATATACCTTTAGTGATGCAACGGTTATGCAGGATTTTGAGAAGATCTCATTATTACAAATAGATATGACCAAAAATAGTCCTGAAAATCAGAAACTCATGGAAAAGCTAAAGGTGTTGGGATTGCCGACGATTTTATTTTTTAATCAACAAGGGCAGGAAATTTCAGGATCAAGAGTGACAGGATTTATGCCCGCAGATAAATTTCATCAATGGTTGTTAAATTTAATTTTTAACAATAATGAAAAGGTTTTTTAACAAATCTTTTATTTATTAACTAAGAGAAATAGGTATAATACTTATACCGTATATTTTTATTCGGTTTATTTTGTTGATTTTATTATTAAAAAGGAAAGTATTATGGATTCATTAAATAAATATTCCCCTTATGCATTAGCGTTGTTACGTATTATGGCGGGTTACATGTTTTTATTACATGGCACCGCAAAATATTTTGAATTTCCCATGTCCATGACTGGCGGAAATGGTGCAGTACCCGTATTTTCTATGTACGGTATTGGTGGAATTTTAGAAATTACTGGTGGTATCTTATTGATTTTAGGTCTATTTACTCGCCAAGTAGCATTTTTATTGTCCGGTATGATGGCTGTCGCATATTTTCATGTGCATGCAATCCCAGCGGATAATTTATTTTTACCTTTGACTAATAAAGGCGAACTCGCTGCATTATATTGCTTTGCCTTTTTCTATATTTTCTTCCAAGGGGGCGGTGCTTTTGCGTTAGACAATAAACGCAATCAAAAATAACCACACTTTATGTAAAATAGAAAGCCTGTGTTCGGAGAGAATACAGGCTTTTTTTATTTATCCAGTATATAAACGCAACCGTTTGCGTTATAATGCAAGCCGATTTTTATTTATTCTCAAAGGAACATTTCAATGCAATCAAATCGTCCTATTCGTCAGGCGTTATTAAGCGTTTCTGATAAAAGCGGTATCGTAGAATTTGCACAGGGTCTAGTGCAACGTGGGGTGAAATTATTATCGACAGGTGGAACAGCTAAATTGTTAGCAGACAGCGGTTTAGCCGTAACCGAGGTGTCTGATTATACTGGCTTTCCCGAAATGATGGACGGGCGAGTGAAAACCTTACATCCGAAAGTGCATGGGGGCATTTTAGGTCGTCGTGGAAAAGATGATGGTATCATGCAACAGCATGGCATTGATCCTATTGATATGGTGGTGGTGAATCTTTATCCTTTTGCTCAAACGGTGGCTAAACCCGATTGCACCTTAGCCGATGCAGTAGAAAATATTGATATTGGTGGACCAACCATGGTGCGATCTGCGGCGAAAAACCATAAAGATGTGGCGATTGTGGTAAATAACCAAGATTTTAATACTATTCTTGCTGAAATGGATCAAAATCACAATAGTTTAACCTTTGAAACCCGTTTTGATTTAGCGATTAAAGCCTTTGAACATACCGCCCAATATGACAGTATGATTGCTAATTATTTCGGTAAATTAGTGAAGCCTTATTTTAAAGCGGACGAAGAAGATGAAAATGCCGTTTGTGGTCAATTTCCACGTACCTTAAATCTAAATTTCGTACGCAAACAAACGATGCGTTATGGTGAAAACAGCCATCAAAATGCCGCGTTTTATGTGGAACAAGATGTCAAAGAAGCCAGCGTTTCCACCGCCAGACAATTACAAGGCAAAGCCCTTTCTTATAACAATATTGCAGATACAGACGCTGCTCTTGAATGTGTTAAATCCTTTGCTGAACCTGCTTGTGTGATCGTAAAACACGCTAACCCTTGTGGTGTGGCATTGGGCGAGAATATTTTGCAAGCCTACGATCGTGCTTATCAAACGGATCCGACTTCTGCCTTTGGTGGAATTATTGCCTTTAATCGTGAGTTAGATGAACAAACTGCGAAAGCGATTGTAGAGCGTCAATTTGTGGAAGTGATTATTGCACCGAAAGTGTCACAAGGTGCGGTTGATGTGGTTAAGACGAAGAAAAACGTGCGTTTATTGGCATGTGGTGAATTTAGCCAAACGCAGCAACGTTTAGATTTTAAACGGGTGAACGGCGGTTTGTTGGTGCAAGACGCAGATTTAGGTATGGTGGGCATTGATGATTTGAGAGTTGTCAGCAAACGTAAACCGACAGAAAAAGAATTACAGGATTTATTGTTCTGCTGGAAAGTGGCGAAATTCGTCAAATCTAACGCCATTGTTTATGCCAAAGATAACCAAACTATCGGTATCGGTGCAGGGCAAATGAGCCGAGTTTATTCAGCTAAAATTGCAGGCATTAAAGCACAAGATGAGGGCTTGAACGTGGCGGGTTGCGTAATGGCATCTGATGCGTTCTTCCCGTTCCGTGATGGTATTGATGCAGCGGCAGAAGTGGGCATTGAATGTGTGATTCACCCTGGTGGTTCAATGCGGGATCAAGAGGTGATTGATGCGGCGGATGAACATGGGATGGTGATGGTGTTGACTAAGATGCGACATTTCCGTCATTAATTGGAAATCGGTTTCGCCCGATGGGCGACCATACTTTCTTTTGCTTGTGCAAAAGAAAGTAGGCAAAGAAAAGCACACCCCGACTTCACCGCTTTTCTTCGCTTATTTGGTATTTTCTTAACGCTAAATTTTGAACTCGCTTCGCTCAGACATGCAAAATATAGCTAAAAATACCAAAACGCTCAGGCGACTCAGACGGGGCCCCAAGTTTCGATCGAGCATGACAAAAGTGCGGTTAAAAAAATAGATATTTTTTAAGCTACGGAGTAGCGTTACCATGCTTAACCTAGTACGCCAGTGCTAGGTATTGGAAACCCATGGACCCCATGTTTGCCGCCTGAAAATGCTTTAATTTGTAGGAAAATGGCGTCTGTCTGAGCGAAGCGAGTTCAGCCATTTTCCGTTAAGCAAATTAAAACATTTTCAGGAAATAAGGCAAAGTTGGGGGGGGCTTTCTTTTTGCTTACTTTTGCTTTGCACAAGCAAAGAAAAAGTAAGTCGCCATCGGCGAAACCCGATTGTAAAAAAATAGATAAACATAATTAGTCATAAAAAAGGAAAACTATTAATGAACATTCTTATTATTGGAAATGGCGGTCGCGAACACGCCCTAGCTTGGAAAGCTGCCCAATCACCACTCACAACCAAAGTCTTTGTCGCCCCTGGAAACGCAGGTACAGCATGTGAAACTGCGGTACAAAATGTGGCGATTTCTGCTACTGATGTCCCTGCATTAGTCAAATTTGCTCAAGATAACCAAATCGGGTTAACTATCGTTGGTCCTGAAGCTCCGTTAGTCGTTGGTGTGGTGGATGCTTTTGAACAAGCAGGGTTAACCATTTTCGGACCACGTCAATCCGCCGCTCAGCTGGAAGGCTCAAAAGCCTTTACCAAAGATTTTTTAGCTCGTCATAATATCCCAACGGCGGAATATCAAAATTTCACGGAAATTGACCCTGCCCTTGCTTATATTCGTGCAAAAGGTGCGCCGATTGTGATTAAAGCAGATGGTTTAGCGGCTGGCAAAGGCGTGATTGTGGCAATGACGTTGACAGAAGCGGAAGATGCAGTACGCGATATGTTAGCGGGTAATGCCTTTGGTGAAGCGGGTAGCCGTGTGGTGGTGGAAGAATTTTTGGACGGTGAAGAAGCCAGTTTTATTGTCATGGTAGACGGTGAACACGTTGAACCCATGGCGACCAGTCAAGACCATAAACGTGTCGGTGAAAATGATCAAGGCTTGAATACTGGCGGAATGGGTGCGTATTCACCTGCGCCTGTGGTAACCAGCGAAATTCATCAGCGTGTTATGGAACAAATTATTTACCCAACTGTACGTGGCATGGCAGCGGAAAATAATGTGTATAAAGGCTTTTTATATGCGGGTCTAATGATTGATAAAAACGGTCAGCCAAAAGTGATCGAATTTAACTGCCGTTTTGGTGATCCTGAAACCCAACCGATTATGATGCGTTTGCAATCAGATTTAGTTGAGCTTTGTTTGAAAGCCTGTCAAGGCGAGTTAGATCAGGTGAAATCACAATGGGATCCGAAACCAGCCTTAGGCATTGTGTTGGCAGCAGAAGGCTACCCAGCAGATTATCGTAAGAATGATGAGATTCACGGTTTACCAACAGAAAGTAAAGCCGATGAAAAAGTGTTCTTGGCTGGTGTGGCAGAAAAAGACGGTAAACTTGTTACTAACGGCGGACGAGTGCTTTGTGTGACAGCCTTAGGTAATAGCGTGTTTGAAGCCCAACAAAAAGCCTTGCAATTAGCCGAACAAGTGAATTGGACGGGGCGTTTTTATCGCCGTGATATTGGCTATCGGGCGGTGGCGAGAGAGCAAACGAAATAAAGATGAAAATAATTCATTCAAAAGTGGAATAATTAACAATTAAATTTTAGTCAAAAACAGGGTAAACTATCATGAAATTTACCTACCAACTTTATTTAAAAGGACAAATCTATGTTTAGAAAATCTGTCACCATTGAAAATTACGATCCCATTTTATGGCAAGCCATTCAAGATGAAAACCGTCGTCAAGAAGAACATATTGAATTGATTGCATCAGAAAACTATGCCAGCCCATTAGTTATGGAAGCACAAGGCTCACAATTTACCAATAAATATGCGGAAGGTTATCCAGGAAAACGTTATTACGGTGGTTGTGAATATGCGGATATTGTTGAGCAATTAGCTATTGATCGTGCCAAACAATTATTTGGGGCGGATTATGTCAATGTGCAACCGCACTCAGGTTCACAAGCTAATGCAGCAGTATATATGGCGTTAATTAAACCAGGTGATACGATTTTAGGCATGGACTTAGCCCATGGTGGTCACTTAACCCATGGTGCGAAAGTGAGCTTTTCGGGCAAGATCTACAATTCCGTGTTATACGGTATCACCGCAGACGGTTTAATCGACTATGCAGATGTGCGTCAAAAAGCCCTTGAGTGCAAACCAAAAATGATCGTAGCCGGTTTCTCTGCTTATAGCCAAGTGGTGGACTGGGCAAAAATGCGTGAAATTGCGGACGAAGTGGGAGCTTATTTATTTGTCGATATGGCACACGTAGCAGGCTTAATTGCAGCTGGCGTTTATCCAAATCCATTACCACACGCACATGTTGTGACTACAACGACACACAAAACTTTAGGCGGTCCACGTGGTGGCTTGATTTTGTCTTCTTCTGGTGATGAAGAAATGTACAAAAAATTCCAATCTGCGGTATTCCCTGCGGGTCAAGGTGGTCCATTAGTGCATATCATTGCAGCAAAAGCCGTCTGTTTTAAAGAAGCACTTGAACCAGAATACAAAGTCTATCAACAAAATGTAGTGAAAAATGCCAAAGCCATGGTGGAAGTGTTTAAAGCTCGTGGTTATGATGTGGTATCTAACGGTACGGAAAACCATTTATTCCTTGTTAGTTTTGTAAAACAAGGTTTAACGGGTAAAGCAGCGGATGCCGCATTAGGTCGTGCGAATATCACGGTCAACAAAAACGCCGTGCCAAATGATCCACAAAAACCATTTGTTACATCTGGTATTCGTGTAGGTACACCATCAGTGACTCGCCGTGGTTTCAATGAGCAAGATGTTACCACATTAGCCGGCTGGATGTGTGATGTATTAGATGCGTTAGGCAAAGACAATGAGGAAGCCGTCATTGCAGAAACCAAAGCGAAAGTGTTGGAAATCTGTAAGCGTTTGCCGGTTTATGAAAAATAATTCATGCTTTATTTCTTTATAACCTATCTAGCGGTGGTGAATATCACCGCTTATTTTTTAATGCGAGAAGATAAAAAACGTGCCAAAAATAAACAATGGCGAATTGAAGAATTGGTATTCTTTACCCTTTGTTTTATTGGTGGGTTTATCGGTGTGCATTTAGGTATGCAACATTTTCAGCATAAGACGCAACATTGGCAATTTAAATTAGCGGTGTCATTAAGTGCGGTGCTTTTTTTGATTGTTTTACCCTTGTTGTTTTGGTTTCGGCTGGAAATTTAAATTATTTACCCCTTTCTTCATTTTTTCTTAATACTTATTTGCTTTAATCTTTTTCAACAAAGTGATGCTGTAGAGCCGTGCTTTGGATGATTAACCTTATTTTAGAAAGGAAATTATGATGAAAAAAAATGCAATGAAGAAAACGAGTTTAGCCACATTATTGGGTTTATCTATTTTAGCTGGGGCAAGTCTTGTACAAGCAGAAACCGCACCAGAATCACAAGAAACTTTAGATCCTGTAGTTGTTCAAGCAAAAGCAAGATCACCAGAGAATCGTGGGCAAGGTGCAGATCGTGGCAATAGAATGGCTGAAAATCGCCCTAATAATGAACGTCCAGAACCAAAGCACGGTGGATTTATGCCGACTAAAACCACACAAGTGGCAGATGCAGCAAAATGGCAAGATGATCAGCCAATTATCTTAATTGGTCATATTGTTAAACAAGTGGGTAAAAACGACTTCGTATTTAAAGATAGCTCAGGCGAATTGACCTTAGAGATTGATCGTAAAGCCATGCGTGGATTTATTAGTCCAGAAGATAAAGTCAAGATCGTGGCAGAAGTGGAAAAATCTTGGGGCAAAACCGAAGTGGAAGCCTTTGTGGTAGAAAAAGTGAGAGCAAGACCAGAAGGCAAGCCGTCAGGTAAGCCAGCCGATAAAGCGGAATAATTTTCTATAAAAAGCGACATTCAGGTCGCTTTTTTGTTATGCTAACAACAGAAATTAACAACAAACTGCGGTGTAATTTATGCGAATTTTAGTGATTGAAGATGATCCCTTAATCGGCAATGGGTTAAATATTGGCTTAACCAAATCGGGCTTTTTAGTGGATTGGTTTACTGACGGCAAAACAGGTTTTGAGGCGATTAAATCAGCGGATTATGATGCGGTCGTATTAGATTTGACCTTGCCCAAAATGGATGGTTTGGATATTTTGCAGCAATGGCGAGCGGATAATCAAGATGTACCCATTTTAATTTTAACTGCACGTGATACTTTAAATGAACGGGTTACTGGCTTACAACGTGGGGCGGATGATTATTTATGTAAACCCTTTGCCTTAGCTGAAGTGGTGGCACGTTTGCAAGCGTTAATTCGCCGTCGTTATGGACAAGCTAATCCGATTATGGAATATGGAGCAGTAAAGTTTGATCCGACCAATCACCAAGTCTTTTTAAATGAACAAGAAATTTCGTTGACTACGCGAGAATATAAGTTACTCGAGTTGTTTATGCTCAATCAAAAACGGGTACTCAGTCGCACCTTTATTGAAGAAAAATTATATAGTTGGGACGATGATGTGAGTAGTAATGCCCTTGAAGTACACATGTATAATTTACGTAGAAAATTAGGTAAACAATTTATTCGTACCGTACATGGTGTAGGTTACGCCTTAGGAAAAAATGATGAAATTACTACCAAAGAATAGTTTACGCCTACGTTTAATTTCCATTTTGTCTTTAACTGCTTTAATAATATGGGGCATATCTACTAGCATTGCGTGGTTTGAAGCTCGTAAGGAAGTGAATGAATTATTTGATGCTCAACAGATTTTATTGGCAAAGCGGTTGGCAACGTCTAATTTACACCAAATTTTAATTGAACGTCAAATGCGAGGGGGATTCCGACCTTATCATAAACGTAAAGCCCATTATGATGATGATGCCTTGGCATTTGCCGTGTTTACTCGTAACGGCGAATTACTATTGGGCGATGATGCAAAAGGGGAAAACTTTATTTTTGCCCCCGTGCGTGGATTTTCTGTGACCAATTTGGCTGGTGGTGATGATAAATGGCGAATTTTTTGGTTACCGTCAGAAGATCGTAGCTTAATTGTGGCGGTAGGACAGCAACTTAAATATCGTGGTAGCCTGATTAATGATATGGTGTTTAAGCAAATGTGGGTATGGATTGCTGGCTTGCCATTATTAATCGGATTGATGATTTTACTGATCGGGCGAGAATTAAAAAATATAAATCAGGTGGGACAGCAAATGCGACAACGTTCACCCGATGATCATCAACATTTTGATACTAAAAATTTACCTGATGAAATTTTGCCTTTAGTACAGGGATTAAATGGTTTTTTTGACCGCACTTCCACTATGTTAGTGCGTGAACGCCGTTTTACTTCAGATGCCGCACATGAATTACGCAGCCCTTTAGCTGGCTTACGGATTCAAACAGAAATTGCACAAATGGTGGGAGATGATGCTAAATTAAGAGATGAAGCCTTAAATAATCTCACTCAAGGCATTGATCGTGCTACACAGGTGATAGAACAATTATTAACCTTATCTCGTTTGGATAATCTACAACAATTAGATGAGCTAGAAATTATTGATTGGCAAAAATTAATCAGTTCAGTGATAAGCGAACTGTATTTTTCAGCTCAAAGAAAGCAAATCGAGTTACTTTTTGATGTTCACAGTATCCCAGTACAACAGCAAGGGCAAACATTATTATTGTCTTTAATGTTGCGAAATGTGTTGGATAATGCAATTAAATATTGTCCAGAAAATAGCCAAGTAAAAGTGCGGTTAGAAAAAACGGCAATTTATATTGAAGATAATGGTGGTGGTGTTAATCAAGCCGATTTAGATAAATTAGGTCAGCGTTTTTATCGCCCAGCAGGGCAAAATGAAAAGGGTAGCGGATTAGGTTTATCTATTGTAAAACGCATTGCAGAATTACACCATATCAAGGTGCAATTTGAAAATAGGCAAGATTTGGCTCACAAAAATGCTGGCTTGCGCATTATTTTTCAATTGACTCGATAACGCGTTTTTGCTCCATTTGAGCCTATTTTTTCTAGAAATGGAGTGACAACAAGGATATTTTTGTATATTAATTAATCTATTTATTGCGAAAAATGTGATCTTTATCACTTTTTATATAAAATGTTGTCTTTTCTGATTGACGAGAATTTCATTCTTTGGCAATATGGTCTCGCTTTAAAAAAAGCGAGATTTGACAGTTTTAAATTTAAAAAGTTCAAATCTTGGTTGTATATAACAATAATCCTGATACAAAGAAGGAAAACATTATGAAAAAAACATTAGTAGCATTAGCAGTGGCTGCAACAGCCGCTACAGCAGTAAGCACAGCAAACGCTGCCACCGTTTATGAACAAAATGGCACAAAAATTGAATTAAGCGGTTCATTCCGTATGTTCTTAGGTCGTTTAGGTGATGATCAACGTGGTGACCTTGTAAATGACGGTTCTCGTGTAATTCTCAAAGCGAGCCAAGATTTAGGTAATGGTTTATCTGGTTTGGCTGGTTATGAATTACGTTTTAACGATAATGCAGATTCAAAAAGTACCTTTAATAACCCAACAACTAAATATTTATATGGTGGATTAAATCATCAAGATGTTGGTACCTTAACATTCGGTCGCCAAGCAACTAATGCGGATGATATTATTGGTGATAACGGTTATTTCAATAGTGGAGCATTAATTCCATTAACTACTAGTGCTAAGAAAGAAATTAAATTCCGTTCTGCTGAATGGAATGGTTTCAGTTTCGGTTTAGATTATTTATTCGGTGATAGTAGCAAAGATCGCACTAGCACTGGTTCAACAGATGATAGTTTGAAAAACGGTTATGCTGCAACATTATTCTATAATTTTGCGATTGATGATAATCAAGCATTAGATTTCGGTGCGGTATATAGCCAAGATAATTATGACAATGGTACAACAAGAGATACCGTTGCGAAAAACCGTCAATGGTTAGTCCATGCAGGTTATACCGTAGGTCCATTCAATTTAGGCTTAAACTATGGTCAATCTAACTATAAAGTGAAAGCAGATAAATCAAATGATAAAGGTCGTTATTCTTTAGTTCAAGCTAGCTACCAAGTGACAGAACCATCTCGTGTTTATGTACAATGGGAACGTCTTGAAGCAAAAGAAGACAATATCCAACATCAATACTTAGTAGGTGTGGACTATAAATTACACAAAAACGTCATTACTTATGTTGAGTATGCTCATCAACGTACTAAAACTTATGTAGCAAATGCAGAACCAACAACCGAAAAAGACAATGTTTACGGTGTAGGTTTACGTGTATATTTTTAATCAATAGATTAGTCAATTTGTTGAAAAACCCGAACATTGAGTTCGGGTTTTTTTGTTTCCCCGCACTGGCGATGGGGCTAGATTATATTAAGATGCGGAGCATCGTCACCATGCTTAACCTCGTACGACACGGGAAGGTCACCACTCTCTCTCCCAAGCCCTATCATCCAACACATGCTCAAAATGGCTTTCTACTAACCGCTTGGTAATATCACTTTTCGGATGGCTAAATAAATTTCTGGTTGAACCGTATTCCACTACTAACCCTTTATCCATTACAAGCACCTGATCTGCAATATGCTTCACAAAACCTAAATGTTGACTGACATAAATATAAGCAACGCCACGACGTTCTTGTACGTTTAGCATTAAATTGGTTAATTGGGTTTTAACGGACGCATCTAGGGTGCCAATAGTATCATCGGTAATAATAATCTGTGGTTCAAGAATTAAAGCTTGAGCAAAAGCAATACGTTGTTTTTGGCTGGCAGAAAGGGTGTGGATTTTCACGTTAGTATGATCGGGATAAAGACCGACTAAACGTAAGGTTTCAAAGATTTTTTCATTACGCTGTTGTTCATTCAGATTTGTCCCTAATTTTAAAGGCATATCAAGAATTTGCCCGATATTTAAGCGTGGATTAAAGGCAGAATTAGGATCTTGCATGAGCATTCGGATACGTTTGGAACGGTATTGATAATCGCCAAAAGTGAGGGGTTTGCCGTCTAATACAATTTGCCCTGATGTGGGGCGAGTGATACCCACAATCATTTTTGCCAGAGTTGATTTACCAGAGCCGTTATTTCCAATAATGGCTAATGTTTGTTTGCGTGCAAGGCTAAAACTGACATCTTGTACGGCGTGAAAGGTATCTGGCCCAAACAAACCTTGATGTTCTTTAAAGGATTTGGATAAATCATTAACGTCTAAAAGTGCGATCATTTTTCTTCCGTTTTATTTTATTCATCATGGTGTTGTACGGGAATATCTACGTTTAATCTCAACGGACTTGCCGTTTCTTTAATCGTATCATTTTCACGTAAATTCAGTGGATGATGACAGGCAAATTGGTGTTGTTTAATCCGGCGTAATGGTGGTTTATTCACGCAATCTTTTTGAGCAAAAGGACAACGTGGACCTAAGCGACATCCCATTGGCATATGTTCTAACAACGGTACGCTACCTCGTAGGGTACTCAAACGGCTTTTAAATGGCAATGGTTGGCTGAAATCTGGGGTAGCATGTAGCAATGATGCGGTATAAGGGTGAAAAGGATTTTCCAGTACGCTTTCCTTTGGTCCCGTTTCAGTATTTTGTCCACAATATAACATCGTGAGACTGTCACACCATTTACTAATTTCCGCAATATCATTGCTGGCGAATAAAATAGTCATGCCATTATTTTTATTCATACTGGAAAGCAAGCGAAAGATCTGCAACTGAGTTGTGGGTTCTAATGAATTAGTCGGCTCATCAGCAATTAATAAGCGTGGTTGATTCGCCACTGCAATGGCAATCATCACTTTTTGCCCTTCCCCCTCTGTGATTTCTTTTGGGTAGCTATTCATAATATCTTTATGTTCTTTGATTCCCACTCTGTGCAATAATTCAATGGCGCGGCGTTTTTTCCAGCCAAACCATTTCCACCAACGTCCTTTAAATGTCCAAGATGGAATATTTTGAATAATTTGTTTACCGATCTTACGGCTTGGATCAAGATAAGTGAGAGGTTCTTGATAAATCATTGAGATCGCTTTGCCAACCAGTTTACGTCGTTTATAAGGGCTGAGCTTTAACAGTTCCACATCATCAAAACGAAAACGATCGGCGGTGATAATCCAGTTATCTTTAAAAGCATTACAAATCACTTTTGCGATCAGACTTTTACCCGAGCCAGTTTCACCCACTAGACCACAAATTTCACCTTCATCAAGGGTTAAATTAACGTTATCCACCAATCTAATTCGCCCTTGTGAGGTCGGAATTTCAATACAAAGATTACGAATATCTAATAATGCCATGGTTGCTCCTATTCATAATATTTGTTGATAGCTTTACATAAGCCATTGCCAAATAACATTACGACCAACATTGAAAGAATAATCGCCACACCGGGTAAAATGACGGTCCAAGGGGCGAGATAGATAAGTTCTAAACTATCTCGAATCATTGCTCCCCATTCAGGTGTTGGGCGTTGAGCTCCTAAAGCAATAAAACTTAAGGCACTGATTTCCATTAATGTCACTGAAAAGGAACGGATAATTTCTTGAATATAACGAACACTGATATTTGGTAAAATCGTTTCTTTCAGTAACACTGTGTTAGAGATACCCTCCAGTTGCAATACTAAAACGTATTCTTTTTTAAGTTCTTGATGTACCGCTTGATAGATTTCATGAATAAAGTGCGGTAATAAAGCGAGTAAAATGGCTAACATGGCATTTGGTAAACTCGGTTCCATTAAAGTAGCAATCACAATACTAATTAATAAAATTGGAATGGACAAAAATGCATCCAGAAAATGCCCAAGCATGCGAGATTTTAGACCTGTTGACATGCCCGCCATAATGCCTAACAGTCCGCCGATAATAGAAACGAAAAATACCACAATCACCGTACTGCCAAAAGTATAGGTCACACCATTAAGCAAGCGACTAAACAAATCCCGCCCGAGATCATCGGTACCGAAAAAGTAGATAACTTTCCCGGCACTATTCCAAGAAGGGGGGGTTAATTCTTCGCCTACAAATTGCATATCACTACTATAAGGGGCTAACCAAGGGGCGAAAATAGCAATTAATAATAAGGCGACCGTGGCATAGAAACTAAATAAGGCTACACGATTTTTATGGAACAATCGCCAAATTTGGTTTAAGGCATCACTGTCACGGAATTCATAAGGTTCTTTATCGAGCATTATTTAGCCATCCTTTTTTGCCAAAGGGGTCGAGTAAAAATAAACTAAATTCGGCTAGAATATTTACAGCCATAATAAATAAACCGATAATAATCACCCCTACCGCAATACTGTTATAGTCTTGTTGATTCATAGCTAAAATTAACCAGCGTCCGATTCCCGGCCAAGCGAAAGTCGTTTCTATCAGCATTGACAAGGCTAATGTAAACGTAATCAAGCGTGGCAACTCGGGAATTAATATCGGCAACGTGTTACGACAGATATAACGATGTAAAATAGTAAAATTTGACCAACCACGGGTCATAGAAAATTTTACATAATTTTGTGACAAAATCCATTCCGTACGTTGTTGCACTAATTTTGTGATTTCCATAGTAGGGGATATGGCTAACACGAGAGTTGGCAACGACAAATGTTGAAATACATTTTGAATAATTTTAATTCGATAGGGGACATCCACTAACCATACATCAATAGCCGTAAAGCCGGTGACAGATGGAATTTCATAAAGCACATTATATTGCCCAACAGCAGAAATTTCCCAACCATAGATCGCAGCAAAATAGAGCAAAATTGGCGCAATCCAAAATACTGGTACAGACACACCAAAAGACGATAAACCACTGATCGCCTTGCCATAAATCCGATTTTTATTAAATGCACCGATAATCCCTAAAGGTACACCAAATAGAAATGCCAATATAATCGCAAAGAAACAAAGTTCTAAGGTGGGAGGAAAGACGGTGAAAATCGCAGAATTGAGCGAGTCGCCACCATTATAAGTAATGCCTAAATCGCCTTTAATCAAACTACCCACATAACTAACATAACCGGAAAAAAAGTGCGGTTGAGAAAATGAAATATTGGATGGATCACGCATAAAAATGCTGTAGCTCACCAACGACAACAAAAACAGGTTAATAAAGGTCAGAAAAATACGGCGACAGAATGCGTACATCATTTTTTGCCTCTGATGGATAATTTTTCAAAGTTAATATTACCAAAAGGCGACACTTCAATTCCTTTCACTTCCGCATTGGAAATTAACAAGCGTTTAATATTAGCAATCGGGAAAATTGGTAATTCCGTTAAGACTTCTAGTTGAGCTGCATAGTAATCCGATGCTCGCATATCAATATTATGGTTAATTAAGGCAAAATCTAATAAGCTATCGAATTTAGGTGAACACCAGTTAGATAGATTAGTGATTTCATTGGTCGTATTGCAACTTAAAATAGGACGTAAGAAGCTATCAGGATCTAAGTGACTGGTGAGCCAACCGCTTAAGATTAGATCATAATCCTCAGTTTTATTATTGAGATTTCGCATCAAAAAGTTACGAGAAACCGACCGCACTTTCACTTTTACACCGACTTTTTCTAGGTCCGACTTAATCATTTCTGCCATTTTAATCGGAGACGGATTATACACTTGTTCTTGATCTACCACCCACATTTCCAATTTGAGATTTTTATCCTGTAATACACTTTTTGCCTGTTGTGGATTATATTGATAGAAAAAACCACGTCGCGAATCACTAGAAGCCCAAGATACCGGCGGAATAATACGATTAGCAATGGTGGCGGTATCATAATAAATATGTTTTATAATCCGTTCACGATTAATCGCTTGAGCAATGGCGCGGCGAGTATCTCTATCTTGCATAGCGGGACGTAAAAAGTTAAACGCCAAATAAGACAAATTCATGCCGTCCATCATGGTCATTTGAAAACGCTCACCATTATTTTTTAACAAGCCTAATTGGCTTGGTTCGGGGAAACTCGCAATTTGACATTCATTGTTGAAAAATTTAGCTAAACGTCCCATTTTATCGGTGGAAAGATCGATAACAATATGGGGAATAGACGGTTTTTTACCCCAGTAATGAGAATGACGTTGTAAGCGAATATATTGACTACGGAAATAATCTTTTACTTGATACGCTCCCGTTCCTACGGGTAATTCATCCAGCTGGCTGAGATTATCGTCCGCATTGAGTTGCAGCGCATATTCTTGCGATAAAATCACCGCATATTGGCTGGCGAGATGAGATAATACTGATGCATCAGGGGCGAACAGTTCAATTTTCACTGTATAAGGATCAATAGATTCTACTTGTTTAATTTTCTGGTTTAATTTCACGCTTTCAAAATACGGAAAGCGAGATTTTTTAGCCAGTTCGTGGAAAATCTGATATTGTCGATTAATATTTTCATTGCTGTCACTAGCAAATTCAGGCAAAGACGTATTATGCCCTAGCACGCGATTTAACGAGAAAACCACATCATCTGCATTAAGATTGCGAGTTGGGGTAAACCAAGCGGTGTGATGAAACTGTACGCCCTTACGTAAATTAATAATAATGGTTTTGCCGTCCGCCGAAATACTATAAGATTGCGCCAGTGACGGCTCGACTTTGGCACTGTTGTTATGCGGTTCAAATAATTTATTATAGATTTGTTCGGTCACCACATTCATACTGGTGCCGGCATCTGCCGTTTGGGGGTTAAAAGAAAATCCACTGGCATTAGTACAGTAAATTAAACCATTATCTGTTATAATTTCAGGCACTTTTGGGGCAGAGAATGCCGTATGCGTTGTGCTTAGTAGCCAAAGCAATAGAAAAAAACGAAAGATACGGAAATTCAACATTGTTAGCCTAAATGAAATTATATGTGATAAATTAGCCTTAATTTTATAGGATTTAGACAAAGATTAAAAACAAAATATGTTCAATACGTTACAAAAAGAAATTAATCAATTTATTAACCGCGGTTTAGATCGCAGTTTACGTCTTGCAGTGACAGGGTTAAGTCGTAGTGGTAAAACCGCTTTTATTACCAGTTTAATCAATCAGTTATTACATATTAATCAGGTTGATAATAGTCATTTACCGTTGTTTGATCCGGCTCGAAATTTACGGATCTTAGGGGTAAAACGCGTTGCTCAACTGGATTTAAGTATTCCACGCTTTGAATATGAACGGAATTTAAGCGAACTGCAACAAAAACCACCGCACTTTCCGCAATCTACTCGTGGCGTGAGTGAAACAAGACTCGCTATTCGCTATCAACGCCAGAACGGTTTAATGAGTTATTTAAAAGAAACCGGTACATTGTATTTAGATATTTTTGATTATCCGGGGGAATGGTTGCTTGATTTGCCATTGTTAGCATTAAGTTATCAACAATGGTCGCAAGAATTATCTCAACTGTTTAATGATAAACGGAAAAATCTTGCTCAACCTTGGCTGGCAAAAGTGGCAAAATTAGATTTAACGGCGCTTGCCAATGAAGATGTATTAGCGGAAATTGCACAAGATTACACGGATTATTTGCAAGCGTGTAAAGATCGGGGATTGCACTTTATTCAACCGGGGAGATTTGTATTGCCTGCAGAATTGGAGGGAGCACCAGCCTTGCAATTTTTCCCCTTGTTAGATCTGACGACAGAACAATGGGAGCAATTAAAAAACAGTGCAAATTCAAAAAGTTATTTTGCTGTCTTAGTTCAGCGTTATGAATATTATCGGCATAAAATTGTGAAAAAATTCTATCAAGATTATTTTGCCAATTTTGATCGTCAAGTGATTTTAGCCGATTGCTTAACACCGTTAAACCACAGTCGGCAAGCCTTTGATGATATGCGTGAGGGGTTAACTCAACTGTTTAAAAACTTCCATTATGGTAAACGCCATCTGTTAACTCGCTTATTTTCGCCACGCATTGATAAATTAATGTTTATTGCCACCAAAGCAGATCATATTACTAGCGATCAGGTGCCAAATTTGATCAGTTTAATGCGACATTTGGTGCAAAAAGGCGGTAGCTATGTGGAGTTTGAGGGGATTGAAACTGAGTATAGTGCCATTGCATCTATTCGAGCAACACAACAAGTGAACGTCACCCAAAATGGTCAGAAATTCAAAGCTATTCAAGGTGTACGTTCAAGCGATTTGCAACAGGTCACGGTTTTTCCAGGTTCTGTGCCGATGAAAGTGCCAAATGAAGCATTTTGGCAAACTAACAAATTTGAATTTGACCAGTTTGAACCACAGCCTTTAGAACAAGGCGAAAATATACCGCACTTACGGATGGATACAGTGTTGCAGTTTCTATTAGGGGATAAGCTGGATTAAAGGAGCTATGCCCGTTTCTATGACAATAAAGTTTTCAGGATAATAAATGAACGATAAAATAATATTTGATGATATTCAACAAACAGAACAAGCACAGTTCTTTCAAGCCAAACAAGAGTTTAACCAAGAAAATGTTGAAATTGAAATAGATCAAGAACCCTTAGAGGGTGAGTTACTGGATGAAAAATTTGAACAGGCGATTGGTGCAAAATCTAACTGGTGGACAAGAGCTTTAATGATCGTTTTCAGCTTATTGCTGATCGCCATTGTGGCACAGTCTATTCAATGGATGCTAGACACATGGCAACAACATCAATGGATTTATTTTGTGTTTGCGTTGGTGAGCTTTTTTGTGGTGGTACTCGGTTTAACGGCAATAGGCAAAGAATTTTTACGCCTACGGAATTTGCGCCAACATCTGTTAATGCAAAAACAAAGTGCTGATTGGCAAATGGAGCCAAGTAAAAGTGCGGTGCAATTTAGCCAAGATTTATCAAATGAAGAAAGCCAACAATTCTGCTTAAATGTAGCAAAAGCGATGCAACTCGATCTTGAACACCCGACGATTGTACAATGGCAAAAACAGCTTTCTGAAAGTCATCATGCTCAAGAAGTCGGCTTTTTGTTTAGCCAAACTGTGATGCAACCCTTTGATAAAAAAGCAAAACAGTTAATCACCAAAAACGCTATTGAAAGTGCCGTAGTGATTGCGGTAAGTCCTTTAGCCGTGGTAGATACCTTTTTTATGGCGTGGCGGAATATTCGTTTAATAAATCAAATTGCTCGTTTATATGGTATTGAACTTGGTTATTTTAGTCGCTTACGTTTAATGAAATTGGTGTTAATGAATATGGCATTAACGGGTGCAACGGAGCTTATTCAAGAAGTTGGGATGGACTGGCTTTCACAAGATGTGATGGCAAAACTTTCTGCTCGAGTAGGACAAGGTATCGGCGCAGGTTTATTAACCGCTCGATTAGGCATTAAAACCATGGAATTTTGCCGACCATTAGCTTTTCAAAAAGGTGAGAAACCACGTTTGAGCCATATTCATCGGGAAGTATTGAGTCATTTGAAATCGACGGTTTTGAATACGAGTAAGATAATGAAAAAGGAAAAATTGTAAAGATTAATTGACGGGTTAGAATTTTTAGTTTACATTTTAAGAATCCATTCTATAAAGAGATAGCAAAAATGACTGAAAATTCACCGCACTTTATGCCAACTTTTGCCGATATTGTAGCTTATAGCGACGCAATGCAAGCCTTAGTGACAAAAGCTAAAAAATTTGCTTTGCTTAACGCCCCGTTATTAATTCAAGGGGAAACGGGTACGGGTAAGGATCTACTTGCCAAAGCTTGTCATCAAGAAAGTGAACGTAGAGCGAACAAATTTATTGCGGTAAATTGTGCAGGCTTACCGAGTGAAGATGCGGAAAGTGAAATGTTTGGGCAAGCTAAAGGGGATAAAACCAGTATTGGCTTTTTTGAATATGCAGACGGTGGCACGGTATTGTTAGACAGTGTGGCAGAATTGTCTCTCCCATTACAGGCGAAATTGCTCCGTTTCTTAACCGACGGTACATTCCGCCGAGTGGGTGAAGAACAGGAACATTATGCTGATGTTCGCGTGATCTGCACAGCACAACAATCTTTACAATATGCCGTGCAACAAGGCAAAGTGCGTAGTGATTTATTTCATCGCTTAAATGTATTAACCCTAGATGTTCCGCCTCTACGTGAACGCCAGCAAGACATTCAACCTCTTACACAATTATTTATTCAGCAAATTAGCCAACATTTGCATATTTCTACACCGCAGTTTAGTCCGGATTTTATTGATTATTTACAGCATTATGAGTGGACTGGTAATGTACGAGAATTGTACAATGCGTTATATCGTGCTTGTTCGCTGGCAGAAAATGACCAACTAAGTATTCAAGGGTTGAATCTTGCCGAAAAAGTTCTCATGGGTGTTGAGCATACTATATTTTCAATAGATCAATTTGATAACCAGACGCTCGATCAAATTATGGCAAAGTTTGAATCTCAGGTATTAAATGAATTTTATCAGAAATACCCGAGTACCAGAAAATTAGCTAAGCGATTAGGATTGTCACATACCGCTATTGCGAATAAGTTAAAGGCTTATGGGATTGGAAAATAGTTAATCTATCTTTTCAGCTTGGTTGAATTCTTGTAGTTCTGCAAACTTTTTCGTCAATTTCATCCATTCTACCTGATCAATTTCAACGTTAAGTTGGTATTCGCCAAGCTCATTAACTTGTTCTTGTCTAACACAATCTAACTGATAAAAAGCGTGGCGGATTTTGCCTTGATTTGGAGATAATCTGATCGTAAGCGACAAAATGGTATTTTTTAAGCGTTGCCGAATGGCATCAAATAATAAATCCATTCCAATCCCCGATTGGGCGGCAAGATAAACAGCAATTGGCTGGTTTTCATCATTATATTCAATATGTGGAACAACATTTTCTAGCTTATCAATTTTATTATAAACTAATAAAGTAGGGACTTTATCTGCATTGATCTCTTGTAATACCTCATTCACTGCTTGAATATTTTCCAGTTTACGACTGTCAGCACTATCTATAACATGCAGTAATAAACTTGCCTCGGTAGTTTCTTGTAAGGTTGATTTAAAGGCGGATACTAAATCATGGGGAAGTTCTCGCACAAAACCGACGGTGTCGGCTAAAATAGTGGTTCCCACATCTTGAATTTGTAATCGGCGTAGCGTTGGGTCAAGCGTCGCAAACAATTGATCCGCCACATACACATTGGCTTGCGTTATTTGATTAAACAGGGTGGATTTGCCAGCATTAGTATAGCCGACTAAAGAAATGGTAGGAATATCCGCTTTTTGCCGTGTCTGGCGATTTTGGTTACGTTGTTTTGCCACTTTTTCTAAACGGTTCTGTAATTGAGCAAGACGAACTTTGATTAAACGGCGATCTGTTTCTAATTGGGTTTCTCCCGGTCCACGTAAACCTACCGCCCCTTTCTGTTGATCTAAGCCTGTTTTTCGGCGAATGAGACGCGTATATAAATGCTTGAGTTGAGCTAATTCTACTTGTAATTTTCCTTCGTGAGATCTGGCTCGTTGCGCAAAAATATCTAAAATTAATCCGGTACGATCGACTACTCGGCATTGGCATAGACTTTCTAGATTTCGGGTTTGTGCTGGCGTGAGTTGGTGGTTTACTAGAATCACATTGGCATTGTGCAGTTCAACTGCTTGAGCAATTTCTTCCGCTTTGCCTTGCCCCACAAAATATTTGGCTTGTGGTGTGCAACGCGCTGTGGTGATCACTTGAGCGATTTCCACTTGAGCCGATTTTGCCAGTAGCTGAAATTCATTGAGATCGTCAAGGTTTTTATTCGGTGAGAAAAAGACGTGTACAATGATCGCCTTATCTTGTGCAGCAGAATGAATTTCAGGGCGAGGAAGTGCGGTGAAAATGTTATGATTTTCCACCGCACTTTGTTGATGATTGAATGTGATATTCGGTTGGAGCAAATAGTCTGTCAATCTTATTCCGTCGGGGTTTCCGTTTCAGGTTGTGGTGCGTTTTGGTATTGCTGTGCATTATTATTATGATGCGATACTGAACGAGCAGGTACAACCGTTGAAATAGCGTGTTTATACACCATTTGATTCACCGTATTTTTTAACAAAATCACAAATTGATCGAAAGATTCAATTTGCCCTTGTAGTTTGATACCGTTGACTAAATAAATTGAAACCGGAATACGCTCACGACGGAGTGCGTTTAAGTAAGGATCTTGTAATGATTGCCCTTTTGCCATTTTATTTTCCTTCTTATTATTGTTATACGTTAGCACGTTTTGGCTAACTATCTCACTATATCAATTTTGCATAGCAAGATCAAAGGCTTGTTGTACCTTTTGAAGATTTTGTTCATTTTCTAAGCTATCTAGCCATTGAATAGGGGTTTTCCAGCCACGTAACCAAGTAATTTGTCGTTTGGCAAGCTGTCTTGTGGCACAAATTCCACGATAAATCGCTTCATTTAAATCATAATCACCACGTAAATATTCCCACATTTGGCGATAACCTACGCAACGAATAGAGGGTAAATGAATATTTAAATCAGATCGAGCATACAGTTTTTCCACTTCTTCCTGAAAACCTTGTTTAATCATGTTGTGAAAACGTTGTTCAATACGTTGATGTAATATGCCACGATCTTCAGGGGCGATGGCAAATTGCAAGAGATGATAGGGGAGCGATTCACCTTTTTGTTCAGTCAATTCAGTTAACGATTTTCCGGTTAAATAAAACACCTCTAAAGCGCGATTAATGCGTTGGCTATCGTTGGGATTAATGCGTTGTGCAGAAATGGGATCGATTTGAGCCAGTTCTTGATGTAAACTCGCCCATCCCCGTTGTTCTGCTTTATTTTCAATTTCTTGACGTATATTTTCATCGCCATTAGGCAACGGTGAAAGTCCTTCTAATAAGGCTTTGTAATACAGCATTGTGCCCCCCACTAATAAAGGAATTTTGCCTTGATGGGTAATTTCCGCCATTTCACGCAAAGCATCAGTGCGGAAATTCATGGCAGAATAGCTTTCTGCGGGATCAAGAATATCAATTAAACGATGTGGGGCAAGGTTTAATTCTGCGGCACTCGGTTTGGCTGTACCGATGTCCATTCCCTTATAAATTAACGCACTATCTACGCTGATAATTTCTACCGGCAAAGTTTGGTATAAGCGAATGGCTAAATCGGTTTTCCCCGATGCAGTAGGACCCATGAGAAAAATGGCAGTAGGTTTTGACATTGTTATTCCTTATGGCAAATAGCTTGAGAAATCCAATTTAATCAGCAAGGATGTCAACGGATTTTGTGTTTTTGTCAACAGTTCTACTTCTTGCAATAAATTCACCGCACTGGCAAGACTGGTAATATCGTTCAGTTCAATCAGATTTAAAAGTGCGGTGAAAAAATCGGTGTTTTTTTCGATATTGAGATGAAGCAAAGAAACCACAATTTTTTGGAGATTTTGTTGACGTAAACATTGTGGTACGCAATTGAGTGTAATGCGGTGTTGGGTTAAATTTTCCACAAATTCAAAGCCATATTCTGCAAAAAAGGCTTTTTGTTGTTGCCATTGCTCCTGTTGTTGGTTATCTAAACGAAAAACAACAGGAATAAGTAAGGGTTGTTTGCTGTGATTCGGGTCGCTAAGTGCAAGCTCAACCCGTTGTTTTTGCAAGTGATCTAACGGCAATAAATAAAAATCCTGATGTTGTTGCAATAACAATGCTTTATTTTCAACAAATGACAATACTCGTAATACATTGGTTTGAGGCTGTATTGGTTCAACTACAAGGGGTGAGATATTTTCTATTTTTTCGGTTTGAAGTAATTCACCGTATAACCGCTGTTCGGTTTTGCTTGGTTTATGCGTTTCAACCTGTGGTACATGTGGTAAAACCTGCGGTGTAAAATAAGAGGTTTGGGAGCCAGTTTTGCCTGAATGAATAAAAATATTGTCTCCAGCAGCTTGGCGATTTGGTTTTACCGTTGCTTGATAATCCGCTGCGGGTTCTTCAATTTGAATGTGGCAAAATGACGAGTGATTGTCATCCGAATGAAAATTGAGCTGTTGCGCGGATAACAAGGCATTGCTTACCCCTTGATAAATAAAATCGTGAATCAGACGAGCTTGTTGAAAACGTACTTCGTGCTTTGTTGGATGAACATTTACATCCACATCATTGGGATTAAGATCCAAAAATAACACGAAGGCAGGATATTGTTCAGTATTCAAATGCTCGGCATAGGCTTGGCGAATTGCATGCGTGACGACTTTATCCTTTACCATTCGACCATTGATATAACAATAATTTAACTCATTTTGTGAACGAGAACAGTCAGATATAGCTATCCAGCCTGATAAATGCAAATCGTCATGTTTCCAGTTGATTGCAAGGGCTTGTTGGACAAAATCCTCCCCACAAATCGCCGCAACACGTTTCAAAATTTGGGATTTTTCCACCGCACTTTTATATTGACGAATGATTTTACCATTGTGCGTGAGGGTAAAAGCAATCTGCGATTTGGCGAGTGCAATACGGCGGATCACTTCATCAATATGAGCAAATTCAGTTTTATCTGAACGTAAGAATTTCCGTCTAGCTGGCGTATTGAAAAATAAATTTGCCACTTCAACCGTTGTGCCAACAGGGTGTGAAGCGGGTACGATAGTACTTTGCTGTTCACGCCCTTGTACATAAACTTGCCACGCTTCTTTTTGTTCAGCGGTGCGAGAAGTCAAGGTTAAACGAGATACTGAACTAATACTCGCCAAGGCTTCGCCACGAAACCCGAGACTTAAAATGGATTCTAGATCTTCCAAGCAAGTAATTTTACTGGTCGCATGGCGAGCTAAGGCTAAAGCTAATTCCTCTTTGACAATGCCACAACCATTGTCCCGAATCCGAATCAGTGTCGCACCACCATTTTCAATATCAATTTGAATGCGATCTGCTCCGGCATCAAGGCTATTTTCTACTAATTCTTTAACTACCGACGCAGGGCGTTCCACCACTTCGCCAGCAGCGATTTGGTTAGCTAATTGTGGTGGCAGAATGTGAATAGCCATGGTGTATTTTGTTCCTTTGTTCTTATTCGCGAATTTGGATTTTTTGTCCAGTTATGACTTTACCGTCTTTTAACTTCGGATTCAGTTTTAAAATCGTATTTGGCGAAATGCCATATAAACGACCGACCGCATAAATCGTTTGATCCTTTTCAATAGTATGATATTTCGGAATTTCTTTACTTTTTTCCTTGCTATCTTTGACGTCTTTTGCGTTAGCTTTGTTATTGTCTTTGTTGACTGTTTTTGTATTACTTTCTTTCTTAGCGGTATCGGTATTGCTGTTTTTTTCCGTTATTTTACTGTTATTCGTCGGAATTTTCAGTTTTTCCCCAATCCGTAATTCTTTACGTTTAAGTTGATTTAATAACACAATATCATCACTACTGACATCATATTTTTTCGCAATTTTATCTAAACGCTCACCCGATTTAACGATATGTACAACACCACTGTCTTTAATTTTATTATTGTCAGTAGATTTATCGACCTTTTTATCGCTCGCTTTTGCGGTGGATTTTGTGGTGTTTTTACCGTTATCTGGAATTTTAATGGTTTCATCAATCCATAATTCTTTACGTTTAAGATTATTTAAACTTAGAATATCTGCAGATTTTACGTCATACTTTTGAGCTAAACCACCAAGGGTTTCTCCAGATTTGACTTTATGACGAATACCACTGTCTTTTAGCAAATCATTTTTATCAGTATTATTGATTTTATTGCCTTTACTATTATCTGGTGCCGTGTTTTTTGTGTCTTCTTTTACAGTTTCTTTGTAGGATACCGTGGTATTGACATCTAACCCACCATTACGGCGACGATAATCCACTAGTCCTTGATAAATAATATAAGCAATTCGTTTACGATAAGATTGTGTGCTGAGTTTAGCTTCTTCTTCCGTGTTGGATAAGAAACCGGTCTCGACTAAAACTGAGGGAATATCAGGCGAACGCAATACACCAAGACTCGCGTGTTGTGGACGACTACGACTGAGTTGGGTAATTTTGGAAAAGTGTTGTAAAATCGTCGTGCCTAATTCATAACCTACACGTTGGCTATGACCAAATTGCAGATCCAACACAGTTTGATTAAGATAGGCTTCCTTACTATGAGATAGCACTTTACCCGCACCACCGAGTAATTCCGATTGTTTTTCGTGATCTTCTAACCATTGTCCCATTTCATCATTAGCTCGGCGGTTGGATAATACCCATACCGAAGCGCCACGCAAAGTTGGTTTTAGCGAAGAATCTGCATGAATGGAAATAAGATAGTTGGCTTTATTACGCCGTGCAATTTCTGAACGTGTCGGCACCGTAATATAATAATCGCCGCTACGCGTGAGAACGCCACGGAAATTCGGATCTTTATCTAATAAAGCTTTCAGTTCACGAGCAATAGAAAGCGTGACATTTTTTTCGTAAATATGTAGATTGCGTCCGATTGCTCCCGGATCTTTACCGCCATGTCCGGGATCGATTGCAATCGTCCAAACTTCCGCAAAAGCGCCAGAAGAAAAAAGTGCAGTTAAAATTAACAGTAAAATACGTTTCATTCGATAAAATAGTCTTATGGTAATTGGTTAATAATTTCTGTTCCGAGCAAGCTGTTAGACACTAATTCAATGTTTCGAGTCGTATTATCATAACTTATATTAATTAATAGATCTGGCGAATTTAATATGCCTTCACCTTTTTCCGCCCATTCAATTAGGCAAATAGAATTGGTTGTGAAATAATCACGAATCCCCATAAATTCCAGTTCTTCAGGATCATTAAGGCGGTACAGATCAAAGTGATAAATGTGTCGGTCTGCCAAATGATATTCTTCGACTAAAGTATAGGTTGGGCTTTTTACATTGCCTTGGTGTCCTAAACCTTGAATCATACCACGGCTTAAAGTCGTTTTTCCTGCCCCTAAATCACCGTTTAAATAGATAATAAATCCATTTTTATCGGTGATATTGTAAATTAATTTAACTAATTTTTCGCCAAATAGGCAAGTGGCTTGTTCATTAGCAAGATGTTGGCAGTATGTTGTATTCATTATTATGGTTTAATTGATTTGTTACAAAAATGGTGAAAATTATACCGCACTTTGAGAATATTTACAGTAAAATCTATTTGCTAGCTTGCGATAAGCTCATTGTTGTGAGCCTAGATATGAAAAGCAATAGCCACTAGATATGGAAAATCTTTAATGGCTATAGCTTTATTGTATTATAGTTGTATTATGCTGCGAATTTTATTGTATCTTTACGCGGTTTTATTTGATGAATGGTATTTGTTACCGTTCCAATAATGGGTAATTCTCCCCAATTATGGGTTTTAATATGATGAGCTTTTGAACTCAATGGAAAGAAAATAAATTCACCATTATTGTGATTTACAAATTCATACACTTCCATTTGTTGTCCAATTTCGAGAACAATTAAATCCCCCAAAGATAAACTATCATTCTTTTCTACAACTAACATATCATTTTGCTCAATTCCCCAAGCCAACATATCTGGATTAGTGACACGAATAAAACAAGTTTGCTGTGGGCGTTTAATGCAATATAAATTAAGATCGAGTTTTCGACTATAATTTTTCGTCATAGCTTGTCGATCTTCAAAATATGGAATCGGATGGTAAGAAAAATCATTGGCGATCATAGCATTTGTATTGTTGTAGTGAGCATTGTTGATAGCGTTATTCATAATAATTACCCTGTAAAAATTTAAACTTGTTTTTTTGAACAGGTGTATGTTACTGTATTTCAAAACAGTTGGTCAAGTGGAAATTTAGATTTTTTTTAATTTTTCATATAAATTTTTATAAAAAGGCGGAATCTCATATTTTTATTATTTCTTTTGAGTTAAATTTCAGCTATCTTTAATTCCCCTATTGGATCGTTAAGATCTGTGTGATTAACCCGCAAGCAAACGCTTGCATAATTTTGTGATTTACTTATGAATAGTTCACGTTTATTTTCATTATTATTCCAAGGAAGTTTAGTAAAACGAATTTCTATTGGTTTAGTTCTCGGTATTTTGCTTGCCGTGATTTCACCAGAATTGGCAGCTAAATTCGGCGTATTAGGAACAATTTTTGTTAAAGCATTGCGTGCTGTTGCACCTATTCTTGTGTTTGTATTAGTGGTTTCTGCTATTGCAAATCGTCAAGTAGGCTCAAAAAGCAATATGAAATCTATTATTTATCTTTATATTTTGGGGACGTTTTTAGCTGCGGTAACAGCCGTTATTGCAAGTTTTATGTTCCCTTTAACGATCCCTCTGCGTGCTGTAGCAAATGAATTAAGCCCTCCCGGATCGATTAGTGAAGTATTAACTACCGTAGTGTTAAATATCTTTGATAATCCTATTGCGGCTTTATCGAATGCTAATTTTATTGGTATTTTAGCTTGGGCGATTGCACTAGGTTTAGTATTGCGTCATGCTTCTGAAAGTACCAAAAATGTATTTAATGATATTTCCGAAGCAGTATCTAAAATTGTGCATTTAGTTATTGGATTGGCTCCATTTGGGGTATTCGGATTAGTGACAGAAACCTTGGGTGATAAAGGCTTATCTGCTTTAGGTAACTATGTTTATTTACTTGTCGTATTATTAGGTTCAATGTTCTTCGTTGCTTTCGTGATGAATCCTATTATTGTGTATTGGAAAATTCGCCGTAACCCATATCCATTAGTATGGGAATGTGTACGAGTAAGTGGTCTAACAGCTTTCTTTACCCGTAGTTCTGCTGCGAATATACCTGTGAATATGGAATTAGCGAAACGCTTAAATCTTGATGAAGAAACCTATTCAGTATCGATTCCATTAGGGGCGACCATTAATATGGGTGGTGCCGCCATTACTATTACCATTTTAACCTTAGCAGCAGTGAATACCTTAGGTATTCAAGTTTCTATTCCTTCGGCAATTTTGTTAAGCCTTGTTTCTGCCATTTGTGCTTGTGGTGCATCTGGTGTGGCAGGCGGTTCCTTATTATTAATTCCGTTAGCTTGTAGCCTATTTGGTATTTCTGCGGATATTGCTGCTCAAGTGATTGCAGTAGGCTTTATTATTGGTGTATTGCAAGATTCTGCCGAAACGGCATTAAATTCATCAACTGATGTACTTTTTACGGCGGCAGTTTGTCAAGCTGAAGATCTCAAAGAGCAAAAATCAGCATAATTGATGTTATTAGCGTAGTTATTATAGCGTAGGTGTGTTTGTCTAGGCTAAAATAAGCGAAAAAAAACCGCACTTTGATTTATTTTAAAGTGCGGTTAAATTTTACCTTTTTTTCAGATTATTTCTGCTTCATCGCTGGGAATAGAATCACATCACGAATCGATGCTGCGTTAGCAAATAGCATAGCCAAACGGTCAATACCTAATCCCTCACCTGCCGTTGGTGGTAAACCGTGTTCAAGGGCAACCACGAAGTCATCATCTTTAAACATCGCTTCATCATCACCTGCATCTTTCGCTGCAACTTGGGCATCAAAGCGTTCCGCTTGATCTTCCGCATCGTTAAGTTCGGAGAAGCCATTACCAATTTCACGACCACCAATAAAGAGTTCAAAACGATCGGTCACTTCAGGATTGTCATCATTACGGCGTGCCAATGGTGAGATTTCCGCTGGGTGAGCCATTAAGAATGTTGGCTGAATTAAGTGATGTTCTGCCACTTCTTCAAAAATCGCATTAACGATAGAACCTAAGCCCCAAGATTTTTGTACTTCAATACCCAGTTTTTTGGCAACAGCTTTAGCACGATCGAGATCATAAAGATCGTCTTTTACAATGCCTTTATCTGCACCGTATTTAAGCACTGCATCGTGCATGGTAATACGCTCAAATGGCTTGCCGAAATCAAATTCGTATTCGCCGTAAGGCACAATCGTCGTACCCAGAATATCAAGGGCTAATTTGCGTAGCAATTCTTCGGTGTTATCCATTAAATCGTGATAGTCTGCGTATGCTTGATAATATTCAATCATGGTAAATTCAGGGTTATGTCGCACAGAAACGCCCTCATTACGGAAGTTACGGTTCAATTCAAACACCCGTTCAAAACCGCCCACTACTAAGCGTTTTAAATACAACTCAGGGGCAATACGCAAGTACATATCAATGTCTAAGGCATTGTGATGGGTTACAAATGGACGTGCTGCCGCACCGCCAGGGATCACTTGCAACATTGGGGTTTCCACTTCAATAAAGCCTTTACTCAGGAAAAATTCACGCATACCTGAAATGACTTTAGAACGAATAATAAACGTGCGGCGAGAATCTTCGTTCGCAATTAAATCTAAATAACGTTGACGATAGCGGATTTCTTGATCGCTCAAACCATGGAATTTATCGGGTAATGGACGTAATGCCTTGGTTAATAATTGCACTTCATGGGCTTTAACAGTTAATTCATTGGTTTTGGTTTTAAATAATGTCCCTTTTACACCGACAATATCGCCTAAATCCCAATGTCCTACATCCTCTTTGTAAACACCTTCGGGTAAATTATCACGTGATACATAAAGCTGAATTTTGCCGCTCATATCTTGCAAGGTGATAAATGTTGCTTTGCCCATTGCACGGCGAGTCATAATACGACCTGCCACGGCAACTTGAATGTCTTCCGCTTTTAATGCTTCGCCATCTGTACTATCGTGTTTATCATGTAAATCTTGTGCTAACGCATCACGGCGGAATGTGTTAGGGAACGCATTGCCTTTTGCTCGTAATGCTTTTAATTTCTCACGACGGACTGCCATTTCACCATGAAAATCCAGTTCTGTTGTTTGTTGTTCTGTCATTTTGGTTACCTTTTAATAATTAAATCTTTTAAATAAATTTGTATCAATGGAAACGGTTATAATTTATACTTATTAAACTTTTCTCTCACTAATTTTGCTGTTTGAGCATAATCAATTTCTTCAGGTGATAATCCATATAGTTTATTTCGCAATCCAGTGAGAAGATCGCTGTCTTCATTGCGTTCACCTGTTTGAATTACAATCAAACCTAACGTTTGAGAAATACCATTAATTAAACTGTCTTTTTCCATTAATGTACACATTGTTTATTCCCTCTTACAATCCAGCCTTAAGACTCGCTTCAATAAACCGATCTAAATCACCGTCTAATACGGCTTGGGTATTGCGATTTTCCACGCCTGTGCGTAAATCTTTAATCCGACTATCATCTAATACATAGGAACGAATCTGACTGCCCCAGCCAATGTCGGATTTGCTTTCTTCCAAGGCCTGTTTATCGGCATTTTTCTTCATCATTTCCATTTCATACAGCTTGGCTTTGAGCTGTTTCATACATTGATCTTTGTTTTTGTGTTGCGAACGGTCGTTTTGACATTGCACCACAATACCGCTTGGAATATGGGTAATTCGCACCGCACTTTCGGTTTTATTCACGTGCTGACCACCTGCTCCCGAGGCACGATACACATCAATGCGTAAATCCGCTGGATTGATGTCAATATCAATATCATCATCAATTTCAGGGTAGATAAAGGCAGCCGCAAAAGAGGTATGACGGCGATTATTGCTATCAAACGGACTTTTCCGTACTAAACGATGAATTCCTGTTTCGGTGCGAAGCCAACCAAAGGCATATTCACCTGATACTTTAATGGTTGCTGATTTCAGACCTGCCACATCACCATCGGACACTTCCATTAATTCGGTCTTAAATCCTTTCGATTCCGCCCAACGCAAGTACATTCGCAATAGCATTTCTGTCCAGTCTTGTGCTTCTGTCCCACCTGAACCAGCTTGCAAATCCACATAACAATCACAACTGTCGTGTTGCCCGCTGAACATACGTTGAAATTCTAATTTGGCTAACTGCTGTTCTAATTCATCAAGTTCTGCAACGGCTTCATTAAAGGTTTGTTCATCTTCGCCCTCAATCGCTAATTCAAGCAAACCGTCCACGTCTTCTAAGCCTTGATCGAGTTTTTTAATGGTATTGACCACTAATTCAAGGGCAGATCGTTCTTTGCCTAAGGCTTGGGCTTTTTCAGGTTCATTCCAGACTTCAGGCTGTTCCAATTCGGCATTGACTTCTTCTAAACGTTCGACTTTGGTGGCAAAGTCAAAGATACCCCCGAAGGACGTTAGTACGCTCGGCGAGATCGGTAATTTTATTTTTTATTGGGTTAATTTCAAACATAACATGATTTCTTAAATTCTGTGAGCCGTGAATTATAGTCTATTTACCAGCAGTTGTGTAGTGTTTGGGTGAAATCTGTTATTGGTTAAATAGTTAAATTCAACGGAAAGTTATGCTAAACTAGCAAACCAGTTTTTTGATTATGATGATGGACAGTAAAAATGTACAAATTTTTCACCGCAGTTTTTCTCGCATTGTTCGCCTTTTATGCTATGGCTGATGACAAAGCGATTATTGCTAAGTTAACTAAAATGGGTATGCAACAGGTTGAAGTTAAAGATTCGCCGATTCAAGGGTTAAAAACCGCTAATACAGAAGAAGGTATTTTGTATGTGAGTGATGATGCAAAATATGTTTTGCACGGTAAATTATATGAATTAACTGATAAAGGTCCTGTAGATGTTGCAGCGAAGTCCTTGATGACTACCTTAGAAAATTATAAAAATGAAATGATTGTTTACCCTGCAAAAAATGAAAAGCATGTAGTAACTATATTTATGGATATTAGCTGTTATTATTGCCATAAATTACACGAACAGATCAAAGACTATAACGAACAAGGGATAACTGTACGTTATTTAGCTTTTCCACGTCGTGGGGTGGCGAGTAATGATCAAACTGCTCAACAAATGGAAGCTATTTTTACTGCTCAAGATAAAGTTCAAGCGTTAAATGATGCGGAGCAAGGTAATTTACCAAAACACTTGAAAGCACCGAATATTGTGGCAAAACATTATAAATTAGGTGTGGCATTTGGAGTACAAGGTACGCCAGCAATTTTGACTGAAAATGGTGAAATTATTGGCGGTTATTTGGATCCGAAAGCATTGCTAGCTGAATTAAATAAATAAGCAATAACGATTAGGGTGCAACGTATGAATGCACCCTACAATGATTAATTAATAATAACAATATTCCCGTGAATAAAATCATTCAAAGAAGATCCATACCAATAGGTTCGCCTGTTTGTGATAACCCTTTATTAGATCGTTTATATCGTTCTCGTCATATTCAAAATTCACAACAATTAGACCGCACTTTGTCGTCCATGTTGTCACCGCATTTATTATCAGGCATGCAAACTGCGGTGCAATTATTGGCAGATTCTCGAGATAAAAAAATTGTGATTGTCGGGGATTTTGATGCGGACGGTGCAACTAGTACGGCTTTAGCGGTAACGGCATTACGTCAGTTAGGCTTTACCGATGTGAATTATTTGATCCCGAACCGTTTTGAACAGGGCTATGGCTTGAGTGTATCTATTGCCGAAATGGCATTGGCACAAGGGGTTGAGGTGTTGATTACGGTGGATAACGGTATTTCTTCCTTAGAGGGCGTGGATTATTTGAAACAAAATTCGGTACGTGTAGTGATTACCGATCACCATTTGCCCGCTGAACAATTACCGAATGCAGATGCCATTGTAAACCCTAATTTAGTCGGCTGTGATTTTCCATCTAAAGCATTGGCTGGTGTGGGTGTAACCTTTTATGTGATGTTGGCATTACGGGCTAAATTACGTGAAATGGGCGTGTTTGATAGTCAAACCCAACCGAATTTTACCGATTTATTGGATTTGGTCGCTTTAGGAACGATTGCGGATGTGGTGCCGTTAGATCAAAATAACCGAATTTTGGCTTATCAAGGATTGTTACGTATTCGAGCCGAGCATTGTTGTTGCGGTATTCGAGCTTTGGTGGAAGTCGCAAATAAAAATATTCATCAATTAACTGCCAGTGATTTGGGTTTTTCCATTGCCCCGCGTCTGAATGCAGCGGGTCGCTTGGATAATATGTCGATTGGAGTGGAACTGTTGCTGACAGAAACCATGGAGCAGGCGAGAGCGTTAGCTTTAGAATTAGATGAATTAAACCAAACACGTAAAGAAATTGAGCAAGGCATGAAATTAGAAGCCCTAGAAATTTGCCGAAAATTGACCGCACTTAATCGTGAGCAACAATTACCATTGGGGGTAGCACTTTATCAATCAGATTGGCATCAGGGCGTATTAGGGATTGTCGCTTCTCGTATTAAAGATCAGTTTCACCGTCCGATTGTGGCATTTGCTCAAGATGGTGATGCGGTGCTGAAAGGTTCTGCTCGTTCGGTGGAGGGTTTGCATATACGAGATTTATTGGAACGTGTGCATCAACGTCATCCAGAGATGATTTTAAAATTTGGTGGTCATGCTATGGCAGCAGGATTAAGTATTCGGGCGGAATTATTTGAACAATTTCAACGCAGTTTTAATGATGTGGTAACGGAGTGCTTAGGCAATGATGAACTGCAAGGCATGTTGTGGACGGACGGCGAATTATCTGCTCCATTATTAACCATTCAAACCGCCGAAATGTTAAAACAGGCAGGACCTTGGGGACAATCTTTTCCTGAACCCGTATTTGACGGCGAATTTAAAATTTTACAACAACGTTTAGTGGGCGAACGCCATTTAAAAATGTTATTAGAGCCTAAACAGGGCGGACAACTGATTGATGCCATTGCTTTTAATGTAGATACTCGTTATTATCCTGATAAGTCAATTAAACAAGCGAGATTAGTATATAAACTAGATATTAATGAATTTCGTGGTAATCGTGATATTCAATTATTAGTGGATTATATTGAACCAGTAATGTTAGTGTAACCTTATGAAATATTTATCTATATTGTTTTTGTTGTTATTGAGTAGTATGACTTGGGCGGATAATCAATCGGCACCGAGAAAAAGTGAACAACAAAATGATACAGCCGAAATAACAGTACAGGAAAATGAACAACCGTTTCAAGATGGCAAGGATTATTTTTCATACAGTACACCAGTGAATATGCAGTTAGAAAAAGGTCGGGTACTCATTCAATCTTTTTTTGATTACGATTGCCGAACCTGTGTTAATGTGCAAGATATTTTGGTGCTTTATCAAGAGCTTAATTCAGATAAAGTGAGCTATGAAGAATATCCGATTGCTACTGCAAATGCACATTATTCTGCTCAAGTGTTTTACAGCCTAAAACAAATGGAACGTGATGAGGTTTCTGATTTGCTTTTGTTTGAAACCATTGATGCAACACGTTATTTAGAATTAGCTAAATTAGAAAATTTATTGGCTTGGTTACAACAAAATAAAGTAGATGAAAAACAATTTGATAAGATTTTTTATGCTAATTCAACAACAAAATTAGTCAATTCTGCGATTGCTCGAACGGAAAAATATGGTGTGTTTACCTATCCCTTTGTGGTGATAAACGGTAAATATGTATTAACCATTAGCACGCTTTATAATGATGATTACACTTTTGCGGTGTTAGATTATTTAGTGAATAAATTAATCATGGAACAACAAGATAAATAAATGAAAATTGGTATTGTCGGTGCAATGGCACAAGAAGTGGAAATTCTGTTAGGGTTAATGACAGAAAAAACAGAAACCAAAGTCGCAAGTGCGGTGATTTTTGAAGGAAAAATTGCTGATAAAGCGGTAGTGTTGGTGCAATCTGGTATTGGCAAAGTGGCTGCTGCAATAGCGACAACTGCCTTGTTACAACTGGCAAAACCTGATGTAGTGATCAACACGGGATCGGCAGGTGGCGTTGCTCAGGGGTTAAAAGTTGGGGATATTGTGATTTCCACCGAAACAGCCTATCACGATGCAGATGTGACGGCATTTGGTTATGTCAAAGGGCAATTACCAGCTTGTCCGCCGACTTTTATTTCTGATGAGAAATTGACCGCACTTGCAGAAAAAATTGCTCAACAGCAGGGAAATAGCGTAAAACGTGGGCTAATTTGCTCGGGAGATAGTTTTATTGCTGGGGGCGAACCATTACAAAAAATTAAAGCAGATTTCCCACAGGTTGTTGCAGTAGAAATGGAAGCCACCGCGATTGCTCAAGTTTGCTATAGTTTTGCAGTGCCTTTTGTGGTGGTGCGAGCCATTTCTGATTCAGGTGATGGGCAAGCGAATATGTCTTTTGAAGAATTTTTACCTTTAGCTGCCAACATGTCATCACAAATGGTATTGGCAATGATACAACAACTTTAGAGCAAATAATGTTTGAATATGAAAGGATTAATTATTGCTTATACTGAGAAGTTTATGCATTCTCTGTTAAATACCCTACCTGAATCATTAATTATCTCAAATAGATATTATTATTTGCCGTCTTTTGGGAATATTCTCTATTTAGAACATTTATCAGAACAAGATATGGATTGTATCTATATTTCTGATGAAGTGAATGATCAATTAAAGGATATTTCTACTATTGTAGAAGCCTTAGCCAGTTGGTTTTATGTATTAAAGGAAGATGGCTATTTGGTGATTAGTAAAACATCTAATTTGACAGCACAGCATATTCAACAGTTTTTGTCTGATTTTACGGAGTTAAGTGAATTTGACGATCAGAATGTTCCCTATTATATAGTTAAAAAACGAATTGCTTTACCCTCTAAAAACATGTTGCTTGATACGGCAATAAAGTTATGTTCTCAAGGTGATCTTGAACGTGCGGAAATTGTGCTGTTTAAATTATATATGCTGTATCCTCGTTTTCCTTTTTGTTATCTTCTACAAGCCAATATTTGGTTGCAAACAAAAGGGGTTGATTATGCTAATGCGTTGTGGCAACGGGCGCTTAGACATACGCGTTGTTCGCAAAACTTGATTTTTTATGCTCTTCATTTATTACGTATTAATAATTATCATTTAGGTTTTCAGCAGCGTAAGGATTGTCTGTTTAAGCAAGATTATTTTTCATTTCGTAGCCCGATTATTCCTACTATGTTAGATAAACGGTTGTCTGGAACGATAGAGAAATTAAAGCAAAAGACTTTACTTGTATGGTCTGAATTTGGTTTAGGCGATGAAATGATGTTTGGGCAATTAGCCTATTATTTAAAACATCATTGCCATGTGGCAAAATTAATTTTTATGGTACAAAAACCAATTAAAACATTATTTGAAACGCATCCTGATATTGATTTGGTATTAGATGCATCATTAATGAATGAGATGCCCTTTCCTGATTATGATTATTGGGTCTATCCCCATGATTTGTTAGCCCATGTTTCCGAGCCGTTTGGTTTATTACCCAAACGCTATCCTTATTTTTTTGCACAAGACGAGAGTAAAGCGAGATTTTCCGTATTAATGCAAAGTGATAAAATAAAAATAGGATTTGTTTTTCGGGGCAACCCTACCCATGAGAATGATAAAGATCGCTCTATCTACAATGTTGCTTTAATTGAACCGTTGTTACAATTTTCTGAGCAAATTCAATGGTATTGCATTCAGAAAGAGGTTAATCAACAGGAACGCGCGTTATTTGAGAAATACTCAATTCCTTATTTGGGGCAGTATTTTGATTGTATGGCAGATACAGCAGGAGCAGTAGCTCAGTTAGATTATCTGGTGAGTGTGGATACTTCGGTGATTCATTTAGCCGGTTCCTTGGGGGTAAAAGGTTTTGTGTTAGTGCCTTTTTATACCGATTGGCGCTGGGGTTATCAAGGTGATGAAAATTTATGGTATCCTACGATTAAAGTGTTGCGTCAACGTTTTGATTTTAATTGGACGCCGGTATTTGAACGCTTAAAGGTAGAATTGCGTGAAATTATCGCGAATAGATATAATGAGGAAATAGCATGAGTAAAAAATATTCATTAACTACAACCTTAGTGCATGCTGGGCGAAATAAACGCGTTACCCAAGGGGCGGTAAATCCTGTGATTCAGCGTGCATCTTCGTTGGTATTTGAGAATTTGACAGATAAAAAACAAGCGACGATTAATCGTGCTAAACAAGCATTGTTTTATGGTCGCCGTGGTACATTAACACATTTTGCGTTGCAAGATTTAATGTGTGAAATGGAAGGTGGGGTAGGGTGTTATCTTTATCCTTGTGGGGCTGCAGCGATTACCAATAGTATTCTCGCTTTTGTCAAAACAGGTGACCATATTTTGATGTCGGGGGCAGCCTATGAACCGAGTCAAGATTTTTGTCATCAAATTCTGAAAAAAATGGGGGTTGAAACCACATTTTATGATCCGATGTGCGGTGCAAAAATCGCGGATTTAATGCGGCCAAATACCACTGTGGTTTTCCTTGAAACACCAAGTTCTTTGACTATGGAAGTGCCAGATGTGCCAGCTATTGTACAAGCAGTGAGAGCCGAGAATCCTGATGTGGTGATTATGGCGGATAATACATGGGGCGGGGGTATTTTGTTTAAAGCACTTGATTATGGTGTGGATATTTCCATTCAAGCGGGGACTAAATATTTAGTCGGGCATTCTGATGTAATGATAGGTACCGCAGTTGCTAATGCGCGTTGTTGGGATCAATTACGTGAAAATTCTTATTTGATGGGGCAAATGGTAGATGCAGACAGTGCTTACACGACAGCACGGGGAATTCGATCTTTAGCTGTTCGCTTTAAACAACATGAAGAAAGTAGTATTAAAGTTGCTAAATGGTTAACGCAGCAACCGGAAGTGAAAGCAGTTTATCACCCAGCGTTACCGAGTTGTTTGGGGCATGAATTTTTTAAGCGTGATTTTACCGGTTCAGCTGGCTTATTTTCTTTTGAGTTAAAACAAAAATTAAATACGCAACAACTTTCCGCTTTTATGGATCATTTTGAATTATTTACTATGGCTTATTCATGGGGTGGTTTTGAAAGTTTAATTTTATATAATCAACCGGAAGATATTGCAAAAATTCGTCCAAATATTGACCGCACTTTAACCGGGACATTAATCCGTTTACATATTGGATTTGAAGCTATTGATGAGCTAATTACGGACTTAAGGGCTGGGCTAGATCGATTGCAATCGGAACAAAGTTAATAATCTGTTAATGAGTGATTGTTATTTAGGCAATTTGCCGATTATTTTCAGGTTTTTGTGAATTTTAACGTGATTCAATTTCATTAATCGCTTAGAATAAGGTATTTACTATCAAGGCTTATGCAAAAATAGTGTAAGGTTTCATTTAAATCAAAAAAAGAGGAAACATTATGTACTCAAAAGACGTTGAAATTACCGCACCAAGTGGTTTACATACGCGCCCTGCAGCACAATTCGTAAAAGAAGCAAAAGGGTTTAGTTCTGATATTACCGTGACTTCTGCTGGTAAAAGTGCAAGTGCAAAAAGCTTATTTAAATTACAAACTTTAGGGTTAACCCAAGGTACAGTAATTACAATTTCTGCAGAAGGTGAAGATGAGCAAGCCGCGGTAGATCATTTAGTGGCATTAGTACCTACTTTAGAATAATTTTTGTTTAGCCATAAGTTTTATTTTTGCGTAGATTAATGTTTGCGATAAAAATAATATTATGGCTATTATTTTATTATTATCCCATTTCAGTCAGAAGGTAAATTATGATTTCAGGAATTCCAGCATCTCCGGGTATTGTCTTTGGTAAAGCTTTGGTGCTTAAAGAAGAAAAAATTGTCCTTGATATGCACAAAATTACAGATGAGCAAATTGATAGTGAAATTGCTCGTTTTTATCAAGGACGTAACGCCGCCGTTGAGCAGCTTAGTTCTATTCGTGATCGTGCATTTAAATCATTAGGTGAAGATAAGGCAGCAATCTTTGAAGGTCATCTGATGATTTTAGAAGATGAAGAACTGGAAGAAGAAATTGTAGATTATTTACGTTCAAATAAAGTCAATGCGGCTGTTGCAGCAAGTAAAATTATTGATCAGCAAGTGACCATGTTGTCTGAAATTGATGATGAATATTTAAAAGAACGTGCAGGTGATATTCGTGATATTGGTAATCGTTTGATTAAAAATATTCTCGGCATGAAGATTGTGGATTTAGGTGATATTAATGAAGAAGTGATTTTGGTTGCTTATGATTTAACTCCGTCTGAAACCGCACAATTGAATTTAGATAAAGTGTTAGGTTTTATTACAGACATTGGAGGACGGACTTCACATACTTCAATTATGGCTCGTTCTTTGGAATTACCCGCGATTGTAGGGACAAATAATGTAACTGAATTAGTCAATACGGGTGATTTCTTAGTATTAGATGCAGTCAATAATCAAGTATTAGTCAATCCAACTCAAGCTGAAATAGATGCGTTAAAATCAGCACAAGAAAAATTAGCAGCTGAAAAAGCAGAGTTAGCTAAATTAAAAGATTTACCGGCGATGACATTAGACGGTCATCGTGTTGATGTGGTAGCAAATATTGGGACAATTCGTGATTGTGAAGGTGCCGATCGTAACGGTGCGGAAGGCGTTGGTTTGTATCGTACCGAATTCTTATTTATGGATCGTGATCAATTACCAAGTGAAGAAGAACAATTTATTGCTTATAAAGAAGTCGTTGAAGCAATGAATGGTCGTCTTGTGGTATTACGTACTATGGATATTGGTGGCGACAAAGAATTGCCATATATGAATTTACCAAAAGAAATGAATCCATTCTTAGGCTGGCGTGCGATTCGTATTGCCATGGAGCGTCGTGAAATTTTACATGCTCAATTACGTGCGGTGTTAAGAGCGTCTGCTTTTGGTAAATTGGCAATGATGTTCCCGATGATTATTTCTGTGGAAGAAATTCGCGAATTAAAATCCGTGATTGAGGCCTTAAAACAGGAATTACGTAATGAAGGAAAAGCCTTTGATGAAAATATTCAAGTGGGTGTAATGGTAGAAACACCATCAGCTGCAGTGAATGCGAAATTCTTAGCTAAAGAAGTAGATTTCTTTAGTATCGGTACCAATGACTTAACCCAATATACTTTAGCGGTTGATCGTGGTAACGAAATGATTTCTCACATGTATAATCCAATGGCACCGTCAGTACTCAGTTTAATTAAACAAGTTATTGATGCTTCCCATGCAGAAGGGAAATGGACAGGTATGTGTGGTGAATTAGCCGGTGATGAACGTGCGACGATCTTGTTGTTAGGTATGGGATTAGATGAATTCAGTATGAGTGCAATCTCAGTGCCAGCTATTAAGAAAATCATTCGTAATGTGAATTATCAGGATGCAAAAATATTGGCAGAGCAAGCGTTACAACAACCAACTGCGGTGGAAATTGAGAAATTAGTTGATGATTTCTTAAAGGAAAACGCATTTAATTAGATACAAAGCAAAGATTTTGGGTTAAAATACGCAAAATCTTTGTTCATATTGCAGGAGAGTAAAAATGGGATTTTTTGATAAATTATTTGGTGCGAAAGAAAGTAAAGCGGTTGAAGTCGAAATCTATGCGCCACTTTCAGGTGAAATTGTGAATATTGAAGATGTGCCAGATGTCGTTTTCTCTGAGAAAATTGTTGGTGACGGAATCGCAATTCGTCCAAATAGTAATAAGATTGTCGCCCCTGTAGATGGTGTGATTGGTAAAATTTTTGAAACTAATCATGCCTTTTCTATGGAGTCAAAAGAAGGTATTGAATTATTCGTTCACTTCGGTATTGATACTGTAGAATTGAAAGGGGAAGGTTTTGCCCGTGTCGCGAAAGAAGGTCAAGAAGTTAAACGTGGTGATACTGTGATTGAATTTGATCTTGAATTATTAGAGCAAAAAGCAAAATCAGTATTAACTCCGGTGGTAATTTCAAATATGGATGAAATCAGCAATATTAGTAAAAAAGTAGGTGATGTCGTTGCTGGCGAATCCGTTATTTTAGTATTGAAAAAATAATCTTATCTCATTGAATTAAAGCCCATTTTATGGGCTTTTTTATTATGTACATCCTTAAAATTTAATTTTATTCACTATATTGCATATAAAACAGGCATTTGTGTTATAAAAATGTAACATAGATCACAAAATTGCAACTTTCCACTATTTTTATTTCTAGATTTTTATAGAATACGCAGCCTATTTGCCAAATTTTTTAGAGAGGTTTATATGGCGTTATTTTTGAGTATTTTTCCTATTGTGCTGTTAATTTATTTAATGGTTAAACGTAATCCAGTTCCTTCTTATATTGCTCTTCCGATTATTGCAATATTGGTTTATTTAATTAAAGTTTTTTATTTTGATGCTGATTTGGTACTTGTTAATGCTAATATAGTATCAGGCTATCTTTCCACTTTAGTACCGATTACTGTTATTTTTGGTGCGATTCTTTTCCACAGAACTTTAGAAGATTCAGGGGCGATTAATACCTTACGTAAATGGTTGGCAAATATTAATCCAAATCCAGTAGCACAATTGATGATCATTGCATGGGCATTTGCTTTCATGCTTGAGGGGGCTAGTGGTTGGGGCACACCTCCTGCTATTGCGGCACCAATCTTGGTTGGGCTTGGTTTTAAACCATTTCGTGTTGCTTGTTTGGCATTAGCCATGAACTCTGTACCTGTGTCTTTTGGTGCAGTAGGTACACCAACTTGGTTTGGTCTTTCTCCACTAAATTTACCGGCGGAACAAATTCTGGAAATCGGTGGAATGACTGCTTTAATGCACGCTGTAGCTGCATTAGTGATTCCAATTATTGCATTATTATTTGTGATAGAATGGAAAGATATTAAACGTAACATTATTTTCGTTTACATCAGTATTCTTTCTTGTGTTGTTCCTTATGTATTATTAGCTCAATTTAACTATGAATTCCCATCTTTAGTTGGTGGTGCAATAGGTTTATTAATTTCTATTGCTGTTGCAAATTTTGGTATTGGTCTAGCTAAAACAGAAAACATGGAGCAGGCTGCTACGGTAACTAAAGCAGAAGTATTTAAAGCCTTATCTCCAACCTTATTGTTAATTACACTTTTAATTGTTACTCGTTTACCACAATTACCATTTAACGCCATGATTCAAGATAAAACACCTTGGATCAATGCGTCATGGGGTTATTTGGGTGATTTTGCTATTACAAAAGGTTTAGTCTTTTCTTTGAGCAATATTTTTGAAACAGGTGTTTCGGATAACTACCGTTTACTCTACGTACCGGCTTTGATTCCTTTTGGTGTGGTGTCATTACTCACTTTCTTCATTTATCGTTTAAGTGTAAAATCCGTTCACCAAATTGCGATGCGTAGTATTAAACAAGGTATTCGACCGTTCTGGGCAATGTTTGGTGCCTTGGTGATGGTAAAATTAATGACCATGGGCGGTGATAATTCTATGGTGAAAATTATCGGTACGGGCTTTGCCAGTGTAGCAGGCGAGTCTTGGACTTATTTTTCCGCTTACTTAGGAGCTATTGGAGCGTTCTTCTCCGGTTCAAATACTGTCTCTAACTTGACTTTTGGTGGCGTACAAATTTCTACTGCAGAATTAGCTGGATTAAATATATCACTTATTTTGGCCTTGCAATCTGTTGGTGGCGCAATGGGTAATATGATTTGTGTGAATAATATTATTGCTGTAAGTACCATTGTGAATTTACAAAACCAAGAAGGCGAAATTCTGAAGAAAACAGTTATTCCAGTGTTAATTTATGGTGTAATTGTTGCAATTTCCGCAACGTTTATTGTGCCATTATTCTATTCAATTTAATTAAATGATAATTTAAAAAGAGGTAAAAATATGATTATTTCATCTGCAAATGACTATCGTGAAGCAGCAAGACGCAAAGTTCCCCCATTTATGTTTCATTATGCAGACGGTGGTTCTTATGCGGAACGTACCTTAGAACGTAATGTCACCGATTTAGCAGATATTGCATTAAGACAGCGTGTATTAAAAGATATGTCGCAATTAGACACGGAAATTGAGCTATTCGGTGAAAAGTTATCTATGCCAGTGGCATTGGCACCTGTTGGCGCGTTAGGTATGAACGCTCGTCGTGGTGAAGTGCAAGCTGCTCAAGCAGCAGATAATAAAGGGATTCCGTTTACCTTATCGACAGTATCTATTTGCCCGATCGAAGAAGTCGCCCCAGCGATTAAACGTCCGATGTGGTTTCAACTTTATGTATTGAAAGATCGTGGTTTTATGAAAAATGCTCTAGAACGTGCTAAAGCTGCGGGCTGTTCTACTTTAGTCTTTACCGTGGATATGCCAACCCCGGGGGCGAGATACCGTGATATGCATTCTGGAATGAGCGGTCCGTATAAAGAAATTCGACGTGTATTACAAGGAATCACACACCCATTTTGGGCGTGGGATGTGGGGATTAAGGGCAAACCACATACATTAGGTAATGTCTCTACTTATATGGGGAAACCGATCAATTTAGATGATTATATCGGTTGGTTAACGCAAAACTTTGACCCCTCTATTTCTTGGCAAGATTTAGAGTGGATTCGTGATTTCTGGGATGGTCCAATGGTGATTAAAGGTATTCTAGACCCAGAAGATGCTAAAGATGCCGTACGTTTCGGCGCAGACGGTATCGTTGTATCTAATCATGGTGGTCGTCAACTTGATGGTGTACTTTCTAGCGCAAGAGCATTGCCACCGATTGCGGATGCGGTAAAAGGCGAGATTAAGATTTTAGCAGATTCAGGTATTCGTAATGGTTTAGATGTGGTGCGAATGCTTGCTTTAGGCGCTGATGCGACTATGCTAGGTCGCTCTTTTGTGTATGCTTTAGGTGCGGCTGGTCGTGCAGGCGTAGAAAATATGTTAGATATTTTCAAAAAAGAAATGAAAGTTGCCATGACGTTAACTAGCAATCAACGTATTAGTGATATTACTTCTGATGCTTTGGTAGATTATCAGAAGTTACTTACGGAAGTGATTAAATAATATTAATCACTGCCTTTTTTGATCTGCACCTCAAAAGTTAGACTAACCGCTAACCTATTAAGGTGCAGATTTAATAACTAAATATAGTCAAATATCTTAAAAGGATAAATAAGTATATAACCTATTGTAAACCATGAAGTTTCCTCTGATGGTGTTGTTTATAGACTAATTTTACAGTAAAAAAGGAAATTGACAACGGTGAAAGGTTTTTTATCATAAGCCAAGTTTAAATTTACACAAATTAGCCTACTTCGGAAGGTCAAAGCAACGTGATTATAATCCACATAATTGCATTATTTCTCATACTTATTATTGATTTTATTTTTTGTTTATTATTGTAGTTGTCGATAATTTTATTAAGATCATGAGAAAAAATCGCCATCCAATTTCAGAACGATAAAAATGATTGGATTTAATATGATTGATGTATGAGAAGCACTTTAATCGTTACAATTATATAATATTTAGATAGTTTTCAACAATTTTACTCTAACTATTGGAAGTGTACTTCGGAATTATAATCAGTTGATTTTATTTAGATAATTTATGGTGCCCGAGGCCAGACTTGAACTGGCACGCCCCGAAAGGCGAGGGATTTTAAATCCCTTGCGTCTACCGATTCCGCCACTCGGGCTAAACGCATTTCCTAACTGATTAGGTTAATTTGGAGCGGGAAACGAGGCTCGAACTCGCGACCCCGACCTTGGCAAGGTCGTGCTCTACCAACTGAGCTATTCCCGCTTTGTCGTCAGCTTGTTGCTGTTAACGGAAATGAATTTTACGGATTTTCTGATCCTAGTCAAACGTTATTTTAAATAATAAATTCAAGCGACTAATTTTAAGTCGATTTATTGCATTTTTATAAACAAGTTAATTATTCATGGCTATGATCTTGTAATAAAGGTTCTTTTGCCGCATTTAAATACTGCATCATTGACCAAATAGTTAGAATTGCAGCTATATATAGTAGTGCAATAGCAGAATATTCCATTAATTCGTTATAACGCCATAATAATCCACCAAGTGCTAACATTTGAGCGGTAGTTTTGACTTTGCCAATCCAAGATACCGCCACTTTAGTACGACTACCGATTTCTGCCATCCATTCACGTAAAGCAGAAACAATAATTTCTCTTGAGATAACCACAATAGCGGGTATCGTAATCCAAAAGACATGATAGTATTCTACAATTAAAATCAGCGCCGCGGATACAATTACTTTATCTGCCACCGGATCTAAGAAGGCCCCAAACCGAGTAGTTTGTTTCCATCTGCGAGCTAAATAACCATCAAATAAATCAGTGATAGATGCTACAAAGAAAATTGCTGTGGTAACAATATTGGTCCAATAGGCGGGCAAGTAAAAAGCAATAATAAAAAACGGAATTAATATTACTCGGAAAATCGTTAATAGGGTTGGAAAATTTAGTTTCATAGGATAACAATGTAGTGTTAAAATTTTGTTTTATTCTAAAGCATATTTTGCCATTTGGAAAATGAAAAATAGGGGAAATTTTCCCCTATGTTGTTTTTATACTATTCTGCTGGTTCGATTACTTTAATTTCTACACCACTGTGTAAACCACGTGGTAAATTTGAGCCTTTACGACCGCGTTCAGCACGGAATTTTTGTAAGTCTTCTGGTTTTAAGGTGATTTTACGTTTACCCGAATAAAATACCAAGCTGGCTCGTTCGGAAATTAACAGCAATTTCACCAGACTATCTTTATCCATTTTCAGATCGGCAGCAGATATTGTGATAATTTTATTACCTTTACCTTTGGCAAGCTGTGGTAAATCTGCCACTGGGAAGATTAACATGCGTCCAGCTTGAGTTAATGCCACTAAAAGTGCGGTGTTTTTTTGCAGAATTTTGATAGGTAGCACTTTAGCATTTTCAGGTAAGCTAATTACCGCTTTACCTGCTTTATTGCGAGCGACTAAATCATCAAATTGACAAATAAAACCATAACCAGCACTAGATGACATTAATAAAGCTTGATCATTATTTTCAATTAATACTTGTTCTACATTTGCTCCGCTAGGCAAGGTCAATTTTCCGGTAAGCGGTTCACCTTGTGAACGAGCCGATGGCAAACTTAACGGATCCAGTGCATAACTTCGACCCGTGCTATCAATAAACACCGCAGGCTGATTACTTTTACCTTGAGCGTGATCAAGATATTTATCACCAGCTTTGTAGTTTAGCCCTGTCACATCAATCTCATGACCTTTAGCACAACGTACCCAGCCTTGTTCCGATAAAATCACAGTGATCGCTTCAGCGGGTAACATTTCCGATTCTGAAATGGCTTTGGCTTCTGCACGTTCAACTAATGGTGAACGGCGTGGGCTAGTGTAGGTTTTGGCATCCTGTTGAATTTCTTTTTTAATCAGCGTATTTAAACGGCGTTCGGAACTGAGTAGCTGCTCTAATTGTTCTCGTTCTTCAGCAAGTTTATCTTGCTCTGCCTTTAATTCTTGCTCTTCCAATTTGGCTAAATGGCGTAAACGCAAGTTCAAAATGGCCTCCGCTTGTTCTTCACTCAAGTTAAATCGGGCGATAAGTTCGGCTTTGGGGTCATCTTCGTGGCGGATAATCTCAATCACTTCATCAATATTGAGATAAGCAATCATTAGCCCTGCTAAAATATGTAATCTTGCCAACACCTTATCTAACCGATGTTGTAAACGGCGAGTCACGGTAGTGCGGCGGAATTGAAGCCATTCGGTTAATATTGCCAACAAGCCTTTCACTGCAGGTTTATGATCGAGACCGATCATATTCATATTCACGCGATAAGATCGCTCCAGATCGGTGGTTGCAAATAAATGTGCCATTACGGCATCCACATCCACACGGTTAGAACGTGGCACCAACACAATTCGCACAGGGTTATCTTGATCAGCCTCATCACGCATATCTTCTAACATTGGCAATTTTTTGCTATTCATTTGGTCGGCAATTTGTGCTTGAATCTTGGTTGGTGACGATTGATGTGGCACTGCTGTAATGATAATTTCGCCGTCTTCTTTTTTCCACGTTGCACGCATTTTTATTGAACCACGCCCTTGCTCGTAAATTTTGCGAATATCCGTTTTCGGCGTGATAATTTCTGCTTCGGTTGGGAAGTCAGGACCTTGTACAATGGTTAATAAATCATCTAGTGTTACCTTTGGATTCTCTAATAACATAATGCACGCATCGGCAATTTCATTGATATTATGTGGTGGAATATCCGTTGCCATACCGACAGCAATTCCCGTTGTACCGTTCAGTAAAATATGCGGTAGGCGAGCAGGTAAATATTGTGGTTCTTGCAGGGTGCCATCAAAATTCGGTTGATAATCTACCGTGCCTTGCCCTAATTCTCCAAGTAATACTTCAGATATTTTGGCAAGTCGTGATTCCGTATAACGCATTGCCGCAAAGTATTTTGGATCGTCCACCGATCCCCAGTTACCTTGTCCGTCCACCAATGGATAGCGATAAGAAAAGGGTTGGGCCATTAATACCATGGCTTCATAACAAGCACTGTCACCATGTGGATGAAATTTACCTAATACATCACCCACGGTACGAGCAGATTTTTTATACTTTGCACTGGCGTTTAAACCAAGTTCCGACATGGAATAAATAATGCGACGTTGTACAGGCTTAAGACCGTCACCGATAAACGGCAAGGCACGATCCATGATTACATACATGGAATAATTTAAATAAGCACTTTCGGTAAAAGTGCGAAGTGGCATTTGTTCAATGCCTTCATAGTTGATTGTTGAGTTATTTTCTGTCATATTTTTATTCATTCCGTAGGGATGGATCTATGTGTCCCGCCCGAAAATTACGCTCCGTTTTTGGCGGGCGGACATATAGGTCCGCCCCTACAATAATATGAGTGTTAGACCGTCAAATCTACCAAATCTCCTTTCTCTTGCAACCAGTTTTTACGGTCATCTGCTCGCTTTTTATTGAGTAACATATCCATTAACTCAAAGGTGTCGTTTGGCAAAACATTATTATTTTCTACCGCGCTTTCTACTTGATAAGTTAATTGTACCAAACGGCGAGTATTTGGATCCATTGTCGTTTCCCGTAACTGGCTTGGATTCATTTCTCCTAACCCTTTGAAACGTTGTACATTAAGTTGTCCACGTTTACCTTTGAGACGATCTAAAATCCCTTCTTTTTCGCTTTCGTCAAGGGCATAATAAACTTCTTTGCCTAAGTCAATGCGATACAACGGTGGCATTGCTACAAAAACATGTCCTTGTTGTACGAGTTTTGGAAAATGGCGTAAAAATAATGCACAAAGTAGGGTAGCAATATGTAAACCATCGCTGTCCGCATCAGCGAGAATACAGACTTTGCCATAGCGGAGTTGACTTAAATCATCACTATCGGGGTCAATCCCCAGTGCCACCGCAATATTATGCACTTCTTCCGATCCTAACACCTGATCAGAAGCCACTTCCCAAGTATTTAGAATTTTACCTCGTAATGGCAAAATCGCTTGATAATCTCGATTCCGAGCCTGTTTGGCGGAACCGCCCGCAGAATCCCCTTCCACTAAAAACAGCTCGGTGCGATCTAAATCCTGCTGCGAACAATCTGCTAATTTACCGGGCAATGCCGGACCTGATGTCAGTTTTTTACGCACCACTTTTTTCGCCGCATTTAAGCGTTTTTGTGCCGAACTAATCGCCATTTCAGCCAAGGCTTTAGCTTGTTCTACGTTATTATTCAGCCAAAGACTAAAGGCATCTTTCACCACACCACTAATAAATACCGCACTTTGACGAGAAGATAAGCGTTCTTTGGTTTGCCCTGAAAATTGCGGATCATGCATTTTTAGCGACAACACATAGGCACAACGATCCCACAGGTCATCAGCCGTAAGTTTAACATTGCGTGGCAATAAATTGTGGAACTCACAAAACTCTCGCATAGCGTCAAGCAAACCTTGACGCAAGCCATTGACATGGGTGCCTCCTAGAACAGTCGGAATTAAATTTACATAGCTTTCACCGAGTAATTCGCCCCCCTCAGGTAACCATAATAAAGCCCAAGAAACCGCTTCGTAATTGGCCTTAAATTCGCCTACAAAGGGCGTTTCAGGTAGAGTATTAAAACCATTGACGGCTTCACTTAAATAATCAGATAAACCATCTTGATAAAGCCAAATATCTTCGGTACCGTTGACTTTATCAATAAATTTAATTTCCAACCCCGAACACAACACAGCTTTTGCCCGCAATAAATGACGCAACCGAGAAACGGAAAATTTATCGCTGTCAAAATATTTGGGATTAGGTTTGAAATGGACGGTTGTTCCTGTATTTCGCCGTCCACAACTGTCAACAACTTCAAGTTCTTCGACTTTTTCTCCATTAGCAAAGGCAATATGATGCACTTCGCCGTTACGTTTAATGGTCACGTCCACCCGTTCGGAAAGGGCATTCACTACAGAAATTCCTACACCATGCAAACCGCCAGAAAATTCATAATTTTTATTGGAAAATTTTCCGCCTGCGTGTAGTTTAGTCAAGATCACTTCCACCCCTGACATTTTTTCGGTTGGGTGCATATCCACTGGCATTCCCCGACCATTGTCGGTGACTTCTAAGGATTGATCTTTATGCAAAACCACTTCAATTTTAGTGGCATAACCTGCAAGAGCTTCATCTACGCTGTTATCAATGACTTCTTGCCCTAAGTGGTTGGGACGAGTAGTGTCGGTGTACATTCCGGGGCGAACTTGTACCGGTTCAAGCCCTTTGAGGACTTGAATGTTAATGGAGTCGTAATTTTTTTCGGTCATAATGTTATCTTTTTTATTATTACCCCGCACTGTCGTACGGAGTTAAGCATATTGCCAATGCCTTGCATCTATTATAAGCAGATACGGAGCATCAAGGCTATTTGTAACCCTATACGTTAATGCAGGGTAGAGGATCGTTTTTCTTCCAACTCTTCCCACCGCGAAAACGCCTGTTCCAATTCGCTTTCCAGATTCGCCAACAATTGCAATTTTTCGCTGGTGTAACTGTGATCCTGTTGGAAAAACTCAGGGCTACCGACTTCCGTTTGAAGTGCGGTGATTTTTTGCTCTAATTCTTCTAATTGTTGGGGAAGCTGTTCCAGCTCACGTTGTTCTTTATAAGAGAGTTTTACCGCTTGCTTTTTCGGTTTTTCATAAACTTTTGGATTTTCCACCGCGGTTTTTTCTGTTTTTTTAACCGATTCATTCAAGGCTTTTTGAGCAAAGACATTAGCTTGTTGCTGTTTGGCATCAAAATAACCGCCGACATATTTATTCAACACGCCGTTGCCTTCAAACATATAACATTCGGTGGCGACGTTATCAATAAATTGACGGTCGTGGCTGACGATAAGCAGCGTGCCTTGATAATCCGCCAAAATTTCTTCTAATAATTCAAGGGTTTCCACATCTAAATCGTTGGTTGGTTCATCCAGAATTAACAAATTATTCGGCTTGAGCAATAATTTTGCCAACAGAAGACGATTGCGTTCGCCGCCCGACAGGGCTTTCACTGGGGTCATCGCTCGTTTCGGTGGGAATAAGAAATCTTGTAGATAGCCTAACACGTGGCGTTTGATGCCGTTGACTTCAATATCTTGTTTACCGTCTGCCACGTTGTCCATCACAGTTTTTTCAGGATCGAGATCGATGCGATATTGGTCAAAATAGGCAATGTCTAATTTGGTACCACAACGGATAGTACCACTGGTTGGTTTAAACTGTTCGAGTAATAATTTAATAAAGGTTGTTTTGCCACAGCCATTTGTACCCACTAAAGCAATTTTATCGCCACGCAAAATGGTGGTGCTAAAGTTGGTGAGCAATTTTTTACCACCAATCTCAAAACTGGCATTTTCCACTTCAAACACAATTTTACCTGAACGGCTGGAATGATCGAGTTGCAATTTGGCGGTACCCAGCTGATCACGGCGTTGACGGCGTTCTTCTCGTAAGGCTTTTAAAGCTCGCACACGTCCTTCATTACGGGTACGGCGAGCTTTAATGCCTTGCCGAATCCACACTTCTTCTTGGGCGAGTTTTTTATCAAATAGGGCATTTTGCAATTCTTCCACTCGAAGGTTTTCTTCTTTGGTGGTGAGATAATTATCGTAATCGCCCGAATAGGACACCAGTTGTCCACGGTCAAGATCCACAATGCGTGTCGCCATTTTGCGGATAAACGAACGATCGTGGGAAATAAATACGATACTGCCTTTAAAATCCAGCAAAAAGGCTTCCAACCATTCAATAGCATCCACGTCTAAATGGTTGGTAGGTTCGTCCAATAGCAACACATCAGGATTACATACCAATGCTCGAGCTAATGCGGCTTTGCGTAACCAACCGCCGGATAAATCCGCCAGTTTGGTTTCAGGATTCAGATTAAGTTTTACCAATACTTCCTTGATTTTATTATCAAATTGCCAACCGTTAGCGTGTTCTAATTGGGCTTGCACGCTGGCCAATTTATTCAGTAGGCTGTTGCTATAATCCTGTTCTAATTGGGTAGAAAGATGATGATATTCTTTGAGCAACTCGGATAAATGCCCAATGCCTTCTGCCACATAATCAAATACATTGCCCGTGGCATTGCGTGGTGGATCTTGCTCTAAACGAGACACTACCAAATCTTGGCTCAACAATAATTTGCCATCGTCCATCACCACATCACCAGCCAAAATTTTTAGTAGAGTGGATTTTCCTGCTCCATTTCGCCCCACAAGACAGACTCGCTCATTGGGTTCAATATGTAAATCGCAGTGATCGAGCAAAGGATGATCGCTAAAGGAAAGATAGCCGTTGGTTAAACTGATTAATGCCATAATGATTGATTAAATTGAAAAAATTGTGGAGATTTTAGCAGTTTTTGGGATGGATTTGTAGCTTTGATTGAGTTAAGTTGTTCATTTTGTGTATGATGCATAAACGAATATATAAGATAATGATATTATTATTCAGGGATTAAAAAAAATGCAACCTCTCGGTTGCATTTTCATTAGGGATGTTTAGGATTTATGAACAAAATTTTCACTTAATTTGGAATCACAACTAAGTGAAGTTACCTTAAGCATTAGGGATTACTTAAGATGCCCACGATTATAACTTATTTAGTTTTAATTACAAGCTCCATTTGAATATTTTTAAAATTATTTATTAGTTCAGATATTTTTTCCCCTGATGATAAAGTTAATTCTGGCGCGATTTCATAAAGTGGCACAATGACAAATTCCCGATTGTGCATATCATAATGGGGAATAGTTAATCTTTCTGATTTTATCACCAGTTGATCATAAAGCAATATGTCAAGATCTAAAGTACGTTCCCCCCAATGACGTAAACGTACTCGACCTTGTTCTAGCTCAATTTGTTGTAACGCATCTAATAAAGCAATAGGTTCAAGTGTCGTTTCAATTTTTGCAACGGCATTGATATAATCAGGTTGATCTTGCGGTCCTAGCGGTTTACTACAATAAAAAGAACTGACCGCTAATATTTGTATTTGCGGTAAATTAGCCATGGCATTTAGTGCAGAATCAAGTTGTTGTACTGGTTGATTTAAGTTACTACCTAAGGCGATATAAGCAATAGCCATGATTTAATCCTTCTTAGTCGAGCGTTTCCGATAATAACGTTTTTTCGGTTTTGGTGCATTTTTATCTTGCTCTTTCAGCAAGGCGATTCGTTGTTCCGCATTACTGAATTGATATTCATGCCACCATTTGGCTAGTTCAATGCTCTCACCGCCTTCAATTTCTGCTCGCATTGCTAATAAATCATAAGCTGCTCGGAATTTTGGCTGTTCCATGGTGCGTTCAGGAAATCTTCCTGAACGTTTTAAAAGTTGTAATTGTAATAGCCAAATTTCTCGAATAACACCCGTGTGACGACGAGGTACGGCAAGGGAATGACATAATAAATCCATAATCTCATTACTCGCTAAAGCATAGGCATCATGATTATTTAAGCCACCTTCGTTTTTCAAGATATCCACTTTTTCACGTAATGGATACCAGAAAAAAGTCGCAAATAAAAAGGCGGAATTCAGACGTAAATTATCGGCAATACGTTCATCAGTAGATTTTAACGAATGGATAATCATACGTTCGGCTAAACTGTCGCCTTGTTCGGTAAAGTAAGGTATTAACGCCGGGAAAAGTTGTTCAAATAAGCCATATTGACGCAATAAATAATAGGTTTTTTCACCACTTCCTGTTTGTAATAATTTCAGACTTTCATCAAATAAACGGGCCGGTGGAATATTTTTTAGTAAAGGTGCTAATTCTACAATCGGTGTTTCACTGGCTTTATCTAAGAACATATCCAATTTAGCCATAAAACGAATGGCTCTTAGCATACGAACAGGATCTTCCTGATAGCGAGTGACAGGATCACCGATTAAACGTAATTTCCCGGCTTTAAGATCATCAATGCCGTGGTAGAAATCATAAATGCTATTATCTCTTAGACTGTAATAAAGGGCGTTTACTGTAAAATCACGGCGTTGTGCATCTTGTTCTAATGTACCATATACGTTATCACGCAAAAGCATACCATCTTGATTTTGTTTTGCTTGTTGTTCTGAATGATTAACTTCGTGGCCGGCTCGAAAAGTGGCAACTTCAATAATATCCCGTCCAAACATAATATGAGCTAAACGAAAACGACGCCCCACTAAACGGCAACGACGTTGGAAAATAGCCTGTACCTGATCTGGGCGAGCATTAGTTGCTACGTCAAAGTCTTTAGGGATTTTACCTAATAAAAGATCACGCAAACAACCACCTACAATATAGGCTTCATAACCGTGACGATTGAGTTTTTCAACCACACTTAAAGCATTCTTACTAAGCATACGAGCATGAATATTAACTTGACTTGCCTTAACTATGTATTTTTTATGAGACTGAATTGGTTTATTCGTTTTTACCTTTGTCGATTTTGTTGAATGAGCAACGACATTCGGTGATAAACGATCGATTTTAGTTGATTTAACCTGCTTTGAATGCTTACCAAACAGGTTTTTTATGTAGGTTAAAATAATAAACTCCGTAAATAAAACTTTTTTGAATAAAACGAACGGACACATAAAGCGTGTCCGATTTTTATTCTATAGCTTGTGACTTAACTTAGATTAAAATCCCATTTGTTTTTCACGTACTTCAGCTAATGTCTTACAATCAATACAAAGATCCGCGGTTGGGCGAGCTTCTAAACGGCGAATACCGATTTCTACACCGCAAGAATCACAGTAACCAAAATCTTCGGTATCTAATTTTTTTAAGGTATTTTCGATTTTCTTCATTAACTTACGTTCACGATCTCTGGCTCGTAATTCTAAACTAAATTCTTCTTCTTGCGTAGCACGATCGGCAGGATCTGGAAAATTAGATGCTTCATCTCGCATATGGTTGACAGTACGACCTGCTTCATTAACAATTTGGTTATACCATGCTTGTAAAATTTTACGAAAATGAGCAATCTGTTTTTCGTTCATATATTCTTCATTTTTTTCTTCTTGATAGGGCGACACACCTGCTAAAGCTAACAGGCTTAAAGAGGCTTTATTTGTGTTTGTCATGTTGTTCTCCAATCAATAGTATTATTGTCTGAGCGAGCCATCTAGCGACGCCAAGCACGTTTGTTGTTCCCTAAAATAATAGAGGATAATTTTAAAGGCGTTATAAATACCAGAAGTTGGCTAAATAAGCAAATAAAAATATCTAAACATTGCAATATTTACCTAGCCTTTATGTAAAAATGTGATCTAAGTTCCAAAAATGAAAGAAATAATTGCGAGATTTTCTATTTTTACGATAGGCTTTCATGATATTTTGTGCATTCTTTGAGCAAAATTAGGACGTGATGTTTATAGAGAGATAAAGTGCGGTTTAAAATGCAGATAATTTTAAGAGTAATCAATCAAATAAATATAAACACTATTGTATATAGCGTTATTTTAGCGGTTATTTCATTATATTTTTTACCCACGAAATTTTTATTATCTTGGCAAACTTGTACGAGTTTATTTGTTATTGTTGTTATATTGCGAATTGTTGTAGCTAGAAAAAAATTCGTTATATTATGGCTAAATAGAGCGTTAATTTTGCTAGTATGTGTTGGTTACGCACATTACTTTGCATTGAGTGCCTTGCAACAATCCCAAATCACACCTCAAAAAGTTCAAACGATGTTTCGTATCGTGGAAATTCAACATCAAGGGGATTATCAATCTTTGGTGATAGAAACAGAACAACCTAAAAGGCGGATTTATACCAGTTGGAAAGTGGATCAAGTCCCTAAACTAGGTGAAATTTGGCAAGGTGAATTACAACTTCGACCGCTTTCATCTCGTTTAAATATAGGTGGATTCGATCGACAAACATGGTATTTTGCCAAAGATATTCAGGCATGGGGAACGGTAAAAAGTGCGGTCAAAATTTCGCAAGATTTTTCGTGGCGAGAACAACGTTTAGTAGATAGTTTGGCCCAAACCCAAGGATTAATCCAACAAGGGCTTTTACTCGCGCTTGGTTTTGGAGAGCGAGCATGGTTACATACAGAGACTTGGCAACGCTATCAACAAACTAACACGGCTCATTTAATTGCAATTTCTGGACTGCATATCGGCTTGGCGATGGCACTCGGTTTTTGGTTAGTTCGAGTGATACAGTATTTTTTACCTACCCGAAAAATAACCCCTATTCTGCCTTTATGTGGCGGGGTAATACTCGCTTTATTATATGCACAATTAGCGGGTTTTGCGATTCCTACCTTGCGAGCCATTCTAGCGATATTAATAGTGATATTATTGCGTTTTTATCGAGCCTATTGTACTGCATGGCAACTCTATGTTCGGGTAGTGGCATTGTTGTTGCTATGTGATCCTTTAATGATTTTATCCACGAGTTTTTGGTTATCCATTGGGGCAGTAGCTTGCTTAATTTTATGGTATCAGCTTTTCCCATTGCATTTAATGAGGTGGCGTGGTTTACCTCTCTCGCCAAAAGTGCGGTGGATTTTTGCATTATTTCACTTACAGTTAGGCTTATTTTGTTTATTTACTCCGATTCAACTGGCTTTTTTCCATGGGTTTTCGTTACAAGGCTTTGTCGCAAATTTATTAATAGTACCTCTATATAGCTTTTTACTGGTGCCTATTGTGTTATTGGCGGTATTTAGTCATGGCGGTTTTTATAGTTGGCAAATAGCAAATTTTTTAGCCGATAAAATTACCGATTTACTTTCGCTTTTTCAAAATAGTTGGCTTAATTTGTCTTATCTGCAAAGTTTGTATTTAAATATTTTATTAGCGTTTATATTATGGGTAGCATTATATAAAATTTATGGTCCAACTCAGAACATTGCCAATTATCAGCGAAGACCGCTTTGCTTTTCCTTAAAATCAGATCGTAATTTATCCCCCATTCTTTATAATCGTATGCAACAAGGCTTGATCCTGTTTATTTTAGCTTGTACTACATTACTTTGCGGACATTATTTTTATCGTTCAGATTGGCAAGTAGAAACCCTTGATGTGGGACAAGGATTAGCGACATTAATTGTGAAAAATCAACATGGAATTTTGTACGATACTGGGGCAAGTTGGCAAGGTGGATCGATGGCAGAACTTGAAATTATACCTTATTTGCAACGACAAGGAATTAAGTTAGATTATGTCATTGTCAGCCATGATGATAATGATCATGCTGGTGGGGCAAATGCAATAATAAAGATGTTTCCAGATGCTGTGTTTATCAGTCCATCCTATAAAAACTATGGCGAAAACCACCGCGATTTTTGTAAGAAAGATGAACAATGGGAATGGCAAGGGATAAAGATAAGTGCATTATCCCCAGATACGCTTGTACAACGAGCAGAGAACCGAGATTCTTGTATATTATTAATGCGACAAGCCACGCATACTGTCTTACTAACGGGAGATGCAGATATTGCTACAGAACAACGGATTCTATCAACATTATCTAAAGTAGAGGTGTTACAAGTTGGGCATCATGGGAGTAAAACATCCGCAGGAATAAATTTTGTAAATAAAATTAAGCCTGATATAGCGTTGATTTCTAGTGGTCGTTGGAATCCTTGGCATTTCCCTAATCAAGGCGTGATGGAACGTTTACATCAAGCTAAAAGTGCGGTGTATAATACCGCAGTTTCGGGGCAAATTTCTGTGCGATTTTATGCGGATAACACTGCGATAGTGACCGCTAGAAATGAGTTGAGTCCTTGGTATCAACAGATTATTGATGTTCAAGCGCGTGATTAAGTTGGATAATCATTAAAAATGATTGTACAATGCCAACAATTTTTAAAATGAAGATGTGATTATGAAAGAAAAAGATATCTCGGTATTTAAAACCTTTAAACGCTTGTGGCCGACGATTAGTCTATTTAAGTCGGGCTTGATTACGGCTGCAATTGCTTTAGTGCTAAATGCTCTAGTGGATTCTGGTTTAATCTATTTACTTAAACCCTTATTAGATCAAGGCTTTGGGCAAGCTGATCATGATTTTCTTAAATTAATGGCGGTGTTAGTTGTCGCCTTTGTACTGTTTCGCGGCTTAACTAACTATGTAGCAAGCTATTGTTTAGCATGGGTTTCAGGCAAAGTGGTGATGACTTTGCGTCGCCGTTTATTTAAGCATTTAATGTTTATGCCAGTGAGTTACTTTGATCAAAATCCCACAGGTCGTTTGCTTTCTCGAGTGACCTACGATAGTGAAATGGTCGCCAGTTCATCTTCCAGTGCTTTAGTGACGATTGTGCGTGAAGGCACTTATCTCATCTCTCTTTTTGTGGTGATGATTTATACCAGTTGGCAACTGTCTATTGTGCTATTTATTGTTGCGCCGATCATCGGAATATTAATTGGGTTAGTATCCAAAATTTTTCGCCAGTTAAGTCGTAATATTCAAGAGAGTATGGGAGTGTTAAGCATTACCACGGAACAAATGTTGAAAGGACATAAAGTCGTACTTTCTTTTGGTGGTCAAAAAGTCGAAGAACAACGTTTTAATGATGTGAGTAATGATATGCGACGTAAAGGTATGAAAATTGTATCTGCGGATGGTATTTCCGATGGTTTGGTGCAATTAATTGCTTCTTTAGCCCTTTCTGCCGTACTTTATGTAGCAACCTTTCCTGAAGTGATGAGTGAAAATTTAACCGCTGGTTCTTTTACCGTCGTATTTTCTTCCATGATGGCAATGATGCGACCGTTAAAATCCTTAACTAATGTAAATTCTCAATTCCAACGAGGTATGGCGGCTTGTCAAACCCTATTTGAATTTTTAGATTTAGACACAGAAAAAGATAATGGTACCTACGAAGTTGAACGAGCTAAAGGCAATGTAGAATTTAAAAATGTAAGCTTTGCTTACCAAGGTAAGGAAGAACGTGCGTTAAATCATATTTCTTTAACTATTCCCCAAGGTAAAACCGTGGCATTAGTGGGGCGTTCTGGCTCAGGTAAATCTACCATAGCGAATTTGCTCACACGTTTTTATGATATTGAACAAGGCGAAATTTTGTTGGACGGTGTAAATATTCAAGATTATCGTTTAAGTAACTTACGTGAACAATGTTCCGTGGTATCACAACAAGTCCATTTATTTAATGATACGGTAGCAAATAATATTGCCTATGCTGCCACAGATAAGTATAGTCGCCAACAAATTATTGATGCGGCTCATGCAGCTCATGCGATGGAATTTATTGAAAAATTAGACAATGGTTTAGATACTGTCATCGGTGAAAATGGGGCAAGTTTGTCCGGAGGACAACGCCAGCGTTTAGCCATTGCCCGTGCGTTATTGCGAAATTCACCGGTACTTATTTTAGATGAAGCCACTTCTGCCTTAGATACAGAATCTGAACGAGCTATTCAATCAGCACTGGAAATCTTGCAAAAAGATCGTACTGTTTTAGTGATTGCTCATCGTTTATTCACCATTGAAAAAGCCGATGAAATTATTGTGATCGAACATGGCGAAGTGAAAGAGCGTGGTAGCCATAGCGATCTGCTTGCTCGAGGTGGCGCGTATAAACAATTGCATGCTATGCAGTTTTCACATTAGGGATGAGACGATGAACTTCTGGTATAGCAACTCAAAGATTGCTTACTTATTATTACCTTTTTCATGGTTATTTAGTTTAATCAGTAGTTTTCGTCGCTTTCTATTTAAATCGGGGATATTAAAATCGTATCGTTGCCCGGTACCAGTGGTGATTGTGGGAAATCTGAGTGTCGGGGGGAATGGAAAAACGCCAGTAACCATTTGGTTGGTGGACCAATTACAACAGCGTGGTATAAACTGTGGTGTCATTTCTCGTGGTTATGGGAGTAAATCGGATTATTATCCACGTTTAGTCAAAATTGATGATGATCCTATTCAATCCGGTGATGAACCGTTGTTAATTGCTAAACGTACAGGTGTACCGGTTTGTATTTCGCACAATCGCCAACAGGCTATTGAATTATTGATGAAAGAGCATGACTGTGATGTGATTATCAGTGATGATGGTCTTCAACATTATAAATTACAGCGAGATATTGAAATCGTTGTGATGGATGCCGAGCGTGGTTTGGGAAATGGTTTATTATTGCCAGCGGGTCCATTACGTGAAAATGCAAGCCGATTAAAAACCGTTGATTTTGTGATTACCAATGGGGCAAAAAATGCTTATACGGATGCGGTGATGAAATTAGTTCCCCATTATGCGATTAATTTAGTGACAGGTGAAAAACGTTTATTAAGTGAAATTAAACAGGCTCAAGCTATGGCAGGTATAGGAAATCCACAACGTTTTTTTACTATGTTACAGGGTTTAAATATTGAATTGAACAAGATTCAGGCTTTTGCCGATCACCAAGCCTATAGTGCAGCATTATTTAATGCTTTTGACAAAAATCAACCTTTATTAATGACCGAAAAAGATGCAGTGAAGTGCGGTAAATTTTCCCTGCAAAATTGGTGGTATGTCCCCGTAGATGCTGAAATTTCAGGACAAAAAACAACCGCACTTTTAGATAAAATCATTATGTTTACCAAGGATAACAAATGACAACATTCAGCGTAATTATTCCAGCTCGTTTTGCTTCAAGCCGTTTACCCGGTAAACCACTGGCAGATATTGCAGGTAAACCGATGATTCAACATGTGTGGGAAAAGGCTCAACAATCTGGAGCAAGTCGTGTCATTGTGGCAACCGACAATGAACAAGTTGCACAAGCGGTTCGAGGTTTTGCTGGTGAAGTTTGTATGACATCGGAAAAACATAATTCAGGTACAGAACGTCTTGCGGAAGTAGTTGAAAAATTAGCCTTACCTGACGATGAAATTATCGTCAATATTCAAGGTGACGAACCATTAATTCCTCCTATCATTGTGCAGCAAGTTGCGGAAAATTTACAAAAATACCAAGTTAATATGGCGAGCCTTGCGGTAAAAATAGATGATCCTGAAGAACTTTTTAATCCGAATGCAGTGAAAGTGTTAACTGATAAAGATGGTTATGTATTGTATTTTTCTCGAGCGGTGATTCCGTGGGATCGTGATCAATTTGTTCTTTTACAAAAAGGTAAATTAATGCAATCTGAATTAATATTGCAACCTTGTTACTGGCGACATATCGGTATTTATGCTTACCGAGCCGGTTTTATCAAACAATATGTACAGTGGCAACCAACCGTACTTGAACAAATCGAAAGCCTTGAGCAATTGCGAGTGCTATGGAATGGTGAACGAATCCACGTTGAACTTGCAAAAGAAGTCCCCGCAGTAGGGGTGGATACACCAGAAGATTTGGCAAAAGTGCGGTTAATTTTAGGTTAGTTTTATTCTGCAAAAAACTTTTTCTAGGTATTACCGCTGAAGTAACGGCAGATAGCATTATTTTGTTATCCATTATTTTTTAATTCAACAAGGAATTTTATGTTAGACAAAATTATAGGTTCAGTATTAAGCAATGTATTAGGTGGTCGTTCAAATAGTACCACTTCATCATCCGTCATTACAGATGTACTTGGTGCATTGTTAAAAAAACAAGGGGGAATGGAAGGTATCTTTAACCAGCTCCAGAAAGGCGGTTTAGAAGATTTATTAAATTCGTGGATCAGTACGGGTAAAAATAAAACCTTAGATGCTGAACAGGTCAACGATGTTTTTGGTGATGACACGATTAGCCATGTAGCAGAACAAGCCGGTGTGGATAAATATCAAGCTCAAGATATTCTTTCACAAGCCTTACCACAGGTGATTGATATGTTGACACCGAAAGGTCGTGAAGGTGGTGTTTCGACAGATACGTTGGCACAGCAAGCAGAAGCCGTTCAACAGCAAGATAATGGCTTTGGTTTAGATGATCTGATCGGCGGATTAGGCAGCATATTAGGTGGTCAACAATCATCAAATACCTCATCTTCATCACAGGGCGGATTAGGTGACTTACTCGGTCAATTGTTAAATCAACCAACTCAAACCAGTCAAACCAAAGAACCAAGTGCAAATAATGAATTAGCACGTGATATTGGTTCTGTATTAAATAATTTCTTTAAGTAATAGGCAATAACATATAAAAGGGCAAAAGCCCTTTTTTTATAGGAAAAATTAATTATCTTGCTTTGGTCTCTTATTTTCGTCTAATTTGGCTTTACAAGTGAAAATTAATCTATTAATATAGCCACTTCTTTTCTATTAAAAAATAAGTAAATCAATATTAATTAAGTAGGTATTTTATGAAAAAAGCACTTTTAGCCACATTATTGTGTTCTTTAGCCATTTCTGCACAAGCTCACCGCGTTTGGGTCGTAACCGATCATACCCATGGTAATGAAATTCTAAAAGCCGATTTAGGTTATGGTGAATTTCCTGCGTTAGAACAAATTCCTGAGAAACGATTGCACTTCTTTGATCGTGGTATGATGCTATTTACATCGCAAGGCAAACAAAAATTAGTGCAAAAAGGTGATAAAAACTACCATTTTGAAACAGAAAAGCCCGTACAAGAAGGGAGTTATATTGTTGCAGCAGAATATAAACCAACATTTTGGTCAAAAAATGCGGAAGGTTGGAAACAAGCGGATATGAAAGATACGCCAAAAGCGACCTATTGTGAATTAACTTCCATGTATGGTAAAAATATTGTTAATGTAGGGCATGAAAGTGCAGGCATTGACGTGATTACCAAACAAGTAGGACATGAATTAGAAATTGTACCGATGGATAATCCTGCCAATATTAATGTGAGTGATTTATTTAAAGTGAAAGTGCTCTATCGCGGTGAGCCATTGCCAAATGTGACATTAACGGCGACTTTTGACGGTTTTGATACTGCAGATAATACTAAAACACATAAAGTAGAAGCACAGGCTTTTTCTGATGTGACGGCAGATGATGGCACGGTAAATATTATTCCATTACGTCAGGGTTTTTGGAAAGCTCAAGTGACTTATGAGGTACCATTTAACGATCCTGCACAATGTCAAGTGGCGAAGCATTATGCGACATTAACCTTTAATATCGGTAAACAATACCATTAGTTGAAATTACCGGTAGGATTTGACATAATAAAAAAGAATAGTTCTGCGAAAAATTGTTCCTATGGATTTTAATGTTTATCCAAAATAGGTATATCAGATGGACCCTTGTGTATATACAAGGGTCTTGTTTTAAGGATAAAATACGTTTTTATGTTTGATCACAAATCTTTTCTCAAAAATGTGACTAATGATGCCGGAGTTTATCGTATGTTTGATAAAGCCGATCAGGTTATTTATGTGGGAAAAGCGAAGCATCTGAAAAAACGTCTTGCTAGCTATTTTCGCGCTAATTTATCCAGTAAAAAAACCGAGGCTTTAGTTTCTGCAATTTGTCGCATTGAAACCACTATTACCAGTTCAGAAACGGAAGCCTTATTACTTGAACATAATTATATTAAAACTTATCAACCACGTTATAATGTCTTACTAAGAGACGATAAGTCCTACCCTTATATTTTACTCACCAAAGAACGTCACCCGAGAATCACGGCTTATCGTGGCTCAAAAAAAATTGCGGGGGAATATTTTGGACCTTATCCCCACGCTGGAGCAGTACGTGAAACCCTGTCTTTGTTACAAAAATTATTTCCGGTTCGGCAATGTGAAAATTCGGTGTATAACAATCGTTCTCGCCCTTGCTTGCAATATCAAATCGGACGTTGTTCCGCTCCTTGTGTAAGTGGCTTAGTGACAGACGAAGACTATAATACTCAAGTAGAGTATGCGAGATTGTTTTTACAAGGCAAAGATAATCAAGTTATCGATCATTTAATCGGCAAAATGGAAAAGGCGAGTAATGAACTTGATTTTGAAAATGCTGCTCGTTTCCGTGATCAAATTCAGGCGGTGCGTTCGGTGATGGAGAAACAATTTGTCAGCCAAGATCGTTTAGATGATATGGATATTATCGCTATTGCTTACCAGTTAGGAGTGGCTTGCGTGCAAGTATTATTTATTCGACAAGGTAAAGTATTAGGCAATCGTAGTTATTTTCCGAAAGTGCCAGCAAATACTGATTTAGCAGAATTAACCGCCACCTTTGTCGGACAATTTTATTTACAAGCTCACCAAGGGCGAACGGTACCGAATACTATTATTGTTGATCATAAATTAGATGAAAAAGCCGAGTTAGAAAGTCTATTATCCGATCAAGTTGGGCGAAAAGTGGTTATTCAGGATAACAGCAAAGGTAATAAAAGCAAATATTTGCAACTTGCTCAAATGAACGCTAAAGCAGCTTTAACGTTAAAACTAAAAGAAACCAGTTTGATTAGTGAGCGTTATTTAGCCTTACAAAATTTGTTAGGCATTGAAAATATTAAGCGAATGGAATGTTTTGACATCAGTCACACGATGGGGGAACAAACCATCGCATCTTGTGTCGTGTTTAGTGACAATGGACCATTAAAATCTGATTATCGCCGGTTTAATATTGATAGTATTACGGGAGGTGATGATTATGCCGCGATGGAACAGGCATTAAAAAAACGTTATGATCGAGAACTAGACGAAGATAAAATTCCTGATATTATTTTTATTGATGGTGGCAAAGGGCAGCTAAATCGGGCATTACAAGTATTTGAACAATTAAAAGTGAAATGGGATAAAAATAAACCGCACTTAATTGGTGTAGCCAAAGGTGTCGATCGTCGAGCAGGGCAGGAGACCTTGATTTTAAGCAAAATAGGTAAGGAATTGCATTTAGATCCTGATAATCTCGCTTTACATTTAATCCAACATATCCGTGATGAAAGTCATAACCATGCGATTACAGGACATCGTAAAAAACGCCAGAAAGCCTTTACCCAAAGTGGATTAGAAACCATTGCTGGCGTGGGAGCTAAACGTCGTCAGGCGTTATTAAAATATCTCGGTGGTATGCAAGGGATAAAAAATGCCACCATTGATGAAATTGCCAGTGTACCGGGCATTTCTAAAGATTTAGCAGAATTGATTTTTGATACATTAAAGAGTTAAAGTTGTCATGCAAGCGATCATTGAAACTCACCCATTTCCTCCCGTGTTACCACCACAAGCGAAAGTGATGATGATGGGAACATTCCCGCCAACCGTTGAAAAGCGTTGTATGGAATTTCATTATCCGAATTTTCAAAATGATATGTGGCGAATTTATGGTTTAGTATTTTTTAACGATAAACACTATTTTCAAGTGAAAAATGAAAAACGTTTTGATCCTGAACGGATAAAAAATTTCTTAATAGAAAGGGGAATTGCAAGTTGTCCAACGGTACAAAAAGCGATTCGTGAACAAGGCAATGCCTCTGATAAATTTCTTAAAATTGTTGAACCTGTGAATCTAGCAAAGGTACTTAAACAACTTCCAGATTGCCAATGGATTTTCACAACTGGCGGAAAAGCCACCGAGACGTTATTAAGTTTATTACCCGAAAAACTAAAAGAACCGAAAACGAATGAGTTTATTGATTTTTCTTTTGCTGGGAGAGAACTAAAATTATATCGCTTACCGTCCACATCAAGGGCTTATCCACTCAGCTTTGAGAAAAAAGCCGAAGCCTATCAATATTTTTTTAAATTAGCGGGTATTTTATAAGGGAAATAATATGTTAGATAACGCATTATTAGGTTTAACCCATGAACAGCAACAACAAGCCGTGGAACATATACAAAAATTGATGGCGCAAGGGATTCCGGCAGGACAAGCGATTAAACGCGTGGCAGAAGAATTGCGAGAATCTTATCAGAAAGATAGGGAATGAAAACGTCGAATTTAGGCAACAGGATCGGTTTTTAGGTATTTTCAAAATAGTGGTTAAAGCTAATTGCTATAAAGCTTTAACCAATTATTTTATCAATTTACCTTATTTAAAAGTTAACCTGTATTACGCATACCTGCGGCAATACCTGTAATAGTAATCATCAAGGCTTGCTCTAAATCAGGATTGGATTGTTCAGGATCTTGACGTAAGCGGCTTAGCAGTTCTACCTGTAATAGGTTTAATGGATCGGTGTAAACATTACGCAAGGCAATAGATTCTGCGATCCAAGGCAAATCGGACATTAATTGATGACCTTTGCCCGAAAGCTCAAGTACCGTATGAATATCTGCTTGAAGCTGTTCACGCAACGATTGACCTAAATGCCAGAGCTCTTTTTTCACTAAACGCTGATCGTAATGTTCAGAAAGCCAAATATCGGTTTTGCTAAAGACCATTTCTAACATACCAATTCGAGTATTAAAAAATGGCCAGTGATGACACATTTCTTCGATCACTTCTTGTTTGCCCTTTTCAATGGCTTGGCGCAAAGCTGCTCCAGCCCCTAACCAAGCGGGCAGCATCAAGCGATTTTGCATCCAAGCGAAGATCCAAGGAATGGCACGTAGGCTTTCTACACCACCATTAGGATTACGTTTGGCAGGACGAGATCCCAGCGGCAATTTGGCTAATTCTTGTTCTGGGGTTGCGCTGCGGAAATAGGGTACGAAATCCTTATTACCACGTACCACATTGCGATACATTTCACAAGAAGATTGAGAGAGCTGATCCATAATCTCCCGCCATTGTGCTTTTGGCTCAGGTGGTGGTAATAAATTGGCTTCTAGAATAGCGCTAGCATAGAGATCAAGGGTTTCAATTGCTACATCTGGCAATCCCAATTTAAAGCGGATCATTTCTCCCTGTTCAGTGACACGTAAACCATTTTTTAAAGAACGAGGCGGCTGTGAAAGTAGTGCCGCATGTGCAGGTGCACCGCCACGCCCGATTGTGCCACCGCGTCCATGGAATAAGGTGAGTTCTATGCCGAGTTTATCACAAAGATTGACTAAACTTTCTTGTGCACGATATTGCGCCCAAGAAGCTGCCATCATCCCCGCATCTTTAGCGCTATCAGAATAGCCGATCATCACCATTTGTTTATTATTAATCATGCCACGATACCAACCCACATTAAATAATTGCGTCATCACGTCTTCGCAAGCATCAAGATCATCCAATGTTTCAAATAATGGTACTACAGGCAAATGATAAGGTACGCCAGCTTCTTTTAATAACAAATGCACACCTAATACATCTGAGGCAGTACGAGCCATAGAAATAATGTAACAGGAAATCACACCTTCTGGCTGTTGCGCTATAATTTTACAAGTATCTAAAATCTCTTTAGTTTTTGCGGACGGTATCCAATTTTGTGGTAACAATGGGCGGCGTGAACTTAATTCACGAATTAGAAATGCTTGCTTATCATCTTCCGTCCAACTGGCGTAATCGCCTAAACCAATATAACGAGTAATTTCTGCAATGGCATCAGTGTGGAGAGTGCTTTCTTGGCGAATATCTAAACGAGAGAGTGTGACCCCAAAACAACGCACACGTCGTAGGCTATCTAGCAATAAGCCATTGGCAATAATTTTCATATTGCAAGCGAGCAAGGAATGGTAACTGTCATTTAACGGTTGCCATAACTGTTCATCTCGAGTGATGATATCCTCTTCCGTATAATGTGGCATACGACCAGCTAATAAATCATTGTAATAAGCTAGTGTATTGTTTAATTTGATACGTAACCCTTTCATGACTTCACGATATGGTTCTACATGATTGCCATATTTGGCACGAAATTCAGGGGTACATTGTGTAATAGAGAGTTCATCCACTAATGCTTGAATATCACCTAAAAATAAATTAGCCACTTTCCATCGAGCTAAATATAATACATTACGAGTGACTTCAGCGGTGACAAATGGGTTGCCGTCACGGTCTCCGCCCATCCAAGAAGAAAAACGCACAGGCATTAAATTCACTGGAATTTCATAGCCTAAATAAGTTTTGGCATTATCATTCAATTGGCGTAAAAATTCTGGTACGGCTGTCCAAAGGCTATTTTCAATCACCGCAAAGCCCCATTTAGCTTCATCAAATGGCGTCGGACGGACAGTACGGATTTCATTGGTGTACCATGCTTGAGCAATTAATTGCAATAAACGGCGTTCAATGCTATTGCGTTCACCGTCTGTTAAATCGTCATGTTCTAATTTGCTTAAACATTTATTGATCTCCACTTGTTTATGCACTAAAGAACGGCGCGTCACTTCTGTTGGGTGTGCGGTGAGAACTAATTCAATTAATAAATTTTCAATGGTTTTAATCACTTGATCTTTCGATACATTTTGTGCTTTTAAGCGTTTAAATAGCGACGCAATAGAACGTGTGGAAGATACTTCATCATAATGATGACGAGAAATGGTTTGATATTGTTCCGCCACATTAGTTAAATTCAAAAATTGACTAAAAGCACGCACTACAGGGATTATATTGGCGGTAGAAATAGTGGATAAAATAGCTAACAACTCCTGACGTGCTTTGTCATCACCCGCACGCGAGTTACGCGAAAGAATACGGATATTCTCAATTAAATCCAGCATATCGCTACCTTGCGCTTCACTGATAGTTTCGCCTAAAAAATGCCCCAACATATTGATGTTGTTTCGCATAACAGAATATTCTTGTGTCATAAAATGCTCTCCGAGATAAAATAAAAAGGTATTTTGTAGATATACCTAAAAATAGGAAAGGATGCAAATTTTATATAGATAAATAACAGTGAATTGTGATTATTTTTAGAAAATATTTATTAAATATTCTATTTTTATAGATTATTTCTAATAAAAACTGCGGTGGTTTTTACCGCAGTTTTTTTGAATGTTAATGAGAAGATTAAAGTAAAATACTACCAATCACAGATAATCCAAAGCCCACCAAACCAATCAAGGTTTCTTGCACTGTCCAAGTTTTAAACATGGTTTTGGTGTCAATTTCAAGGAAACGGCTGACTAACCAGAAACCACTGTCGTTGACGTGAGCGAGAACTGTCGCCCCTGATGCAATGGATATTACAATAAAGCATAAATCAAATTCACTTAATCCTGTCGTTGCAGCAACGGTTGGTGCGATTAATGCAGATGTGGTGGTAATAGCTACTGTTGCCGAACCTTGAGCTACACGTAAGGCAGTGGAAATTAAGAATGCAGCGACAATGACGGGCATACCTGTATCGGAGAGCATATTTGCTAATACATCACCAATACCACTGGCACGTAATACGCCACCAAACATACCGCCAGCCCCAGTGACCAACACGATAGCACAAATTGGGCCCAGTGCGTTGTCGCAGATTTTTTCAATTTGTTCTACGCTACGTTGTTCTTTTAACAGCAGGATAGTGACGAGCAAGGTAATCAACAATGCCACGGGGGTTTTACCGAGTAAACGTAGGCTTTCCACCCAAAGATCTGTGCCGTTCACGATTTTCATCACTTCCAAGGTGTTTAAGACGGTGTCTAACATAATTAAACATAGTGGGAGCAACAGGATAAACAACACTTTGCGGAAACTTGGCGGATTTTGTACCGCAGTTTCGCTAATCGGAGCAGCATTTAAAAAGGATTTTGGCAAAGGTAAATGGAATTTACGCCCTAAAAATGTACCGTATAAATAGGCGGCGAAATACCAAGTTGGCAAGGAAATAACAATCGCCACAATGGTAAGCAAGCCGATATTTGCCCCGAGTAAATCCCCTGAAGCTACAGGACCAGGGTGCGGTGGTAAGAAAGCGTGAGTGACGGCAAATGCCCCAGCGGCTGGGAACGCATAACGGAATAATGAACCGCCGAATTGTTTAGCAACGCTAAAGATAATCGGCAACATCACTACAAGACCCGCATCAAAGAAAATCGGAAAACCGAATAGTAAAGAAGCTACGCCTAAAGCAAAAGGAGCTCTTTTTTCGCCGAATTTATTGATAAGGGTGTCGGCAAGCACTTTCGCACCGCCTGTGATTTCAAGCAACCGCCCGATCATTGCGCCTAAACCCACTAACAATGCAACGCTGGCAAGTGTGCCACCGAAACCGCCGAGCATGGTTGGCAGAATTTTGCTCACAGGCATGCCTGTAACCAGTGCAACTAACAGGCTAACTAAAACTAATGCCACAAAGGCATGCACTCTGAACTTGATAATAAGTAACAGTAACAGAGCGATTGATCCAATAAGAGTTAGAATTAACATAGTGTTTTCCTTATATTAAACCGCAGCCAACATACCACCGTCCACAAACAATAAATGTCCGTTGACGAAGTCAGATGCTTTTGAACTTAAAAAGACCGCTGCACCGATCAATTCTTCAGGATTTCCCCAACGGGCAGCAGGGGTACGTTTGCATAGCCAGTCGGAAAATTCTTTGTTTTCAACCAACGGCTTGGTTAGCTCGGTTTTGAAATAACCTGGAGCAATGCCGTTGACTTGAATGTTATAGCGAGCCAGTTCTACACACATGCCACGAGTGAGCATTTTCACCGCTCCTTTGGAAGCCGCATAAGGCGTGATAGTGTCACGTCCCAGTTCGCTTTGCATAGAACCAATATTGATGATTTTGCCTTGTTGGCGTTTCACCATATAACGAGCCACAATTTGCGATACGATAAATACGGATTTTTGATTGACCCGAATCACTTCATCATATTCCTGTTCAGGAAATTCACAGAATGGATGACGGCGTTGGATGCCAGCGTTATTAATTAGCACGTCAATCGCCCCGATATGTTGCTCAATATGATCTACCGCTTGTTGCACGGCTTGGGTGTCGGTGATGTCAAATGCCACAGCCTGAGCTTTATAGCCTTTGGCGTTGAGTTCATCAGTAACGGCTTGGGCTTTTTGTTGGTTTGTGCCGTTGATAATCACTTCTGCCCCTTGTTCCGCCACGCCTTCCGCAAGCAAGCGACCAATACCACGAGTAGAGCCTGTGATTAAAATGCGTTTATTGTTTAGGGAAAATAAATCTTTCATTATGAGCGTCCTTTAAAATGTGAGTTGCACTTTGGAAATTTCATTTTTGTTGGTGGCGGTTTGTAACGCCTGTTCCAACTGGTTAAAATCAAAGGTTGCCGAATGGAGCGGAGTCGGATCAATTTTGCCTGAACCGAGCCATTCCACGGCAGTGTTAAATTCTTCTACAAAGCGGAATGAGCCTTTCCAGTTGATTTCTTTGGCGATTAAGGTCATGGCATTAAATTGTGGCACAGCACCGCCCATGCCAATTTGAATCACTGTGCCACGAGCTTTGGCCACGGCAAAACAGCGTTCAATGGAAGATGGATGTCCTGATGCTTCAAAGCACACATCAAATTCGCCTTTGTGAGCCAAATAGTCGCTAAAATCACCGTCTTGAGCGTTTAGCACTTTGGTTGCTCCCATTTGCACGGCTAAATCTAAGCAACGTTGGCTGATATCTGTACAGACAATTTCTGCCACCCCCAAGGCTTTTACCGCCGCTACAGTTAAACAGCCAATGGGTCCAACCCCAGAAATAAACACTTTTTTACCTTGCAATTCGCCTGCTTGTTTGGCGGCGTGAATGGTTACCGCCAAAGGTTCGGCAAATACCATAATTTCATCTTTGGCATCTTGCGGATAAGGGATACATTGAGCATTGTCCACCACTTTATATTTAGTAAAACCGCCGTCAACGTGGGGGGTATACATCGCACTGCCAAAGAAACGCATTGTTTCACATTGATTGTTTTCACCACTCAGGCAATATTTGCACTGTTGGCAAGGCTTGCTTGGATTAATTGCTACTTTTTGCCCAATGTATAAATGGGGATCGTTGGTTTTCTCAATAATACCAATGACTTCGTGACCTAAAATCATCGGGTGTTTGACTTCAAAATTGCCCACTTTGCCGTGTAAATAGTAGTGCAAGTCAGAACCGCAGATTCCGCCACGAGTGATTTTTATCAAAGTTTGATCCGCACTTTTTTCGTCAAATTCAATTTCTTGTGGGATTATGTCAACGGATTTTGCCCCTTTGACCACACAAGATAGGGTGTTTATGTTCATTTTTTGAGTCCTTTTTGCTTGGTATATTGTTTTGTTACGGGTAACGTTACCATTTTTGCCATTTTGGTAAAGTATCTTTTGTTAAAATTGTGATATAGTTCACAATTTTTTTGAAAAAAGTTAAAATTTGTTCAAGAGAAAATAAAAATTTGTGATCAAGATCACAAAAATAAATGTTACCAGTAACTGCTTTGTCAATTTCTTGGTTAAAATACATTAAATTCAAAATTTAAAAGGAAAATTTAATGAGTGAAACAAGATGTCAAGGCTCAACTTTTATTTTAATGGGCGTGTCCAGTACAGGTAAAACGTCTGTTGGCACGGCAGTGGCAAATAAATTAGGATTAAAACTCATTGACGGCGACGATTTACACCCAAGATCCAATATTATCAAAATGGGACGAGGGCATCCGCTTAATGATGAAGATCGCTTGCCTTGGCTGGAACGTATCCGAGATGCCGCTTTTAGTTTGGAACAAAAAAGCGAAAAAGGCATTATTGTGTGTTCTGCCTTAAAGAAAAAATACCGTGATTTGATCCGTGATGGCAATAAAAATGTCAAATTTCTATTTTTACACGGCAGTTTTGAGCTGATTTTGCAGCGAATGAAACAACGCAAAGGGCATTTTATGAAAGAAGAAATGCTGAAAAGCCAATTTGATACCTTGGAAATCCCACAAGCGGATGAGCCTGATGTAATTGCGATTGATATTGATGGCAGTTTTGATGAAGTGGTGGAGCGATGTGTGCGGGCGTTGGAGCCGTTGTTGTAAAAAGTGCGGTGATTTTGGGCTGGATTTTACACCGTTTCCCCTAAATGAATATCGTACCCCAAATTAATAATACGGCTTTGTTGGGGAATACCGTTAATTCGATTAAGTAATTCTTGAGCAGCGACTTTGCCAATTTCCAATCTTGGGGTGATCACTGTTGCGAGTTGTGGCGTGAGTGATTGCCCTACGTCATGTCCATGAAATCCCGCAATAGCAATTTGTTCAGGAACTTGAATACCTAAACGTTGACATTCAAATAATGCTCCAATAGCTAAGTCATCATTAGTACAAAAAATACCATTGATTTCAGGATGTTGCTTTAAGGCTTGTTGTAAATATTCCGCCCCTAGGGTAAAAGATGAGGCTTGCAATGATCCAATCGTCATTGGCGTTAAATGGTACTTTTTCATTGCCATTTTATAGCCTTGCTGTTTTAACAAGGTGCGTTTATCTTGGCGAGAGGAAAAATATACAATATGTTGATAGCCACGCAAAATCATGGTTTCAACCATGGCTTGTGCTGCAGCAATATTATCAAAGCCCACCACTTGCTGAATGCCCAATTCCGTGGTATCCATAATTTCAATCACGGGAATATTGGCAATTTCCAACATTTTTAAGGTGCGTTTACTGTGTTGATTTTCTGCTAGAATCAAGCCGTCCACATTATAGGACAGCAGGCTTTCAATCCGTTGTTGTTCTTTTTGTTGACTATAACCATAGTGAGCCAACATGGTTTGATAGCCCGCTTGATCGGTGATAATCTCAATGCCTTTTAATACATCCGCAAACACTGCATTGGTTAAAGATGGTAATAACACACCAATCGCCCGACTTTTTGCATTAGAAAGCATATCGGGTGCCTTGTTCGGAATATAACCAAATTGCTCAATGGCAACCGCAATCCGTTCCCCAGTTTCAGCCGCTACAGTATCTGGATTGCGTAAATAGCGACTGATGGTCATTTTAGTAATACCGAGATGATTAGCAATATCTTGTAGGGTTGGGCGTTTTTTCTTGGCTTGCATAAATAAACTGTAAATCAATGTGTTTTGTGGAATTATAATACACTAAATTGGCAAAATTACAGTATAATCATTCATTATTTCGTGACAAAAAGGACATACACAATGACAAACACATCAACAGAAAATATTCGCCTAACACAATACAGCCATGGGGCAGGCTGTGGTTGTAAAATTTCACCGAAAGATTTGCAAAATATTTTGCAGTCGGAATTGGAAAGATTTGCTGATCCGCATTTGTTGGTGGGTAATGATACGGCAGATGATGCGGCAGTTTACGATATTGGAAATGGTGTTGGTATTATCAGCACCACGGATTTTTTCATGCCGATTGTGGACGATCCTTTTGATTTTGGACGTATTGCGGCGACCAATGCAATCAGCGATATTTATGCCATGGGCGGTAAACCGATAATGGCGATTGCGATTTTAGGTTTTCCGTTGAAATTGTTACCTGTGGACGTAGCACAAAAAATAGTCGATGGTGGGCGTTTTGTGTGCCATCAAGCAGGGATTTCCTTAGCTGGCGGTCATTCTATTGATGCACCCGAACCGATTTTTGGCTTGGCGGTAACGGGGATTATTGACACCGAAAAAGTGAAGAAAAACGCCTCGGCTACAGCAGGTTGTCAGCTTTATTTAACCAAACCATTGGGAATTGGCATTTTGACCACGGCAGAGAAAAAAGGTAAGTTGCAGGAACAACATAAAGGGCTTGCCACGGCGACAATGACGAAATTGAATAATATTGGTGCGGAATTTTCAAAAATTGATGGTGTAAAAGCCATGACCGATGTGACAGGGTTTGGTTTATTGGGACATTTGTTGGAAATGTGCGAAGGGGCTGATTTACAGGCAGAAGTACAATTTAATCAGCTTAAAACCCTTGATGGCGTATTGGATTATATTGCTCAAGGTTGTACACCCGGTGGCACAGACCGCAATTTTGCGAGTTATGGGCATAAAGTGTCGGCATTAACCGATGTACAAAAAGCAATTTTATGCGATCCACAAACTTCGGGTGGTTTGTTAATTGCTATTGAACCGCAAGTTCATCAACAAGTTTTTGATGTGGCTCAACAAGCAGGAATTGAATTGATACCAGTTGGTCGTTTAATTGAAAAAACAGATGAAAGTGCGGTGAAAATTCAAGTAATTTCTTAATACCCTAAAAGAAAAAAACCGCTATCAAATAGGATAGCGGTGAATCTTTAAAATAAAGAATTTGAAAAAAACGACTGCGATATAAAGGATCATCAAGATATGCAGTGCACTAGCTATTATTCAGACTGGTTATTCTGCAAATAGTTCAGATTTTTTAAATATTTTTGCAAAATTTTTCAATTTGTCTTGCAATACCCTCTGCATCTAACCCAATTTCCGCCAACATTTCTGCCTGTGTGCCTTGTGCAATAAACTGATCGGGCAGACCGAGATGTAAAACTGCAGTGTTTTTTTGTTGAGAAAATAGCACTTCCGCTACACCTGATCCGGCTCCTCCTAGAATGGCATTTTCTTCTATGGTCACAATCAGATCATGGGTTTCCGCAATATGCTTAATACAATCTACATCCAACGGTTTAACAAAACGCATATCAATCACGGTTGCATTAAGTTTCTCTGCAACTTCCAACGCATTCGGTAATAATGTGCCAAAATTCAAGATAGCAATTTTTTCCCCTTGCTTAACAGGTTTTGCTTGCCCGATCACTAATTCGTGTAATGGTTCAAGTTTCACACCAACTGCATTACCACGAGGATAACGCACTGCAGCGGGCTGACCACATTGATAGCCCGTGTAGAGCATTTGACGGCATTCGTTTTCATCACTTGGGGTCATTATGATCATATTAGGAATACAACGCATAAAACTTAAATCAAATGCCCCTTGATGAGTTTGCCCGTCCGCTCCCACAATACCCGCACGGTCAATAGCAAATAGTACGGGCAAATTTTGAATAGCGACATCGTGGATTAATTGATCGTAGGCACGTTGCAAGAAAGTAGAGTAAATGGCAACAACAGGCTTATAACCACCTATTGCTAAGCCAGCCGCAAACGTCACGGCATGTTGTTCCGCAATGGCAACATCAAAATATTGTTCGGGAAAACGTTCAGAAAATTCTACCATGCCCGAACCTTCACGCATGGCAGGCGTAATTCCTACTAATTTTTCATCTTTTTCTGCCATTTCACATAACCAATCACCAAAGATTTTGGAATAAGTTGGTTTACTACTGGATTTAGGTAATTCGCAACAGCTTGGATCGAACTTCGGTACACCATGATAACCAATGGGATCTTTTTCCGCTGGGGCGTATCCTTTGCCTTTTTTGGTACGAACGTGTAAGAATTGTGGACCTTTGAGATCTCTCATATTGCTTAAAGTAACGACTAAATCATCAATATTATGTCCATCAATAGGACCAATATAGTTAAAACCGAGTTCTTCAAATAAGGTACTTTCAGGAGAGAACATTACACCTTTCATGTGTTCTTCAGTTTTTTTCATAAAGTTTTTAATCGTAGGAACTTTATTTAAAATTTTCTTGCTACTATCACGTACCGTAGAATAAATTGAGCCTGAAAAAAGACGTGCAAGATGATTATTCAACGCCCCGACATTTTTAGAAATGGACATTTCATTATCATTTAAAATGACTAACATATCAGTATGCACAGCACCTGCATGATTCAGGGCTTCAAACGCCATACCTGCTGTGATGGCTCCATCTCCAATGACACACACCGTTTTTCGCCCTGCATTTTCTTTTTCAGCGGCAATGGCAATACCTAAACCTGCACTAATTGATGTAGAAGAATGTCCCACGCTTAATACATCAAATTCGCTTTCTTCACGCCACGGAAAAGGGTGTAAACCGTCTTTTTGGCGAATAGTTGACATTTGCTCACGGCGACCCGTTAGAATTTTATGCGGATAGGCTTGATGTCCTACGTCCCAAATTAATTGATCGAATGGGGTTTTATATATGTAATGTAATGCCACAGTTAGCTCAACACAACCTAAACCAGAAGCTAAATGACCACTACTTTGGCTCACGCTTTCGAGTAAATATTGGCGTAATTCATTGCATACTTGGGGGAGTTGTTCTTTGCTTAATGAACGCAAATCATCAGGTGAATTAATATGTGAAAGTAGCGAGTAATCAGTCATAAGGTTATGGGTTTAATGTTAATGATAAAATTGGGTGTATTCTACTAGCTTTTTCGGCTAACTACAAATTCCGCTAAAGATAACAGAGCGGTGGTATCAAATGGCATTTCTGCCAGATTTTGCGTCGCAGTTTGATATAACTCGTGTGCTTTTTGTTTTGCACCATCAAGTCCGAGCAGTTTGGGATAAGTGCTTTTACCTAAATCCAAATCCGATCCCACTGGTTTACCGATTTCTGTTTGTTCGCCCACAATATCCAAAATATCATCTTGCACTTGAAATGCCAGTCCGATCGCTTTGGAATAGTTTTCAAGCTGTTGAGCCAATTTTTGATTACCAAATTCAGGCGAACAGATAAAACCCATAGTAACTGCACAACAGAGTAATGCCCCTGTTTTATTGCGATGAATAGTTTCTAATTCTGCTAACGACACCTGTTTATGCTCTGACAGCAAATCTAAACTTTGCCCTAAACACATTCCTTGCACCCCAGATGCACGGCTTAATACCTGCACTAACGCTAATTTTTGCTCAACGGAAAGTGCGGTGTTTTTGGTTAGAATTTCAAAGGCAAAGGCTTGTAAGGCATCACCTGCCAAAATGGCGGTGGCATGATCAAAGGCAATATGGCAAGTTGGCTGCCCGCGTCTTAAATCATCATTATCCATGGCGGGTAAATCATCGTGAATCAAAGAATAAGCATGAATACATTCCAATGCCGCCGCCGCATAATTTAACGCTGTCATCTCTGCCCCGAGCATTCGCCCAGTGGCATACACCAAAAATGGACGAATCCTCTTGCCGCCAAGCAATAAACCGTATTTCATCGCATCGGCTAAAGGTGAGGGCGAGCAATCAATTTCATCAAATTGTGCTAGCATAAAATCGTTAATACGTTGCTGAATATCTGCTAAATCTTGCTTAAAATTATAAACCGTCATCTTGCTGTCCTTGTTCATAATCACTGAGTTCTGCGGTGGCATTTTTTTGTAATAAAATCTGAATTCGTTGTTCAGCTTGTTGTAACCGTTGCTGTCCCTGTTTCGCCAGATTTACGCCGCTTTCAAAGGTTTTTAACGCCTCTTCTAAAGGCAAATCGCCACTTTCTAATTGATTAACCACCTGTTCTAATTGAGCAAGCGTGTTTTCAAAATCTAATTCATTTTCTGCTTCTTTTGGTTTACGTGCCATTTTTTATTCCTGTTATTTGCTAAAGTTTAATTATTTTACAAGAAAATAATTAAGTGGGTTATTCTTTTAATTCCCAATGACCGTGTTTACCACGTCCAACATAATTTAATTCACTAATTTCGCTAATATAACGTTCAATGGTTTTTTTACTCATTCCCAGCTCATTTGCTATTGATTGCCTTGTTATTCTAGGATCTAGTTTTATTTTTTCTTTAATAAATAGGATAATTTTATCTTTGTTATTTTCTTGAAGGACATCTTGAGCGACATCTTGAGCGACATCTTGAGCGACATCTCGAGCGACATCTTGAGCGACATCTTGAGCGACATCTTGCAATTCAGCATTTTTTCCGACTTTATGGGTCGCTATGGGTTGCAACGGAATTTCAATTTTAAATATTTCCCCCTCAGTAAAAGTGGGTTTAGATTGCGAATAAAGTTGGGTGTATTTATAGGTATTCCGCATTCCAGAGCCTAATTCATCTGCCAAGCCAATTTCTCGAAATACTTTTGAAATAGTCGGATTTTTTGGAAAAGGTTCAAAACGCTGTAAATCTAATGTACCAATACCGTGCGGGAGATTGCTGTTTTCAATAGTAATTTTATCTTCTTCAATAATCATTTTGGCAGGAAAACCACCTGAATAGTCACGGTGAGCAAGCGTGTTTGACACAATTTCTCGCAAAATGCGATCTCTGGCACTCACATTAAAAATACCGTCTAACACAAACAGATCATTTAAATGTTTTTGCCCAAATTGAATAAGCCGTTGATAGCTATCAATTAAATTTGTTGTAATGACATCGCGATCATCATAACGATCCTTATTTTCTACCCGAAAAATAGCATCTGTTTTATGTTGTGGTAAGACGGACATAATCGCATTTTCCTTACCAAACAGCAAAATCGCCGCCAGCGTAATTCCTTCTTTATTGGTTTCAGGATCGATCAAAATCAAATTCGCACTACGTAGCATTTCTTCATTGTTCATTTCGCCCCAAGCGTGATGTTGATTTCGTCCTAATGCCATTTTTCGAGCTTTTTCAATCACCGCTTGATCAAGCAAATCAAGGGGTAAATTTGGATAAACTTTATTGACAAAATAACTGCCTTGCTTGCGAGTGTAGAGTTTGTAAACCTGTTCCGCTTGATCGGTAATATTAATATCGCCTTCAAATGAGCGATCCCAAATTCGCCCATTATGCCGACAGACTTGCGTTCCTTCAGGTACTCGCAGATAAATAATGGTTTTACCCTCTATTTCTATCGGCACAGGGGTTAAATATAAAGGTGGGTAAATTTTTTGTGGATTGTTGATCGCCGTAGTGAGTTCTTTAATGATTTTATCTTGCTTGTCCTGATTTACCCCTACAATCACTTTTTGATCGTTCACCCCAAGAAAAATATGCCCACCAATGCGATTATTGAAAGCACAAATCGTATCAAAAATATCTTTTGTCAACGCATTTTGCGATGCTTTAAATTCCACATTGATTTTCTCACCGAATTGAATCAGCTCTCGTAGTGCTTGTTTTTCCACGATGTCCCCTTTGAATGAACGGCTTTGCGTAGCAGTATTCTACTTGATTTTTCCCGAATATAAAAATTTCCTGTATAATGCCCGAAATTTTTTAGTTTAAAGAGCAATCCAATGAAATTTATCATCAAACTTTTCCCTGAAATCATGATTAAAAGCGACAGCGTGCGTAAGCGGTTTATTAAGATTTTAACTAGCAATATTCGCCAAGTGTTAAGCAAGCACGATGATACATTGGCGGTGGTTCGTCATTGGGATTTTATTGAAGTGCGGTCAAAAAATGAAGAATTTCGACCGCAGTTAATTGAGCTAATTGGGCGAATTCCAGGGATCCATCATTTTTTAGAAGTGGAAGAAAAACCGTTTACCGATTTACACAATATTTTTGAGCAAACTTTGCAACAAGTGGGCGACAGCCTAAATGGCAAAACTTTTTGCGTACGAGCCAAACGCCGTGGGCAACATTCTTTTAGTTCGCTAGAAATTGAGCGTTATGTGGGTGGTGGGTTAAATCAGCATATTGAAACTGCCAAAGTGAAATTGAAAAATCCTGATGTTACCGTGCGAATTGAAGTAGAAAATGACAAATTAATCTTTATTAAACAACGCTTTGCTGGCATTGGCGGTTATCCGATAGGTACGCAAGAAGATGTGCTTTCCTTGATTTCGGGCGGTTTTGATTCGGGTGTGTCTAGCTATATGCTGATTCGCCGTGGTAGTCGTGTGCATTATTGCTTTTTCAACCTTGGCGGTGCAGCACACGAAATTGGCGTGAAACAAATGGCGTATCATATTTGGCAGCATTATAGCAGTTCTCATAAGGTACGCTTTGTTGCGATTAATTTTGAGCAAGTTGTGGGCGAGATTTTGGAAAAAGTGGATAACGGGCAAATGGGCGTGGTGTTAAAACGCATGATGGTGCGAGCTGCCAGCCGAGTTGCTGAACGGTTTGCTATTGAAGCGATTGTTACGGGGGAAGCCTTAGGGCAGGTATCGAGCCAAACGCTGACTAATTTACGTTTGATTGATGAAGCCGCCAGTGCGTTGGTGTTACGACCATTGATTACCCACGATAAAGAGCAAATTATTGCCATAGCAAAACAGATCGGCACGGACGATATTGCAAAATCCATGCCTGAATTTTGTGGGGTAATTTCTAAAAATCCAACGGTAAAAGCGATTCGGGCAAAAATTGAAGCCGAAGAACAAAATTTTGATTTCAACGTATTAGAAAGTGCGGTGCAAAATGCACAATATTTAGATATTCGTCAAATTGCCGAGCAAACCGAAAAAGATGTGGTGCAAGTGGATACCGTTTCTGTGTTAGGCGAAAATGACGTGATTTTAGATATTCGTAGTCCAGAAGAAATCGATGAAAAACCGCTGGTATTAGACGGCAAAACCATACAATTAATGCCATTTTATAAACTTAGTTCACAATTTGGTAATCTTGACCAAAGTAAAAATTATGTACTGTATTGCGAACGAGGAGTAATGAGCAAATTGCAGGCGTTGTATTTGAAAGAGCAAGGATTTGCGAATGTGTTGGTGTTTGGGCGTTGATTTTATCATTGCTAACTATACGCAAAAAGAGTATGATTTATAGTATGTAATTTATATAGGGATTGTATGAAACTAACATTTATTGAGTTAATGCCTTTTGAAGAATATCGTAAAGAGTTTTTGAGTGATGAAGAATTTAGATTATTTCAAAATGAATTAATGGATAATCCTGAAAAAGGTGAATTAATTCCAGGATTAGGCGGATTAAGAAAAGTGCGTATTGCTGATAGCTTACGCCATAAAGGAAAGCGTGGCGGGGCAAGAGTTATTTATTATTACTATGTTGTTAAAAATCGGATTTATTTTGTGACCGCTTATGGGAAAAATAAACAAACTGATATTACCAATGAACAAAAACAAAACTTAAAATTTGTTGCTGAACGAATTAAAGCGTTATTATAAGTAAGGATTATTTATGGCAAGTAAAGATACCAGTTTATATGAAGATTTAATGACAGGGTTATTGCAAATAGAACAACACTTGCAAGGCAAAATCACCCTAAAAACAACCACATTAGAACTACCAGATGATAAGCCCGTAGATATTTCGGCAACAGAAGTAAAAACTATTCGAGAAAAACTCAATCTCTCTCAAGCGGTTTTTGCCAAAAAATTACGTACCAGTGTACGGACATATCAAGGCTGGGAACAAGGAAAGTCTAAACCTAACCCACAAGCGGTATTATTATTAAAAATGGTAGATAAATCACCTGCTATTTTTGAACAGATTTCTCGTCTTTAAGATTAAAAGGTGCGTTCTTTCGCACCTTATATCTCATGTTTTTCCACTTCTCGAAACGCTCCCACTGGCTCACCCTGAAAAATCTTACTTGGATCAAATCGCTGTTTTTGTGGTTGCAAACTCAATGGATAGGTTTGTTTTTTTGCCACAATCGCAAACAGATTACCTAAAGTTTGTTGTTGAATAATTTCAAAATTGAGTAAATGTAACCAGTCAATAATACGACAAGGCAAAAAATGGCGGAACGGTAACGCTGGATTTTGAGGTTGATTTATTTTTTGTTTGAACAGTAATCCGCTAAAAGGGTTGAAAATTGACAAAAACAAATAACCATCATCGGTTAAAATTCGTTGAATTTCCCGTAACAGTTGATGCGGATCTTGTATAAAATTGAGAGTGTTGGCGGATATACAAACATCTACGGATTGGCTTTCAAAAGGCAATTCAATCAAATCCCCCTGAATTAGAGAATAGCTGTTTCGGTTAGATAATGCGGTTAAATGACTATTTATTTCGGGACTTAGCACAAAATGATAGGGAAGTGACATTTTACATTCTAGCTCGGCACTTAATCCACCTAGGCGAACTAATTGTTTTCCTGTTATTAAGGGCGAAAATTTGGCAAAATAATCCCCAAGCGTTTCGCAATATTGTTCGCCTTTTGGTAATTGTTGCCAACTAGACGGTAATTTAAACGCTTTCGCTGATTTCGCTTGCCAACGTATTTGTGCCATATTCAACCTTAGAGAGAGAAACAATGTTAAAAGCAATTCCTGCCCGTAATGATAACTATATTTGGCTTTATTCACGAGATAATTTATCGATAATTGTGATCGATATTCCTGAAATTAAGCCTATCTTATCATTTTTTGAACAAAATCCCTATAAAATTACCGCACTTTTCTTAACCCATAACCATAATGACCATGTTGCTGGTGTGACAGAATTTAAACGCTATTTTCCTGATGTGCCGATTATTGGTCCAACTGAATGTGCGTATTTGGGCTTAACGCAAGTAGTGGATAGGGGGAAAATTGAATTAAATGATTATCACATTGAAGTCATTCCAACGGGAGGGCATACGACAAATCATGTGAGTTTTTTGGTTGACGGTCATTTATTTTGTGGTGATTGTTTATTTTCAGCGGGTTGTGGTCGAGTGTTTACGGGGGATTATCAGCAGATGTTTGAATCTATTCAACGCTTAAAAGCCTTGCCTGATGATACGTTGATTTGTGCTGGACACGAATATACCTTAGCGAATTTAGCGTTTGCAGAAACCGTATTAGAAGATAAAAGTGCGGTGCAAAAGCATAAAGTTTTGGTTGAATCCTTGAGAAAACAAGGGTTGCCGAGTATGCCAACGACTTTATTGTTAGAAAAGGAAATTAATCCATTTTTGCAGGCAGAAGATTTACCACAATTTATTAAGTTTAGACAAGATAAAGATAAATTTTAATCAAGATATAAGGGTGCAAGTAAAATGCACCCTATACTTACTTAGATCTACATTATAGTTGATATAAATAGCCCGTTGGATTGCCTTGTTTAATGGTAATTCCTGTTTGCTCTGCATTCGGAAAAACACGTCCAGAAAAGACCTTTTCACCGCCATTGATAAAGATTTCAAACACTGATTTATCTATAAAAATACGAGCCGTAGTTGCTTGTTTTTCAATTTGACAAGAGCGAACGGTACCAAATTTTTCTGCAAATTTTTCACCGCAGTTTGAGCGATCTACAATGATTTCACCTTTAGTGGTATCAACGATAATAGTTAATCCGTTACCATTTTTATCCGCCATTAATACTATTTCATGACAAGTATTTTGTGCGAAATTGAGTTCTAATTCGTAAATATTATTGGTGTGTTGTCGTTCAGCAAAAGTAGCTTGGGTGGTTCTCAAATTCACCATGCCTGCCACAGGATTTTGACATAATTTGCCATTCTTAATAGAAAGCTGTTTAACTAAAGAAAGGCAGCCTTGATAATCATATTTATCCGTTGGATATTCCATATCTGGCAAGGCTAGCCAACTGATACATAACGCTCGACCATCAGGGGCATTAAAGGCTTGTGTCGCGTAACATTCAAAGCCGTAATCTAATTGTTGTAATGGGGTAGGATTGATGAGTTTTGCTTGTTCTACATCAAGATTATCACCGATTTTGAATATATTTGGATAAATATTTTGATAATCCAACACGGACTTATCTAAGCCTTGCGGACAATAGATTAAGACTGGCTTGTCAGCGACAAAAACAATATTCGGGCATTCCATCATATAGGCAGTGTTATCATTGGCAAAATCAAGATCATTGACGTAATCCCATTGCTGGTAGTCATTATTACGTGCTTTGTAGAGCTTAATAATACCTTTTTTCGCTAAATTTTGACCGCCCACAATGGCATAATATTGTCCATGATAATCAAAAATTTGAGGGTCACGGAAATGATCGGTAACATCATCAGGTTGCTCAATGAGTATTTTATTGAGCTTTTCAATGTTGCCTTTCTGATCCATTAACGCCCCAATTTGATAAGGGTGACGCACCCAATTTTCATCACGTACATTGCCCGTGTAAAAGAGAAATAATTTATCACCGAATTGCATGGCGGAACCTGAGTAAGCACCATGACTATCTAAAGGGGTATCGGGATACATGACGGTGCCAGTTTCTTTGAAATGCACAAGATCAGTGCTTTCCGTGTGTACCCAAGATTTTAAGCCATGAGCGGCACCGAAAGGAAAATATTGGTAAAACAAGGTGAATTTACCATTAAAATAGGAAAAACCGTTCGGATCGTTGAGTAAGCCGTGTGGAGTTTCAATATGGAAATGTGTTCGCCACGGTGAAAGTGCGGTGTTTTTTTTAATTTTTTCGATATACTCCGCTGACCAGTCAGCATAAGCACGATAACGTTGTTCTGTAGTAAATGCCATAATTCTCTCCAATGATGATATTTCCTTGTATAGTACCGAATATTTAGCTTTTGAAAAAGCAATATTTGACAGGATAAACCGAATAAATATTCGTTTAATTTGTCAGCAAAAAATGATAAAGTGAGCGAAGTTTATTAACCCTTATCTTATGGAGATTTTGCAATGATGAATGATACAGAAATTGCAAAGAAAATTGTCGAAGCCATTGGAGGCTTTGACAACGTGCAAAGTTTTGCACATTGTGCGACTCGTTTACGTATTATGGTAAAAGATGAGTCAAAAATTGATAAAGATACTATCGAAGACTTGGATAAAGTCAAAGGAGCATTCTTTAATTCAGGACAATATCAAATTATTTTGGGGACAGGGACAGTAAACAAAATTTATGCGGAAGTAATGGCATTAAATGGTGGTTCAAACCAAACGACACAAACTGCCGCACCAGCTCAACCACAAGGGCATTGGTTTAAACGTGCGATTCGTACTTTTGGTGATGTTTTCGTGCCATTGTTACCAGCAATCGTTGCAACAGGTTTATTTATGGGGGTGCGTGGAGCCATTAACAATGATGCGATCTTGAGCCTTTTCGGCACAACCTCCGCTGCTTTTTCTGCTTCACATTTCTATATTTATACCCAAGTATTAACAGACACTGCCTTTATTTTCTTCCCTGCATTAATTTGTTGGTCGGCTTTCCGTGTATTCGGTGGCAATCCTGTGATTGGGTTAGTTTTAGGGTTAATGATGGTAAGTCCTGCTTTACCAAATGCGTGGGCTGTTGCTTCTGGTGGTGCTGAACCGATTTACTTCTTTGATTTTATTCCTGTGGTGGGCTATCAAAACTCCGTGTTGCCTGCGTTTTTCGTGGGTTTAATTGGGGCGAAATTTGAGCAATGGTTTAGCAAAAGAGTGCCTGATGTATTAGCATTATTAGTGGTGCCATTTACCACGTTTTTAGTGATGTCTATTTTAGCCTTATTGGTGATTGGTCCGATTTTCCATACTGTGGAAAACTATGTATTAGCAGGCACCAAATTCTTATTAGCCTTGCCTTATGGTATTTCAGGATTGATTATTGGTGGGGTGCATCAAGTCATCGTTGTTACTGGTGTACATCATATTTTCAACTTGCTTGAATCTCAACTTATTGCTGCAGACGGACAAGATCCATTTAATGCGATTATCACAGCGGCGATGACAGCTCAAGCAGGGGCAACCTTAGCTGTAGGTTTCAAAACCAAATCCTTGAAATTAAAAGCCTTGGCTTATCCAGCCGCCCTTTCTGCAGGGTTAGGAATTACTGAACCTGCGATCTTCGGGGTTAATTTACGCTATGGTAAACCATTTATTATGGGTTTAATTGCAGGGGCATTTGGTGGTTGTTTAGCTTCCATTTTAGGGCTTGCAGGTACGGGCTTTGGTATTACCATTATTCCAGGTTCATTACTTTATCTTAATGGGCAAATTCTGTCTTATGTCATTATGGTGTTGTCAACCACAGCCGTAGCCTTTGCGTTGACCTATATGTTTGGCTATGAAGATGAAAAGCCAACAGAGAAAAAGGTTAAACCAAAAACAGAAGAAAAAAACACCGCAGTTGAAACCCCTGCAGCGGTGGCAAGTAAACCTGTAGAGGAAATCTTACTTGCTCCAATGACAGGTGAAATTGTTGCTTTAGAAAATGTGAATGATCCTGTTTTTTCATCTGGCGTAATGGGCGATGGTCTAGCGGTGAAACCAACCGAAGGCGTGGCTTATGCTCCAGCCGATGCGGTGGTTGAAATTGTTCATGGTACGGGTCATGCTTATGGTTTAAAAACAACAAATGGCACAGAAATTTTAATCCATATCGGTATTGATACGGTGAAAATGAAAGGTGACGGTTTTGAGCCATTGGTAAAAGTAGGTGATAAAGTAAAAGCGGGTACACCTTTAGCCAACTTTGATTTAGCTAAAATTGCGGCAGCTGGATTCGATCACACTACAGTGTTGATTATTACCAATACAGATCAATTTAGTGCAGTCAAAGGTATTGCTCAAGGAAATGTTGCCCATGGTGATAATTTCTTGAAAGTAGTAAAATAACATTAATTTGTAGGGTTGGATCGATATGTCTGCCCATTGATTAATCAAGTATAATTTGTGGGCGAACAAATGGGTTCGCCCCTACGTTATTTGTAACAGTAGAATAAAGAGAATTAATTATGACAAAATTATATGGCAGCCTTGAAGCTGGCGGCACAAAATTTATTTGTGCAGTGGGGGATGAGCAGTTTAACGTAGTGGAAAAAGTACAATTTCCAACTACAACACCAGATGAAACTCTCGCTCAAACAGTCGCTTTTTTCCAACGTTATGCAGATCGTTTACAAGGTATTGGGATTGGTTCATTTGGTCCGATTGATATTGATAAAAATTCACCAACCTACGGTTATATTACCACCACACCAAAGCCAAACTGGGCAAATGTAGATTTAGTAGGAACCATTAAGAAATCGGTTAACGTACCTTTTTATTTTACCACAGATGTTAATTCATCTGCTTTTGGTGAAATCCTTGTCCGTAAAAATGTGACGAGTTTAGTTTATTATACGATTGGCACGGGCATTGGTGCGGGTGCTATTCAACATGGTGAATTTGTTGGGGGGATTGGTCATACCGAAGCAGGTCACGTTTTAGTGGCGTTACATCCACAAGATCAAGCTAAAGGTTTTTACGGTACCTGTCCTTTCCATAAAAATTGTTTAGAGGGTTTGTCTGCTGGTCCATCGTTAGAAGCTCGTTCTGGTATTCGTGGCGAATTAATTGCTCAAGATTCTGATATTTGGGATATTCAAGCCTATTATATTGCACAAGCTGCCTTACAAGCGACCCTATTATATCGTCCACAAGTGATTGTATTTGGCGGTGGTGTCATGGCTCAACATCACATGTTGCAACGCGTTCGTAAGCAATTTGCTGAACTGTTAAATGGCTATGTGCCAGTACCTGATTTGAATGAATATATTGTTATCCCTGCGGTAGCGGAAAATGGTTCGGCTACTTTAGGTAATTTTGCTTTGGCAAAACAAGTCGCTCAATAAGATCAGGTATCGTGGACAAAAGTGCGGTGAAAAAATCATTATTTTTCACCGCACTTGTACTATTCAAAGGTGTATTGTCATACACCTAGATTTCATTCTAACCGATGACATTCGGTAAATAACCTGCCTGAATTAAGAATGGAACATTAATAATTAACACACCAAGTAATAAAGCAATGAGTAAAGAAATGTTGCCACCGATGACTCGATAAGGCATATCTGGATAACGTTTTCTTGCACGCCACACCATACCCACAGGTAATACTAAACCGTAGAATGTAAACATTTGTCCAGCAAAAGCTAATACGGATAAGAAATCATTATAGAACAAAGCGAAGAATAACACAGGCACAAAGGTTAATAAGCCTAAAGATAGACGGTTAGATTTAATCTTTACTCGTTTTAGTAAGTCATCTAAGCAATCAAATAAGGCGAGTGCAACGCCTAAGAAAGATGTGATCAAGGCAAATAATGAGAATAAACGTACTGACCAACCGATAAAATGGCTGCCCGTGATATGCGTTACCGCTTTGATTAATCCGCCTAATGTAGGTTCTTGATTAAGAATTTGTACAAATTCAGATTGTGTCAATACGCCATGAGTTGACATTTGCCACATAATATAGAGTGCTAAAGGCAACCCTGTTCCCACAATAATAGAGGTTCTTAAACGGGCAACATTACCTTCTAAATATCGGTTGATACTTGGAATGACCACATGGAAACCAAAAGATGTAAAGAAAAATGGACTAGCCGAAATTAATAATGCTTTATCTAATGGGATTGCCATCAGATTATCCATCGTCACTTTAGGGAGCATGAGGAATAATAACACGACAAATGCAGCTAATTTGGCAATAAATAGTAGGCGAGTGGCAATATCAACATGTCCTGTGCCTGCAATAATAAAAATCGCAAAAAATACCGTAAAGATAACTGAAATCGCTGTACCATATTCGGTTAAAGCAGGCAACACGGTGGAGATTAAATCGCTACTCATTAATACATAAACGGTGAGAATAGCGTACATAAAAATGACTAACGCCAAAGTAGCTAACACTCGACCAGTCATACCAAAATATTGTTCGGCTAGGGTAGCGATTCCCGCATCTTGGCGTTCTGCTTTTTGATAAACTTCCACAAATAGTAATGCACTATAACATAATAATATCCAAAGCATCACTAACAATGCCACGGTATAGCCAAAACCCATTCCAGCTGATGTTAATGGCATTGACACCATACCCGCACCGATTGTTGTGCCTGCAACAATTAATGCACTACCAAAGGTTTTACTTCTCATATAGCTTTCCTTAAGTTAAGTAAAAATAAATGATAAAAAAGTACCGTCATTCTAACGAGAATTTTTATTTTTGTAAGAAATTTTTATACCATTTTGCTATTTTTACGCATTATTTATAGAAAATAATAAAAAAGTGCGGTTTAATTTTGGAAAATATTTAACACACTCATAGAAGCTACGATTTTACTGGAGATAACCAACTTAATTTGCAGATAAAAATATTTTACGCAAACGTTTACTATTTTGTGCTTTCAGGTAGAATACGCTTTTTTCCAACTTAACTCATTTAGGAAGTTTTATGTCTTTAGAACAACAGTTCGAGCTTTCTGCTCGTGGTTCAAATATTCGTCAAGAAATTATCGCAGGACTTACCACCTTTTTGGCGATGGTTTATTCAGTTATTGTGGTGCCAAATATGCTTAGTCAGGCTGGTTTTCCAGCAGAAAGCGTATTTATTGCCACCTGCTTAGTTTCTGGTTTAGGTTCAATCTTAATTGGCTTATGGGCAAATGCTCCAATGGCGATTGGTTGTGCTATTTCATTAACCGCATTTACGGCATTTAGTTTAGTTATCGGGCAGCAGGTGAGTATTCCTGTCGCTTTGGGAGCGGTGTTCCTAATGGGGGCAGTGTTTACTTTAATTTCTGCCACTGGCATTCGTTCTTGGATTTTGCGTAATCTTCCGTCCAGTATTGCTCATGGTGCAGGGATTGGTATCGGTTTATTTTTACTCTTAATTGCGACTAGTGGCGTAGGTATTGTGGTATCAAATCCAAACGGAACCTTAGTTAAATTAGGTGAATTTACCTCTTTCCCTGTATTGATGTCATTAATCGGCTTGGCGTTGATTGTTGGCTTAGAGAAAATGAAAGTAAAAGGTGCAATTCTTTGGGTGATTATTGCGATTACTATTATCGGCTTAATTTTCGATCCGAATGTGAAATTCTCAGGTGAAGTGTTTAAAATGCCGAGCTTTGGCGAACAGTCTTTATTCTTACAATTAGATATTATGGGTGCATTGCAACCTGCGATTTTGCCCGTGGTTTTTGCCTTGGTGATGACCGCGGTATTTGATGCCACAGGAACTATTCGTGCGGTAGCTGGGCAAGGTAATTTGTTAGATAAAGACGGACAAATTATTAATGGCGGTAAAGCGTTAACATCGGATTCTGTGAGTAGTTTATTCTCGGGTATTTTCGGTACAGCACCTGCGGCAGTATATATTGAATCGGCGGCGGGAACAGCAGCTGGAGGAAAAACGGGGATCACCGCCATTGTGGTCGGCATATTATTCCTGTTAATGTTATTTTTCCAACCTTTGGCTTTTTTAGTACCAAGTTACGCTACCGCTCCAGCCTTAATGTATGTAGGCTTGTTAATGTTAAGCAATGTGAGTAAATTAGATTTTACTGATTTTGTCGGTGCAATGAGCGGTTTAATTTGTGCGGTATTTATTGTGTTAACCGCCAATATCGTGACTGGGATTATGCTTGGTTTTGCTGCATTAGTGATCGGTCGAGTAGTATCTGGCGAGTTCAAAAAACTCAATATTGGCACAGTGTTAATTGCGATTGCTTTAGTAGCATTTTATGCTTGTGGTTGGGCGATTTAGTTTTTAGCTAATTAGCATAAAGTGCGGTGGATTTTTGATGATTTTTCAATCAAAATACACCGCACTTTTTTGTTCGCTATTATTTAACCAGCAGGTTTGGCATCTTCAACAGGTGCAGGCGTTTTACGTGGGGTCGATAGTAAAATAGTTGGATCTATTGTTGATGAAGCACAGAAATCCTGCTCTTTATTTGCCCAAACAGGAATATTCCGTGCAGGGCTGTAGCAGTTCCAACTACCATAGCTATTAATCCCTACCCATTTAATTCCATCTACTTTTTTCAGTTCTAATGGGCTGACTTCGGCACGTTGTAAGTAATTCTTATAAATTTCCAATGCACCACTTGCACCAGTTAAACCCGTTTCGCCATTATCGTCACGTCCTAACCAAACAGTTGCTACGTTTTCTCCATCAATACCCACATACCAAGTATCACGAGCATCATTGGTTGTGCCTGTTTTTCCTGCAAGATGTAAGCGAGCAAAATCATTTTGTAAACTACGAGCCGTGCCACGCTCTACTACTTGTTGCATAGCATATAAGGTTTGTACTGTTGCTTGGCTTGGTACAACTTGCTCAGGTTCAGTTTGATGTTGGTAAATCACTTCACCTTGACGGTCAGTAATAGTGTTAATAGTGCTTAATGGAATTTTGCCACCATTATTCGCAATCACTTGGAATAATTTTGTTACATCATAAGGTGAAATACTATAGGAACCTAATAACATAGCGGGTACTTTGGGAATAGAAACCTGATCCCAGCCCATAGCTTGCTGGGTTTCAATCACCTTGGTTAATCCTACTTTCATGCCAATATTGACCGTTGGAATATTAAGCGAACGAGTTAACGCATCTATTAATAATACTGATCCGCTATATTTATGGTCATAGTTTTTTGGTTGCCAAGGTGGACTACCTTTTATATTAATGGTAATTGGTTGGTTATTAATCGGACTATTCAATCTAAACCGATCAGGATCGGAAAGTGCGGTTAAATAAATGGAAGGTTTAACTAAAGAACCGATTTGACGTTTTGCCATAAATGCACGGTTAAAGCCAGCATACTGGGTTTGTAATCCGCCAACAATGGCTCTAATTTCACCTTTTTGATAATCTGCGATGACCATTGCAGATTGTAAATGTGGATTTTTCACTTTCAACTGTAATTTTTGTGTAGCGTCCACAACCGCTTGTTCAGCGTAGGCTTGTTGTTTAACATCAAGGGTAGTGAAAATTCTTGCCCCCAATAAACTGGAAGATTTATTTTCTCCCAAATTTTGGCGTAATTCAGATTGCAATGTTTGAATAAATGCAGGATAGGGGCGAGTAACCGAGCCTTTTTCTTGCACGCCTAATGGACGTTGGCTTAACAAATCAAATAATTCTTGGTCGATCATTTTATGTTCTAACATTAAGCCTAACACAACATTACGGCGTTCTTTCGCATTAGTTGGATTACGCCAAGGATTATACAATGATGGACCTTTCACCATGCCGACTAATAAAGCTATTTGATCTAAGCTGATTTCTCGCACTGGGCGACCAAAAAAGAAATGGCTCGCCAGCTCAAAACCGTGAATTTGGGTGTCACCATTTTGACCAAGATAAATTTCATTAAGATAGGTTTCTAAAATGGTGTTTTTGTCGTAGCGTAAATCCAACATAATAGCCATTAAGGCTTCGTTAATTTTACGTGTAATCGAACGTTCATTAGTTAAAAATAAATTTTTGACTAATTGTTGCGTTAGGGTACTTCCACCTTGTACAGTTTGACCCGCACGAATATTGCTGATCATAGCACGAGCAATACTGATAAGACTGACACCTTGATGTTCATAAAAACGGCGATCTTCGGTTAAAATTAGGGTATCAATTAATAGTCGTGGATAATTTTGTAATGGAATGGCTAGGCGTTCTTCATTATCAGATTGCAACATTGCCACTAATTTGGGGGCTAAACGAAATTCATCAATCGTCACTTGATTGACTAAATCTTCAATAACCGTTAATTTCTCATCACTAAAGCGTAAACGAATTACCCGTTGTGGTTCCATTTTATCAGGAAACGGAAATGATCGACGTAATAACACGATAGTATCATTTTCAATTTTAAAATCCCCAGGAGCAGCCACAAAGCTGGTTTGACGATAATCGTTATTGAGTAATAATTGTGTAACATCATTTAGGGTTAGATTATCTTGCAAACGAACACTTTCAATACGGCTATATACTTCGGCAGGTAAACGCCAAATTTGTCCATCCATTTTGGAACGAATTTGCCAGTCTAAATAAGCTCCATAAAAAACTGTAAGCATTCCTATACTGAAAATGGCTTTAGCAAAAAATAATTTCCATTTATGTCGTTGGCTAAAAGGAATTTTTGCTGGCGTTTGTTCTGTTGAAGGATTTTTTTCTTGTTCGGTTGACATTAATTTACCTAATAAATTCTAAACTTGCCCTAGTCGATAAACTCATTCTAGCATAGAAATATTACTCATTTTAACTGTTTTCTTTTTTAAGTAGTGAAAATAAAAACAGTACACTTGATGCAACTACTACCGATGGTCCCGATGCCGTATTATACAATGCGGAAAGAGTTAATCCCAAACTCACCGCAATCATACTAATGATTACCGCAATTATTGCCATGCTTTCTGGCGTACGAGCAAAACGTCTGGCGGTGGCTGCTGGAATAATCAATAATGAAGTAATAATTAATGCCCCGACAAATGTCATACTTAATGCGATAGTAAGTGCGGTTAAAATCATTAAAATAAATCGCATTCTTTTTACATTAATGCCTTCCACTTGAGCCAGTTCAGGGCTAACAGTAATTGAAATCAGTGGTCGCCAAAAATAGAGTAATAGGCTTAATACCACAGCAACGCCAACCCCAATATAAATGAGATCATCAAAGTTGACCGCCAGTAAATCACCAAACAAATAACCGATCAAATCCACGCGTACATTTTGTAATAATTGTACGGTAATCACCCCAAGGGAAAGACAGCTATGAGCAATAATGCCGAGCAAAGTGTCCACCGAAAATTGGGTATTATTTTCTAACCAAACCATCGTAATGGCTAAAATCAGGGTGAGCGTTAAAATGGCAATGTAAGGATTAATTTGGAAGAAAATCCCTAATGCCACCCCGAGCAGGGCAGAGTGAGAAAGGGTATCACCAAAATATGCCATTTTCCGCCACACCACAAATGCCCCTAAAGGTGCAGTAATAAACGACAATAAAATACCAGCAAGCCAAGCTGGGAAAATAATTTCAAACATATCTTTCCTTATTTATTATGTTCTGCACAAGTCTGATCATCCTGACAACAGACATCACCGTGAATATTGTGTTGGTGGTTATGATGATGCGTATAAACGGCAATATTTTTAGCAAATTGATCACCAAAAAAATGAATAAATTTGGGATCATTAGACACGGCTTCAGGTGTGCCAGCACAACAAATATGATGATTAACGCATAAGACTTCATTGGTATCAGCCATCACGATATGTAAATCATGAGAAACCATGAGAATGGCACAATTTAATTTTTCGCGAGTTTGTTTAATCAGCTGATACAGTTCTACTTGACCATTAATATCGACACCTTGAGTAGGTTCATCTAGCACTAACAAATTGGGTTTATTCAGAATAGCACGAGCAATCAACACCCGTTGCATTTCGCCACCAGACAGCTTTTGCATACTATTTTTGATTAAATGCGAAACTGACAGCAATTCCAACGCCTGTTGCATATCGTTTTTGGTAATGCCTTTTTTCAACGATAAAAATTTTTCCACTGTTATTGGTAAACTTGGATCTAAATGGATTTTTTGTGGCACATAGCCAATACGTAGATTTTTACTATAAACCACATCACCACTGGTCGGCGTTAATAATTTAAGTAATACCTTTAATAAAGTAGATTTTCCCCCACCGTTCGGACCCACAATAGTCATCACCGAGTTAGGATAAATGCGTAAATTAATATTTTGTAAAGCGACTTTTTGTGAGAACGTCACATTAATGTTATTTAACGCTACCAACGGTTGTTTGGGTAGCTGAATGGATTTGATTTTCATATTAAAATTTCTCTTTCCAGTAACCGATCCATTCTTTTAATAATTGCATATTGGCACCAATCGCCCCAGCTTGTGGAACAAAGTGCATATAGTTTAAATCATAGCTTTCAGGTGTTATACCATTACCCACACTCGCAGGTAATACGGTAAATCCCTCTTTTTCAAACAGTAATTTTGATCGTTGCATGTGCCATTGATTAGTAATTAGAATAATTTTTGAAATCCCTTCACGTTCAAGAATTTCATGGCTATATTTTGCATTTTCAACCGTATTTAATGCTTTTTCTTCTAGCCATTTTGGTTGCACACCGAAAAAAGTAAAAAATTCTTGTGCGATAACTTTAGCTTCGGAATTGCCGTTCGGGCTAGCACCACTAATTAAAATCGGCAGTTCGGTTTCTTTATGTAAATAGGCAGCGTATCGCATCCGCTCTAATACCAAACCTGGTACAGTTAAACTATTATACAATTCACTGCTATCACGCAAACCACCGCCTAACACCACAATAGCCTGAGCTTGCCGATAATCTTCTACGCTTAAGTTATCTTTTGTCGTTAAGCTGTCACTGAGTTTTTGTGCTGTATAAGGCAAGCTAACAATGTACAAAGTAATGATAGCCAATAAAGCACTAAAAAAAGCCAGTTTAGGACAACGAAATAATAGACAGAATAAGGCAAAAATCGCCAGAATAATCACATTCGCTGGCGGTAAGATGAGAGCCGTAATCAATTTGGTTAGTTCAAACATAGTATTTTTCTCAATAAAAAGTGCGGTTATTATTCCCGAAAATTAAACGAAACTCAATCATTAAAACGCTGTCAAAGCCGTTGAAAAATGCTATGATGAAAACTTGTTAATCTTTTTACTTAGCTATGGAACGTCTTTAGGAATGAATGCAGTCTTACAATCATTAAAACAAAAATTACAACAAATTAACAGCTTAATCATAGATAAAAATGACGTGCTGTATTTTGATTATCCGTTACATTTAAATGTTGGGGATTTATTAATCTATGCTGGCACGGAGCAATTTTTCAAAGATTATCACATCAAGATTCGTTTAAGACGTTCATTGCAGGCTTTCGATATTCATGAAGTCAAAAAATATATTCAACCGAATACCACGATTTTGTGTCATGGTGGCGGAAACTTTGGTGATCTGTATCCGCTCATTCAACAAATGCGAGAAGATATTGTGCGAGAATTTCCGCATAATCGGATCATTTTATTGCCACAAACCGCTCATTTTTCCAATCAAAAAGCCATGTTGGCAGCCGCAGAATTATTTTCCTCTCATTCTGATCTGCATTTATTTGCACGTGATAGTAAAACCTTTCAATTAATGCAAGGTCATTTTTCGAAGAATAGTTATTTGTCGCCTGATATGGCTCATCAACTTTACGGAAACTTGCCACAAAAAGACCGCAGTTTGCACCAAAGTGCGGTGCAAAAAACGCTCTATTTTTTACGCAAAGATATTGAAAAAAGCCATATTGAAACAGAAATTCAAGCTCAATTAGCTAACCTAGATAACGTGAAAGATTGGGAAGATATTTTATTACCAAGTGATTTGAAATTTGAATTATGGTGTAGTCGTTTTTCCAAAATCGCCAATAAATTTCATTTAGCGTTTATGAAAAATAAAATTAACGATCTATGGTATCAACATGCGTTAAACGTGATCGAACGCTGTCAAAGGATTTTTTTAAGCTATGATAATGTGATTACCAGCCGATTACATGGACATATTTTTTCTTGTTTATTGGGTATTCCAAATCAAGTGTGTGATAATTCCTATGGTAAAAATTCAGGTTATTATCAGCAATGGACAAAAGACATAGATTACACAACGCTCTATGAAAAATAATCATTTTATTAAACTCATTGCGGTAACGGTATTCAGTATGGGGTTGACCTTGGTTAGCTCTTTTATCTTAGCTCGCCTATTATCGGTACAAGATCGCGGTTTACATCAGTTATTTGTAACATCAGTTTCCTATGTGGTGACATTAGCAACGGGTGGTGTTGGATTCGCTTTTGCCTTGAGTATGCGACATCGACAATACCAACATTGGCAACGCTATTTTATTTTATTCTTAGCCTTTGCGATTATTGTGGCTGGTATTGCCGTTTTTTTATTTGATGTAACAAATTATTACGCCTTATTTATTATCAATGTGTTATTGACGGCAATATTAACCATTACGCTAGAAAAGAGTAAAATTGATCCCAAAATGATCGTTTATCGGCGTTTAACCTTACAGCAACCGATTTTATTAGTATTGGTTTATGGCGTAACTTATGCGTTATGGCAAGAACAACCATTAAAAATTGCCCTTTATTTATTAACGCTATACAGTGCTATTCAGGCTATTTTCTGTTTAATTTATTTATATCAAATGGATAAAGATTTTAGTCAACGTAATAAGATCGAGAAAATTGATCCAAGATTTTTCTTTACCACTTGGTTTAAACAAAATCTATTACAAATTTTTGGTGCGACTACCACCAGTCTTGATAAATTTTTAGTGGTTTCTTTCTTAGGTAATTATACCTTGGGTTTATATACAGTGTGTATTGCCTTTGATAGTTTACTGACTAAATTTATCAATATGTTAGCCGATTATTATTATTCAGGATTATTAAATAAACTCAATCGGATTAAATCGGTGTTAGCGGTTATTGGATTAATCAGTATCAGTGCCTTAATTTTGGTGCCATTATTAGCTAAGCCTGTGATTGTTTTGTTCTTTAGTAGCAAATATGCAGAAGTAGCTCCCGTTCTAATCTGGTTTATTGTCAATGCCATTATTGCAGGATTATCATGGGTATTGTCACAAAATATGTTGTTATTAGGCAAACAGGTTTTATTATTTGTACGACAACTGATCGCGATTGTTGTTTTTGTGGTATTGTTTTATCTGTTAAAAGATCAACAATTATACGGGTTAGCCTATGCCTTAATTGGAGCAAGTCTAACTAGACTGGTTATTTCGTTAGTCTATTATTTTAAATATCCTGTAAAAGAGTTAGTTGATTAAATGTAGGGTAGGGGCGGATCAATGTGTTCGCCCGAAAAAAGTGCGGTGTAAAATGCGAAAATTTTTAATTTCTTTAGAAAAAGACATACAGCGTAGGGAATTATTTTTCTCTCAACCAGATACAGCAGATTTTGACGTATTTAATGCCATTAATACCATGAATTTATCACCATCAGAATTAGAAAGCCGTTTTGATTTTAATGGGTTTAAACAAGCCTACGGACGAGCAGTGACTAAAGGTGAAATCGGTTGTACTTTAAGCCATTTGGCGGTTTATCAAAAAATTGTAGATGATGAAACTGTTCAAGCAAATGACTATGCTTTAGTCTGTGAAGATGATGCGTTGTTGGCAGAAAATTTTCAGCAAAATTTGACCGCACTTTTAACTGAAAACTTCACCGCCGATATTATTCTAGTCGGACAATCAAAAATCCCAACCTTTGATGATATTGAGTTGAAGATTAATTATCCAACCACATTGCGTTTTCTGCAAAAGAAGATAGCGACAACGGGTTATCGTTATGCTTATCCTTATAAAAATTATTTTGCAGGCACGGTGGCTTATTTAATAAAAAAATCGGCTTGTCAAAAGTTCTTAGATTACATTGAACAACAGCAAAAGATCTTCTGGTTGGCAGATGATTTTATTTGGTTTGAGAAACAATTAGGCTTAGATATTGTCGTGATTCGTCCGTTAATGGTGATTGAAAACCCCAAATTAGCCAGTAATTTAGCCGATTTACGTGCCGCCTTAAAACATAGTTGGTGGCAAAAATGGCTGAAATTTCCAGCCAAAAAGCTATTAGCGATTAAGAGAAATTTATAATGTCAGCATTATTTAATTTATTTTATCTTTATGATCCTTGGGCTTTTCATTTTATCCGAATGAGTCTAGTCGCTGGTGTTATTGCGGTATTATGGTTGGGTTATAAATGGTATAAAAAACAAATTAATCAAGTGATTATTCCAGCAGACAGTTTATTCGTTTGTGCTGCTTTAGTGCTTGTTTCCGTGATCCCGATTTTGATTAATGGTACAGCAGAGTTTGGTGTACTGAGTATGTATATTAAACTGTTGGTGATATTTATATTGGGGATTGCAATTTATAATTTATTTTATCTGCAACAAGAAAAAAGCCTATTTATTCGAGATATTAAAATAGGAATAGTGGCACAGTCCATTATGGGCGTTTTAGCACTAACGGGTATTCCGTTTTTAGTCAGCATTGCATTAGGTACAAATGCCAGTGCCATTTTACCGCAGTTTACAGGATCGGAGCAGGAATATCGTTTATACAACATAACATCATCCGCCTTTTTCCAATTAAGTGCCTTTTACTTAATGCTTTTGCATTTTTTATTAGCTTATGCCGAGAAGCACGCTAAATTGAAAGGGATTTATGTGTTTTTAATGTTATGTATCGGATTGATTTCAGGCAGAACATTTTTATTACTCTCCGTTTTCAGCTTAGTCCTTTATTTTAAACGAGATTATATTTTGCCGATAATATTGTTCGGTGTATTAATTTTTGTTTTAGCCATAAATTATCAATCAAGCCTTTATATTGAACATGCTTTAGAACCCTTGATTAATTTGATTTATGGGACAGATCGTCCAGCGTCTAAATTTATTGGTATTTCTACTGGGTTATCTTCTTCCACCGATACCTTAATGCAAAAACATTTATTTATGCCAAGTTTAAAACAACTGATGATAGGTGACGGCTTATATTATAATCTGAACGGCAAAGGTTATTACGGCGGATCGGACTCTGGCTTTATTCGTCAGGCATTATATGGTGGTATCGGTTATATTGCGGTTTGTTTTATGGTGACAGGTTATTTTGTGAAACGGATTGCGGATAACTGGTTTAATGGCAGTTGGAAATTTATTTTATCTAGCTTGTTATTGTTGAGTTTATTAAATGTCAAAGCCGATACCTACGCTTACCCTGGGATTATGTTTATCTTTTTAATGTTTATTTCGTTGTTTGGTGGGCAGGGTAAACAAATTGTGAGAAAAAATCATGTTTAGTATTATCATACCTTCCTATAATCGTAATCTGGAAGTTAATCGTTTATTGGTGAGTTTAGAACAACAAACCGCAAAGAATTTTGAGGTCATTGTGGTTGATGATTGTTCGCCAAATCCGTTAAAAATTGACCGCACTTTTAGCTTTGAGGTTAAACTTATTCGTAATGAACAAAATGTTGGACCCGCTCAAAGTCGTAATAATGGTGCCAAAATGGCAACAGGCGAGTGGTTATTATTTTTAGACGATGATGATCGTTTTGATGAGCGAAAATGTCAAATGATTGCCGAAACCATTGAGCAAAATCCAACGCTGAACTTTATCTATCATCCTGCCAAATGTGAAATGGTGAATGAAAAATTTAGTTATGTTACCAAGCCGATTAACGAACAAGAGATTTCATTAGAAAGAATTTTATTGGTCAATAAAATCGGTGGTATGCCAATGATTGCGATTAAAAAAGACTTCTTTTGGCAGTTAGGTGGATTATCCACGGCGTTAAAATCTTTAGAAGATTATGAATTTGTGTTAAAAGCCGTAAGTTGCCCTGATTTTCGCCCAAAATATATTGATGAGCCATTGAGTATCTGTGCTTTTCATACCAAAAGATCGAGTGTGTCCACGAATACGGAAAACACCGAAAAAGCCATTGCGATGATCGGTCAACAATATGTCAAAACTGAACAGCAAGCGAAAAATTTTGCCATCAATTCGTTGTATATGCTGGCATATCCTTATGCGATGAATTTATCACGTAAAGCAGGTTATTATTATTTCAAGATTTTTATGTTGAGTCACAATGTTAAGCATTTGATGATTGCTATTGTGAGCAGCATTTCGCCACAGTTGGCGATAAATTTAAAACGCTATATTTAGCAGCCCCCCATCGCCCTTTGGGCACTTCCCCCCGCAAGCAGGGGGAAGGAATAAATATCAAGGAAAATAAGAGCGTTTTGCTCCCATGTAAGCAGGGGGAAGGAATAAATATCAAAGAAAATAAGAGCATTTTGCTCCCCCTGCTTGCGGGGGGAGCTGGGCGAAGCCCTGAGGGGGGCAATAGCCGAATAACAAATATTATATTTAAATGGAACAAACAATGAAATTTTCAGTATTAATGTCCTTATACATCAAGGAAAATCCCACATTCTTACGGGAATGTTTACAAAGTTTAGTCGATCAAACTCACCCAGCCGATGAAATTGTGTTGGTGTTAGACGGTGCGATTACGCCTGAATTGCAAGCCGTGATTGATGAATTTAAAGCAACATTACCTTTTAAATTAGTCCCGTTAGAACAAAATGTTGGTTTAGGTAAAGCGTTAAATCAAGGGATAAAATCAGCGAGCCATGAATGGATTTTCCGCATGGATACTGACGATATTTGCTATCCTGACCGTTTTGAAAAACAGCTTGCTTTTATTGAGAAAAATCCTGATGTGGTGATTTTTGGTGGACAAATTGCCGAATTTGGATCCTCTATTGAGGATATTGTTAGCTTCCGTAAAGTGCCAACCATTGCTGATGAAATTGTAAAATTCACCCAAAAACGTTGCCCGTTTAATCACATGACCGTGGCTTATAAACGCCAAGCGGTATTGAATGCAGGCGGTTATCAAGGTTTGCAAGAAGATTATTATTTATGGATTAACTTAGTCGCTCACCATCCGACAAATGTCGCCAATCTGCCTGATGTATTGGTTTATGCAAGGGTGGGGAATGGCATGGTGGGGCGCCGACGTGGCATTGAGCAAGCCAAATTTGAATGGCAACTTTATAAGTTAAAATCGCAAGTGAAATTACAAGATCCAGTATCAGGTTTGGTGGTCTTTTTATCTCGCATGCTACCACGTTTATTACCAAAATCATTATTGGAAATAATCTATAAATTTATTCGGAAATAGGAAAGTAAATGAAAACTTTATTAGAAATCACCGCACTTTGTACGGGATTAATCTTAGCTGGCTGTTCTTCATCAAATAATACGCCAAACTCAGCAATCAATGCGTTAGACAGTAATGCAATCTACAGCAAAGCTCGTACGTTAGATAATTTTAATGATTACGTACAGTTTTTAAAACAAAAATCTGCGGGACAGGGCGTATCTGCGAAAACCTTAAATGCTCAAAATAACATTTATTATATTGAAAGTGCGGTACGTTTAGATCAAAAACAAGCGGGCAATGCAGCACGCCTTAAAAATCAACCACCGTTACCACCCAATCCGAACGGCGTAACAAATTATATTAATAAACACTTAACCCAAGCCAAGGTGAATAAAGCGGAAGATAATTATTGGGACGTTCGCACATCATTGCAAAAAGCCAGCCAAAAATACGGTGTGCAACAAGAATTTATTTTGGCACTGTGGGGCATGGAAAGCAGTTTTGGTTACTATCAAGGTAACTATGATGTGCTTTCTGTGTTAGCCACCTTGGCTTTTGACGGTCGCCGTGAAAAATTATTTAGCCAAGAATTTATTAATGCGATGAAAATGCTTGATCAAGGCTATTTAAATCGAACTCAAATGCTAGGTTCGTGGGCAGGGGCAATGGGACAAACCCAATTTATGCCAACCTCATATCTAAATTATGCTGCAGACGGCGATAATGACGGTCGTAAAGATATTTGGCAAAATGAATATGATGTTTTTGCTTCGATTGCAAATTATTTGCATACTGTGGGTTGGGATAATCGTTTACCTTGGGGCGTGGAAGTACAGCTTACTCAGCCTGCTAATCTTGCTTTATATGGTACGGAAAAAAATAAAGCCCGCTCTTTAACAGATTGGCAAGCTCAAGGCATCATGCTAAAAAGCAGTGCCGAAGCACAAAAATTAAATGCCTTATCTTCTACTGATCTTTGGTTGGTGTTACCTGATAAACAAGTAGGACGAGCATTCTTAGTTTCAAATAATTTTCGCACCATTTTAGACTGGAACCGTTCCAACTATTATGCGTTAAGTGTCGGCATGTTTGCGGATCGGATTAAATCAGCAATTGGTGTTTAATGATTAACTTAAACAACTATTTAAACAACTTATAGGAGAAAAAAATGGCTGCCGAAAATGCAACTGAAACAGCACAATTAGATGTGGTTGGGGAAACCAGCAAAATACTTAATGATGTATCAAATATGGATTTTGCCACCCTGTTAAATGAATGGATTATCCCTTACGGTACCAAAATCTTACTGGCAATCGTGATTTTTTATGTGGGTAAATATATTTCTAAAATTATTAGTAATTTGCTTGGACGAGCGGTATTGATTTCGACCAAAGATGAAATGTTACAAAGTTTTGTCCGTTCAATCGGTTATTTTCTATTACTGTTAATCACGGTAATTGCTGCCCTTTCACAATTAGGCATTAACACCAGTTCATTAGTGGCGTTAATTGGTGCAGCTGGTTTAGCTATTGGTTTATCATTACAGAATTCCTTGCAAAATTTTGCGGCTGGAGTGATGTTGCTGATCTTCAAACCTTTTAATAAAGGTGACTTTATTGAAGCCTCAGGAACAACAGGTGTGGTTCATCAAATGGGCTTATTAATGTTGGAACTCAGAACAGGCGATAACAAAACGGTATTGGTACCGAATGGTAAAGTGTTTGCCGATAGCATTACTAATTATTCATTGAATGAACTGCGTCGTGTGGATTTAACTTTTGATATTTCCTACGAATCGAACATCAAGCAAGCTAAAGATGTTTTAGCTGATATTTTAGCCAAAAATACTTTAGTACTAAAAGATCCTGAACCGGTGATTGCGGTGGGTGCATTAGAAGCGAGTAGTGTACAGTTAATCACACGTTCTTGGGTGAAAAATTCAGATTATTGGTCGGTATATTGGGCGTTGTTGGAAGAAGTAAAATTAGCCTTTGATGCTGCGGGTATTACTATTCCTTATGATCAAATGGATTTGCATATTGTCAGTCAAGCGACAAACGAGACGGAAAAATAAGATTTAATTAAAATGAACCCCAATCACGTATTGCGTGATTGGGGCAAGTGATTAATATTGATGAATTTTCTCAAAAACTGCGGTCAATTTTTCCGCACTTTTTATCCCTTTGGCACTTTCTACGCCTGAATTTAAGTCTAGCCCTAAACAGCCTTGTTGTAAGGCAAGATCGATATTTTCTGGACTAATCCCACCTGCCAGCATAATACGATTTTTCAATTCCGCAGGAATTTTTGACCAGTTAAAGGGTTTGCCTGTACCGCCCTGTTGATTGCCAAGTTTACTGTCGAGAACATAGCGATTGACCTCTGAAATTTCATCAATTTGCACCGCAGTTTGGTTTTCAATATCTACCGAAACCGCTTGCCAGATTTGAATGTTTTCAGGTAATTGTTGACGAAGTGCGGTGATAAATCCAGCATTTTCTGAACCGTGTAATTGCACCGCAAAAAGTTGCAGTTGGCTGGCTATTTTCACGATAAAATCAATTTCCTGATTCTGGAAAACACCAACAAAACGCAATGGGGCAGTGGTGACTAATTCTTGTGCTTGTCTAAGACTGACTTGGCGTGGTGATTTTTCCGCAAAGATTAAACCGCCGTATAAGGCACCTTGGCTATAAACGGCTTGCACATCTTGCGGACGAGTTAAACCACAGACTTTATTTTCGCCGAAAATCACCGAACGTACGGCGTTATTTAAATCGTGACTTCCCATTAAACTGCTGCCAATCAAAAAGCCGTGAGATACGGATTTTAGCTGTTGCACTTGAGCGTGCGTGTAAATTCCTGATTCACTGATAATGCGAGTATCGGCTGGAATCTGATGTTGATATTTTTCCACCAAGTATTTTACCCGATTTAAATCCACCGTGAGATCGTGCAAATTACGGTTATTTACCCCGATAATTTTTGCTCCTAAGCTCAACGCTCGTTCAAATTCCACTTCGTTACTGGTTTCGGTTAATACACCCATGCTAAGCTGATGAGCAAGGTGAGATAATTTTTGGTAGGTTTCATCATCTACCACGGAAAGCATCAATAAAATCGCATCCGCTTGATGGAATCGGGCGAGATAAACTTGATATTCATCGACCATAAAATCTTTGCATAATACAGGCTGGCTGACGATATTTCGCACTTGCTGAATATAAGCAAAATCCCCTTGGAAATATTTTTCATCTGTCAGTACGGAAACAGCGGTCGCATAATGTTTATACACATGAGCAATCTCTGCCAAATTAAATTCGGCACGAATTAAGCCTTTAGACGGCGAGGCTTTTTTACATTCTAAAATAAAAGCAGGTTGTTGATAATTGCCTTGTGTCTTTGATGACATTAGGGCCTGATAAAAACTGCGGTCAGAATTAGTGATTTTTTGTTGAAATTCACTTAGCGGAAATTCGACTTTTTTTTGTTTTACCCAATCCAATTTATCGAGTACGATTTTTTGTAGAATGGTGGGGGCGTTTTTGTTGATGTTCATATTTTTGTTCTGGATTATTTTGACAGTTGTAGGGGCGTATTGCATACGCCCTAACGCTCAATTTTATGATTTATGTAGGATTTTTGGGCGTATGCAATACGCCCCTACAATGTTTATATGTTAATACTGGGTTAATTTTACCAAAGTTTCATAAGGTTTACCGCTTGTTATTACACCAAGTACCTGTTCCGCATTGGATTTTAAATCTTGATGACCAAACACTTTCATTAACATTGCTACGTTCATTGCCACGGCTTGAACGTGTTCGGCTTTGCCTTTGCCTTGTAAAAGTGCGGTGAGAAATTGTGCATTTTCTGCGGGTTCACCACCACGTAGGCTTTCTAGTGGTTGTGGTTCAAAACCGAAATCATAAGGGGTTACGCTGTAATAAGTAATCTCGCCGTGACGTACTTCTGCCACATCGGTTTTGCCGTGAATCGCCACTTCATCTAAACCAGAACCATGTACCACAATGGTATTTTTACCGCCTAAACGGACTACCGTTTCCGCATAGGGTTGAATTAAATCTGGCGAATACACCCCTAATAATTGATGCGTTGGGCGAGCAGGGTTACATAATGGACCAAGAATGTTAAACAATGTGCGAGTTTTCAAGGCTTGGCGAACTGGAGCGGCATATTTAAAACCTTGATGATATTGTTGCGCCCATAAAAAGCAGATATTGGTTTCATCTAATGCCTTGCGTGCAGTTTCAGCACTCATAGCAATATTTACGCCTAACGCACTCAATACATCACTCGCCCCTGTTTTGCTCGATACACTACGATTGCCGTGTTTGGCAACTTTAAAGCCAAGACTGGCAGCCACAATGGCAGAGGCAGTGGAAATATTAATAGTGTTGGCACCATCTCCACCTGTTCCAACAATATCGGCAAAATCATAATGTGGGGTAGGGAAATGTTGAGCATTTGCCACCACAGCATTGACCGCACCACTGATTTCTTCTGGTGTTTCACCACGTAATTTTAAAGCAATCAATACCCCTGCTAATTGTTCATTGGCTAATTCACCGTGCATAACAGCGTTAAATAGTTGTTCTGCTTGTTTTTGGCTTAATGGTTGTTTTTCAAAGAGTTGGGATAATAGTTGTTCAGTTTGCATAATACTTTCCTTAACGATAAATACTATAAGCTAAGTCGTTGGCTTCGTCACCTGTCATACCACGGAAACCCCAACAATGTGGCGGTTGTTCTTTAATGGTGATTTCCACATCAATGGCATTAATATCCGCCCGTTGTTCCAATTCACAAAACAGCATTTTTATTAGCCGTTTTTTGGTATCTTCGGAACGCCCTTGCATTAGATTAATTTCAACCACAATAAAATCGTCTGTTCGCCCCTCAGGACAGAAAAAATCTTCTCGTTCTAAGCCGATAAAACGTAAAGTATGTTTACGTGGGGGAATATCCAGTTGCATATTTAAGCAATCGTAAATTGCTTGCATAATCTGCTGTTTTCGTGGTGCAAGCGTGTGTTTTAAACCATAAACAATAATCATAATTTCCCCTTATCGGTTAACTAACCAACGAATTGAATTTTCTAATAATTTTCCACCTTGAACAGTTAAAATACTTTCAGGGTGAAATTGAAAGGCACAAATTGGCAAGGTGCGGTGACGAATTGCCATAATAATATGGTTATATTCTGCATTGACGATTAATTCATCGGGTAATTCGGTTCCCATTAGGGAATGATAGCGAGCCACGGGCATTGGATTAGGTAAATCCTTAAACATGGCTTGTTCATCATGGTTGATTTTTGACACTTTGCCGTGTAACACTTTGCCTGCATGAACCACCTTGCCGCCGAAAGATTCAATTAAGGCTTGATGTCCCAAACAAATCCCAATAATCGGCACTTGATTTTTGACTTTCTCAATTAAGGCAAGCATATTGCCAGCTTGAGCAGGTGTACCAGGTCCGGGAGAGAGTGCCAAAATACTGTCAGGTTCAAGGCAGATTTTGGTTAAAAAATCCAGCTCGCAGTCGTTGCGATAGACTTTTACGTTATGCCCCAGTGTGCGGAATTGATCCACCAGATTGTAAGTAAAGGAATCAAAATTGTCTAAAAATACGATAGTTGCCATAATTTGTTCCTTACGCTAATTGGTTAGTTTGAATAATGGTATTTAACACCGCACGAGCTTTATGACGAGTTTCGTCCGCTTCCATTTGTGGATCGGAATCCAACACTTCGCCACAGCCTGCTTGCACGTGTGCTATGCCATTTTGTACAAAGGCGGAACGAATCACAATGCAAGTGTCGAAATTACCGTCTGAACCTAAATAGCCCACTGCACCGCCGTAGCTATGGCGTTTTTCTTGCTCAAATTGATAAATCAACTGCATGGCTTTAATTTTCGGCGCACCTGTTAGCGTTCCCATATTCATACAGGCTTGATAAGCGTGTAAGGCATCTAATTCAGGGCGAAGTTTACCCACTACACGAGAAACCAAGTGCATAATATGTGAATAGCGATCGACCTGCATTAAATCACACACTTGACGTGTACCACTTTCGCAGACTCGAGCAATATCGTTGCGAGCTAAATCTACCAACATCAAATGTTCGGCTAATTCCTTATGATCTAACCGCAGTTCCAATTCTAAACGAGCGTCGAGTTCAGGATCGATCTGACCATTGGCATCAAATCCCCGTGGGCGAGATCCTGCAATCGGGTAAATTTCCAACTGGCGATTTTCCGCTGAATATTTTAATGCACTTTCAGGTGATGCACCGAATAGGGTAAATTCATCATCTTGCATAAAGAACATATAGGGGCTTGGATTGTTCAATTTTAACTGACGATAGGTTGCAAGCGTATTGGGACAAGGCAAAGAAAAACGGCGAGATGGCACGATTTGGAATACATCACCGTCATAAATATGTTGTTTAAGTGCGGTGATAATTTGTTTAAATTTGTCATCATCGTGATTAATTTGTACCTGCGTATCTGCTTTTTGAATGGCGGGTAACGGTTTCAAATTCTGTAAATCTTGCGAAATTTTCACCGCACTTTGTTGCAAATCCACTAATGCTTTGGAATTAAAACAGAAAGTTTGTAATGTCGCCTGTTGAGTTGGGTGATCAAAACGCAGTAAATTTTCTGCTAGATAAAAGACATAATCGGGGCAGGTTAAACCATCATCTTGTAACTGAATACCGTCCATTGGAATAAAATTTGCCACTAAATCATAGGCAAATAATCCCCCTAAAAAAATGGGTGTTTGACTATGAGAATAAAGCGTAGCAATTTGACGAAGTCCGTCAAATACAGTGGCAGATTGTAATTTACTGTCTTCATCAAGATTTTGATCGAGTGCCGCAAATTCGGCTTGTAGGGTAGTTTGATTCAATTTGGTGAGTGTGCTCAAACCCTGTAACTTTTCTTCAAGGTGAATTAAAACGGTGTTTCCATTGGCTGTTAAGGCTTGAAATGTGACAATCTGTCCTTGGCAGGAAATTTTGACTGCGGCGTTAATCAACAACAAACTTTTTAAACTATTTTTGCTCGAAATCTCCGCACTTTCTAATAATAGGCTGTTAGATTTTTCTGGGGAGAGCGTATTAAAAACAGGCACGAGATCGTCATAATAGGCGACCTGTTGATGGAGAACTTGAATATAAGGCTGAAACATAAGCTATCCTTATGGTTTATGAAAATGAATTTTGTACTATTAAACTAGTACAAAAGAATTTTGTCAAGGGATTTTTGTGTTATTTCACGAGAGTGTTGAAATAGGTTGGCTGGCTTTTATTCTTTAATCCAATTTTGGGTGATTAATCCTGAAACTCGCTCAAATTCTCGCAGATTATTACTGACCAAAATCAATCCTTCACTACGAGCGTGAGCGGCAATATGCAGATCATTTTCACCGATAAGATTACCTTGTTTGCTTAATTCGGCTTTAATATTGCCATAATGGGCGGCATTTTTGGGCGTGTAATCTACGACTTTTAGGCGAGAAAGAAAGTCATCAATCACACTCAAATTACGCTCAGGATAAGCACTTTTTTCTGCACCATAATACAACTCGCCAACGGTAATGCTACTCACACACATTCGCCCAATGTTGAGATTAAACATATTCAACACTTCAAGTGGACGGCGTTTGATAACATAAATCACCATATTGGTATCTAGCATATATTTCAGCATTGTTTTTCCCAATTAAAAATTCTCACGCTCAGGTTGCACACCTTGATCACGCTCATTCATAAAATCATCACTGACTCTATTAGGTGACAGGAAAAAGCTCTCCCACATTTGATCTAATGGGGTCAAAATACGTTCTTGCCCAACCACTCGCACGGAGACTTTTTTTACACTTTCGTCAAATCGCACTTCCGCAGGCAAACGCACAGCTTGCGTGCGATTAGTAATAAAAACAGAGGCTTCAACCATTTTATGCTCCTTTTATTTTTGTATTTAGCAAGAGTATATACTTGATGGCAGGGTGTGTAAACCAAAATATCAACAATCTTTAAATGTTCGGATTTTTTCGTAGCGATTAAATAGAAAAAGTGCGGTGTTTTTTGCCTGATTTTGTAAAAAACGTTATCATAGTCGGCTTGAAATAAGAAGAATAACAAAAAAGGTAAACGCAAATGTTTGCATTAGAAATAAAAGGCTTAACTAAGTCTTATAAAAATGGTGTCAAAGCGTTACATGGGATTGACTTAACCGTAGAACGCGGTGATTTTTATGCGTTACTTGGACATAATGGGGCTGGGAAATCTACTACTATCGGCATTATCAGCTCGTTGGTGAATAAAACCAATGGCACGGTAAAAGTGTTTGGCTATGATTTAGATCAACAGCTGAATTTAGTCAAGCAATGTATCGGGTTAGTGCCACAGGAATTTAATTTTAACCAGTTTGAAAACGTGATCGATATTTTAATTAATCAAGCCGGTTATTATGGTATTGTGCGAACGGAGGCTTTGCAACGTGCGGAAATCTGGTTAAAACGCTTGGATTTATGGGATAAGCGTCATCAGCAGGCGAGAAGATTATCAGGGGGGATGAAACGCCGTTTGATGATTGCTCGAGCTTTAATGCACCAACCTAAATTATTGATTTTAGATGAACCCACCGCAGGCGTGGATATTGAATTACGCCGTAGTTTGTGGACGTTTTTGGCAGAAATTAATCAGCAAGGCACCACCATTATTTTAACCACGCATTATTTAGAAGAAGCGGAAATGTTATGTCGCCATATTGGGATTATTCAGCAAGGGCGATTAGTGCAAAATATGGCGATGAAAGATCTGCTGGCGAAACTGGAAACCGAAACCTTTATTCTGGATTTGGATAAAAATGCGACGTTGTCACAAATTAAAGATTACAAAATAACCGCCTTAGAACAATGTTCTATTGAAGTCGAAGTTCACCGAGAGCAAGGGCTAAATTCCCTGTTTATTCAACTGGCAGAGCAACAAGTACAGGTACTCAGTATGCGAAATAAAACTAACCGCTTAGAAGAATTATTTGTCCGAATGGCGTTAAATAAACCAGTAACAGGGGAGAGATAATATGCAATTAACTTGGGTCGCATTTTATACCATTCTACGCAAAGAAATTCGCCGTTTTATGCGAATTTGGGTGCAAACATTGGTGCCACCTGTGATTACCATGACTTTATATTTTGTGATTTTCGGGCAGTTAATTGGTAGCCGAATCGGCGAGATGGGTGGCTTTAGTTATATGCAATTTATTGTGCCAGGGTTGATTATGATGTCATCTTTAACCAATTCTTTTGCCAATGTGGCTTCATCTTTTTATAGCACCAAATTTGCACGTAATGTAGAAGAATTGCTGATTTCACCTGTGTCGTCTCACATTATTATTTTAGGTTATATGGCTGGTGGTATGGTGCGTGGGATTTTGGTGGGGATATTAGTTACCACGGTGTCGTTATTTTTTGTGTCCTTTGATATTCATTCTTGGGGCGTGATTGCTTTAACCTTGTTATTTACCACAGCCACTTTTTCTTTAGGGGGCTTGATAAATGCGGTTTTTGCCCAATCTTTTGATGATATCAGTATTATTCCGACCTTTGTGTTAACACCATTAACCTATTTAGGTGGGGTATTTTATTCGATTTCCCTGTTACCGCCATTTTGGCAAGGGGTATCGAAACTCAATCCGATTGTGTATATGATCAATGGTTTTCGTTATGGTTTTTTAGGCATCAGCGATGTGCCGTTGGTTTATACTTTTACGGTATTGATATTGTTTATTTCTGTGTTATACGGAATGGCTTATTATTTAATTAGCCGTGGTATTGGGTTGCGTAGTTAGGATTGAGTTTAGCTTCCCGAAAGTGCGGTGTATTTTAATGGATTTTTTATAGGAGAAACAACATAGATGTGGTCTGAAATTGCAATTGGTTATGGGATTTTTATTTTAGAAATTTTAACCATTTTATTAGTGATTGCTGGGATTGTCGCCGTGATTATGGCGTTAAAAGAGAAATCTGCTCATTCCCATGGTGAATTAGAGATTACCGATTTATCGGAACAATATGAGGATAACAGCAAAAAATTGCGTGATTTTCATTTAACGGAAGATGAATTAAAAGAGCAAGAAAAAGCCGAGAAAAAGGCGGAAAAAGCTAAAGCGAAAGCCTTGAAAGCCAAACGTAAAAAAGGTGAAGTTGTCGAACAAGATGCGAAACCGACTTTGTATGTGTTGAATTTTAAAGGCGATATTCAGGCATCTGAAACCACTGCATTACGTGAAGAAATTAGTGCCATTTTGCAAGTAGCCGATCCTGCAAAAGATGAAGTGTTATTACGTTTAGAAAGCCCAGGTGGCGTAGTGCATGGCTACGGTTTAGCGGCTTCACAGCTTGCTCGTTTAAAACAAAAAGGGATTAAACTCACGGTGGCGGTGGATAAAGTGGCAGCCAGTGGGGGGTATATGATGGCTTGTGTGGCAGATCGTATTATTTCTGCTCCCTTTGCGATTATTGGTTCTGTTGGGGTGGTAGCACAGATTCCGAATATTCATCGTTTATTGAAGAAACACGATGTCGATGTCGATGTGATGACGGCTGGTGAATATAAACGCACCGTGACTATTTTGGGTGAAAACACTGAAAAGGGCAAACAAAAATTCCAACAAGAATTGGAAGAAACCCATGAATTATTTAAACAATTTGTGGCACAACATCGACCGCAGTTAGATGTGACGAAAATTGCCACGGGTGAACATTGGTTTGGTCAACAAGCCTTGGATTTACATTTAATAGATGAAATTGCCACCAGCGATGATGTGATTTTGCAGGCGATAGGTGAAAAATCTGTACTCGGCGTGCAATATAAGCAGAAGAAATCTTTGTTACAAAAACTGGGTAAACAAACTGAAGAAAGTGCTAATAATTTGTTACTTAACTGGTTAAAAGGTGATGAAAGAACCTTTTTGTAGTTTCTTTACAATCTTTACAAAAAATTCTTATTATGCGGAGAAATTTGATTTACTTTATTATTGTTTAATATTACCATAACATCAGGTTATAGCAGTGATTATTGCAATAATAAAGGGAGTTTAGGTCATTATTGTTTTTAGCTATAATTATAATTAGGTATTTTAGGATTATGAAAACATTATTTAAGGTAAAACGAATGAAATTATCACATTTTTTATTATCAACTATTGCCGCAACTACCTTGGTAGCTTGTGGAAATTTAAGCAATATTACCGATGAGGGGCAACCCGCAGGTGAAACAACAGAGCAGGCTGTGGCTAATTTAGTGTGGCCTAAAATTGATAAATCCCTTTTTAACCATGATGGTTCACAATTTGGTTCATGGCCAAACTGGGATAATGTTCGCATGGTTGAACGTGGTATGAACAAAGACCAATTATATAACTTGTTAGGTCGTCCACATTTTGCCGAAGGCTTATATGGCGTGCGAGAGTGGGATTATGTTTTCAACTATCGTGAAAATGGTGAACACAAAATTTGTCAATATAAAATCTTATTTGACAAGAATATGAATGCACAAAGTTTCTTCTGGTATCCGAATGGCTGTAATGGTAATTCATCGTTTGATTTAAGCGGCGATTTCTTATTTGACTTTAATAAAGATGTGTTAACTGTTAAAGGTAAAGAAGTGGTAGATAATATTGCGGCACAATTAATTAAATCAGGTGCTAAAGACGTTTCTATTGATGGTTATACTGACCGTTTGGGTTCTGACGCTTATAACTTAAATTTATCACAACGTCGTGCAGACCGCGTTAAAGCACGTTTAATTGAACAAGGTGTTCAAGCTAATTTTGTTGCTACCGGACATGGTAAAGCAAATCAAGTTAAAGCTTGTGATGGAGAAACAGGTCAAGCGTTAAGAGATTGTTTACGTCCTAATCGTCGTGTAGAAGTTAAATCTTCTGGTATCGTATTGAACCAATCTGAATCAAGTAAAGTCGCTGGTCCTAAAGGTCCGACACCTTATTATCAAAAATAATATAGCGTTTTGATTGATGCGAAGGCTAAACATTGGTTTAGCCTTTTCTTTTGTTTGTTAGTCAGATAACATGATAGAAATTATAGAATAAAATAAGGGTGATAAGTAATGAAACAAATTAATCTTCAACAAGCCGAATTCTTATTAAATCAAAAAAATCGTTTAAAAATACCGCACTTTCAAATTCAACAAGGGGATTTTTGGGTTGTGGTGGGAAGTAATGGGAGTGGCAAAACCGCTTTTTCATTAGCAGTTGAAGGTAAAATTCCAGTTTATGATGGATTATATGAAAATACCTTTACCAACATTCAACAATTTTCCTTCGAAAAACAACAGAAAATTTTAGAACAAACTTTTCGTGATCGGAACAATGATTGTATTAGCCCTGATGATTTTGGTAAAACCGCTCGCCAAACTATTTTGAACGGTTCGGATCATCATCAATTATGTCAACAGTATGCAGAAATACTTGGGATTACACCGTTATTAGATCGTCCTTTCATGCACCTTTCTACAGGTGAAAGTCGCAAAATCCTATTAGCTCAAACCTTAGTGCAGCAACCAGATTTACTGGTTTTAGATGAACCCTTTGAGGGACTAGATCAAAAATCGGTACAAGATTGGCAATCGCTATTAGATATTTTATCTAAACAAACCACATTATTGCTGATTATTAATCGTTTTAACGATATTCCGCCCACGGCTAAACAGATTGCCTTGTTGGAGCATTGCGAACTTGTTTTACAAGGAAATAGAACGGAAGTAGAGCAGCATAGTATTTTTCAACAATTACACTATGCTGAAAATGCCATTGATGTACCTTTACCTGAAAGTGCTTCGCCAGTGCAAAAACTCGATCAAAATACACCGCACTTTGAATTGGAAAATGTGACTATTCAATATGCGGATAAAATTATTTTAGATAAATTAACTTGGACAGTATTACCACGGCAACATTGGTGGATTAAAGGTCCTAATGGTGCAGGAAAATCTACCTTACTTTCTATTATTACAGGCGATCATCCTCAATCTTACAGTAATATTGTGCGGTTATTTGGTCGTCAACGTGGTACGGGGGAAAGTATTTGGCAAATTAAATCCAATATTGGCTACGTAAGTAGTCAACTGCACATGGATTATCGGGTAAATTGCTCTGTATTAGATGTGATTATTTCAGGTTTTTTTGATAGCATTGGTGTTTATCAACGCACTCCCGATGCCTTGCGAGTGAAAGCGATGCAATGGCTAGAACGAATCAATTTAGCCAACTTGGCGAAAAAGCCATTTCGTTCACTTTCTTGGGGTCAGCAACGGTTATTGTTAATTACTCGAGCCATGGTGAAATATCCGCCTGTGTTAATTTTAGATGAACCATTGCAGGGGTTAGATGGGTTAAATCGAGCGTTAGTGAAAAATTTTATCGATCAATTAGTGCAAAACAGTGCGACACAATTATTATTTGTATCACATCAAGATCAAGATGCACCGCAATGTATCACCCATATTTTTGAATTTGTGCCAAAAGAAAATGGCTATCAATATGTACAAACTGCGGTGTAAAATGCTATAGTTTTGCTGAATTTTTTATAAGGAGATTATTATGGAATTTTACGATGGCTTACCTGTCGCAACGATTGTGTTTATTGCTTTAGTTGCGTTTGTTTTATATTCAACCTTAAAAACCGTACCACAAGGTTATCACTGGACCATTGAGCGTTTTGGTCGTTATACCAGAACCCTTTCACCAGGCTTGAACTTTGTGATTCCTTTTGTGGATCGTGTAGGTCGTAAAATTAATATGATGGAACAGGTGTTAGACATTCCATCACAAGAAGTGATTTCGAAAGATAATGCCAATGTATCCATTGATGCGGTGTGCTTTGTGCAAGTGATCGATGCACGTAGTGCCGCTTATGAAGTCAATCACTTAGAACAGGCGATAGTCAATTTGGTAATGACCAATATTCGTACTGTGTTGGGGAGTATGGAATTAGATGAAATGCTTTCGCAACGAGATAGTATTAATGGGCGTTTATTGGCGATTGTTGATGAAGCGACCAATCCTTGGGGCGTAAAAGTAACCCGTATTGAAATTCGAGATGTGCGTCCTCCGCGTGAATTAAGTGAAGCCATGAATGCTCAAATGAAAGCAGAACGGAATAAACGGGCGGAAGTGTTAGAAGCGGAAGGGGTTCGTCAAGCTCAGATTTTACGTGCAGAGGGGGAGAAACAATCTCGAATCTTGCGTGCCGAAGGGGAAAAACAAGAAGCAATTTTACAAGCAGAGGCTCGTGAACGTGCTGCTGAAGCCGAAGCCAAAGCCACTCAAATGGTATCTGAGGCGATTACTAATGGGGATACTAAAGCGATTAATTATTTTATTGCTCAAAAATACACTGAAGCACTAAAACATATCGGTGGATCAGATAATAGCAAAGTGGTATTAATGCCTTTAGAAGCAGGTAATTTAATAGGTTCTATAGCAGGTATTACAGAGTTATTAAAAGGTGATAAAAAATAAGGAGCTGTTATGGAATGGTTTGCCACTTGGACAGTATGGCATTGGCTAATTTTAGGCTTTGTGTTGTTAATTGCAGAAATTGCAATCCCAGGTATTTTCTTACTGTGGTGGGGATTGGCAGCTATTGTTGTGGCGGGGATTATGCAAGTATTTCCCGCATTATCCTTAGCCAGTCTAGGTATTATTTATGCTATTTTAGCGACAATATTAAGCGTACTTTGGTGGAAATATCAGCATAAAAAAGATCTTGTTGATGAAAAACATTCTCACTTAAATCAACGAGATCATGCCATGCTTGGCACAGTCGGTATTGTTCGGGAAATCAATGATAATGGTATCGGTCGAGGGCATTTCGGTGATACAACTTGGCGAATCCAACAGGCACATAATGAAATGTTACAAGTCGGAGATAGGATTAAAGTGCTTACCGTACAAGGCATTACATTAATAGTTCAAAAGGTGAATTAATGAAACTGCATTTAATTATCTTTGCTCACCCTAATAGCAATAGTTTTACTAAAGCAATGGCAGACACCGTCATGGAAGTTAGCCAGCAGTTTGGGGCAAATACGGTGGTAAGAAATCTTTACGCATTAAATTTTGATCCCGTATTGTCTTATGAGGAAATGCAAGGTGTCTGGCAAGGAATTATTCCTGAAGAAGTGAGTTATGAACAAAAACTTATTCAACAAGCAGATTTGATTACCATGATTTATCCCGTATGGTGGATGGGATTTCCTGCTATTCTCAAAGGTTATTTAGATCGTGTTTTTACCCATGGTTTTGCTTATCAAACAGGAGAAAATGGTTCAGTAGGATTATTACAAGGCAAGAAAATGCAACACTTTATTAATATTGGTAATAATGTAGAGGTTTATCAAGCCAAAGGTTTTGCACAAGCACTAGATGTATGTTTGGTCAATGGTTTGTTTAATTATTGTGGTATTACTGATATTGAGCATCGTTTATTTGGGGATTTACATATTATTAGCAATCAAGAACGTAAAGCTATGTTGACAGAAGTGGCTGAAAAAACTTTGAGAAATTTGACCGCAGTTTGATTGCTCTACACTGATAGCCCTGTACTGATAGCCCCGTACTGACGTACGGGGTTAGTAATATGACGCCACGCTGTGGCTTTTGTTTTATTTGGAAAAGATGCGGAGCATCGTTACATTAATAACCTTGTACGTTAGTGCAAGGAAAAAGATTGCTATTTATTTTATTATAATGTATTTTATTGTTTACATTTTATGTAACTAATTTTTTACACAAAGGAACTCAGTATGAACAAAGATAGTATCCATAACGTCCATATCGTTGATGAGAAAGTATTAATCACACCTATTGAATTAAAGCAAAAATTGCCTTTACCAGTGCATTTGCGTCATCAAATAGAACAACATCGCCAAGATATTTCAAATATTATTCACAAACAAGATCCTCGTTTATTGGTGGTGATTGGACCTTGTTCTATTCATGATCCTATGGCTGCATTAGATTATGCCAAACGCTTAAAAGCGCTTGCTGACGTACTACAAGATCAGCTTTATATTGTGATGCGTGTTTACTTTGAAAAACCTCGCACCACTGTAGGCTGGAAAGGGTTAATTAATGATCCGAAAGTTGATGGTACGTTTGATGTAGAACATGGTTTGCATATTGCTCGTCAATTATTACTCGAATTAGCCGAAATGGGTTTACCATTGGCTACCGAAGCACTAGATCCGATTACCCCACAATATTTAGCAGATTTATTCAGTTGGTCAGCGATTGGAGCGAGAACCACGGAATCACAAACTCATCGAGAATTAGCTTCAGGTTTATCCATGGCAGTTGGCTTTAAAAATGGCACAGACGGTAGTTTAGCGACCGCCATTAATGCCATGAAAGCCGCTTCAATGCAACATAGTTTTATTGGGATTAACCAAAAAGGACAGGTGAATTTATTACACACCGAAGGCAATCCAGACGGTCATGTTATTTTACGTGGTGGTAAAGTGCCTAATTATCAAGCGGAATTTGTTCAACAATGTGAACAGGCGTTAGAAAAAGCAGGGTTAGAAACGGCGATTATGATTGACTGTAGTCATGCCAATTCTAATAAAGATTACCGCCTACAACCCGCAGTCGCAGAAGATAGCTTACAACAAATTATGAATGGAAATCGTTCAATTATTGGGTTAATGTTGGAAAGTAATATTAATGCAGGTAATCAAAGTGCGGAACAACCTGTTAGTGAGATGCAATATGGTGTGTCGATTACTGATGCCTGTATTGATTGGGACACTACCGATAGCCTGTTACGTAAAATTGCAGACGACTTAAAAAATCGAGTAAAATAGACCGCACTTGAGTTCTGACGGAAGATAAAATGGACGTATTAAAAGAAATAAGAAATGAAATTGATACCCTAGACAGCGAATTAATTGAGCTGTTTGCTAAACGCCTTGCGTTGGTAAAAAAAGTCGGTGAAGTGAAACACCAACAGGGTTTGCCAATTTATGTACCTGAACGTGAGGCAGATATGTTAGCCGCTCGCCGTCAAGAAGCAGAAAAAATCGGGGTGCCAGCAGATTTGATTGAAGATGTTTTACGCCGAGTGATGCGTGAATCCTATACCAGTGAAAATGATTTTGGTTTTAAAACCGTCAACCCTGAAATCAAAAAAATCGTGGTAGTAGGGGGAAATGGTAAACTCGGTGGATTATTTGTTCGTTTCTTACGTTCATCAGGTTATGCCGTTGATATATTAGGTCGTCAAGATTGGCAAAGTGCGGATCAAATTTTGGCAAATTCTGATGTTGTCATTGTCTGTGTGCCGATTGCTAACACTTTAGAAACGATTGAACGCTTACAACCTTATTTAACCGAAAATATGCTATTAACGGATTTAACATCGGTTAAACGTCAGCCACTACAAAAAATGTTGGAAGTTCATCATGGGGCAGTAGTGGGGTTACACCCGATGTTTGGTCCTGATATCGCCAGTATGGCGAAGCAGGTGGTGGTGCGTTGTGACGGGCGTTATCCTGAACGTTATCAATGGCTGTTAGATCAAATTGCAATATGGGGAGCAAAAATTTATCAGGTAGATGCTGCGGAACACGATCATAGTATGACCTATATTCAAGCCTTACGCCATTTTTCGACCTTTGCTAACGGCTTACATTTATCCAAGCAACCTGTAAAATTAGCCAATTTATTAGCCCTGTCTTCACCCATTTATCGCTTAGAATTAGCCATGATCGGGCGTTTATTTGCCCAAGATGGTGGATTATATGCAGATATTATTATGGATAAACCAGAAAATTTAGCCGTGATTGAAAGCCTAAAAGAAAGTTATGTAGAGAGTCTAAAATTCTTTGAAACAGGCGATAAACAGGGTTTTATTGATACCTTTAATAAGGTAAGTCAGTGGTTTGGTGAATATTCCGATCTATTTATGAAAGAAAGCCGCCAGCTATTACAACAGGCAAATGATAGTCGGCAGCATAGTTAGTTCGAGGATAGAATGGAATTATTAAATAAAGGGGAAAGTTTATGAATTGGTGGTTAATTGGTGTAGGTGGCACATTGGCATTAATGAGTTGTATTTTTACGGGATTAGTGATTTGGGCGAATTGGGATCTGCTTTTTGGACATAAAACAGACCCCAAAAATTCATCTCGTTAAGGGTGATTTCCATCTACTATATCCCAAAATTCCGCCCCTAGCACCTTGGCTAAATCTTGTGGGGCAAGTTCTACGCTTAACCCCCTTTTTCCGCCCGAAACAAAAATTTTCTCAAAATTCACCGCACTTTGTTCAATAACGGTTTTTAGCCGTTTCTTTTGTCCTAAAGGGCTGATTCCACCCACTAAATAGCCACTGCTTTTTTGTGCAAATTCTTTATCTGCCATATCCACTTTTTTTACCCCAATAGCTTTCGCTGCTTTTTTCAGGTTAAGCATATTGGCTGTTGGCAACACAAAACAAGCGAGTTTCTTTTGATCGCCATTTTCTGCCACTAATAAGGTTTTAAATGATTGATTTGGATCGATGCCGAGTTTTTCTGCTGCTTCATCACCAAAGTGGGTGTTATGTGGATCGTGATCATAAGTGTGTAAAGTAAAGGGAATTTTTTGTTTTTTTAGTAAATCTATAGCTGGTGTCATTTTCTTTTCTTTATGAAACAAGTTAAAATATGCCGTTATTTTATTACGATGAGAACTAAAAATGAATAAATTAAATATCGCTATTGCAGCAGAATTTGAGCTTTGTGAAAAAATAGCCTATTTTTTACAAAATAGCGGATTGGAAATTAGCCAGTTATTTATTGTGGAAATTTATCCTTTTAATGAAGAACAAGGGGTACGTTTTAATAATAAAGCCGTAGCACAAATTGCTACAGAAGATGTAAATTGGGGCGATTTTGATTGTGTGCTATTTGCTGGCGAAACAGCTCAAGCGACACATATTGCTAATGCCGCAGAAAGTGGTTGTGTAGTGATTGATATGTTGGGCGTGTGCGCATCTATTTCAGGTGTGCCAGTGGTGGTGCCAACCGTAAACGATGAACAATTAGAAAATTTGCGACAACGTAACATAGTCTGTTTGCCGAATCCACAAGTGAGTCAAATTGTTTTAGCATTAGCATCCTTAATGGAACATTATCCATTAAATCAAGTGATTATTAGTTCCTTGTTGCCAGCATCTTATCATAGTGGCGAAACTGTGACTAAGTTAGTCGGGCAAACCGCAAGATTGTTAAATGGCATTCCGTTAGATGAAGATGAACAGCGCCTTGCCTTTGATGTTTCGCCACATCATCATGATTTTTCAGTGCAATTAAGTAAGATTTTTCCGAGTTTGAATGTGGTGTTGCATAGTATTCAAGTACCAGTATTTTATGGTTTAGCGCAAAAAATTAGCGCATTTTCTGATTATGCTATAGATATTGATGTGGTGAAATCTGCATACCAACAAAATGACTTTATTCAATTAGACGAAAAAATAACACCTGTATTAAATGGTGAACAGGAAAATAATGAAGAAACAGTTAAATTGCATATTAGTGATTTGAAAGTGATAGAAAATGGCGTAGAATTTTGGACGGTCGCGGATGAACAACGTTTTAATTTGGCTTTCTTAGCGATCAATTTGTTAGCAAGAATTTTTAATCAACAATCTTAAATACTTAAGGAATCAATATGCTAGAAAAATTTTTTCAGCTAAAACAAAAAGGTAGCAATGCCAAAACTGAAGTGATCGCAGGGATTACCACCTTTTTCACGATGGTTTATATTGTGTTTGTTAACCCATCTGTATTAGGTGTCGCAGGTATGGATACCCAAGTGGTATTTGTCACCACTTGTTTAATTGCTGCATTCGGTACAATTGCTATGGGCTTATTTAGTAACTTGCCGATCGCTCTTGCTCCAGCGATGGGATTAAATGCTTTTTTCGCCTATGGTGTGGTGTTAAAAATGGGCTATTCTTGGCAAGTGGGGATGGGTGCCATTTTTCTAGGCTCAGTTGGCTTATTTTTGCTCACTGTATTACAAATTCGTTACTGGTTTATGTCGGCTATTCCCAAAGGTTTACGAGTTGGGATCGGAGCGGGAATCGGTTTATTAATTGCCTTAATTGGCTTCAAAAATATGGGGTTAATTATCCCTAATGAAGCTACCTTGGTTGCTTTAGGTGATTTGCACGATTTAAAAATCTTAATGGGAATTTTAGGCTTTTTTATTATCGTTGTATTGTCTGCGAAAGGCATTCACTCTGGCGTGTTAGTGTCTATCGTAGTGATTACCGCTTTAGCTTTACTTTTTGATCCTACAGTACAATTTAACGGCATTATGTCAATGCCACCAAGTTTAGATTCTGTGGTTGGGCAAGTGGATATTGCCGGGGCATTTGATTTAGGTTTACTCGGAATCATCTTTTCTTTCTTATTAGTTAACCTGTTCGATTCATCCGGGACATTAATTGCAGTGACTACCAAAGCGGGATTTGCGGATGAGCAAGGACGTTTCCCAAAAATGAAACAAGCCTTATTAGTGGATAGTACATCTGCTATGGTCGGTTCATTTATGGGAACATCGGCGATTAGTACTTATATTGAAAGTGGTTCAGGGGTCTCTGTTGGGGGACGTACCGGCTTAACGGCAGTTGTCGTGGGGGTATTATTCCTATTAACCATTTTCTTCTCACCATTGGCCGGTTTAGTACCATCTTATGCGACGGCAGGAGCATTGGTGTTTGTAGGGATCTTAATGGCATCTAGCTTAATTGAAGTGGAATGGCATGATTTAACGGAAGCCACACCAGCCTTTATTACCACCGTCATCATGCCATTTACCTATTCCATTACGGAAGGGATTGCCTTTGGTTTCATTACTTACTGTATTATGAAAGCCTGTACTGGCCGTTGGAAAGAAATCAACGGATCTGTTTGGGCGGTATCTATTTTATTCTTAATCAAATTTATTTGGGTTGGTTAAACAACGAGGACATATTATGCAAAAACTATTATTTATTTTTAACGAATCACCTTATGGCACAGAAAAAACGTTTAACGGCTTGCGTTTTGCGGTAAATCTATTAGAAGAAAATGGTAAAGATGTAGAAATCAAAGCCTTTTTCTTCTCTGATTCGGTATTAGCTGGGCTTGTGGGTCAAAATCCGAATGATGGTTACAATGTACAACAAACCCTAGAAGTATTAACTGGGTTAGGGGCGGAAGCTAAACTTTGCACAAGCTGTACTAAAGCTCGTGGCATTACACATTTACCGTTAGTTCAAGGTGTCAGCGTAGGTACATTGGATGATGTGTCAGTTTGGACATTGTGGGCGGATAAAGTGATTAATTTTTAGTATTATTGAAATGCAAAGCATCATTAATATGTCTTCTGATACGAGAGCATTTTATTTAAAGCGCGATATTAAAGAGCTAATCAAAGGGCTATCGCCAAAAACAGACGTTGGTTACAGTAGAACACAAATTGCCATAGATGACATTGAACAGGCTTTTGTCTGCTCTTCGGTTGAAAAACCTCACAAACCATCAAGCTATGGCAGATATGTTGACAAAATTGTTTGATAATACTGATTTTTGAGTTTTTCTAGCGATGTTACTTTTTTTCTCGGATTGAGATAGTACCGCATAGCACAGCAAAAGACAACAAAAAAGCCTTAAATCATTAAGAAATAAGGCTTTTTTGTGCTTCGTTGGACGGTGTAAAATTGTGTTCTGGCTGGCGTCATCTGAAGTGAGTGCGTTCAAGCCTTATAGATACTGGGTTTTCTCAATTCAGATTTTCACCAGTGTTACTTATGGTGTTACTTTAAGTTAAAGTGTCCCTGTTTGCAGGCTATCAGTTATTCAAAACTGCGGTTAAATTTGGGTTTGTTTTTCAAGCTGTCTTTATCCGTGGTACTAACTCAATATTCAACCCATTAAGAATTTTTCGCACGGTTTCAAAACGGGGTTTGCTTGACGAAAGGGTTTTATATAGGCTTTCTCTGCCAATGCCTGCTTTTTGGGCTAACTCGTTCATTCCTTTTGCTCTCGCTACGGTGTTTAAGGCTTGGATAAAGTCTTCAGGTGTGCCGTCTTCTAAAGCCGTGGTAAGATATGCCACCATCATTTCTTCATTTTTAAGATAACGTGCTGAATCAAATTCTCTGATTTTAATGGTCATTTTTTAGCTCCTGTTTAATTTGTTGCCAAAGTTGTTTAGCTTTGTCTATATCTTGGCTTTGTGTAGATTTATCACCGCCGTTGGTTAGTATGTAAGTAATTTCGCCTTTTCGTGCGTAATAGATTCGGTAGCCTTTGCCTTTAGTGATTCGCATTTCATAGACTCCATCACCAACGGATTTATGATCGCCAAAGTTCCCTTGTTTGGCTCTGTCAATGCGTGAAACTATCGCTACAACTGCCATTTGATCATTAAGATTATCAAGCCATTCTGAAAATATCTCGGTTTCTTCAATAATGTACATAATCACCCCATTAAGTAATAGCATTATTGTATAGTTTTGGATACTATTAGGCAAATATTTTATTAAAAGAATCACAAAATAGCTGAATGATGATGACGGTCAAAAAATGCGAAAATTTGCCTTTCTCCGTGAGTCCGTTACCCCGTGGGAAAGGGTATCCCTTAGGGAGTACCTTTTACTAAAAACCCCTGAAAAACTGCAATAGCGATTAAATGAAGTTTCAGGGGCGGTATGGTGAGCTTTTTCGCTGAACTTTTCCACACCCCTAGGGCTAGGATTAGTCAAAACTGCGGTGTAAATTTAGGGCGTTTTGTGCGTTGGCTATCTCTTCAGGATTTGGAGCAACAAGCATTATTTTAGTAGGGAAATGTTGAATCTCTTCACCGTCCGCTTTCGGCTTATCAAAACCTAACAGCTTGGCTTTGCCCATTGTTGCCGTAATCATTGCGTTTGGGTTGTTGTTGCTTTCGGCGATTTTTCTCGCGTGCTCTAATTCATCAAGCAGACTGTCAACGGTGATGTTGTGCCGTGCCACATTATCCGATTGTAACTGCTTAATTCTTGTCGCAATCTTGCCGTTGTCTAATAGTTCCTTGGCTTTGCGGTGAACGCTTTCGGGTTTCATTTGCTCCACGTTGTAGGCTCGACGGTAGGCTTCGCTCGCATTGCCTGTTTCAATGTAGGACAAGCAAAAGGTTTCTTGTTTGGGGGTGAGTGTGGTCATCATTTACCGATTTCTCGCTTCAATTTTAGATTTTCTCTGTTCTAATTTTTTAACCTAATAGTTCTATTTTTTTAACGTCATCGTTTTTTATTATACAAAACCTGTATATATTTTGCCCTTTACGTTAAGAAAATAGAATTATTTTGCTATTCTTGGTGTTAAGAAATTTAACGTGTTTATAGATATACCATATCATATAGTTATTTTTAATATGTGGTGCAGTTATTTTTTTAGTCGTGATATTCCACCAACAACATCAATAAATACCTGTTAGACTGTCGGCGGTCGGATTTTTAGTTAAAGTTGCATTAAAAAGCCTTGCTATTCACAAGGCTTGGTGTTGTTGGATTGTGATTTCAGTTTATCGTTGTAATGTTTCCAACTATGCTTAGCTTGGGTTGTTGGTTTTAGGTCGTGGATGGAGTAGCCATTCTTTAGACATTCATCAATGCGGTAGATTGTGACAGCGTACAGACTCAATACGCCTTTTCTGCCTTGTCTGCTGGTTTCTATAAATCCTTTCTCTTCTAGCGATTTTAGGCATTTGAAAAGCGTTTGGCGTGATAGGTTATACTCTTTCTCAACGGTGTTGTAGGGAATGGCTAAGTTACCGTTATTCGTGCCGTTATATTTTCGGCAAAGATGAATAAATACCTTTGTTTCATTGCCAGTTAATGAGCGATAAGCTAGGCTATCTAACATTGAATTAGGAATAGCAATAAATTTCCCTGTGATTCGTCTGTTCTTGTTATTCGTATTTTTTGACATATAATAAACCTTGCTTGATTAAATCGCTCCTAGTAAATTCTCAGGCTCACTAGGGGCGAACCATTGATTAAGCGAATTGTTGTAAAATGTGGAGTAGTTGGCTTTCATTGAAAATCACTGCTCCACGCTCTTTAGCTTTAGCGGTGACATAGTCCGCCAATATTTCAGCGGTTTCACGGTTTGGGATTGAGTAGCGGTAGTATTGCCCCGTGCCGTCAGCAGTTTTCTCCCATTCACGAAGAAATTTCACATCTAGCAAGCGTTCCAACTCGTTTACTTCATTACGTCCGCTGGTTAGATTAATGCTCATAATCATTTCACGTTCAGAAACACCCTGTAATTTAGTTAATAATTCCAACGCTACACGTTCTCTACGTTCAGGCTTTTTGTCTTTTCTCATTTGGTTTCTCCTATTCGTTTTAATACAATGGATTGATACTGTTTGTTTTCTTGAGCCTGTTGTAAAATTGAAAATAACGCTTGATTAAATGGCATGGAGACAATAATCAACGGTTTCTGATTTTCTCGGTAGGCGATTATTTGCCAACGGTCGTTGTTCATATTTCCCCTCTTAGTTTTAGCTGTTTTAAATCTTCCTGTTCTCGATTTTGCTTACTCATCATTTCAATTGTGATCGTCTTTCCTTGCTGATTGATAAAGTCACAAATACCGTTAGGCGTGTCGCTAAAATATTTAACTGCGGTTTCCAATTCATCATTAATCAACAATGGTGCAGTTGTGTGTTGTTGGTGATAAGCCATAATTGCTAATGCTTCACGCCACGCTGTCGCATTTGCCATTTCTACGGTAATGAAATTGTCAACATCTAGCCATAATGTGCCAATTAGATAGCCGTCATTTTGCGTTAATGCAATATAGGGAAAATCTAAAAAGCTCAATGTTGCTGTAATTGGTTGTTTGCTTAATTCCGTCAATGTTTGTAGATTTAATTCTGTGATAGTGTTCATCATTCCCCCTTAGTTAATTCGTTGGCTTGCCAACTGTTCAATATACGCATTGATTTCACTTTCAAGGTATCCAATAGAATTAGCTCCTAGTGAGATTTTTTTCGGGAAGTCTGGGCGGTAGCGTTTAGATTTTGGATTTTCCCAGTCTGCCATTGTGGAACGGCTAACGCCTAGCATTTCTAGTACTTGTGATCTACGAAGAATTTTATTGAGAATTTCGCTCATTGTGTTTTCCTTTTTCGGTTGAATGGATTTGATAGTCCCTGTCGGTACTGGGTTGTATGCGATAGGTTGAGCGTATTAAACAATAAATTCTATTGTTTTATCAAATAGTTAGGTTTCTATTAAAAAAGATATGTGGGGAAATGGCTTATTTGAAAAAATAAAGCCCTTATTTGAAAATCACTAAGGGCTTATTTGAAAATTTGTAAGGGTTATTTGAAAAATTTATATTTAGTAGGTGATTCTTTTATTAGATTATCAAGCGTATTATAGGATATTTTGCTACTATATTGAATGTCTTCGTGCTTAAGATCTATATTTATCATTTGTGTTAATGCGTTCAAATTTCCACTTTCACTATAATTTTTATTTTGATGGCACAATAAAGCAAATAATGCCTTATTTGTATCTCGTATTTGTTCTTTTGATTTACTGATACTTTCATCAGGTAGTGAATTTTGAAGATCGGCTAATTGCTTTTGTGTGTCTGCTAGTTGTTGTTCTAATTCGGTTATGCGTGATTGTAATTGTAATATTTCTTCATTATTTTCTGTTTCCTTATTTAAATTAATTTCTCTATATGGTGGAACATTCCAACTTAAACCGTGAGTAATAGCCCATTGTCTAGCAAAATTATGCGAAACTTTGATGTTGTAAATGTTACCATTTATATCACATTCTACTTGTATATCATCGGATTTATTATTTTCTGAATATTCGCAAATGGCATTAAATATTGTGTTATATCTATAATGTTCTCTAATATCATTAGCATAAATTCCAACTGGTAAATCAAGAAAAATAGCTATTACATCATTAACATCTATCATCTTGAGCATTTTAAAATCTTCGTAGTCACTATTTCCAGTTAAATTGATTGATAAACCTAAGATTTTCTCTATTTCACTTTTATTTAATAGTAACCCTTGAAACTCGTTAACTGACATAATAAGTCCTTTTTTCTAAAATGGTATATCATCGTATGGTTCATCATCATAATAAGCATTATATTTAATAAGAATAGAAAGCATTTCACTAATTTTAATATTCGTTTTTTCTATTCTTGGTTTAATCCCATTATAGAAATGATAAGTTTGAATATTTTTATCTTTAAATAGTCTCAATAAATCTTTTGCCGTCTCGCTAAGGCTTGGATAGTTAGGTTTAGCCCATTCCAATAAATCATAAAGGCTAATATAATCGCCAATTATTTGGCTTGTTTTTGGGTCTGAATAGTTAATCATAAAACGCCCTTTTCGTTCCCTTTAAGAGTGGATCACGCAGAAAATAAAGAAAGGGGCTTTATTTTGTCGGTCAGGTTAATTACGCCTTACCTATCTGCGTAAATTCGGATATTTCGCACTGTATAAGCGTGCGTGAGTTACTATAAGATTGTATGTGCTTTAATAACGATTTTCAAGGCAAGCGAAAAATTAAAAATCTCGCCCATTTTCCACCGCACTTTACCCATTCACAATTTTCAAATGATATTCAGGCAATGCCCCATTTGAACACTGATCTACAAAATCCGCCCATGCTTGGAGCAGTTTAAAGCGTTGTGGTAAGTAATCCGCTCGGTTGTATGCCATTCGCACTTTGTCTTGATTAATATGTGACAGGGCAACTTCAATTAATTCAGGGTTATGCCCTTGTTCATTCAAATAGGTGCTTGCTATCGCTCGTAAACCGTGAGCAACCAGTTTGCCGTGATAGCCCATACGTTTAATCGCCGCATTTGCTGTTTGCGTGTTGGTGTGCGTTTTAGGGTCTTTTGTACTAGGGAACAGATATTCTTTGCCACCACTCAATTTTTTAATTTCTCGCAATAAGGCTAAGGCTTGCCATGAAAGGGTGATTTTATGTTCTCGCCCGTTGTCGGTTTCTTTGATTCCCTTGTTAATCGTCACCGTCCAGATTCGGGCTTTTTCGTCAATATCCGCCCATTTGGCGGTAGCACTTTCATTAGGGCGTGTCATTGTCAACAATTGCCACAAAATCAAATAGCGTGTTTGTAGCTTGATTTGAGCGTTATTCAAGGTGTAGAGAAATTCCCCTAGGTCTTCAGGCTTCAAGGTTTTGAAATGTTCCACCCGTGGGCTATCAAATTCTTTAGACAAATTCGCCGTAGGGTTGTAAGGGATAATTTCACGGTGTAGGGCGAATGTCATTATTTCATTGAGCTTTTGAATAGAACGCTTTAAGGTTTCCAGTGTTCCTTTTTCTTGGAGCGGTTTAAACGCTTTTAACGCCATAGGGGCGTTTATTTGGGTGATTGGATACTTCCCAAAGGCTGGGAGCAAAATCCGCTCTATAAGCCGTTTAACGTCATTTGCGTAGCTTGCTGAAAAGTTCGCACGATTTTTGCGGTGTTCTAACCATTGCCACGCAATATTTTCAAAGGTGTTATTCAGTTCTGCGGATTTCTCGGCTTGTATCGCTTGAATGTGCGTTTGTGGATCGACATCTTGAGCCAACAAGCTACGAAATTCTAGCCGCTTTTCCCGTGCTTGTGCTAGGCTGATCTCGGGGTATGTGCCTAGGCTTAAATTATTGCGTTTTTGAGTGTAGGGGCGATAGTAATTAAACAACCATAATTTCGTACCATTTGGACGAACACGCAATTTTAAACCGTCCCCATCTGAAAGGTAATACTCTTTATCTTTTGGTTTCGCTTTTTCTACTTCAGTAGCGTTTAGTGGTCTAGTTGTTCTAGCCATAATATCCACCTTGTTTTATTGTTTGGAACACTGGGGAAAAATCCCACAAAGCCTTTTCGCATAAGGGTTTATACGTTGTTTGGAACACTGTTTTTAGTGATTTGGAACACCAGCAAAGGTTTTTGGAACACCAGAACTTAAATTCACAAAGTGCCACAAAGCCTTTTGCTATAAGGGTTTAAGCCATTTTTAGAACACCAGCCTTTTACAAAAAGTGCTGGTGGTCTATTTGGTGTTCCTAAAATCACTGGATTTGATAATACCGCATAACACGGCAAAAGACAACAAAAAAGCCTTAAATCATTAAGAAATAAGGCTTTTTTGTACTTCGTTGGACGGTGTGAAATTGTGTTTTGGTGGAGCTGGCGGGAGTTGAACCCGCGTCCGAAATTACTCTATCTTCAGTACTACACGTTTAGTCAGTCTTTAATTTCGCTTATCCCCTGCGGACAGACACGCGAAGAATAAACTAGCTTGATTTAATTTAATGTTTCGATCTCCAAGCCTAAGCGTCCACACGATCTCGTTTGGGTTTGACTCCGCTTGATCCCCGTCTTACGAGCGGAAGCTAGGGAGCGAAGGCTAAATGCAGGTTATTAAGCTGCTAAAGCGTATTGTTCGTCGTTTGCGACTATTATTTTGCGGTTTATTTACAAGGCCTACCGCACCTTGACGTGCACTTTGGACTTTGCCAATCCCGTCGAATCCAAAATCAGCCCCAAAAGTGTAATTATTCTAGCAAAGGTTTCACAAGTTGTAAAACAAAACAAAAAAATACCGCGCTTTTATTATTAGGACTTGTGGATATTTCATTTTTAGTTTTGTATCAAGATAATAAGCCCAGATCTCCAATCTTTAAATAAACATCAAAGCCATTGCTACATGAAAAGGTCTGGGGCATTAGAATATTAACAGGTCAAAACCATTTGCTCATTAATTCGCCATTATTGACGTAATGAACGGCAGTTTCAAGCGGGAAATAATCTGGTTAAGTTATTGATCTAATTTCAACCATTACAAAGGAATAGATGAGAAAAATACCAATAAAATAGGAGGGGCAATGTTGGTCACAAAACCAAAACTAATAGCTAATGGAACGACTTCCATTCCTCCTGAACGTTGAATGATAGGTAAAGTACAATCTAAAGCTGTAGCACCAGCTAATCCAACGGCAGTAGAACGGTAGTTAAACATAAAAAACGGAATCACAAATAAGCTTATAATTTCCCGCGAAAGATCGTTAAAGAAAGCAATGCTACCAAATTCTGCTCCCCACGCGTTATTAATCACTACACTGGATAAAGAATACCAACCTAAACCAGAAGAAATTGCTAGTCCTTGTGTGAGTGGTAATTTTAATAATAAAGTGGCGAGCATTCCACCGAGTAATGATGTGACGATCATAATCATGCCAGTGTAAATGCCTCGTTTATTAAATAATACTTCACGTAATGAAATACCGTTATTTCGTAATTGAATACCCACAAAGAAGATCAAAGCAATAAGTACATAAGTACTTGCCCCAAAAGGTAAATTCACAGAATTTTTGCTTAATAATCCCACAAAAAAGCCGAACAACACCATTGAACACAGTTTTGCACTGTCTAACAATAATTTCCAACGTGGTGGAATATCATGTCCCAAATGTTTTAAGGGGGCCGGATTTAGTTTATCAAAAGTGAGCAATCCGGCGATATTACAACTTATAATACAGATACTAAAGGTAAAAGCTGATACCCCAATAATGGGTAACTTGATTGCCACATCGTCTAATTGTCCAAGAGATATACCCATAACAAATAAAATAGCGTAGAGTAGTAACATCACAAATTTATTAACTGCGGTTAAAAAAGTATGATTTTTTGATTTGATGAGATAGCCTAATAACATTGGAATCAGAACAATAAGTAAACCTTCTAGCATAATTTTCCTTGTACAAAAATGAGGTGGTAGTATATTATTTAAATATAAACATGGGGGAAATAATGTATTTACGTCAACTAGATATCGCCAGTTTTCGAGGAATTAAACGCTTATCTATTCATTTTAAACCGAACATGGTGTTAATCGGTGAAAATGCTTGGGGAAAATCAAGTTTATTGTCTGCATTAAGTCTGGTGCTAAATGGTAGTGAAACGTTATATCAATTTGCCCCCCATGATTGTCATATTTCTCCACAGGATCCCCAAGATATTACCTTGTTATTTGGTTTTTGTGAACAGAAACAAAATGAATATCTCAATAAACATCATCATTTATACCGACATTTATTGGTTTCTCACCAAGATGGCTTACAACGATTATATTTGCGAGTATCGGGGGAAAAACAAGGGGATCGTTTGATTACCAACTATACTTTTCTTAATCAATATGGGGAAGTTGTTGTTGATAAAAATAACCAGAAAATCGCACAATACTTAATAAAAAATTATCCAGTATATCGCTTTCGAGATGCACGTTTAAATAAGGAAAAAATGGCTTGTTTGCCACTGTCTTGGCAAGGTGATGAAAGCTTGAAACATGAATTTTTGGCGGTGGGTCATTTATTGCAATATTATTTTTTAGATCGTCAACACACGGCAGACTATGAAATCGATCCGACGTTATTATGGGAAAAATTAAACAGTCTATGTTTTCGTTTACGTCAAGATAGTACCCATTATATTCAAAAACAATTAATGGTATTTTTACGCTCATTACTTTTGCAACCACAGGAACAGAAAAATCTCAAAGCCATGAGCCCGATTATTTTATTTGAAGATCTTGGGTCACGTTTGCATCCGAGAATGGCGTCTATTGTGTGGGAATTGTCACAATATTTACCGATCCAGCGGATTACCACCACTAATTCAGTAGAACTCATTTCACAAGTTAATCTACCATCAATTTGCCGGTTGGTACGTTATTGGGATAAGACGGTGGCTTATAGTTTAAACCATCATGATATTAGTAAAAATGATTTACGCCGTTTAACGTTTCATATTCGACATAATCGTAGTCTTGCTTTGTTCTCGAAAATGTGGATTTTAGTGGAAGGGGAAACCGAAGTCTGGGTATTATCGGAATTAGCGAAGCTGTTGGATATTAATTTATCTGCCGAAGGGATTCGTATTGTGGAATTCGCTCAGATGGGATTAAAATCTTTAATCAAATATGCTCAAGCCATGGGAATTGAATGGTATGTTTTGACAGATGGTGACGAAGCAGGACATAAATATGCCGGCACGGTGCGAGAGTTAGTAAATGATCAGGATATTTTAACCAATCGTTTAACCACTTTACCAAAACAGGATATTGAACATTTCTTTTATACCGAAGGATTTGCCGATATTTTTGTGAAATTAGCCAACTGGAAAGAAACACCACATCAAGCGCGACCGATGCATAAAATTATTCAGCGAGCAATTCAACGTACATCAAAACCTGATCTTGCTATTGCATTATCCAATGAAATGAAGAGACGAGGTCCGTCATCCATTCCATTATTATTGAAACGATTATTTTCAAAAGTATTGAATTTAAGTCGAACTCAATAATGTTTTTTATACATAACATGCTAAACTACGGTTAAATTTTCACACTTTTTAACCGCACTTTAATGTAATGAATCCTTTCAAGCAATTTGGCAACGTTATCAGAGGACATAACTATGCAACAAAATACCGAAACCCATCAATTAGACGATATTATTCAACTATTTAATCAATGTTTTTATGCAGAATTTAACACTAAATTAGTCAAAGGTGGTGATGAACCGATTTATTTACCCGCTAATGATGATGTGCCTTACCATGCTATTTATTTCGCCCGCGGTTTTTACAGCAGTGCCTTGCATGAAATTGCTCATTGGCTAGTGGCGGGTAAAGAACGCCGTAAATTAGAAGATTTTGGTTATTGGTATGAACCTGATGGACGTTCTGAACAACGGCAACGTGACTTTGAGAAAGCCGAAGTTAAACCGCAAGCCTTAGAATGGATTTTATCCACCGCAGCCAATTTCCGTTATTTTGCCAGTAGTGATAATTTAAATGGTGATGTAGGGGATACGCAACCTTTTAAGCAAGCGGTATATGAGCAAGTCAAAATTTACGCTGAAAAAGGGTTGCCAAAACGAGCGGAAACTTTACGTAAGGCGTTATGTGCATTTTATGGTACGGAAGATCGGATTGATTTGGCGAAGTTTGATGTGAGTCGGATTTAAAAATCTTACGGATTTTCCACCGCACTTTGAGCAATATGACGATTTAATGGTGGTGGCAACGGTTCAGGCTCACCTAAAAAGTGCGGTTTTTTTTCGGTAATTAATTCCCACACCATTAAAAAACGCGCGAAAATTTCACGGAAACGCGTAATAGTGTAAATATCGGGGTTGTCAGCTGCAAAGCAAATTGCGTTGATATTGTGATATTTGGCAATAAATAAAGCACGTTCACAATGAAAGGCTTGTGAAATAATAATCATCGGTTCTGCATTAAACACTTCTTTGGCTCGAATAATGCTGTCGAGTGTACGGAATCCTGCGTAATCAGGGAACAAATATTGTGGCTCAATACCCATTTTGATTAAATCTCGCCGCATGGTACGTGGTTCATTATATTGTAATGTACGGTTATCCCCACTTAATAAAATATAGTCAATTTTCTCTGCATCAAATAAGGCTTTAGTGCTTTCTAAACGGTAATTATAAAATTGATTTGGGATGTTTTTGGTGACATATTTTGCGGTACCAAGTACTACGGCATAAGGGCGATAGGGGATTTGTTCAACTTTTTGATAAATATCATGACGAACTTTGTAACCCACATATTGATCGATTAGGATAAGACATGTTACCGCCAGTAAAATTAAGCTAGCGAATAGGTAAATCAGTCGCTTTAGAGGAATTTTATCCCAATGGTAAGACAGCTTATTTGGCTTCTCAAACGGCATCTATATTCCTAGATAAACACCCTATTTACCATAAAGGGAAATAGGGCAATTTTTATTATACTGCAAATGGATCTTGTAAAATCATGGTTTGTACACGATCTGGACCGGTTGAAAGAATGGCAACGGGTACACCAGTAACTTGTTCAATACGTTTTACATAATTGCGAGTAGCTTGTGGTAATTGATTCACATCGGTGACACCAAAGGTATTTTCTTTCCAACCCGGCATACTTTCGTAAATTGGTTCCACGCCTTCCCAGTCTTTGGCAGAAAGGGGAGCGAAGTCCACCACATTCCCATTTGGTAATTTATAACCCACACAGATTTTAACTTCATCAAAACCGTCCAATACATCCAGTTTGGTCATACAGAAACCGGAAATACTGTTAATTTGAATAGCTCGACGCATTGCCACCGCATCAAACCAACCACAACGGCGTGGACGACCCGTGACCGCACCAAATTCATTACCTTTGCGTGCAATTTCGGCACCTACATCATCAAATAATTCTGTAGCAAATGGACCGCCACCGACACGAGTACAGTAGGCTTTGATAATACCTAAAATATAGTCTAGGTTACGTGGACCAAAACCAGCACCCGTTGCCACCCCACCAGCGGTAGTATTTGAACTAGTAACGAATGGATAAGTACCGTGGTCAATGTCTAACATTGTTCCTTGCGCACCCTCAAATAAGATATTGTCGCCATTTTTGCGAGCAGTGTCTAATAGGGTACTGATATCAGCCACCATACCAATTAACACATCGGCTATTGCCATAACATCATCTAAAGTTTTTTGATAATCCACAGGTTCGGCTTTATAATAGTGAACCAGTTGGAAATTGTAATAATCTAAAATATTTTTAAGTTTTTCGGCAAATTTTTCACGGTTAAATAAATCGCTTACCCGTAAACCTCGACGAGCCACTTTATCTTCGTAAGCTGGACCAATACCACGCCCAGTTGTACCGATTTTATTATTACCTAATGCGGCTTCACGAGCATGATCCATCGCCACATGATAAGGCAGAATTAATGGGCAAGCTTCAGAAATCAACAAACGTTCACGCACTTTAATGCCACGGCTTTCTAATTCTCCCATTTCTTGCATTAGTGCGGATGGCGAAAGCACAACACCGTTACCGATCAAACAAGTCACCCCATCACGTAAAATACCACTTGGAATTAAACGTAAAACGGTTTTTTCACCATTGATAATCAAGGTATGACCTGCATTATGTCCGCCTTGATAGCGAACTACATATTTAACACGATCGGTTAACAAATCGACGATCTTGCCTTTTCCTTCGTCACCCCATTGGGCCCCCAGGACAACAACACTTTTTCCCATAATTTTTTCCTGTTGTATTTAAAAAAGTAACCTAGATACTTTACTATTTTTTAGTTTAAAGCTCAATAAAAAAGCCTAATCAAATAGATGATTAGACTTCTTTATTAACTATTTTTGAGGTGTTTGCATATAACGGAAGAATTCGCTGTTCGGTTTTAAAATCATCATATTTTCAGAACCGGTAAAACTATTCTCATAAGCTTTCAGGCTACGTAAGAAACTGTAAAATTCCGTTTCATGAGCAAAAGCATCCGAATATAATTTGGCAGCGTTTGCATCTCCTTCACCACGTAATTCTTGAGCAGTTTTGTTTGCATTTGCAGTAATTAAAGTGACTTTACGGTCCACATCAGCTTGAATAAATGCTGCCTTTTCTTTTCCTTGTGAACGATGTTCACGAGCTACCGCATCACGTTCTGCTCGCATACGTTGGTAGATAGAAGATGACACTTCATCTGGTAAGTTAATTTGCTTCACTCGTACATCAATTACTTCAATCCCGAGTTCAGCCGTACTATCTTGCCCTGTACTGAGTGATTTTTTTGCATCTGCCATAAGTTCACCACGTGTACCAGAAACAATATCTTTGATGGTTCTTGAACCGATCTCAGAACGCAAACGGTCATTGACTTTACGGCGTAATAAATTCGATGCTTGCGTGTAATCTCCCCCCCCAGTGGAAGTATAGAAACGACCAAAATCACTGATTCGCCATTTTACGTAAGAATCTACTAAAAGGTCTTTTTTCTCGACAGTGACAAAACGATCAGCTTGACCGTCTAGGGTTTTAATACGAGCATCCAGTAATTTCATACTGTCTAAAATAGGCAATTTAAAATGCAATCCTGGTGAATAGACTTTTACTTTATTATCTACATCACGTTGCACTTTGCCGAAACGTAACATAATACCACGACTACCTTCGTGTACTACCACAAGACTGGAATACAACACCAAGGCTAAAACGATCACAATCGGAGTTAAATATTTACGCATTAGTTAAATCTCCCTTGGCGGTCATTGTTAGTTGATATTGGTGTGTTAGACACCGGTGAACTAGAAACGGACGAATTATTCACCGCACTCTTTGAGTTACCAGTATTGGATATATTTTTCTCAAAACGTTGAACATCGGTTTCTAGTGTCGTTACTTGTTGTTTTTGACGTAATAGTTGATCTACGGGTAATACAGTTAAATTATTGCCTGCATCCATCATTACTTTCGGCGTTTTCGCCATCACGTTTTCCATGGTTTGCAGATATAGACGCTCTTTCAATACATCCGGCGCGGCTTTAAATTCAGGTAATAAACGTTGGAAACGTTCAACTTCCCCTTTGGCTTCAAGCACAATTTGTTCTTTGTAAGCAGTAGCTTCTTCTAAAATTCGTTGCGCATTACCACGTGCAATCGGTTCACGTTCACGCGCATATGCTTCTGCTTCACGGATATAACGTTGTTCATCTTCTTGTGCTTTAATAGCATCATCAAAGGCATCTTTTACATCTTCTGGCGGACGAGCAGACTGGAAGTTCACATCAATGACTTCTAACCCCATATCATAAGGTTTAATAATTTCATTTAAAGATTTCCAAGTGTCTTCACGTACCACGGAACGTCCAGTAGTTAAAATATTATCCATAGTCATATGACCGACCACATAACGCAATGCACTGTCAGTGGCTTGTCCTAAACTGTCTTCGGCATTGGTAACACTAAACAAGAATTTAGCTGGATCTTGCACTCGATATTGTACAGTTAATTCAACTTTGACCATATTCTCATCTTGAGTCAGCATGGATCCTTGGGTTTTCAGTTCTTTCACTTGTTCCACGTTAACCGGAATGACTTGATCCACAAAAGTAGGTTTCCAATTTAACCCCGGTTGCACAATAGAATGGAGTTGACCAAAACGAGTGACGACACCACGTTCGGCTTCTTTCACCGTATATAAACCGCTCAACCCCCAAATCACAGCACCGACAAGTACCGCTACCGGTAATAATTTCCCAACATTAAAGTCTGGTAATTTATTATTTTGTTGATTATTTGAGCCATTCCTTTTGTTTTTACCAGATAATTTTTTTAGTAAATTGGTAAAGGCTTCTTCTAAATCCGGTGGAGATTGTTCATTATCTCGCTTATTTCTCGGTTCATTCGTTTGCTGATGATTAGGCTTTTGCCCAGACGAATTTCCTGAATTCGCTCCCGGCGGAGCCCAAGGATCTTGATCCTGTGCCATTCATTTTCTCCAAATAGTTAACAAAATTTTTACATCAAAAGACATTGTAACAGATTATCCACGATTTGCATGTTTCATAATCCGATCTTTCTGTACCTTCCATTCTCGATCTTTAATATCTTCTCGTTTATCGTGTAATTTTTTCCCTTTTGCCAAGCCGATTTTTAATTTTGCCCAAGCATTTTTCCAGTATAGTGACAGCGCCACAATGGTATAGCCGTCACGGTTTGCTTTGCCAAATAGGGTATCTAATTCGCGTTGGTTTAATAATAATTTACGTGTACGAGTAGGGTCACAAACAATATGGCTGGATGCTACACTTAAGGGTTGAATAGTCGCGCCAAATAAATAGGCCTCTCCTTGATTAAATACTACATAGCTATCACTAATATTGGCTTTGCCGGCACGCATAGATTTGACTTCCCAACCTTGCAAGGAAAGTCCAGCTTCAATTTCGTCTTCAATAAAATAATCGTGTCTCGCACGTTTATTCAAAGCAATGGTATTGGAACCAACTTTAATTTTTTTCTTTGTCATAATATTCAATGGATTACAAAAGATAGTCTCATTCTACCTAATATCGGGGCGATGTACAAATAAACTAAGGGATATTATAAACAAAAAGTGCGGTAAAAATTTATGAAATTTTAACCGCACTTGATATTGCTAAGAAAAGTCTATTCTAATGTTCCACAAAAACGATAGCCTTCACCGTGAATGGTTGAAATAATTTCAGGCGTACCCGTATGATCTTCAAAATGCTTACGAATACGACGAATCGTTACATCGACTGTTCGATCATTTTCTTTTAATTCTCGCCCGGTCATTTTTTTCAACAATTCTTCACGTGTTTGGATTTTACCGGGATTTTGGCAGAAATGCATCATGGCTCGAAACTCACTGCGTGGTAATTTTATCACTTCACCTTCGGGATTGATCAGAGCGTGTTGATTAATATCTAATGTCCAGCCATTAAAACGATAAACATCAACTTTTGGCTCATCTTTAATGTCACCCATGGTACGTTGTAACAAATTACGAGCTCGAATAGCTAACTCTCTCGGGTTAAAGGGTTTGGTGATATAATCATCCGCTCCGATTTCTAAACCTAAAATTTTATCCACTTCATTGTTACGACCGGTTAAAAACATTAATGCCGTTTTGGTATGCTCACGCAGTTCACGTGCCAACATTAAACCATTTTTACCCGGTAAATTAATATCCATGACAATTAAATGGATTTCTTTATTTGATAGAATTTGTTGCATCTGATTACCGTCACAAGCTTCAAAGGTATTATAACCTTCGGCTTGAAAAATACTTTTTAACGTATTTCGAGTAATCGTTTCATCTTCAACAATAAGAATTTGTGGCGTAGCCATAGTTAAGTTTCCCTAAAATAAAAATAGATATCACAGTCAATATGAAAAATATAATTTATTATTTTATAATTGTAACAATCTCGCAACAATAAAATTTTGCAATTAGACGCTAATTTTGTGATCTATATCATAAATTTAGCTAAATTATTGTTCATTTTGTGGTGTTGGTACTTCCGATAAACAATGTGGACAACTTAAAAAGTGTTTCTCTGTGTTTTGAGCATCACCATTGTGATGAACAATATAATGTCCCATTTTTTTCGCTTTAGTATCTAAATAAGCTCTATTGTAACGATTTTCCCCTACATTCAAGGGAACACGTTCAACCACATTAATGCCTGCTTTTTTCATGGTATCAATTTTGGCTGGATTATTGGTTAATAGACGTACTTGATTAACAGACAATAAGTCAAAAATATCCGCACAAACCGAAAAATTACGCTCATCAGCGGCAAACCCCAAGGCTAAATTTGCTTCAATGGTATCCATTCCCTGATCTTGTAAAGCATAGGCGCGAATTTTATTAATTAACCCAATACCACGACCTTCTTCACGGTGATAAATTAATACACCACGTCCTTCTTCACTAATTTGACGTAAGGCAGTGGCAAGCTGAAAACCGCAATCGCATTTTAAACTATACAGTGCATCACCCGTTAAACATTCCGAATGAATACGTGCCAACACAGGTTTTCCATCTGCAATATCGCCCATCACCAAAGCTATATGCTCTTTTTTCGTCTCAGGAAATTCAAAACCAACAATCTTAAACAGTCCAAATTCAGTGGGTAAATTGGCTTCAGTCACAAGCTGAATTTTTGCCATATAATAAATCCTTATTTTTCTTTTAGTTTTCTAGTGATAAAATACAATTTTTATTACATAGGAAGTTCACTATGCTAAGACGCATGTCATTATATACTTTTTTACTTTGTCTTGTGCCATTTTTTACTTGGATTTTTTCATGGCAGTGGCAAGGTGATAGTCATTTAACCACATTTGATTATTTTTTATATTGGTTAACCGAAACAGGTAGTGTACCTTATGCTATCATTACTTGTGGTGTTTTTGCCTTATGTTTTTTACCGATTTTTTCTACTAGATCCAAATGGATTATTGCGGTGATTATTATGGCAATATCCATGGTAATGACGCAAGGCATTAAAATTATCGCAAAAAGTATTTTTGCTGAACCGAGACCTTATGTGACAGAATTAACTGATAAAAATGGTGTATCAACGGATTATTTTTACGATCAAGATCGAGAACAGAGAGCCATGATTGTGAGTCAATTTTATGCGAATAATGCAAATGTGCCAGTATGGTTAGTCCATCACCGTGAAAACGAAACTGGTTATTCTTTCCCGTCTGGTCATACTATTTTTGCCGTAAGTTGGTTGTTATTGGCGGTTGGTTTTACTCAAATAGTGGGGCGTTGTCATACTTCTTCAAAGATTCTCGTTGTAGGTATATTACTTTGGTCAGTGTTAATGTTGGTGAGCCGGTTACGCTTAGGCATGCATCATCCGATAGATTTATTGGTGAGTACATTAATTGCGTGGTTCGTCCATTTACCCTTGTTCTTTTATATTGAGAGAAAACAAATTTTTCAGCAAAATAGACTTAAATTGATAAAATAGTGCGGTTTAAAAAACAGGAGTTTTTATGTTATATGGTTTAGATATTGGTGGTACTAAAATTGAGTTGGCTGCTTTTAATGAGAAGTTAGAAAAACAATACAGTGAACGGATTGAAACCCCAAAAGAAAGCTATCAGCAATGGTTACAAGCCATTGTGGAATTAGTTAATCGAGCAGATGAAAAATTCGGTAGTCAAGGTTCGGTAGGATTAGGCATACCAGGATTCGTAAATCGAGAAACTGGATTAGCTGAAGTTACTAACATTCGTGTCGCTGATAATAAGCCGATTTTGCAAGATCTCTCCGTGTTATTAGGACGAGAAGTGCGAGCTGAAAATGATGCCAACTGCTTTGCTTTATCCGAAGCTTGGGACGAAGAAAATCAGAAATATCCTTTTGTATTAGGTTTAATTCTGGGTACTGGGTTTGGCGGTGGATTAGTTTTCAATGGTAAAGTTCACTCCGGTAAAGTGGGAATGGCAGGTGAGTTAGGGCATTTACAATTAAATTACCATGCTTTAAAACTGCTGGGTTGGGATAAGGCGCCGATTTATTCGTGCGGTTGTGGTAACAAAGCTTGTTTAGACACCTATTTGTCTGGCCGTGGTTTTGAAATGTTATACCGTGATTTAAAAGGTGAAAATTTGTCTGCCAAAGAAATCATTGAACGCTTTTATGTAGGAGATAAAACTGCGGTAGATTTTGTCGAACTTTTTGTAGAATTAATGGCAATTTCCATCAGCAATATTATTACCGCATTTGATCCACATTTAATTGTGTTTGGCGGTGGATTATCTAATTTTGATCATTTGTATCACGCTTTGCCAAAAGCCTTGCCTCCACATTTGATGCGAAGTGCCAAAGTACCCGTGATTAAAAAAGCCAAATATGGTGATTCCGGTGGTGTACGTGGCGCGGCAGCGTTGTTTTTGGATAAGTAATGATAGATATACGATAGACCGTGTTTTAAGCACGGTTTATTTTTTACTTGGATATTTTGACTATATTTATGCTACAATAGCCGGATATTTTATAAGGTTTGGTTCTATAGCAGAACCAACTACATTTTGGAAATTTTAACATTCTATTTTAGTCGCTGGAGGACTAAATGACTAGTGCAGTAAATAAACGTTCAATAATGACTCTTTTTTATGATAAATCTGATATTTATTGTCATCAGGTGCGCATTGTATTAGCGGAAAAAGGGGTTGCTTATGAAGCGGAAATTGTAGATGCTCAGAGTTTATCAGAAGATTTAATGGAGTTAAATCCTTATGGTACGTTGCCAACATTGGTAGATCGTGATCTCGTATTGTTTAATTCTCGTATTATTATGGAATATTTAGATGAACGTTTTCCACATCCTCCTTTAATGCCAGTTTATCCAGTATCAAGAGGTAAAACTCGTCTATTAATGCAGCGTATTGAACAAGATTGGTATCCGACTTTATTTAAAGTAGAAAACGGAACGGCCGAAGAACGAGAAAGTGCTTTAGCTCAGTTAAAAGAAGAGTTATTGGCAGTTGCACCTATTTTTGATCAAACACCATTTTTTATGAGTGAAGAATTTAGTTTAGTAGATTGCTATATTGCTCCGTTATTATGGAGAATGCAGGATTTGGGTGTAGAATTTACAGGGGTAGGAAGTAAAGCACTTAAAGCTTATATGAACAGGGTATTTGAACGTGATTCTTTTCAACAATCTGTTGGCAATGCTGCGCCTAGAAATTTAATGGACGATAAGTAATGGTAATGGAATATAAATCGGCCCCTAAACGCCCTTATTTATTAAGAGCTTATTATGACTGGTTAGTTGATAATAGTTTCACACCTTATTTAGTGGTGGATGCAACCTATAATGGGGTAGTAGTGCCACAAGAATATGTGAAAGATGGTCAGATCGTGTTAAATATTTCATCTGGGGCAGTTGGAGCGTTATCTTTAGGTAATACCGCAATTGAATTTAATGCTCGTTTTCAAGGCGTGCCAAGAGATGTGTATATCCCAATGGGAGCTGCATTAGCTATTTATGCACGTGAGAATGGTGATGGTGTGATGTTTGAACCTGAAAAGATTTATGATGAACTAGATCAGGCTTCACAAATTGAACAACCAACTAATTTCCAAAATATTGTGGATAAACCAAAAACTAATGTAAATAAAGTAAAGAAAATAGATAATAAATCGGCATCACATTTGAAAATTATTAAATAATATGGGAAAGCGTAGAATATTCTACGCTTTTTTGTTGTTGATTTTATCTACTATGCCAGAATATACTAGACGAAAAAAAAACACGTAACTGATCTGAACCCCAAAAACCGGACGGTTTAGTTTAAGTATTTAAGGACTGAGTTCTGTATTGCACAGGGCTTAGTCCTTTTAATTTAGTTTGGATGCGTTCGTTATTGTAGTAAGCAATATAATCGTGGATAGTTTGCTCCAGTTGCTCAATACTTTCAAACTGCTTGCCATAATAACATTCTTCTTTTAATCATCCAAAAAAACTTTCCGTTGCCGCATTATCAATACAGTTACCTTTTCGGCTCATACTTTGCAAAATATTATGCTTTTCTAATCGTTTACGATAGCTAAGATGTTGATATTGCCAACCTTGGTCTGAATGTAAGATAGGCTTATCTTCAGGTTTGAGTTTTTTAACGGCTTGCTCTAGCATTCTGTCTATTTGTGCCCAATTAGGGCTACGGCTCAGGTCATAAGCGATGATTTCACCATTGTAGAAGTCCTTAATCGGCGAGAGATAGAGCTTTTCATTACGGCATTTAAACTCGCTAATATCCGTTCCCCATTTTTCATTGGGTTTGCTTGCCGTAAAGTTGCGTTCAAGTAGATTTGGGGCGATTTTCCCAATATTTCCTTGATAACTTTGATATTTACGTTTTGGCTTTCTTTCCCCTTTTAAACCCAGTTCTTTCATCAATTTTGCGACTTTTTTATGATTGACGACAATTCTTTTTTTACGCAAGGCTAATGTGATTCGGCGATAACCATAACGTCCTTCATTTTTGATAAAAATACGTTTAATTTTTGCTTTTAAAGCCTTATCGGGATTATCTGGCTTGTTCAGATTATCGTAGAAAGTACTCCGAGCCAGTTGGGCAATATCCAGCAAAATATCTAATGCCCCCAACTCTCTTAACTCATTGATGATTTTCGCTTTTTCTCTTTTTGTTCTAGCTCCGCCAGCTTTTTTAGATAGATATTCTCCAATTTTAAGTGATAGTTTTCCGCTTGTAATTTTTCAAGCTCTGTTTGTGGCGCTTTCATTTTTTTAGGCTTAATCAATGTTTTCATCGCTTTTCGTCCTTTAGGTTTGGGTTCAAGTCCTGTTATACCTTGTTCTTTAAAACGTTTCAACCAATTTACCACTACACTGTGAGTGGGAAGATTCGCCTTTAAAGCTGCTTCTCGGATGCTCATTTCACCCGATAATACAGGCGTGATGATATGGAATTTTTCATCTGCAGTATATTGTTTCCAAGTGGACTGATTATGCAATGCAGACGTGCCTGAATGCGTATATTTAGCGAGCCAATCTTTTATGATTGACACTGGAATTTGGAAATGCTGACTTGTTTTGGTTAAAGAATGAGAAGTATTCAGATGGAACTGAATCACTTCAAATTTGAATTGTGCGTGATATTTAGTCATAAAAATCTGCCCTTTAATCAGTTGGTTTGTATCCAACTTTTGGGGGGCAGATCAGTAATTAATCCGCACCTAGTCGCACTTATATTCATTGCGTAGTAATACGCTGTTTAATTCTGTCTTATTTTAAATCAAATTTAGATACAGTGGAATACTGTATAAAGGGGTTTTGTTGTGATTATTTTTATATTCCTGTTGGTGGAATCTGTGGTGCCTGTTTATTTTTTAATTTGTTAGGGGTATCCAATTTTTGCGGATACCCTAATTCTTTTTGTTTTAAGGTAAGCTAATGTGAAGTTTTGTGAGGTTGTCTAATTGTACTTTCGCCGTATAAAAATGCCTAGAAAAACTGGAATAGCGATTAAATGAAGTTCCAATGGCGGTATTTGAACCTTTTCATCTGAACTTTTTACCCACCCCATGGGGCTTTGTTTTATACATTCCCTAAAAATCAGCAGCTTTAAAATTTAAGTAGTCATTAAAACGCTAGAAATTATCTATATAACTAAAAGTTATTTATAATTTTGTATGTAATATAATCTGATGTAGCATTATTTTTGTGCTTTAATTTAGATTTATCCCCGTCTTATCCCCGTCCTTATCCCCTTTTTATATCTCTTTCTTTTCTAAAAGAAAAATAGATATAAATAAGGTAAAACGGGGATAAGGGGATAAAAAATGAAAAAAAACATTATAAAATAGGATAGTAAGGGAAATTAATTTTTTATATTAAAATAGAATATAAAGCCAGATTTAAATAAAAAACTGGCTAGGGTTAGGTTGTTGGCTTTGGTGGTGGAAGTGATTAGCCTGTTATCATTCCGCACTGCTCGCAATAGTCGCCCCATTGTTGCAATGCTTGCTTGCGTTCGTCTAAATATTCGTAACGGTCATAAATTGCCTGTATCTTGCCTTTCCCTGTAGATAGGTGAGCTAGTGCCAATTCTGCCACCACCACATCAACGCCAATTTGAGTTAAATAAGTCCTAAAGATTGAGCGTAAGCCATGGGCGTTTTGTCTGCCTTGTAGGTCTGTTCCTTGTAATATTTCCTTTAATGCTTTGGCGACGCTTTCACGGCTCATGGGTGCGGTTCTGTTGCGTACTTTGGCAAAGATAAAAGCACTCGTGCCGTTAATCTGTTTAATCGTTTCTAGTAGCCGTTTCGCTTGCGTAGATAAGGGGATAATGTGATCTCGTGGTTGTTCTTTTAATTTCCGTGTCTGTTTCAGTACATAACTAGGGACTATTAATAATTCATTATCAATAAACCGCCATTCTAGCTTGGTAACTTCCCCCTGCCTTAAACCAGTGAGCAAGCTCAAATTGAAAGCGTAGAACGTGTTAGGCTCAATTCTGTGAGCGGTGTAGGCGTTATTCATTAAGTCTATTAGCTTAGGTAATTCATAAGGCATAATGCTAGGGTGGTTCTTTGCTATCGGGGTAATAAAATCATCTTTGGCTATGTTGCAATTATGAAATTCTATAACGCCTAACTTTATGCCGTAATCCATGGTGCTTTTAATAAGTCGGTGTAATTTGTCTAACGTATTGCCAGCCCCTATTTTTTGATATAGCTCAAGCAAAATTCTAGGCTTAATATCCGCCAGCGGTAGATCACCGATAAAGGGTAGTACGTGCTTTTCTAATCTCTGCCAGTTCTTCGCTATAGTATCGGGGTTGCTTGCTTTGCTAGGGTAAACATCATTAAACCACTTTGAACAGATTATTTTAAAAGTATTCTCTGCCTTTCTTATTTCTGCTAGCTCTTGTTCCTTGCGGTATTCTAAAGGGTCGATATTTTCCGCCAGCAACGCCAGAAATTCATCACGCTGTTTTCGTGCTTGCTGTAGTGATACTTCGGGGAAATTACCTAAACTAACTTCATTTTCTTTTTTGGTTATTGGTCGTTTGTATCTCATACGCCAATTTTTAATGCCATTGTTTTTTATCAGTAAAAATAATCCGCCACCTTCTGAAAGTTTATAATTTTTATCCTTTGGCTTTGTGTTAATAACTTCGGTATTAGTTAAAGGTTTAGTTAATCGTGCCATTTGCTCAAAATCTCAAAAAATAAATAACCGTTCAAGCCTTATACTAAAAGGCTCTAGGAAAAAATAAGGGTACAAAATTACTATTTTTTCTATACCCTTAAACTTGTACCCTTATTTGTACCCTTATTATTTGCGGTTGTCAACGTAAGGCAAAACGCTAACGCATAAGAATACGAAAGAACATCATTAAGGTGTAAAGCCTTGCGGTATCAGGTTTCGCCCGTCTTAAAAGTAAGATAAAATAACAAAACGTAAGACGAAAAAAAACCACGTAACAACGTGGTTTCTTGTAATTTGGTGCCAGTGGTCGGACTCGAACCGACACGCTTTTAAGGGCGGCGGATTTTGAATCCGCTGCGTCTACCGATTTCGCCACACTGGCAAGCACTAAATCTTGTGTTGCATTATACGGTTATCTAACATGGTTGCAAGCATAAATTGTTGATTTATGCTTATTTGCTTTAATTTTCATCAATTATAAGATGATTTTTTGGTAAGTTTGATGCCTAGCTGAACTATCTAAAATCAGTCAAATTTTGCCAATATTGCTATCAATCAGTGTTATATATTTTAATAGTTTAATCTTTTGGCATCAGAGCATTTATTAATTAATATTGTGGAACTGATTTCTTTTCCAGAATATTATTCTCATCCAGCGTTAGCAAGCGTGCAATAGCGTTACGATAAGATATTTCTAAACTCTCTCGGCTCGTAGCTAATACCCCTTGATCTACTAAGAAACCATCATTTACGTCATAAACCCAACCATGTAAAGAAAGTTTGGCACCACGCTCCCAAGCTGATTGAATAATAGAAGAACGTCCAAGATTATAAACTTGTTCTGCAACATTGATTTTAGTCAGCATATCAGCTCTTTTCTCCGGGGAGAGATTACCTAGCAAGTGGCTGTGTTTAAACCAAATATCACGAATATGTAATAACCAGTTATTAATTAAGCCGAGATCTTGATTAGTCATTGCGGCCTTAATCCCCCCGCAATTGGTGTGACCGCAGATAATAATATGCTCAATATTCAACACATCTACTGCATATTGCACTACTGAAAGGCAGTTGAGATCGGTATGAATAACCTGATTTGCTACATTACGATGTACAAACAATTCGCCCGGTTCTAAATTCGTCAGTTTTTCTGCTGGAACACGGCTATCAGAACAGCCTATCCATAAATAATGTGGTGTTTGATGCTCAGCTAATTCTTTGAAATAGAGCGAATTTTCTTCTTGCATTCGCAATGCCCAACTGTGGTTATTGGCGAATAATTGCTCAATACGTTTCATCATGTTTTGGCTTCCTATTTAATAATTTCATAACAAGGCTCGTAAGCATCACCGGTTGGCAATTTCATACGATGCTGTTCGATAAAGTCTTGTAATAATCGATCGATTTTAGTCATTAATTGTTGATCACCGTTTAACTTAAATTTCCCTAAGCTCGCAATTTTATCTTGCGTATCGGCTTTAATATTACCAGCCACGATACCCGAAAAAGCACGGCGTAAATTTGCCACTAAATTCACCGCACTTTGATTAAGATGAAGATTCAAATTCGCCATATTCTCATGGGTTGGAATAAATGGTTTTTGAAATTCTTGATCAATTTCTAGCGACCAGTTAAAGCTGTAACTATCACCTTTTTCAAAACGTTGTTGCTGAATTTTCGTCATGGCAGATTTCATATGGCGTGACACCGTCACAGGATCATCTATAATGATTTGATAAAGCGCTTGAGCTTGTTCGCCAAGCGTTTCTTTAACAAAACGATCAATGGCATCAAAATAACCTTGGCTTTCTTTTGGTCCAGTGAGGATCAATGGCAAAGTTTGTGCTTGATTTTTAGGATTGAGTTTTATACCTAAAATAAACATAAATTCTTCAAATGTCCCCGGTCCACCAGCGAAAATGATAATACCATGTCCCATGCGAACAAAGGCTTCTAGGCGTTTTTCAATATCTGGCATGATAATTAATTCATTAACAATTGGATTAGGCGGTTCTGATGCAATAATAGATGGCTCAGTTATACCGATAAAACGGCTATTTTTATAACGTTGGTTTGCATGCCCAATCGCTGCCCCTTTCATGGGTGCTTCCATAACACCCGTACCACAACCAGTAATAATATTTAACTCACGTAAGCCAAGTTCAGTTCCTACTGCACGACAGTATTGATATTCCGCCTCACTAATAGAATGACCGCCCCAACAAACCACTAAATTTGGCTTCTCACCTACAATTAGGGCTTTGGCATTGCGTAACATACCAAACACTAAATTAGTGGTTTGTTCGCTAGTCAGATGATTGTTTAAATTGGTGTTTGAAATCATACTGTTAACAAATAAAATATCACGTAATACCGCAAAAGAATGATATTGAATATTACTAATCATTACGTCATCGACAAAAGCAGTTTCAGGAGGATTATGTAATTCTAAGGAAATTCCACGTTCTCTTGCCACTAAATTAATATCAAAATTATCATATTTTGCTAATAAGGCTCGGCTATCATCAGTCACGGCACCAGAGTTTAGTACCGCTAAAGTGCAATTCCGATAAAGCTGATAGAGTGGTGAACGGGCTTGTTTGGTCAATTGACATACTTCAATATGCGAAAGTTGATCCATACTGCCTTTCGGATTAATATAATAAACTTGATTCATGTTATTGCCTTGCTAAACGTTGGTTATTGGGTATAGTTTCAAAATTTGAACGGAACGGATTAATATCTAAACCACCACGACGCGTATAACGCGCATATACGGTTAATTTTTGTGGTTGCGCGTAATGCATCAAATCATTAAAAATCCGCTCTACACATTGTTCATGAAATTCATTATGTTGACGAAATGAGATTAAATAGCGTAATAATTTTTCTCGATTAATTTGCTTTCCAACATAATGAATTTGTACTGAACCCCAGTCCGGTTGGCTGGTAATTAAGCAATTTGATTTAAGTAAATGACTGACTAATGTTTCTTCTACATATGTATTATTTGTACAGTCCTGCAAATAATGGGCATCAAAAGCATAATCGGTGACTTCAATATCTTGATAATCAATACATTCGCCAATAAAATCGTCAAGCTTTTGTTGGTTATAAAATTCGAGAGAATTCAACCGCACTTTGACATCACCATCAGCACATTGAGCCAAATCCTGTTGAATAGTATTTTGTACTTGTTCAAAAGAAGCAAATTTAGTTTGGTTAAAGCTATTTAAATAGAGTTTAAAACTTTTTGATTCAATTAAATTTTGTGAGCGGTAATCAATTTCTATATCTGCAATGGCAACCTGTGGCAAACCTTTAGGGTTTAGCCAAGAGATTTCATAAGCCGTCCAAATATCTGCACCGAATGAAAAAGGCTGTTGTTGCGTAATACCAAGACTATCACGGTTAAGTGAACGTGGCACGGGTTGCAGTAAAGTGCGGTCATAAATGGCACAATATTCCGTTTTTTGACCGAGTTTTAAGTTTTTTAAGCTATCGTTATTTGGGTACATTATTTTTTCCAGATAATATGATATTCACGATCATCTGCACGATGTGAGATTAAAAATTTTGCAAAAATATCATTCATTTCATCTTGTTCATTGACTAAACCAATCCACACTTCGGCATATTCTTCGGGGTCAATCAGCACACCGATTTCTTGTTCCCAGTCATCAGCGGTTTCCACAAATTCTACCGCACCACGATCTTCAAATTGTAGGTTAAATAAAAGAATATCAGCAGGATCTAAATTTTCCCCTGCCATTTCAAGGAAAATATCATAGGCAATATCTATAGCGGTATCAGGATCGAGTTTTTGGATTATTTCTGTCATAAGAGTTTACTGTTTGGATTATCTAAAATAAAAAAGTGCGGTTATTTTTCACCGCACTTTTATTGTGTTTGGTGCAATTTACAAGATTATACTTTTTTAGTCGGTTTAATCGCTAGTAAATTACATTTCAATTTGCTAATAACATGTTCTGCGGTATTACCAAGTAGTGCAGCAGAAAGTCCAGTTCGTCCAACTGTACCTAAAATCACTAATTCTGCCTCAATATCGTTGGCAACTTGTGGAATCACTTCTTCTGGAAAACCCTCATAAACGTGCGTATGATCTTCCGCAATACCAAAATGTTGGCGTAAGGCTTTCATGTTAATTAAGTGTTGACCACGTACACCGTTAATATATTCACTTGAATGAAATTCTGGTAAATCAATCGCCATATTCATAGGTGTCGGAGGATAGGCACTGACTAAATGTACGTTACCACGTTCTAATTGATCAGCTAAGTCCATACTGAGCGAAACAAGTTCTTTATTAAAAATATCGTGATATTCTTCATCACCGGATACGTTGACCGCTACAAGAATACGTCTTTGATGTTTCCAGTCACCGTCACGTACCATTAATAATGGGGTAGGACATTTACGTAATAATTGCCAATCCATTGGGGTGACAAAGAGAGAGGTTAAACTCTCTTCTTCTTTGGTATATTTAATTACCAAATCATAATGATTAGCTTCAATTTCAGCAACGATAGCTTCGGATTCATTACTTGACCAAACCACTCGTGAGTGAAATATAATCATTGGATCGGTGTATTTTTCTAAATAGGGGAGGACATCTTTTTGACGTTGCTCAACCACGGTTTGGTGCATTTCTTCGCGTTCATCAGCGGAAAGTAGAGCTGACATTTCATAAGAAAGATCATAGACGGGTAAGAAAACAGTAATATTAACAGGAAATTCGCTTTTCTGTTCTTTAACTAAACGAACGGCACGAGCTAAGCTGTATTGTTTTTCATTTTCTGGGTTAAGAATAACGAGAATATTGTTGAATTTCATCATAACCTCCATTTTTACAGTTTGATTTTATCTATCTCCGAATGCGAATAGCATAGTGCGGATTACATTAAATAACAAGCGAGACGAGTTAAAAATGTGATCTATGCAACAAAATTTTATACAATTTACAAATTTTCTACTCAAAAGCAATCTTGGTACGGTGGATACCTGCAATTTCAGTTAATTCAGGTAGGCTATTAATCGTAATATATTTACCTTGTACCACTAAAATTCCCAGCTTTTGGAAACGACCAAGTAAACGGCTAATAGTTTCCACTGTTAATCCCAGATAATTGCCAATATCGCCACGCGTCATGGTTAAACGAAATTCTCTTGGTGAGAAACCACGGGCAGAATAACGTTTGGATAAATTATAAATAAAAGCCGCTAAACGTTCTTCCGCATTCATTTTAGATAATAACAAAATCATTTCTTGATCGCTTTTAATTTCACTACTCATTAAACGCATAATCTGTTGGCGTAATTTCGGCATTTTACCGGAAAGATCATTGAGTACATCAAAGGGAATTTCACATACCATTGCCGTTTCTAATGCTTGAGCAAAACTTGGATGACGCATATTCATAATGGCATCAAATCCCACTAAATCACCGGGTAGATGAAATGATGTAATTTGTTCTTCACCGGCTTCATTAATAGTATAAGATTTGATGGTGCCAGAACGAATAGCATACAATGACACTAGTTCATCTCCAGCTTTAAATAATAATTGAGATTTTTGAATAGGCTTTTTACGCTCGATGATATTATCAAGTTGATCTAACTCGTGAGCATTAAGGGTAAAAGGAATGCATAATTGACTAATACTGCAATCTTGACAATGAATAGCACAACCGCCAGATTGAATACGGCGCCCCATGCGTGGTTCTGATGATAAAATACTCATTCTGCCTCAAATTTTATGATAAAATTGATCTAACTCAAAAATAATAGCATTAAAATATAAAATTAAGAAGAAAAATTATGCCCGCAGAAAAATTAACCAAAAAACGTCTTATTCAAATCATTATTATGTTTGTAATTTTGCTTGTCGCTTTTGGCTATAAAACCTATCAATATTATCAATAAGCACAAGCGATAAAAAAGCTGATAACTTTAGGTCATCAGCTGCTTGTCCTATTGCTTTAATGTCTAATTTGCACTAGATAATGCGGCAAGATCTTTATCAATCAAGAAGATAGATTTACCATCTTCACCTAAAATATTGAATTTATCTAGGATACTACCAAATAATTTTTCTTCTTCGTGCTGTTCTGCCACATACCATTGTAAAAAATTAAACGCAGAGTAATCTTTTGCTTCAAAAGTTGCCCCAACTAATTCATTGATTTTGCTGGTAATCAATTTTTCATGAACAAAAGTTAATTCAATCACTTCACGCAATGATTTATATTCGTGCGTCACTTCTTCAATATCAGAAATTTGGGCACCTGCCCCCGTTTCATTTAGGTAAGTGAAAAGTTTACGCATATGTTCCATTTCTTCAGACGCATGCTCGCGTAAGAATTTCGCTGCACCGACATAACCTTTTTGATCGCACCATGCACTCATTTGCAAATAAAGATTGGAAGAATAAAATTCCAAATTCATTTGAGCATTCAATAATTCAATAATTTGTTTAGCTAACATTGTTTTTCCTTTTATTCTAGAGTTAATAATTCTTTATCAATTAAATAGATTGCTTTGCCATCATTGCCTAAAATATCAAATTTATCAATTACACCACCAAACAGCGTTTCTTCTTCATGTTGTTCTGCCACATACCATTGCAAGAAGTTGAAAGTAGAGTAGTCTTTGTTGGCAAAAGTGACTTCAACTAATTCATTGATTTTTGCTGTCACATGTTTTTCGTGTTCAAAAGCCACTTCTAACACTTCACGTAATGTAGCATATTCAGTACGTGGAGCTTCAATTTTACCTAAAAGAGGTAATCCACCTGTTTCGCTGACATAGTCGAATAATTTTTGCATATGTTCCATTTCTTCATCGGCATGGCGTAAGAAAAATGCAGCAGCACCTTCATAACCTTTATTTGAACACCATGCACTCATTTGTAAATAAGTATTAGATGAAAAGAATTCTAAATTGATTTGTTCATTCAATTTAGTTGTAATAGCTTGGTTTAACATTTTTCATTTTCCTTGTAAAAAATTAAAGTGGAAGATATCAATTGTTGTTATTATAACCACCCAAATGAGAATTGCAACATTTATTTTTGCATAAGTCATTAATTTAAAAAGAAAAACCAATGGCAACTATTATCATTTAGAATAACTTAACAATTTTTTCACATAGATAAATTTGTAAATAATTCGCATTTTTTACCGTGGTTTTATTTTTGACTAAAAAGAAAACCACCAGAACATTTGATTTTTGTAGGAAATTCATTATAATACGCCCTCTCAAAATACATTTTGAGCGAATTATGGGGAATCGTTGGGTCGCCTACGATTTCTGTCTTTAAACAATTTTATATAGAGAACATTAACATGGCATTTAAATTTAACGCTGAAGTTCGTCAAACGCAAGGTACGGGTGCGAGCCGCCGTCTGCGTCGTAATGGTCAAATCCCTGCTATCGTTTACGGTGGTAGTGAAGCCCCTGTTTCTATCGTATTAAACCACGATGAATTAAACAATGCACAAGCACACGACAATTTTTATTCTGATGTGATTACATTGGTTATTGATGGAAAAGATGTGGCAGTAAAAGTACAAGCAATGCAACGCCATCCCTTCAAACCAAAATTGGCACATATTGATTTTAAACGTGCATAATTTCTAATTTGTTACATAAAAACACCAATAATCACGGATTATTGGTGTTTTTTTTATTATAATGAAACGACATTACAAACATAAAAAGAAGGAATTTCATCATGACATTAAAAATCGGTATTGTAGGTGCTGGCGGTAGAATGGGGCGTCAATTAATTCAAGCGGTACATTTAGCAGATGGAGTCGAATTAGGTGCTGCTTTTGAACGCGAGGGTTCATCATTAATTGGAGCTGATGCGGGTGAATTAGCTGGTGTCGGTAATTTAGGTATTAAAGTTGAAGATAAATTAGAACATCAAGTTAATCATTTTGATATATTGATTGATTTTACTCGCCCAGAAGGAACCTTAGCACATTTAAAAGTTTGTACAGAGAATCATAAAAATATGATTATCGGTACAACGGGGTTTGATGCTGAAGGTAAACAAGCTATTCAGCAGGCATCTGAAAAAATCGGGATTGTGTTTGCTTCCAATTATAGCGTGGGTGTAAATTTAGTCTTTAAATTATTAGAAAAAGCAGCCAAAGTGATGGGGGATTATTGCGATATTGAAATTATTGAAGCCCACCATCGCCATAAAGTGGATGCACCGTCAGGTACGGCGTTATCCATGGGCGAACATATTGCTAAAACGCTGGGGCGTGATTTGAAAACCCATGGTGTTTTTGCTCGAGAAGGTATTACAGGCGAACGTAAACGTGATGAAATTGGCTTTTCCACTATTCGTGCCAGTGATGTGGTAGGTGAACATACGGTGTGGTTTGCTGATATTGGTGAACGAGTGGAAATTTCCCATAAAGCGTCTAGTCGTATGACATTTGCGAATGGGGCAGTGCGTGCAGCCAAATGGATTGAAAATAAATCGCATGGTTTGTTTGATATGACTGATGTGTTAGATTTGAATAATTTATAATAAGCATAAAAATAGCCCCCGCAATAGGGGCTAAATTATGCAATAAGCATATTAATATTTGGTGGAATAATATCCACCCATGGCACTATAAATCGCATTTTCATTCTGAATAACAGCATATTTTGCATTCAAAATCGCCACCTGAGAAGATTTTTCCGTATTTGCTGCGGCTAACCATTCTCTTAATTCAGAAACACCTGCATTATAACGATTTTGATAATATTGAGTAATACGTTGATCATAATCGTATTTTTTGTTTAAATTTTCAAAATTTTGTTGAGATTGGGTATAAGCAAAATAGTTAGTATCAATTTCATTTAATGCGGTGGTAATTCCTTGTTCATAATTGACACGAGCAGACTCATAAGCAGCCTCGGAAATTTTTACATTCCATTTCACATGATTCCAATCTAAGAATGGTAAGCTAATAGCTAACGTGCCGGCAGCTACTGGATTACTTAATGAATTACCCACCGTGCTTGCACTAGAAGATATGCTACCGCCTAAATTAATACTTGGGAACCAAGATTTTTGCGTGGCTTTGGCATCTTTGAACGCACTGCTTAAACGGAATAAATTGCCTTTAACATCAGGACGATTAGCAATCGTTGAAACCGGTACGTTAAGGTTAACTCCGGCTGTTTTTACATCTAAAATGTGTGGGAAAGTGATATTTAACGCTTGATCTGGTTTTAAGTTTAATAAATTACGTAAAGTCTGCTCGGCAGTTTTACGCTGAGTTTGGTAAGCAATTAAATTGTTACGAGCAGTTAATACGGATTGTTGTGCTTGGTCTATGCTAGCACGATCTGCCACGCCTTGCGCGAAACGGTTTTGCATAATATTGTTAATTTGACCGTAATAGCTGATGGTATCATTGGTGGCTGAAATAGCATCATTGAGATAAGCAAGTTGATAATAAGTTACCACAACAGAGTTAATTAATGATAACCGAGTTGCTTCTAAATCTTGCTGAGTGGCTTTATACGTCCATTCACCAGCGTCTGCGGCATCAGCTAAACGACGCCATAAATCTAAAGTGTAACTCACGCCTAATGATCCGCCATGACTAATGGTCGAATTGGCATGGGTATCCGTACGACGACTGGCAGATGAACTGGTTGAACCGTTAAAGGCTGGTACTAAATCAGCGCCTAATAAATTTGCTTGGTAAAGTGCAGAATTCACAGAAATTGCTGCTTTGGCTAAATCTTTATTATTTAGTAAGGCTTGTTCAACTACATGATTTAATTGGACATCATTATACAATGTCCACCAATTTTCTTTGATATTATATTGTTGAGTAATTTGTTCATATTGTTGGTAATCTTGTTGGCTAGTTTGGTAGCTATCTTCAATATTAGCACAACCTGCTAAAGCAGAAGATAAAATCACGGTTAGGGCGATTTTATTGAGTTTTAACATATTTTTTCCTTCAAATTTGAAATGGAAGTGCGGTGAAAAATACCTCATTTTTTTACCGCACTTTGAATAAAAAGTTGTTAATGAACGTTCGTTCATTTTTGAACTTGCTTATTCTAACAGAAAAATAAAAATTTTCTACTATTCTCTCGCAAGTGCATTAATCGGATTTAATTGTGATGCATTTTTGGCGGGCACATAACCGAAAATCACACCGATTAAAGTCGAACAGAGTACTGCCGAAATAATCGAGAAGCTAGAAAATACCATGGTAAAATCTGTCATAAACAGATTAAAAATAGTGCCAAATAAGATGGATAGCAAGATCCCCGTGACACCACCGATTAAACAAATTAGCACTGCTTCAATTAAAAATTGTTGTAAAATATTCGCTTGTCTGGCACCAATTGCCATACGAACACCGATTTCTTTAGTGCGTTCAGTCACTGACACTAACATAATATTCATCACTCCAATCCCTCCAACCACCAAGGAAATCAACGCAATAGATGAAATCAACAAGGTCATTGTGTTGGTGGTGGCTTCAATAGTTTGTTTAATAGTGTCGGTGTTCATCACGAAAAAGTCTTTTTTACCGTGACGAACTTGCAATAAATTGGTTAGTCCTTTTTCTGCCACAGTGGAATTAACATCATCACGGATTTTTACCGTAATACTATCAATTTTCTGATTACCTGAAATTTTATTCATTGCTGTGGTGTAAGGGATATAGATTTTTAGATTGCTACTGCTCCCCATATTATTATTGGATTTTGCTACACCAATCACTTTTAAGGGCTTTTTATTAATCATTAAAATTTGCCCGATAGGATCGCTATTTGGGAAAACTTGGGTGACGGTATTATCATCAATCACAGCGATATTTTCATTGTTCACTACATCATTCGCATCAAAAATTTTACCCGTTACCGTGGTCAAGCCTTTCACGTTAAAATATTGTTCACCTACCCCATAAACTTGAGCGGTAAAACTTTGACTACCATAAGTCAGTGTTCCACTCACCGAACTATTTGGCGTAGAGCTTTCAATATAGCTTTGTTTGGCTAAAATATCACTGTCAGAAACCGTCAGATTTTGATTTTTCTCAGCGTGTCGATCACCAAATCCGGTACCGTTAAAAATATCCATGGTGTTGGTTCCCATAGAATTAATATTGGCCAGAATTTTTTGTTGTGAACCCGTGCCTAATGCCACCACACAAACCACAGACGTAATCCCGATAATAATTCCCAGCATAGTCAATAGTGAACGCATTTTGTGAGCTACAATGGCGTTCACCGACATTTTAAAGGATTCCATAAATTGATCTTTATAGAAACTAAAAGCATTTTTGTTGATTTTGGGAGTGGTATCTTTATGGGCAATTAAATCACTTTTTCGAGTATCTTCGATAATGCGACCGTCTTTAATTTCAATAATCCGATTAGCAAAATTGGCTACTTGTTTATCGTGGGTGACTAAAATAATGGTATGCCCTTCGCTATGTAACTGGGTTAAAATTTCCATTACCGTTTCGCCACTTTTACTGTCTAATGCGCCTGTTGGCTCATCTGCCAAAATAATTTCACCGCCATTCATCAAGGCTCGAGCAATACTCACCCGTTGTTGTTGACCACCAGAAAGTTGGCTCGGTTTATTTTCTAATTTATCGCCTAAGCCTAATTTCTCTAACAGACTAGAAGCTCGAGCTAAACGAGCTTGTTGATTAACGCCAGCATAAATGGCCGGAAGTGCTACATTTTCCACCGCGCTTAGCGTAGAAAGTAGGTTATAACGCTGGAAAATAAAACCAAATTTTTGCTGACGCAAGTCGGAAAGTTGATCTCGATTAAGATGACTAACTTCCTGATGATCAATTTTATAAGATCCTGATGTTGCCGTGTCTAAACAACCGATAATGTTCATTAAGGTCGATTTACCTGAACCCGATTGTCCGATAATGGCAATAAAATCACCTTTTTTAATGTCTAAGTCAATGTCTTTTAAAACTTGGGTACGGTTTTCGCCTTCACCAAAAAATTTGTTAATGCCTTTGATTTCAATGATATTCATAATCGCAACCTTAGAACAATCTTGGTCCACGGTTACTATTACCGACGGTTTCACCTTCAGCTACCTGAGAGGTAATCACTTTTTCACCTTCATTTAAGCCGGATAAAATCTGTGTATTCACATCATCATTTAGGCCGATAGTAACTTCTCGTTTTTCTACCTGTTTATCATTATTTAATACATTGACATAAACTTGATTACCATTCTTTTGTAGGCTAGTGGTTGGCACTAATAAGGCATCCTTAACATCTGCAATGGTAATGGTATTTTGCGTTGTCATGCCGATACGTAATTTACCATCTGGATTATCTACAACCACATTGGCATAATAATAAACGGCGTTGGTATCTGTTACATCTTCTGTATAGCCATTATCAGTTAATGTCGTCATGGCTGGATCGACCGAATTAATTTGAGCATGATATTTGGTATTTGGATCCGATAGCGTAGTAAACTCAATTGACATACCTTGTTTTACTTTAGTAATGTCCCCTTCGGAAATTTCAGGTTTAACTAGCATTTTGGTTAAGTCTGCCACTTGCACAATGGTTGGTGTGGTTTGATTCGCATTGACGGTTTGTCCGACGGAGACGGGAATAGAAATCACCGTACCATTTAATGGTGATACAATTTTAGTATAACCTAAGTTAGTTTGAGCGGTACTGACTTCAATTTCCGATTGCTTAATAGACGCTTGTACCGTTTCAATATCCGCTTCCGCGCTGGATAGGGTATTTTTAGCTGAATTTAAATCATCTAACGTAGCTGAATTTTGTTTATATAATTTAGCCATACGATTATAGGCTGACAATGCCACGTCATAAGCAGTTTTTTTCGCTTTTAATTGAGCCTGATAAGAAGCCAGTTGCGCTTGTGCAGTATTTAGGCTATTGACTTGTGTTTTTGAATCAATTTCTGCAATCAAATCACCTTCTTTTACTTCTTGTCCTAAGGTTACATGAATTTTTTCAATTTTCCCAGATACTTGCGCCCCCACTTCGACGCGGTTATAACTTCGTACTGTCCCACTGGCAATCACTGATTTTTGTAAATTACCACGGTTCACTGTTTCGGTTAAATAGGTGATTTGTGAACCTTGATCTGTTTTAAAATAAAACCAACAACCGCCACATAATGCTAAGATGATTGCTGCAATGAATAACTTCTTTTTCATAATATTGTCCAATAATAACTAAAGTTAGGGGAAGTATAAAAGATAAATCTTAATAAATCCTTAAGCATGCTTAATAGATTATGATTTTAAGCAAAAGTTGCATTTTTATCTTTTTTATCTTTTTATCGACTTTGTAATCTTTATTTAAACCGTGTAGAATAACCCTAATTTTTAACAGCTTAAATTTTACTATATGACAACAGAAAATACTGTAATTGAAGAAACGGGCGAGATTCGCCCAACCAATTTTATTCGCCAAATTATTGATGAAGATTTAGCAAGTGGTAAACATAACAATGTTTACACCCGTTTTCCGCCTGAACCAAATGGTTATTTGCATATCGGTCATGCCAAATCTATTTGCTTAAATTTTGGTATAGCTCAAGATTATCAAGGTAAATGTAATTTGCGTTTTGATGATACTAACCCAACCAAAGAAGATGTGGAATATGTGGATAGTATTAAGCAAGATGTGGAATGGTTAGGTTTTCACTGGGAGGGTGAACCACGTTATGCTTCCGATTATTTTGATCAACTTTATGGCTATGCCATTGAGTTAATTGAAAAAGGATTAGCTTATGTAGATGAGCTTTCACCAGAACAAATGCGTGAATATCGTGGTACATTAACGGAAGCAGGGAAAAATAGCCCATATCGTGATCGCCCGATTGAAGAAAATTTGGCATTATTTGAAAAAATGAAAAACGGCGAAGTTCCTGAGGGCAAAATGAGCTTACGTGCTAAAATTGATATGAGTTCCCCGTTTATGGTGATGCGAGATCCAGTGATTTATCGCGTGAAATTTGCCAGCCATCATCAAACAGGGGATAAATGGTGTATTTATCCGATGTACGATTTTACCCATTGTATTTCTGATGCCATTGAACGCATTACCCATTCATTGTGTACGTTAGAGTTCCAAGATAATCGCCGTTTATACGACTGGGTGTTAGAACATATTTCTATTGCACGTCCGTTGCCACATCAATATGAATTTTCTCGTTTAAATTTAGAAGGAACCTTAACTTCTAAACGTAAATTACTGAAATTAGTTGAAGAAAAAGTGGTAGATGGCTGGAATGATCCCCGTATGCCGACCATTTCAGGTTTACGCCGTCGTGGTTATACACCAGCATCTTTACGTGAATTTTGTCGCCGTATTGGGGTGACAAAGCAAGATAACGTGGTGGAATTTTCAGCGTTAGAAAGTTGTATTCGTGATGATTTAAACACCAATGCACCACGAGCTATGGCAGTGATTAATCCGTTAAAAATTGTGATTGAAAATTTAAAAAATCCAGAAATTTTGACCGCACCTAATCACCCTAATCGGGAAGAACTCGGTTCTCGTCAATTAGCATTTACCCCTGAGCTTTATATTGATCAAGCAGATTTCCGTGAAGAAGCTAATAAACAATATAAACGTTTAGTATTAGGTAAAGAAGTACGTTTACGTAATGCTTATGTAATTAAAGCGGAACGAGTAGAAAAAGATGCAGACGGCAATATTACCTGTGTTTATTGCTCTTATGATCCTGACACTTTAGGCAAAAATCCAGTAGATGGGCGTAAGGTGAAAGGCGTAATTCATTGGGTGTCTGCGACAGAAAATTGTCCTGCGGAATTTCGCCAATATGGACGCTTATTTAATATGCCAAACCCGGGAGCGGAAGAGGATATTATTGCAGCTATTAGCCCAAATTCTTTGGTTATTAAACAAGGGTTTGTGGAAAAGAGTTTAGCACAAGTAACAGCTGAGCAATCCTATCAATTTGAACGTGAGGGATATTATTGTGCGGATAACAAGGATAGCACGGCTGAACATTTAGTATTTAATTTAACTGTGAGTTTAAAAGAAGGATTTTAAATGAAAAAATTAGTATTAATTGTATTGACTGCATTGGTATTAACCGCTTGTTCGCAACCGAAAGATATTTATTTTAATGGTGCAGAGGGTTCACATTCAGGGATTAAATATGATAAAAGTAGTGAATCATTTGGTTTAAATCCTTAATTTTCTATCTAAAAATAAAAGTGCGGTCAAAAATTTAACTCTTTTTTGATCGCTTTTTTATCTAAATAAAATGAATGATAATCTAAATAACATACCTTTTTGGCAACAAAAATCCCTTGCTGAAATGACCGAAACAGAATGGGAAGCTTTGTGCGATGGCTGTGGAAAATGCTGTTATCGTAAATTTATTACAGGACGCGGCAAACAAGAGCGGTTGTATTACACTCGTATTGCATGCAATTTGTTAGATGTGGACACAGGGAAATGTGGCGATTATTGTAATCGTTTTATATTAGAAGATGATTGCACCAAACTGACCAAGAAAAATTTACCCGATTTTAAATGGTTGCCTCGTACCTGTGCGTATCGTTTATTATACGAAGGCAAGCCTTTATTTGACTGGCATCCACTGATTTCCCATAACTCCAACTCAGTTAAATTAGCTGGCGTTATGATCAAAAATGGTATCCATGAAAGGGATGTCATTGACTGGTTTGATTATATTATTGATTAAATAAATAAGTTTAGAAAACTTAAAAGTAAGATAGCCATAAAAAAGAGAATTTTCTATTAACAGCCTTATAATGCTTGCTGTTGTTTGATTTTTAATCATACCCATTAGGTGAAATCTTACTAAGTATGATAAAGATCACAAAATTGAATTAAATTTGTTGAGTTTATTATTGACCTTGTTAGAATGAGACAGAAACTTGAGGTACGCCTATGAATTTAACGGAACAACAACGTTGTACTGAACAGAAAGCTGAAAAATTAGGGATCTGTCCTTCCCATTATAGTATTGATGGGCATTTTATTACAGCGTCAGCAGAAACCTTGGATTATTTTACCGCACTTTTATCAGCGGAAAATAGCTGGTCTAATGATCACTTTGATGATGTTTTAGTACTAAACGCAAAACAAACCACAGATTATTCCTTTTCTTCTTTTTTCTTCTCTACCACCACTTGTCGTTTAACGAACGAACAAGATGAAATATTATTTGAACAACAATCCCAACAACAAATCAGTTTACCGGCTTTGCCGGGTGGTTATTATCAATTAACCCTTTCCGATAAAAAGCAACAACGTAAAATACGTTTATTGGTACAACCAAAAACCACTTTTCAATCCCCAATATTAGATCAACGAAAAGCCTGGGGGATTAATGTTCAGCTTTATAGTTTGTGTTCTGAACGCAACTGGGGGATTGGTGATTTTGCCGATTTAACTTATTTAGTACAACATGCGGTGCAATTTGGTGCGGATTTTATCGGGATTAATCCATTACACAAAATGTATATTGCCGTACCAGATTGGGTGAGTCCATATAGTGCCACATCTCGTCGTTGGTTAAATCCGATTTATTTAGCGATAGATTGGTTGCCTGAATATAAATTAGCCAAATCTGTGCAAACTTGGTTTGCTCAACAACAAGATGAAGTCGGGCATTTACGTCAACAACAGCAAGTAGATTATCAAGCAGTTTCTCGTTTAAAAATTACCGCACTTGAGCAACTTTTTGCCTTTAGTCAGCGTAGTAAAACCGCCAAAATTATTGCTCGCCGACAAGCCTTTTTAGATTTTGTTAAACAACAAGGAGATAACCTGTTAAATCAAGCGTTATTTGATGTGTTAGATGTGATTGAACATCCAACACAGCAGGCGGATGAAAAAAATGTCGGTTGGTTAGGTTGGCGAAAAGAATGGCAACAATTAAGTGATAAAAACCGTAAAGCCTTAATAAAAAAATACCAAACCAAAATTGAGTTTTATATGTGGTTGCAATGGTTAACGGAACAACAGTTGGCAGAAGTGAAAGTTGTTGCTCAGAAAGCCGGTTTGCAATTAGGTATCTATGGTGATTTAGCCGTACAAAGCTCACGGGGAAGTGCGGATGTTTGGGGGGATCCTGAACTTTATTGTGTCAATGCAAGCATTGGTGCGCCACCCGATCCTTTAGGTCCGGTCGGACAAAATTGGGGATTACCGCCCTATAATCCAACCGTCTTAAAAGCACGTGGTTTCCAACCTTTTATTGAGATGTTACGAGCGAATATGCAACATTTTGGTGTATTGAGAATCGATCATGTGATGGGATTATTCCGTTTGTGGTTTATTCCAGAAAATAAAACTGCCGTTGATGGTGTTTATGTACGTTATCCTTTTGCGGAATTAATGGCTATTTTAGCCATTGAAAGCCAACGCAATCAATGTGTGATTGTGGGAGAGGATTTAGGTACTGTCGCCGATGAAGTGCGGTCAAAATTAAATGAATTTTTAGTTTATTCGTATTTCGTGTTGTATTTCTCACAAGCGAATGGAGAATTTCCATCCGCTGAAAATTTCCCAACTCAAGCCTTTGCCACCATTGGTACTCATGATGTGCCATCTTTACGGAGTTTTTGGCATTGTAAGGATTTAGAATTATTTGAGCAATTAGGCGTGTTGCAAGGGGATTTCTTGCAACAGAAGTATCAGCAACGAGTAGAGGACAAACAAGCCTTATTAAATAGTTTATACCGTGATCACTATTTACCCGATGATTATGACGGCGATGCGTTAAGCATGGCAATGCACGATCATCTAAATTTTGTGATTCATCGTTATTTAGCACGTAGTCAAAGTCGATTGATTGGTGTACAGTTAGAAAATCTGATCGATCAAGAAGTGTCGTTTAACTTACCAGGGACATCAACTGAGTACCTGAATTGGCGAATTAGACTTGCTATGCCACTAGAACAAATATTTAGTGACCCACGCATTCAGGCATTATTAAATGAAATTAACCATAATAGGAAGTCATTATGAAAAAATTAGTAGAACAATCAGTGATAGATGCGTTTTTTAATGGAACGCAAGCTGATCCATTTTCGGTGTTAGGTATGCATGAAACGGAAAGGGGAATTGAAGTTCGTGTTTTAATGCCGGATGCAAACAGTGTTGAAGTTATCAATCGAGCAACACAGAATGTTGAAGTGGTGTTGGATCTGATTGATGAACGAGGTTTCTTCACCGGTGTTGCACCCAATACGCGAGATTTTTTTGATTATCAGTTGAAAGTCTATTGGGGCAATGAAGCAATATTTATTGAAGACCCTTACCGTTTTCATCCGATGATCGAAGAATTAGATAACTGGTTATTAGCCGAAGGTTCCCATTTACGCCCTTATGAAGTATTAGGCGCTCACTTTACTGAGTGTGACAATGTCACAGGGGTAAATTTCCGTTTATGGGCTCCAAATGCAAAACGGGTTTCTGTGGTCGGTGATTTTAACTATTGGGATGGTCGCCGTCATCCAATGCGTTTCCATGCCGACAGTGGTGTGTGGGAATTATTTATTCCGAAAGTCACTTTAGGGCAATTATATAAATTTGAATTATTAGATAGCAATAATCAACTTCGCTTAAAATCTGACCCGTATGCCTTTGCTGCACAATTACGCCCAGATACTGCATCACAAGTCAGTGCTTTACCTGAAATTGTGGAGATGACGGATGCTCGTCGCAAAGCTAATCAAGTGGATCAACCGATCTCTATTTATGAAGTCCATTTAGGCTCATGGCGTAGAAACCTTGAAAATAATTTCTGGCTAGACTATGACCAGCTTGGTGATGAACTTATTCCTTATGTAAAAGATATGGGGTTTACCCATATTGAATTATTACCAATTTCCGAATATCCATTTGATGGTTCTTGGGGTTATCAACCTTTAGGCTTATATGCGCCAACCAGCCGTTTTGGTACACCAGAAGGCTTTAAACGTTTTATTGCTAAAGCACATGAAGCGGGAATTAATGTGATTTTAGACTGGGTTCCGGGGCATTTCCCGAGCGATACCCATGGATTAGCCGCTTTTGATGGTACGGCGTTATATGAGCATGCAGATCCAAAAGAAGGTTATCATCAAGACTGGAATACCTTGATTTATAACTATGGACGTAACGAAGTGAAAAATTTCTTGACGGGTAATGCGTTATATTGGTTAGAACGTTTTGGACTGGATGGTTTGCGTGTTGATGCGGTAGCTTCGATGATTTATCGTGATTATAGCCGTAAAGACGGTGAGTGGATTCCGAATCAATACGGTGGTCGTGAGAATTTAGAAGCGATTGATTTTTTACGTCAAACTAACCGAATTGTAGGTACAGAAGTGCCGGGGGCAACCAGTATTGCAGAAGAATCCACCTCTTTTGCTGGTGTCACTTTACCGCCTGAAAATAACGGTTTAGGATTCCATTTTAAATGGAATATGGGTTGGATGAATGACACACTTTCTTATATGAAACTGGATCCGATCTATCGTCAATATCATCACAATAAAATGACCTTTGGTATGGTTTATCAATACAGCGAGAACTTCTTATTGCCATTGTCACATGATGAAGTGGTACATGGTAAATCTTCGTTGTTAGGTAAAATGCCGGGAGATGCATGGCAAAAATTTGCTAACTTGCGTGCGTACTATGCCTATATGTGGGGTTATCCGGGTAAAAAATTACTGTTTATGGGTAACGAATTTGCTCAAGGTCGTGAGTGGAATTATCAAGAAAGCCTTGATTGGTACTTACTGGATGATTTCCATGGTGGTGGCTGGCACAAAGGTGTGTTGCAATTAGTCAAAGATTTGAATAAAACTTACAAAGATCACACTGCACTTTATCAATTAGATAATAAACCGGAAGGGTTTGACTGGTTAGTGGTGGATGATTATCAAAATTCTATCTTTGCTTTCGAACGCCGTGACAGTAATGGTGAGCGTATTGTGGTGGTGAGTAACTTTACCCCCGTAGTGCGTGAAAACTATCGTATCGGGGTGAATGAAGAAGGAGAGTATGAAGAAATTCTGAATACAGATTCCGCTTATTATAAAGGTTCAAATGTCGGTAACTTTGGTGTAGTCACGACGGAAGAAATTGAAAGCCATGGCAAAGCACAATCTATTTCTGTGGTGGTACCACCATTAGCAACGATTTATTTTCGTTGGAAAAAAAATACAAAAAAGACTAAAAAAACAGCCGTAAAACGGACTAAAACAGCAGAAACTGTGGTGAAAAAAACAGTCAAAGCGAGCAGTGCTAAAGTGACTAAAGCGAAAGCAACTAAAGTAGATACTGTGAAAGCGGAAGCTACAGAAAGTAAAGTGACCAAAGCCAAAACTAAAACCACAAGAACAAAATCCGTTAAATCAGATACGGTAAAACCAGATGTGGTAACGCAAGAAGCTGTTGTGACTGAAAATAGTGCGGTGAAATCTACAGCAAAAACGGCAGCGAAAAAAGTGACAAAAGCCACTAGCAAAAAAGCCGAAGTAGATGCTGAGCCGACGAAAAAAACGGTTAAAGCTAAAACTGCACCAAAAGTAGTAAAAGATAAAGTAGCAACAGTGAAAACTGAGGCCACTAAGAAAGTCGCTAAACCCAAAACTAAAAAAACTATCAAAGAATAATAGATAGGAAATGTAATACCAGAAATGGAATATTCAAACATTCCATTTCTGCGTATTATCATTATATTAATGGATTATTTTAAATTATTATTATGAACACGTTATTAGGGGCGAATACTGAAATTCGCAATAATCAACAAGGGGTTAGTTTTGCCCTATATTCCAGCCAAGCAAGCAAAATAGAATTATGTTTATTTGATTCGGAAGACAATGAAAAACGTTTTACCATGAAAAAAAATGAACAAGATATTTGGCATTGTTGGATTGCTGATGTTGAAGCCGGTACTCAATATGGTTATCGTCTTTATCCAAAAGATGGCATTAGCTTAAATAACCCTAACAAATTAATGTTAGATCCTTATGCCAAAATGGTTGTAGGAAAACCGGATTTATCAACGGCAAATAAAAGAGCATGGTTTTTATTAAATGATCGACGCGATAATGCTAAATTGGCGCCCAAAGGGGTGGTAACCACGCCATCAGATTTTGATTGGCAAGGGGATAAACCATTACAAACGCTGTGGGAAAATAGCATTATTTATGAATTACATGTTAAAGGATTTACTAAATTACGTGAAGATTTGCCAGCACATATTCGTGGCACCTATGCAGGTCTCGCGCATCCAAAAAGTATTGCTTATTTGCAATCTTTGGGGATAACTGCAGTTGAATTATTACCGGTGAATTTTTTTGTTAATGAACCACATTTACAAGAAAAAAGATTAAGTAATTACTGGGGCTATAATCCGCTAGCCATGTTTGCTTTAGAAACCACTTATGCAGCGACAGATAACCCCGTAGATGAATTTAAGCAAGCGGTGAAAGCCTTGCACCAAGCCGGTATTGAAGTAATTCTGGATGTGGTATTTAACCATACTGCTGAAGGGGAAAAACATTTTCCGACCTTTAGTCAACGTGGAATCGATGATCAAACCTATTATTACCATAATGATCAAGGTTATTATGAAAACTGGACAGGTTGTGGCAATACGTTAAATTTATCTACACCACAAGGACGAGCATGGGTGCTTGATTGTTTAAAATACTGGGTAGAAGAATATCATGTTGACGGTTTCCGTTTTGATTTAGCGTCTAGCTTGGGAAGAGAACAACCGTATTTTAATCCGCAAGGTTTATTATTTAAAGCTATTGAAAACGATCCGATATTAAGTCGGTGTAAAATGATTAGCGAGCCTTGGGATTTAGGTGATGGAGGTTATCAAGTAGGAAATTTTCCAAGCTATTTTGCTGAATGGAATGACCGTTATCGTGATGATATTAAGCGTTTTTGGTTGTGGAAAAGTGGCGCATTGGGTGCTTTTGCAGAACGATTGGCGGGTTCAAGTGATATATACCGTAAAGCGAATCAGTTACCCTACAAAACCTTGAATTTTATCACCGCACATGATGGTTTTACGTTACGTGATTTGGTTAGTTATAACTATAAACATAATTGGGCAAATGGTGAAAATAATCATGACGGACGAAATGAAAATTACAGCTATAACCACGGTATAGAAGGTTCTACGGATGGTTTACCGAAGAATGACCAGAGTACAGTAGAAAAACAGCGTTTTTTAACCAGCGTGGCTTTATTACGTACTTTATTACTATCAAATGGTACCCCAATGTTATTAGCGGGTGATGAATTTGGTAATACGCAATATGGCAATAATAATGCATACTGTCAGGATAACCAGATTACTTGGTTGAAATGGTCGATATTTGATCGAGACTTATTTGTAGCAACACAACAAGCCATTCAATTACGTAAAAAAATTCAAAGCCTAACCAATGGGCAATGGTGGAATACACAGAATGTGAATTGGCTTAATGAGTCTGGGCATAATTTGCAAGTAGAAAACTGGCAAAACTACGCAAGTAAAGCAATACAAATTTTATTAGATGATCAATGGTTGTTGGTAATCAATGCCAAAGATGATTTACAAAATTTCATTTTGCCGGATGGTAAATGGCAAATGATAGTTTCTAATCAAACCCAGTTGTTAAAAGGACAAATTTTATTAGTAGAGACTTTAGATTTTTGTATTTTGCAACGAAAATAAGTGATTTTTTTAATTAATTTTTCAAAAGTTTGAACTTTATCACAGAAAATTAATTTTATTTTCGGTATAGTGTAGAGAGATTATTAGATAGTCCCTATTTTTAACTGAAACGATTAGCCCGCAATTTTATCTATGGAGAATAATTATGAGTAGCAAAGTAGCAGTACCTAACAAATATGAACTTGTTAAAGAAACTTTAGTGTTAATTTTGGCAGGTGGACGCGGTTCTCGTTTACACGAATTAACGGATAAACGTGCCAAACCAGCACTTTATTTTGGTGGTAATCGTCGTATTATTGATTTCGCTTTATCAAACTGTATTAACTCGGGATTAAACCGTATCGGTGTAGTAACACAATATGCAGCACATTCTTTGTTACGCCATTTGCAAACAGGCTGGTCTTTCTTACCACAAGAACGTGGTGAATTCGTTGATATGTTACCGGCTCGTCAACAAATTGATAATTCTACTTGGTATCGCGGTACAGCGGATGCGGTATATCAAAATATGGAAATTTTGAAAAATCATTATCAACCAAAATATGTATTGATTCTTGCTGGTGACCATATTTATAAACAAGATTATAGCCAAATGTTACTTGACCACGTCACCAGTGGTGCAAAATGTACTGTAGGTTGTATTGAAGTACCACGTTCAGAAGCATCTGAATTCGGGGTTATGGCAGTTGATGAAAACTTAAAAGTCAAAGATTTTATTGAAAAACCAAAAGATCCTCCGGCGATGATTGGTAAACCGGACACCTCTTTAGCATCGATGGGTATTTATGTATTTGATGCGGATTATTTGTATGACGTATTAAGACGTGAAGTGAAATCTCCTTATACATCTCACGACTTTGGTAAGGATATTTTACCAAAATCCTTAGAAGAAGGCGTGTTGTATGCTCATCCATTCAGCCGTTCTTGTATGGGACGCAATACCGAAGGTGAAATTTACTGGCGCGATGTGGGTACTTTAGATAGTTTCTGGCAATCTAACATTGATTTGGTATCAGAAAAACCACAATTAGATATTTACGATCAACGTTGGCCGATTCGTGGTAATCCCGTACAAACTTATCCGTCAAAATTCTTCTATAACAATCCGCATGTTAAACCGGTAGATAACTCGTTAATTTCGGGTGGTTGTATGATTACAGATGCAAGTATTAGTTATTCTGTATTATTTGACCGCGTCAAAATTAAAGAGAATTCAAGTGTCGATCATTGTGTTATTTTACCGCAAGTGACGATTGGTAAAAATTGTGTATTAAGAAATTGTATTATTGATCGTCATGTGATGATCCCTGATGGTACACAAATTGGTCTTGATATTGAAGAAGATCGCAAACGTTTCCGTGTGAGTAGCACCGGAAAAGTTGTATTAGTCACTGAGTCTATGATTAAAAAACTAAATGGTGAAGACGTTAGTTCTGACGTAAATTTAGATTAATTATTTTCTAGCCCTTAAAAATTGATTTTCCCCTGCTTGCGGGGGAAAATGTCTGTAAGACTGAAAGACAAGGGCTAAATTAAGGAAGCATAAAATTAAATGAGAGTATTACACGTTTGTTCTGAATTATACCCTTTACTCAAAACCGGTGGATTAGCCGATGTCATGGGCGCATTGCCTTTTGCACAAAAAGAAGAAGGCATTGATGCTCGGGTGTTATTACCGGGTTATCCGGCCATTTTTGCAGGCATTCCTGAAACCTATGTAGTCGCAGAGTTTTTCAATTTTGCCGGTCATATTTTATTACGTTACGGCGAATATAATGGTGTAGGTGTTTATATTATTGACGCACCTCATCTATATGATCGTCCCGGAAATCCCTATCATGATCAATGGTATCAGGATTATACCGATAACTATAAACGCTTTGCCTTATTAGGTTGGGTGGGGGCAGAATTGGCGACCGGCTTAGACAATTGGTGGCACGCTGAAGTTGTGCATTCCCACGACTGGCACGCAGGGTTAACCAGTGCATATTTGTATAACAAAGGTAAACCGGCTAAATCTGTATTTACCATTCATAACTTAGCTTATCAAGGCCGATTTGATTATCGTCACTTATATGAAATTGGGTTACCTGCCGGCATGTTCCATGTGGATGGCTTAGAGTTATATGGCGAAATTTCTTATTTGAAAGCGGGCTTATATTATTCTGATGCGGTTACTGCCGTGAGTCCAACCTATGCCAAAGAAATTACTCGACCTGAATTTGCTTATGGTTTGCAAGGTTTGCTTGGTACCTTAGAATATCAAGGTCGTTTACATGGTATTTTAAATGGCGTAGATGAGAAAATATGGCATCCAAATAACGATCCTTATATTACCGATCACTATAAATTAAAATTTATGGCGGGTAAGAAAAAGAATAAGGAACAATTACAGGCTCATTTCAATTTACCGTTAAATCCTGATGTGCCAGTTTTTGTCATGATTACTCGTTTAACCGAACAAAAAGGCGTGGATTTATTACTTGAAACTACTGATGAAATCGTTAAACAAGGTGGACAACTGATTGTATTGGGTTCCGGAGCACAGCACTTTGAACAAGGATTATGGGGACTAACTCAATATTATCCGCAAAATGTGGCGGTTAAAATTGGTTATGATGAAGCCTTATCTCACTTAATGGTTGCAGGTGGTGATGTCATCTTAGTGCCAAGCCGTTTCGAACCTTGTGGCTTAACTCAATTATATGGTTTAAAATATGGCACATTACCTTTAGTTCGAGCCACTGGTGGATTAGCCGATACCGTGGTGGATAGTACCAGCGAAAACATCAAAGCGGGGATCGCCACAGGTTTTGTGTTTGAACATGCTGATCCACAAGGCTTACGTTATGCTTTAAATAATGCCTTTGCATTATGGCAAAAACAACGTTTATGGGTTAATGTAAGAGCTAATGCAATGTCTCAAGATTTCAGTTGGGCATTAGCAGCTCGTAGTTATCTGGCACTTTATAACAGAATTTAGTTGTAAAAGTCACCAAAGTGCGGTTAAAATACCGCACTTTTTATTTATTTACCTAAGGATTATTTCTATGCAAGAAATGCAAAATTATGCACGTCCATCTAATGACGTAGAATCTTTAAAAAAAGCTATTGTCTATAAATTAGTTTATCTCATTGGTCGTTCACCAGAAGAAGCCAGTCAACGCGACTGGTTAAACGCTACTTTATTTGCTGTTCGCGACTTAGTTACCGAAGGATGGATTTCTACTGCGAAGCAATCAAGAGCGAAAGATACTCGCCGAGTTTATTACCTATCAATGGAATTCTTAATCGGACGTACTTTATCTAACGCCATGTTAGCTGAGGGCGTTTACACAACTGTGAGTAAAGCACTTGCAGAATTAAATGTCGATTTAGAAGATGTATTAGAAAAAGAAGTTGACCCTGGTTTAGGGAACGGTGGTTTAGGCCGTTTAGCCGCTTGTTTTATGGATTCATTAGCCACATTGGCTATTCCAAGTATGGGCTACGGTATTCGTTATGAATATGGTATGTTCCAACAACATATCGAAGACGGACATCAAGTTGAAAAACCGGATGCTTGGTTGGAAAAAGGGTCTTCTTGGGAATTTATTCGCCCATCCAAACGTTTTAATATTCGCTTTGGTGGCCATATTTATTTTGAAGGTAAAAAATGTGTATGGAATAATTCTGAAGAAATCACCGCACTTGCTTATGACCAAATGATCCCTGGTTATGACAATGACAGTGCCACCACATTACGTTTGTGGTCTGCTAATGCCAGTGATACCTTTAATTTGGCAGAATTTAACAAAGGGGATTATTTTGGTGCGATTGAAGAACGTTCATCCATTGAAAACGTCTCTCGTGTGCTTTATCCAGATGATTCTACTACCGCAGGGAAAGAATTGCGTTTACGCCAAGAATATTTCTTAGTGTCTGCGTCATTGCAAGATATTATCCGCCGTCATGTACGTATTCACGGTACCATTGAAAATCTTGCTGATCATGTCGCAATTCACTTAAATGACACCCACCCAGCCTTAGCAATTCCAGAATTAATGCGTATTTTAGTGGATGAAAATGGTTACACTTGGGAAAAAGCCTGGGAAATGAGTTGCCGTATTTTCTCTTATACTTGCCATACCTTAATGTCAGAAGCCTTAGAAACTTGGCCAGTAGAAATGATGGCGAAAATTTTACCTCGTCATTTACAAATGATTTTCGAAATCAACGATTATTTCTTAGAGTACGTGAGAAATAATGTGACCACAGATGAAGAATTTATCCGCCGTGTGTCTTTAGTGGAAGAAGGTGATGTACGTAAAGTACGCATGGGCTGGTTATCCGTGGTTGGCTCACACAAAGTGAATGGGGTAGCAGCAATTCATTCTGATTTAATGGTAACATCTACCTTTGCCGATTTTGCTCGTATTTATCCAGAACGCTTTACGAATGTGACAAATGGTATTACACCACGTCGTTGGATCGCAGTGGCAAACCCTGATTTATCTGCATTATTTGATAAATATATCGGTACCGAATGGCGTCGTGATTTAAGTCAGCTTGAATTGTTGAAAAAACATATTCAAGATCCTGAATTGAAAAAAGCCATTCCAGCGATTAAACGTGCGAACAAAGTTCGCTTAGCAGATTATGTGAAAAAAGAATTAGGCGTAGAGTTAAATCCAGATGCCTTATTTGATGTACAAGTTAAACGTATTCACGAATACAAACGCCAAAGTTTGAATGTTTTACATATTGTTGCACGTTACAATGAAATGTTAGCAAATCCAGAAAAAGACTGGACACCACGCGTATTTATCCTTGCCGGTAAAGCCGCGTCAGCTTATTACGTAGCTAAACAAACTATTAATTTAATTAATGATATTGCCAACGTCATTAATAATGATGAACGTTTACAAGGTCGTTTAAAAGTAGTCTTTATACCAAATTACAGCGTAAGCCTTGCACAAATCATTATTCCGGCGGCAGATATTTCTGAACAAATTTCATTAGCCGGTACCGAAGCATCTGGTACAAGTAATATGAAATTTGCCCTAAACGGTGCTTTGACATTAGGGACGCTAGACGGTGCAAATGTCGAAATTCTACAAAATGTCGGCAAAGATAATATCTTTATCTTTGGTAACACCGTTGAGCAAGTAGAAGAACTACGCCGTCAAGGTTATCGTCCATTTGATATTTATCAATCAGATCAACAATTACGTAGTGTGATTGACCAAATCAGCTCAGGTCATTTCTCACCAAATGATCCTAATCGTTATCAAGACTTATTATTAAATGGTTTGAGATACCACGATTATTATCAAGCCTTTGCGGATTTCCGTAGCTATGTAGAAGCTCAAAAAACGGTGGATGAAAAATACAAAGATCAAGAAGCCTGGGTAAACAGCGCGTTACAAAATATTGTTAACATGAGTTTCTTCTCATCTGACCGTACCATTGCAGAATATGCAGAAAGAATCTGGAAAATTAAGCCATTAAAATCGGCGTAATTGAGAGTGTGGTAATGTAGAAAATGCGGTGAATTTTCACCGCGTTTTTATTTATAATTTAAGGATTATTGAATGAATTTTTCTGATATTACCTTGGTGAGTATTACAGGGAATGAAGATTATACATTAGGTTCAATGTATGCTTTGCAACGTAGTTATATAGAACTTGGCGAACAACCAAAAGTTATTCTTGTTAGTCCTAATAAACCTGAGCATTTACCAGACTATATTCAACATATTGGTTGTAAATCATTTAGTTATTTGGAATATAATCTTTATATTTTATACGCGTTAAAAGAGATCATTAAAACCGAATATTGTTTGACGGTTCAAGATGATGGTTGGGTATTAAATGGAAAAAATTGGCAAGATAATTTTTTCCACTTTGATTTTATTGGAGCGGTAGTTCCAATTCTTGTAAAATATGAACCCAATATTATTAGAACGGGAAATTGGGAATATTGGTGTGAGAATCATCGGAATCCTCCAGCAGGCTTTCAACAATTACTCAATGGCGGTTTTTCATTAAGAAGTAAACGATTATTGGAATTACCTAGCCATAATGCTGTTCCAATGAGCATACATCCCCCAACTTTTTCCGTAGAAAGTAATGAATTATCCCTTTCTTGGGGACTTAACACTCACAATGAAGATGTGTTCTTAACGGGTGTGAATCGTGAAAGATTAGAAAATGAAGGGATTAAATTTGCCGATATTTATACGGCGACCTATTTTTCGATAGAATCTCTTCCATTATCTTCAATACTTGATATTCCGTTAAAAAATATCTTCGGAGTTCATTTATTTGGTCTATTCAAATTAACTGGATTAAATGAAATTACCTTGACTAGAAAAGTAATGAATAGCGTTTCTCATTACTTAGAAGTGCCATTTCTTTTAGAGCTTATTGATTTATTTAAGAAACTAGGATATCAAGTTCGAGATGAGAATCAAGGAAATATTTTAATTTAGATGTAAATACAAAAAGTGCGATGAAAATTTTAAGAATTCATCGCACTTTTTGTTAATTGTTTAATTAACTATCTGTTATTTTAACCATTTATTCGTTAATGTACCCGCCAGCATAGCACCATTCACATTTAGTGCAGTACGTCCCATATCAATTAATGGTTCAATAGAAATTAACAAACCGACTAATGCCAACGGTAGATTTAAGCTAGATAATACCACGATTGCAGCAAAAGTTGCGCCACCACCGACACCGGCAATACCAAAGGAAGAAATGGCAACCACTAAAATTAAGCTCAGAATATATTGTAAGGTAAAAGGGTCAACTCCTACAGTTGGAGCGACCATGACAGCTAACATTGCGGGGTAAATTCCAGCACAACCATTTTGCCCAATAGTAGCACCAAAGGTTGCAGAGAAATTTGCAATCACACTTTTATTACCCAATTTGTCTATTTGGGTTTCAATATTAAGTGGGATAGATGCAGCACTTGAACGGGAAGTAAATGCAAAACTCAATACAGGTAACACATTTTTAAAATAGTTAAACGGATTAATACCAGAAAAAGCAAGTATTACACCGTGTACAATAAACATTAATAAAATTGCCAAATAAGATGCGACAATAAAGCTACCTAAATTTACAATATCTTCCCATTTAGATGTAGATGCCATTTTAATCATTAAGGCAAAAACGCCATAAGGTGTTAAGCGAATCACAAAACGAACTAAGCGCATGACTAATTGATTTAGTGTATCAACACCTTGAGCAATACGATTACCTAATTCTTCGTTTTCTTTGCGTAAACTCAATGTTGCAATCCCTAATAAAGCAGAGAAGATAACGACACTAATAATAGATGTAGGATTAGCGCCAGTGAGTTCTGCAAACGGATTTTTCGGAATAAAAGAGAGTAGCATAGTCGGTACACTCAAATGACTAACTTGATCTACGCGTCCATCAACTTTAGCTTGAGCCGCTAATTCACGTTCACCTGCAATTAAACCATCTGCGGATAAATCAAAAATATAGGTCATTGCAATACCGATAGCGGCGGCAATAGCGGTGGTTACTAATAAGACACCAAGTACGCTAAAACTGATTTTACCTAACGAGCTTGCTTGATTTAATTTAGTAATAGCTGAAAGAATGGAAACAAAGACTAATGGCATCACAATCATTTGTAATAATCGTACATAACCATTGCCGACTAAATTAATCCAATCAAGTGCAGTATCAATTAATGATTTTTCTGCAAAGGTTTGTAGCGTAGTTCCAAATAATAAACCTAAAACTAACGCTACAAGCACCGTTAAACCTAATTTTTGATTTTTACGATACAGTACATTTAAACCATAAAGTATAGCTAAAAACGCAACAAAAATAACAATAAGCATTTTATTTAATTCCTTATAAATGAAAATAGAAAAATAGGGGAGTAATGATACCAGAATACTAAAAATAACGTTATTACAATTTTGGCATAACTTATAACTAAATAGAATTCAATAGTGACATCGTCACATTAATGACAATAGAATAGTGTAGATTGTAAAATAGAATCGCGGTCAAAAAAATCAATATTTTTTGACCGCAGTTTTTTATTTGGAGTTCACTGTAATATGCTTTAACACCGGATCTTCTTCATGTACAGCTAATATATTAATACCTTGCGAAAAAATACGATAGCCTAATGGAATCAAGAGATTACTGATGGGTTCTAAACCCGTTTTTAGAATTTCTACCAACATAATCGGCTTAAATTGTTTAATTAAATTTAAACCACTTTTTAACACTTCTTCTTCCATGCCTTCTACATCCATTTTAATAAAATCCAATCGTTGTAATTCTAAACTGTCTAAGGATAATAAAGGGACTTTAATTTTTTCTGCATGTTGATAATCAATATACTGACCGATAAATTCAGAACGGGCTAATTGTTTTAATTCAAAACTACCGAAAGAAGCGTGTTGATTGTAATCCAATTTAGGAATAAATAAGAATTTCTCTTGGCTATCATCACCTAATGCGACATTTAATGCTCTGACATTAAAGCAATTATTAATCGCGATATTACCGGCTAAGGCATAATAAATTCGTTCCTGAGCTTCAAAAGATAATACATTTCCCCAATGTGTCATTTCATTTCCCCAAGCAATAGAATGCGCCCCGATATTTGCACCGCAATCTAATGCTTGAACACCATCACCATAATATTGACGACGTAAACGTAATAATTGCAATGCGAGATTAATCTCATGCTGATCAAATTCCGATGTAGTCAAATATTGATAACCCACACCAAAATATTCTCCGTTTGCATTAGACGTATAATCCTGTCGATTTAAGATCATCGTTCCAGTGTGGGTTGATGCAAGAATAAAAGAGATGGGACGAGTAGTACTGTTATTTATAGTATTCGATTGTTGGTTGGTTGGTTGGTTGGTTGGTTGGTTAGGCATTTTGATTGAACTCCTATCTTAAGTAAAGGGATTTCTTAATTATTTTATCGTTCGTTATTCTAACATAATCAATTCTATTATGTTCATGTTCAGATTCAGCTAATTAACCTAAATTTTACGATATGGTAGTCCAGTAAAAAATCTGACGAGAATTATATTCATTCGTTTTCAGATTTTACGTAGCGTTATCAATATAACTTTCCTTCATATCTAAATAAATCCAAACTAGAACTAGAGTAGGTATAATTGTGACTTTTTATTCTTTTAATTTAACATAATATACATTATGCGAAATCTGTTATCAGGTTAGCAGATACTACGAATTAAATAAATCACAGAGTTATCAACAATCACTATGCAACAGTTAAGCAAGACAAATTAAGGGGTAAAATGGTTATGTAACGTAGGATTTTATGAAATTATTAACAACAAATAATAAAAAGCACTAGTCAAGAAAGACAATTCCTTAGGCAATGCTATGCAAAATCTGAGAAATCTTTGTTGAGATTCTAGATCTGAGAAATCTTTGTTGAGATTCTAGTTACAAAATTTATCTATGTAGATGCTGTTTAATAAAATAATACTTATGACATGAGCTAAATATAAAAAAACGCTTATGTACATAAATACATGAAGCGTTTTTGTTTTATTCTTGTTTATTTTGTTACGATGTCATAAAAAATCACAGCAATTTTGATGCATACTCATAAACCGAATGTAATAACTGCAATTTTTCTTCATCATTACTATATTCATCTATCAGACTTTGCATTCTTTGCTCAAAATCCACCGCACTTTTTTCTAATTTACGGCGGCGGTAGCGTTCCCATTGTAACTGCTCTGTTCGATTTAAAGTTTTGAAATAATGTCTAGCACGATAATGGAATAGTAACTTCTCTACCCTGTTATCTTCAAAGGTTAAGCCGTGATTTGCCAGCTGTTCAGGCGACAAGGTTCGCAGAATATTCTGATTATTGCGATCATTCGGGCTAAAGAAACCGCTGTATAATTGGGTTTCAACATTTTCACTGGGTTCAAATATCCGTTCTTGTGCAAAAATCTCTTCTACTTTTGACCGCACTTCCGTAGATTGACGCAGTTTTTGTAGATTTGCCAAGCAGAATGGGCGATCAATGCCTAATCGCTCTGCGTTCTCAGGCAATAATACTTTGGCAGGGGCTAAAATGGGACATTTATTGAGATGTACCAATTTAAGTGGCACAGGCAAAATACCCTGAGCTTCTAGCTCGGATTTCTTGGTATAGAGATTTTTTCGTAATTCATCGGCGGATTTCGTCAGTAAATCATCGATATTCTGTGCGAGATCGCAGACAATTAACGCATTTTGATTAATGGGATGCCACGCCAAGGGGGCAATCCAAGTGCAGTTGCCCCGATAATTGCCCAGCATTCCCGAAACGTGAACCAGTGGGGTCATTTCCGCCATATTGACTAAACTTTCAAGGGCTTTTTTGCCCCGATAATCAAAGAAAAATTGAAAAAATTTCGGCTGTTTTTGCTTAATCAATTTTGCCATCGCAATGGTGGCATACACATCCGCCATCGCATCGTGGGCGTTGCTATGTTCAATGCCATTGGCAACGGTCAATTTTTCCAAGCGGAAACTCGGCACGCCGTCTTCATCGTATGCCCATTCAATGCCATCGGGTCGTAACGCATAGCATGCACGCACCAAATCCAGCAAATCCCAACGAGAATTACCGTTTTTCCAACTGTACTCGTACGGGTCAATAAAGTTACGATAAAAGGTATAACGGGTCATTTCGTCATCATAACGAATATTGTTATAGCCGATAATACAAGTATTGGGCTGGTTAAATTCCGCTAAAATTTTTGCCGCAAATTCGGGTTCGCTTAAGCCTTTCTCATTACATTCTTGTGGCGTAATGCCCGTTACCAACACCGCTTCGGGACTCGGTAAATAATCATTGGTTTGCTTGCAATACAACATCACAGGATCGTCAATAATATTAAAATCGCTGTCCGTTCGAATGCCAGCAAATTGCGCTGGACGGTCTTCGCTCGGGCTGATACCGAAACTTTCGTAATCGTAGAAAAAATAGCTAAATTCGTTCATAACCTTATAATCTTAATAACAAAATCGCAATCACGCCTAAGATAATCCCAGCGATATTAATTTTGCTAATCCGTTCTTTAAAGGCGAATGCCCCGATAATCGTACCTAAGCAAATCACACCCACGTCCATCGTAGCAAATACGATGGTTGGGTTGGCTTTGTAGAATTGGTGGGCGTAAATATAAAACAGGATATTGCCGAAATTTAACGCACCAAGCAGGATACCTGCAAGCAAACTCGGTGCCGTCCATTGGGTACGTTTAATCAATAAATAAGTAAACATAATTACCATTGCACAGGCGAACGAAATGAATAAGGTGGCTGGAAATGCACCGCCTTGCAACGCAATTTTCTTAAATAAAATCCCCGTACTCCCCCAAATCAACCATACACCAGCTAATGCCAACGCAGCAATTTTCGCATTGCCCATACTGCCAGCTGGTTTATACAATAAGCCAAACAAGGCGAAGAATGCCACAATCACGCCGTAGGTTTTCATTTCCGTAATGGCTTCGCCGAAAATCACTACCGCAGCGATAATTTGCAAGAACAAGGCTAAACGTTGTGCCGCATCGGTACGCACAATCCCCCCGTGTTCCACCGCTTTCGACATCACAATAAAGCCCACAGGCAACAACACGCCAAGGGTTAAGAAAATCGGTTTAGACTCGCTTTCTAACACAAATTCCGTAAAGCCTAACCCTTTGAAATCAGGGGATAATAAGAAATAGCTGAGTGATAATGCGACCACATAACCAAAGGCGACCATTTGATCTGTTGCGACGTTGTAACGTTTTGACAGTTTAAATAACACAGACACCGACACACTGCAAAGAATGGCTAGAATGAGAAAGTGCATAAAAATTCCTTATATAAAATAATAATAAAAGAAAGTAAATTTGTTAGTTAACGGGCGGATACCCTGATCCGCCCCTATATTATTGTCCAAAACCTCTTAATCCCACAACGTGAACCTGTTCTTGATTCCCCGAAATTTTCCGCACCAGTTTATAGGTCGTGCCTTTTTCTGGGCTGATATTTTCAGGGGCGGCGATTAATAATTGCATATCTAACCGTTCGCATAATTCAAACAAGGTGGAAATGGATTTGCCGTCAAGTCGTGCGGCTTCGTCAAGGAAGAGCAAGCGGCAAGGCACAATGTCTTTGCCACGAATACGGCGGCTTTCTTCTTCCCAGCTTTGCACCACCATTAATAAGATAGACATCCCCGTACCAATGGCTTCACCTGTTGATAATGCGCCACTTTCGGCACGCAACCAGCCGTCTGCACCACGGAACACTTCCACTTCTAAATCCAAATAATTGCGGTAATCGAGCAATTCTTCGCCGATGGTTTGGGCGGTACGGTTACCCATATCAATATGCGGATTAATGCGTTGATAGAGTTTCGCCATCGCTTCTGAGAAAGTGATGCGATTGTCGCTAAATAAATCTTGGTATTCCTGCTGTTCGCCTGATAAGGCATCTAACAGCATAGCGTGGGTATCACGGATATTCACCACCAACCGCACGGATTTCACTTGTCCAAAGGAAATATTTTGTAATCCTTGGTTGAGCTGACGAATACGATTTTGTTCACGTTGAATGGTTTTTCGCATAATGTTCGCTACCGATTCGCTGCTGATCGCCAATTTTTGCTCACGCCCTGTGAGTTCGTCCGTTAAGCGGTTAAGCTCAATTTCCATTTGTTCAATGGCATCAATTGGGTCGTCGGTTTTGATAATATCTTGGCGAATCCGCTCACGCAAATGTTGATACACCGCAATAAAGAACCGCACTTTGTTTTCAGGTTTGCGGTTATCTTCCGACAAACGCAGGCTGTCACGCAGATATTCATTGTCTGCCACCGCTTGGCGTAATGCCCCAAGGGCTTTATCCGACATTGAACGCAAATCGTCTGCGGATAAATAGGCAAGCTCACGGCGGTGTAGTCGTTTTTCCACATCGCTGTTGCGAGATAACCGTAATACCACGCACCAACTGGCTTTGGCGGCGACCACGATTTCACGTTGCTGTTTATAATCTCGCTCTGCTTTGCGAATACGGCGAGTTAAATTTTCTGCATCGCTTTCAATCAAGGTGAGTTGTTTTTCCACATAAGAACGGCGTTGGCGGTTGGTGGAAAGTTGTTGATATAATTCATCTTTCCGCACTCTCGCACGCTCTTCTGCCCCGAGATCGGCTCGTACACCGAGATCACTCACTTCCGCCAATAATTCTTTCAGCAAATCATTTTTACTGTTATACGCACTTTGCAACTGAATCATCACCTGATTATATTGAGCAAATTGCGTTTGTTTTTGACGGAGCTGTTCACGGCTTTGCTCACGTCTTGCTTGGGTCTGTTCCAATTTCAACCGTAGTTGCTCATTTAGACTGTTGCTTTCGGTTTGAATGGCATCATCATAGGCAAAATGGGCTTTACGTTGCACTACGTCCGCCAACGCAAAAATTTTCTGTTGCACTTGTTTTTGCATTGCCACGGCTTGAGCCAAGTCATCTTTCAAGCGTTCGTAATTTTCAGGGTCGCTTTGCAAGCTGTTCGCAATCGGTTCTAATTGTGACAATGTCACGCCGTGATGGCGGATAAACAATTCATCTTGCTCAAGATTATCTAATTGCTCCCGACATTCTTCAATGCGGTCTTGCAGGCTTTCATCAGCAATCACGGCTAATTGTGGAATAATCCGATTGAGCAACTGCATTTTTTCTTTGGCTTGATCTAATTTCAAGCGTGCTTGCTGTTCGCCAGTGGAAAGTGCGGTTAATTCTCGCTCAATTTCATTGCGTTCCGTATTAATGGCTCGCAGGCTTTCTTCAGGGTTTGGTAAGAACGCCAAGGCTAAATGCAAGCCGACAAATTGGCTAAATTGTTGGTGTAAGCGTTGGCATTTTTGTACATCAAAAGCGGCTTCGGCATATTTTTCTGTGACATTGTCACGCTCAATTTCCAATTCCGCTAAGTGTTTTTCCCGAGCCGCACGCCCGAACAATGGAATTTCAGGGAATTTGGAATAACGCACTTCCCTATCTGACACTTGCACCACCACGCCGTGTTCCAACTCATTGGCGGACAACACGCTATCATCAAAGGCACTTGGATCACCTTCAATTAAATACAAATCATCAGGGCAATCGTCTAAATTGGCAAGTTGGGCTTTAACTTGGGCCAAATCACGCACCACAATGGCGTGGCGAGCAGGACCATAAAGGGCGGAGAAATACGGTGCATCTTCTATCGGCACATCATCGTAAAGTTCGGACAACAACACGCCGCCAAAACGCTCTGCCAACACATTCAAACGCGCATCTTCTGAGCCATCAGGTTGGCTTAAACGTGAAATCTGTGTTTCTAACTGTTGACGTTTTTGAGCGAGATCGTCACGTTGCAATGTCAACTCACGTTCTTTCACCAACAACGATTGCATATAATTCATCACATCTTGGCTGTCACCAAACTGCTCGCCTGATTGTTCGGTTAATCGTTCAAGTTCGGCTTGAGCCAGTAACCACGCTGGGGCTTTTTGCGAATGTTCTTGATAGGCTTGATTTAACTGCTCTCGTTTTTGACGTAAGGTAGAACGGTTTTCCACTTGTTCGGAAAGCTCCACCCCCAAATCTTCAATCAGGGCTTCTTGTTCCGTATAAAATTCTTCCAGTTCATCAGCGGTTTCCAACTGTGTGTTGGCACGTTGATTAAAATCTTTTAATAAACGCACCGCACTTTGTTGCTGGGCAAAACGCTGTTCCAATTCGTGCAATTTTGCTCGTAATTGTGGGGTTTGGGTGGCATTGAGTTTTTGGGTTGGATATTCACGCAAAAGCTCTTTCGCCGATTCCCACGCCGCACTTCTTGGCACGTCCCCTGCAATTTTGCACACCAACTGATAGGCTTTATCAAATTGCGATTTTGCGGCTTCGGAAATGGACATTTTATGCTCAAGCTCTAACACTTTTTCGGTCAGAATGTCCCCTTGAGCGGCAAATTCTTGCTGATAATCGTCCACATTTTTCACGCTCAAATCTGCCAATCCGCAGAGCTGTTTGGCTTTTTCTAACGCCGCAATGGCTTGTTGATATTGCAACGCTCGAGTTTGTTGAGCATCTAATGCTTGTTGATAATCAGCAAGCTGGCTGCGAATTTGATCCACTTCGCTTTCTAATTGCTCAAATTGGGCTTGGCTTTCTTCTAGCTGTTCTTGGCTCGTTTCCACCACCATTTTTTGTTCTTCAAGACGTTCCGTTAAGCCACCAATATCGTCTTGATAACGCTCAATTTTTTCTTGATGACGTAACGCATTGAGCACCAAATTTAAATGATCCGCCGCACTTTGGTGATCCACTTCCAGCCCTTTTTCGCTTTCGGCTAATTCCTGAGCTTCACGGCTTAAATCAATTAAACGATGTTGCGACAATGCCTGTTCCGACTTGGCTTGATACCACTCACGGCGGAACTTCAAGGCATTTTCAATATTGCCCTGCCGCTCATTGGCGTTACGCATATAATCCGATGCCACATAATTGGTGGTTTCGGTAATCAAATGCTTAAATAGATCCCGATCCGCTTGGGTCAGCTTAATGGCTTCCAAGGTCATACGGTTTTCCCGCAACGCCGATTCCATATCTTGGAACGCCTTGCGAACGCCGAGATTTTCTGGCAATAAATAATCACGCAAGGATTTGGTGATGGCACTGGAAATTCCCCCGTACAGGGACGCTTCAATCAGTTTATAGAATTTCGCACGGTCGCTAGATGAACGCAGACGTTTTGGAATAATCCCCAAATCAAACATCATTGCGTGATAATCGGCGATGGAATGATATTGCTTGAATTGTCCGCCAATATCGTCAATCTTGTCTTTAAGTTCGTTTAAATTCAATACTTTGGCTTGGCGATCATTGACCACTTCGGTGAAAATGGACGTTGGATTAACGGATAATTCTACCCCTTGCAAACTAAAGGTTTTAATATCCACTTTCTTATCACGTCCTGCAATTTGCTGCAATCTTGCCCCTACCAAGGTGCGTTGATGACGTGAATTAAAGGTATCCAACACGGCATAACACACCCCAGGGCGAAGTTTGCCGTGCAACCCTTTATCACGGGATCCGCCACTCGCCCCCGCTTCGGTGGTATTACGGAAATGCAACAAGGTCAAATCAGGAATCAACGCCGTCACAAAGCCTGCCATTGTCGTAGATTTCCCTGCTCCGTTACCGCCCGACAGCGTGGTCACCAGTTCATCTAAATCAAAGGTGCGAGCAAAAAAACCGTTCCAGTTAATCAATGTCAGCGAGCGGAATTTGCCCCGTTCTACTCCTGCTTGCGGTTGAAATGGCGAAACGGCGGTGAAAATTTCTTCTGTTTCTTCCTGCATTTCTTCTACCACATCTTGTTGGCTTAAATCATCTTGTTCTAATTCAAACTCTGCCATTATTCCGCCCCTTCTTCATTCTCATCTTGGCTATCATCAAAATCTTCGTCATTTTCCACCGCAGTTTCTTGATTGAACGCCGCTTTTTCCGCTTGCAACGATTGCGGAGTTGCCGCTTCACCGTCCCGAATCAAGCGTAATTGGGCTTCCAGCGGATCATCCCCCGACCGCACTTCCGCCCCAAAACGGAACACCGATTCGGAAATGGTAAACTTACCGCTATTCTGCTCGCCCACCGTATGCAACATTCCCAAACGGCGTAACCGCCCAATGGCGGCTCGCACTTTTTCCGCCAGCTTTTGTTTATCCAAATCCGACCCACTGGCACGCAAATTAATTGCTTTCAACAATTTCGCTTCATCCGCCAAATTGAGCAACTCATCATACACTTCTTGCACCGAAAAAATCCCCTGTTGAGCCAACCGTTCAGGGCTTAAATACAGATAACACAGCACTTTCCCTACCAACATTTCTAGCTCCGACAACACGGAACGTGAAATCAAAGTCGTGGCTTTCGGACGCAAATAGAAAAACCCTTCGGGGGCACGAATCAGCTCCACATTATAACGGCGATAAAAACTGTCTAATTCTGCCTGAAAATCGCCTAAAAACGCATAATTATCTAAATACTCTTGCCCAATATGCCGCCCTGCCCGTAACTGGCTATCCACCGCAGGAAATAGTGGATTGGCAATAGCGGCTGCCAATTTGGTTGAAATCACGTCTTGAAGATGGTCTGTCATTTTGTCTTCTCTTTCTTATTTAAATTCATCAATCACATTCGCCTGCACTTCTGCACCAGCGTTATTAATCGGTTGCCACGGGGAATAAATGCCCGAGAGATCTTGACTGGCTAAACCTAATCGCACCGCTTGATCCACGATAATGCGTGCCACGTCAAAATGGCGAGAAAGCGGATAATGTTCAAGCTGTTGTTTTAACACAAGGCTTAAATCAATCGGTTGATTGTGTTCACGTTGGGCGATGAGCAAGGCTTGCATCGTCTCAACAATTTGATCGTGCAAGTCGGAAAGCTGTTCATACTGCAATTCATCTGGCAATTCACCAAGTGCATCTTCATCTCGCAACAGCAATTCTTCATCACGCAAATCAATCAAGCGTTCCGCTTGAGCCGTCCATAAATACCAAGGGGCATCAAAATAATGATGAATGGAATGGCGTAATCGTTGGCTAAACACCCGATTTTTATCCATATCAATGGCGGTACGAATAAATTTATGCACGTGTCGATCGTAGCCGATCCACAAATCAATGGCTTGCTGTCCCCAGCTGATAATGCGGTCAAGTTTTGCCTGCAAATCTACAATCAACTGGTCAATAAAATACAGCGTGCTATTCCCGATAATACAGTCTTGAATCCGCAATAATTGGGCTTGTAGCTTGTCGCCTGCGGCATTGAGCGTGTCTTGCAATTCTCGCAAATTGCCCGATGTTTCATCTAACAACCGTTCACAGCTGGCAATCGCCGCTTGCCAATCTTTGCTTAACAAATCAGCGATCTCTTGCTTAATACCCTGCTGATTTTCGTCCATAATGCGTTGTGATAAATCAATGCTATCAAAAATCTCCGCCACGGAATATTTAAGCGGTGCAAACACATTTCGCCGCCAAAAATATGCGTCTTCGTTTTTCCGCACACCTTCTTCCGCTGATTCCGATGCACGCTGAATTTCATCTGCCACAATGGCAAGCTGCACGGATAATCGTAGGGCGGAAAATTCACGTTGACGAATATAATAATCAGACACGCCCACACCCAACGGGGTCAAGCGGTAAATGGAAAGTCCTTCGGTGAAATCACTACTAAAACGGTTTAAAAACCGCTGTTTCACCAAATCATTAATGGCATTGTTGGCTCGGGTGACGACACTCTCAGAATAATCAAATTCAGCTGACACTTGACGGAAAATATCCACCAGATCAGATTCTTGCATCTCGCCGTCAAAACGTTCGTTATTATAAAGTGCAATGGCAAGTAAAAACGCTAGCCGTTCGGTGTTGAGCGACAGCGAAAACTCTCGCTCTCTCGCCCACGACACCAGTTCGGGGATAGTTTGTGATGTTTCAGACATTAAAATTTCTCACAACTTTGTCCTAACTACATAGGAAATCAATATAAAATTAGGTGGGATTATACAGGATCTTTCTTTATATTGTAAGTTCTTGATCGTCACAAAAAAGTGCGGTGTAAATTTTTAATTTTTTATTGAAATTTATCAAGGCAATCCGTACCATACGCACATTCATTTTAACGGATATTTTTATGACAACCGAACAAGACAAAAAACACACCTACAACCTAAATAAACTACAAAAACGCTTACGCCGTAATGTGGGCAATGCCATTGCGGATTTTAATATGATTGAAGACGGCGATAAAGTGATGGTTTGCCTGTCGGGCGGGAAAGATAGTTATACGCTGTTGGATATTTTACTCAATTTAAGACTGAACGCCCCGATTCATTTTGATATTGTGGCAGTGAATTTAGACCAAAAGCAACCAGGATTCCCTGAGCATATTTTGCCTGAATATCTCGCCAGCATTGGTGTAGATTACAAAATTGTGGAAGAAAATACTTACGGCATTGTGAAAGAAAAAATCCCTGAAGGCAAAACCACTTGCTCACTCTGCTCTCGTCTGCGTCGTGGGATTTTATACCGCACCGCCACGGAACTCGGTGCAACAAAAATTGCCTTGGGTCATCACCGTGATGATATGTTGGCAACACTATTCTTAAATATGTTTTATGGCGGAAAACTGAAATCAATGCCACCAAAACTCATCAGCGATGACGGCAAGCAAATTGTGATTCGTCCGCTTGCGTATTGTAAAGAAAAAGACATTGAAAAATACGCCATTGCGAAACAATTCCCGATTATCCCGTGCAACCTTTGCGGTTCGCAACCGAATTTGCAACGTCAAGTGGTGAAAGAGATGTTGAACACTTGGGATCGTCAATACCCTGGGCGATTGGAAACGATATTTAGTGCGATGCAAGATATTGTGCCATCCCATTTGTGTGATGCGGAATTGTTTGATTTTAAAGGGATTAAAAAAGGGGTGGTAATTGATGGTGTTGAGGGGGATTTGGCGTTTGATCGGGAAGAGTTTTCTGCGGTGTCCTTGAATGATGAAAATGAAGATTTTGAGTTAGAGGGGAAAATTGCGTTTAGGGAAGTTATTTGATGAAATAAAGTGCGGTGGAAAATTGGAGAATACCTAGCACTGACGTACTAGGTTAAGCATGGTGATGCTACTCCGTAGCTTGGGAAAAAATAGCTATTTATTCACCGCACTTTTACTCCGCTCGATCAAATCGCTCCCCGTCTGAACCGCCTTTGCGACTTGGCATTTTTAGCTAAATTTTGCTTGTCTGAGCGATTTAGCGTGAATAAAATGCCAAATGAGCAAAGATAAGCGGTGAAGTCGGGGTGTGCTTTCTTTTGTTACTTTTCTTTGCACAAGCAAAGAAAAGTAAATCACTTCACAACCCCACAATTCAAACAATACAAATACTGCCCTTTCGGATCATTAAATTTTCCCAAAATTCCCAACTGATTTTTCAACTGACCCTGTACTTGCTTAACCTCTGGTAATCCAACCATTTCACTCACACTGGTTTTCACTAAAGATTTTGTTCCTTGTTGTAAGGATTGTAGTAAGGCTTTAAAACCTTGCGGTTCTTCATCAAACCATTCAACGGAATAATCTGCTTTTTCACCTGTTTGTTGATCGGCTAATTCTTTAGCTTTTTTCACCGCAGTTTCAAAATCACCGAGTTCGTCCACTAGCTTATGCTGTAACGCATCTTGCCCTAACCAAACTTGTCCTTGTGCGATTTTATCTACTTCTGCTTTAGAGAGATGGCGACCACGACTCACTACGTCTAAAAAGCGATCATAGCCTTGTTCTATTTCTAATTGAAAAACCTCTTTGAGTTCATCAGACAATGGGCTTGTGGAAGATAATTCACTCAATTTAGATGTACGAATACCATCAGCAGATACACCAATTTTTTTCAAGCTATTTTCAAAGGTTGGGAAGATTGAAAAAATACCAATTGAACCTGTTATCGTATTTTTATCTGCCACAATATAATCTGTGGTACTTGAAATCCAGTAGCCACCAGAAGCCGCCTCTGCACCCATTGAAGTAACAACAGGTTTTCCTATAGCTTGTAAATTATCAATTTCTTGACGAATAACTTCTGAGGCAAAAGCACTTCCACCAGGGCTATTAACCCGTAATATAACGGCTTTTACTGCTTCATCATCAGCTGCTTGGTGTAATAAATTTGCAATGGTATCACCGCCCACTTCATCTTTTTCACTTTCTCCATCAACAATGGCACCTTCTACATTAACGACCGCAATTTTATGGGTTGGATTAGAAGAATGACTGTCACCTAATTGACGATCAGGTAAAGCAGCTAAGTAAGTATCAAAATCTACATTTTTAAATTCAATGACATCATCTTGGGTATTTTCACCAAAAAGTGCGGTTAATTTTTGCTGAATTTCTGTTCTTGTTGTAAATTCGGTAATTAATTTACGTTGTTTGGCATAGGCGGAGCTATCCCCTTTCAAGGCTTTCAAATCTGCTAAATATTGCTGACTATCTGGTAATACTTGATTAGGTTCAATTTGACGATTTTTTGCCACAATATCACGGAAATTTGTCCACATACCCTTTAACCAACGTTCGCCATTGGCTCTAGCTTCAGGCGACATATCATCACGCAAAAATGGCTCAACCGCAGATTTATAGGTGCCGACACGGAAAATATGTGGCGTTACCTCTAATTGATCTAACATTGATTTGAAATATAAATTTTGTGCAGATAAACCATAAATATCCACCGTTCCCACTGGATTTAAATAAATTTCATCAGCAAAACTCGCTAAAAAATACTGATCTTGACTATAATTTTCTGACAACGCAATTACAGGTTTATGTTGTGCTTTAAAATGTTGAATTGCCGAACCCACGTATTCCAACGCAGGTAAATCTGCCCCTTCAAAATAATTTAAATCTAACACTAATCCTTTAATACGTTCATCATTCTTGGCATTTTCAATAGCATAAACCACATCAAAGGTTGAAATTTTACGCGGTATATTACTGCCCTCTAATTCGTTTAATGCCTTTTGCCATGACAGCGATGTTTCACGATTGTCGGCTAAATAACCATCTAAATTTAATAATAATGCCCCTTGCTCACCGACCAGTTGAACATTATTTTTGGGTAAATTGAACAGGCTAATGACCGTTGCGAGAAATAATACAAAGAGTAGAAAAACAAGGTTCATCACCACACGGCGAATAAAATTGAGAGCTTTCCAAATTAATTTAAAGAAATTAAAAATAGTTTTCATAGAACTTCCTTATTGTAATAATTAAATAGTATTGATAATACTAACCGATTATCTTGATGAATAGTTACATTGAAAGGAAATATACCGCAAAAATGACAAGTTTTCACGGTATTTTTATGTTAAAATTCTAAATTTATTATTGTAATAAGCATCATAAAAAGGACAGTTATGGACGCATTAGAATTACTTACAACTCGCCGATCAAATAAAAAATTAATTGCCCCGGCCCCTAATAAAGAACAACTTGAACAAATTTTTCAAGCGGCTTTACGTACGCCTGATCATGGTAAACTTAAACCTTATCGTTTCGTTGTAATTGAAGATAAAGGCTTAACAAAATTAGCTAATGTTTTAACTCAAGTCGCAACCGATCTTACGTTAGATGAAAAGCAATTTAGTAAAATTGATAAAATTTGTGCAAGTCCTATGGTGATTGCGGTTGTAGCTAAACTTGATCCAAATGTTGACAAAGTGCCGGAATGGGAACAATTAGTGACGGCGGGTTGTGCAACCTATGGTATTCAATTAGCAGCTCAAAGTTTGGGTTTTGATAATGTGTGGATTACAGGTAAATGGGCTGGTGGTGATGCATTACGTCAGACATTAATTTGCACAGAACAAGAAAAAATCGTTGCACTGTTACTAATCGGTACAGCAGAGAATGAAAAATTAGAACGTGACGGTAAAACCGTTGATACGCAAAATTTTGTTTCATATTTATAGGATTTCTAATGGACGTTTTAATTAGTTTTTTTACCGACTACGGTTATTGGGCGGTGCTTTTTGTACTGATTATCTGTGGTTTTGGTGTGCCTATTCCTGAAGATATTACACTAGTTTCAGGAGGTATTATTGCAGGGCTTTACCCCGAAAGCGTAAATGTACATCTTATGTTGACAGTGAGTATGATCGGTGTATTAGCCGGCGATAGTACCATGTACTGGCTCGGTCGTATTTATGGCATAAAAATACTTCGTTTCCGCCCTTTACGCAAATTGCTTTCATCTAAACGTTTAAAAAACGTACGTGAGAAATTTGATCAATATGGCAATCGCGTACTATTTATTGCTCGTTTCTTACCTGGGTTAAGGGCTCCCATTTATATGGTTTCTGGAATTACTAATCGTGTAAGCTACACCCGTTTTGTGTTATTAGATTTTTGTGCTGCCATAATTTCTGTTCCTATTTGGGTGTATTTGGGTTACCATGGCGCCAATAACCGAGACTGGTTAGCTCAACAAATAAAAAATGGACAACATAGTATTTATGCCCTTGTCGCTGTGGTAGTTTTATACGTTGGCTATAAAATCTATAAAGCTAAAAAAATGAAGAAAAAACGGGATTAATTCTTCATTAAATAAAATATCAAAGTGCGGTGAAAAAATGATTACTTTTTCACCGCACTTTTTATTATTCTCAATTACTCAACAATAGGAATAATTTTAGTTGCTTGAGAACCTTTATCTCCACTAACCATTTCAAAATTTACTTTTTGTCCAGCTTTTAATGAACGATAACCATCCATTTCAATCACCGAAAAATGAGCAAAAATATCCTCATCATTGCCCTCTCTGTTAATAAAGCCAAAACCTTTCGTATTATTAAACCATTTAACAACACCAACTTCCATACGATACCTCTAATTTGGTCTAATGACAAAACAACAAGACAAGTGTTCTTGTTACCTATTTTGTATAATTAAGGATTTTTTTATTTTATGCAATCAGCAAATGTTCAAAATTCGACATAGATCACAAAATTTTTTAGCTTAATCTGTTCAGCAAAACAAAAAAGAAATTGAAGCATAAAATATTTAGCAAAAATTTAAATGGATTTTTTGGTAAATCAATGAATTTAAGGTAAACTAAGCAGAATTTTTTAACAGATAATTCTTTTTGATTTCGGAGATTAAAATGACAAAAATTGCTTCTATTGCTGATGTGCTACAAGGTAAAGTTGCCATCGGTGAAAGTGTGACTGTTCGTGGTTGGGTACGTACTCGCCGTGATTCTAAAGCGGGGCTTTCGTTCCTTGCGGTTTATGATGGTTCTTGTTTTTCACCAATTCAAGCCATTGTAAATAATGACATTACCAATTATGAAAGTGAAATATTACGTTTAACTACGGGTTGTTCCGTTATTGTAACAGGAACCGTCGTAGAATCACCTGCTGAAGGTCAAGCGGTTGAGTTACAAGTACAAGTTGTTGAAGTAGCAGGTTGGGTGGAAGATCCGGATACTTACCCAATGGCGGCTAAACGTCATTCTATTGAATACTTACGTGAGGTAGCACATTTACGTCCACGTACTAATATTATCGGTGCCGTAGCTCGAGTTCGTCACTGTTTAGCTCAAGCTATTCATCGTTTCTTCCATGAGCAAGGTTTCTTCTGGGTAGCCAGCCCAATTATTACTGCTTCTGATACAGAGGGAGCGGGTGAAATGTTCCGCATTTCTACTTTGGACTTAGAAAATTTACCACGTAATGACAAAGGTGCGGTGGATTTTTCACAAGATTTTTTTGGACGAGAATCCTTTTTAACCGTATCAGGTCAATTAAATGCAGAAACTTACGCTTGTGCATTAAGCAAAGTTTATACTTTCGGTCCAACATTCCGTGCAGAAAATTCCAATACTACTCGTCATTTAGCTGAATTTTGGATGATGGAACCTGAAGTGGCATTTGCAGATTTAAATGATAATGCTAAATTAGCCGAAGATATGTTGAAATATGTGTTCCGTGCAGTACTTGCTGAACGCCGTGATGATTTAGAATTTTTTGCTAAACACATTGATAAAGATGTCATCACACGTTTAGAAAATTTTGTGAGTTCTGATTTTGCTCAAATTGATTACACAGATGCTATTGAGGTGTTATTACAATCTGGCAAAAAATTTGAGTTTCCAGTGTCTTGGGGGATCGACTTATCTTCGGAACATGAACGTTATTTAGCAGAAGAACATTTCAAATCACCGGTGGTGGTGAAAAACTATCCGAAAGATATTAAAGCATTCTATATGCGTTTAAATGATGACGGCAAAACCGTGGCAGCGATGGACGTATTAGCACCAGGAATCGGTGAAATCATCGGTGGTTCACAACGTGAAGAACGTTTAGATGTATTAGATAAACGTATGGTCGAAATGGGATTAAATCCAGAAGACTATTGGTGGTATCGTGATTTACGCCGTTATGGTACAGTGCCTCATTCAGGTTTTGGTCTTGGGTTTGAGCGTTTAATCGTATATGTTACTGGTGTACAAAATATCCGTGATGTCATTCCATTCCCAAGAGCTCCAAGAAATGCGAGTTTCTAATTGTAAATATGGTGCGTGAAAACGCACCATACTTTTTTTATTTATTTTCCAACTCAACTCCATCAAACAACCGTTTTACCGCATTATTATCGTGCATAGCTTCCGCTTTTTCTACTAGATTACGGGTTAAGTGTGGTGAAAAATAATTAATAAAATCATACATGTAATTACGTAAAAAGGTACTGTGTTTAAAGGCAATTTGAGTCATGCTAGAATTAAATAAATGGCTAGCATCAATGGCGACTAAGTCTGAATCTGCTTCCGTGTGTGCCATAGAGGCAATAATGCCAACCCCTAATCCTAATCTGACATAGGTTTTTATGACATCCGCATCAGTCGCCGTAAATACGATATTAGGTAAAATCCCCTCACTGTTAAAAGCATAATCTAAATCAGAAACACCAGTAAATCCAAAAGTATAGGTGATTAATGGATGTTTCCCCAATTCTGCAATGGTTAAATTCTTCACTTTTGCCAATGGGTGATCTTTTTTTACCACCACAGAACGATTCCAAAAATAGCAAGGCAACAATACTAAATCATCAAATAAATATTGTGCTTCGGTCGTAATCGCTAAATCTACCTCTCCCGATAATAACGCATCATAAATTTGATTCGGTGAACCTTGATGAACGTGTAAACTGACATCGGGATATTGCTTGGAAAAACGTTCAATCACCGCTGGTAACATATAACGAGCTTGCGTATTTGTGGTAGCAATGCGTAACACCCCATGATTAGGTTGGGTATATTCATCTGCAATGGCTCGAATAGCTTGGGTTTTCACCAACAACTCACGAGCAATCCCAATAATTTTTTTGCCCGCTGGCGTAATGGCTTTAATATGTTTTCCATTCCGCTCGAAAATTTCGAGCCCAAGTTCTTCTTCTAACAAACGCACTTGTTTACTAATCCCCGGTTGAGACGTATAAAGTGCAGCAGATGCTTCGGTAACATTTAAATTCTGATTAACAATTTCGACAATATAACGTAGTTGTTGAATTTTCATAAAAATTTCTCTTTAACGAATTCTACTCTTAATTTGCTAGGATTTTTTATAACGCTTATTAATGTCGCTATAACGTTTTACCGCTTTACGAATTTTTCCAGTATTCGCTCGGCGTTTGGTTTGTGTCACATCTAATTTCGTTTCCGTTTCAGGCGGTAACCCCACTAATTCACGTAAATAATTGACATTAACTAAATCCATTTCTTCCCAACCTCCACGTGGCAAAGATTTCATTAATTTAATATTTCCATAACGAATACGAATTAAACGGCTGACCTGAATGCCTTGACTTTCCCACAAACGACGAACTTCACGGTTACGACCTTCCATCAGTGTTACATCAAACCATTGATTTAATCCTGTACCGCCCATAGGTTTAATACTTTTAAAATTCGCTAAACCGTCTTCTAATTGTACCCCTTTACGCAAACGAGCAATTATCGCATCATTGACTTCACCAAACACTCGCACTGAATATTCACGCTCTACTTCTTGGCTTGGATGCATCAGACGATTCGCTAATTCACCATCTGTGGTAAACAATAATAAACCCGATGTATTAATATCTAAACGTCCAACTGCAATCCAACGAGAACCTGATAAGCGTGGTAAACGATCAAATACGGTGGCACGCCCCTCCGGGTCATTGCGAGTACACAACTCCCCTTCTGGTTTGTAATACATCAATACTCGGCATACTTCTTTTTGCACTGCAGTTAAATTAATTAAATTGCCATCAATACGAATTTTTAATCCTGAATGAACTGTGACGCGGTCACCAAGTGTTGCGATTTTACCGTCAACACTTACTCGCCCTGCTGCAATAATCGTTTCAATTTCACGGCGAGAACCTTGTCCTGCATTGGCTAAAATCTTTTGTAATTTTTCCCCAGCCACCGTTGGTTTTTTCTCCGCCATTGCTACTGGCTTTGGTTTACGCATAGGCAATGGTTTACGTTCGAAAGGAGCTTGCTCATTTTTGCTAGCACTATTTTTTGAAAGACCCGTTCGAGCATAATGAGTTTTTTCTGAATGCCCTTTTTCAGCACGATTTCTATCATTGTGATCATTGTCATTACGACCTTTTTCACTGCTAAAACGAGAATTGAACTGCGGTGATTTTTCAACCTTTTTAGTTGAACGTTCTGTTGAGCGAAATGGTGATTTCGCAGTTTGAAATTTCATAAATGTTTCCTTTATTGTCACTTTCCCAAGCGTCATTATAAAATAAGATAATTAAATAAATGGTGTTACTGAACCACTACCTTCTCGCAAAATAACAGGTGTTTCATCTGTTAAATCCACAACTGTTGTCGGTTCTTGACCTAAATAACCGCCATGAATAATCAAATCCACTTGACGTTCTAAACGATCACGAATTTCTTCGGGATCAGATTGCGTAATATGCTCTTCCTTTGGCAACATCAACGAACAAGATAAAATAGGTTCACCTAAAGCCTTTAATAAATCTAAGGCAATTTGATTATCTGGCACACGAATACCGATAGTTTTACGTTTTGATGTCATCAAACGACGAGGTAATTCTTTCGTGGCGGTTAAAATAAAAGTATAACGCCCTGGGGTATTATTTTTAATTAAACGGTAAGCCACATTACTCACTGTAGCATAATGAGATAATTCCGATAAATCACTGCAAACCAAAGTAAAATTATGCCCTTCAGGTAATTGACGAATTGCCACAATACGATCCATAGCATGCTTTTCGCCCATCATACAACCTAGGGCATACCCAGAATCTGTAGGATAAACAATCACACCGCCATTACGCAAAATTTCCACTGCTTGATTAATCAACCGTACTTGTGGATTTTCAGGATGAACATAGAAAAACTGACTCATGGTATTTCCATTGTAATTAATATAAAAAATCAAGCGGTATTATACTGCATTGTTATATACTTTTAATAGCGTTATATTTACTCATTTTTTTATAGAATATTACAATCAGGCAATATTTCAAATTATCCTGCAATCATTTGCCTAAGATATTGAAATTATGCTATTCTACTCTCCGTTTTTTACTAGCAATCTTTTCTTACGGAAATCTTAAATGTCTAATCAAAATCCCCAAATTGCCATTGTTATGGGTTCCAAAAGTGACTGGATAACAATGCAAGAAGCCACTCAAATCTTAGATGAATTAAATGTACCTTATCATGTGGAAGTGGTATCCGCTCACCGTACACCAGACAAATTGTTTAGCTTTGCAGAAACTGCCGAAAAAAACGGTTTCAAAGTGATTATTGCTGGTGCTGGCGGAGCCGCACATTTACCTGGCATGATCGCTGCAAAAACCTTGGTACCTGTATTAGGTGTGCCAGTAAAAAGTTCTATGTTAAGCGGAGTTGATAGTCTTTATTCTATCGTGCAAATGCCAAAAGGGATTCCTGTCGGCACATTAGCTATTGGTCCTGCGGGGGCTGCTAATGCAGGCTTATTAGCAGCTCAAATTTTAGCCGCTTGGGATACAGAATTATTAGTGCGTTTAAAAGCATTCCGTGAAAATCAAACCAATGTGGTGTTGGATAATCCAGATCCAAGAAGTTGATCAATTTTAACCGCACTTTATCATAAAAAGTGCGGTGCTTTTTTGAGATTTTTTACTATGCAACAAAGTACTTTATATCCTACTATTTATGTTCTAGGCAATGGTCAACTTGGGCGTATGTTACGTTATGCTGGAGCCCCTTTAGATATTAATGTTGAACCATTAGACTTTAACGCTCCCCTATTTGATTTGCCAAAAGATGCCATTATTACGGCGGAAATTGAACGTTGGGAACCAACGCCTTTAACTGAAATGCTCGGTAATCATGATAAATTTGTTAACCAAAAAGTGTTTGCCACTACCGCAGATCGGTTTAGCCAAAAATCGCTGTTAAATGAATTAAATCTTCCAACTTCGCCATGGACATTAGTAAAAAGTGCGGTGGATTTTAAGCATATTTTTACCAAAATAGGTGAAAAAGTGGTAATAAAACGCCGTACTGGTGGTTATGATGGTCGAGGACAATGGATTGTTACACCACAAAATCAAGATGTGATTACAGATGACTTATTCGGTGAAGTGATTGCGGAAAAATTTATTCCCTTTGATGGTGAAGTATCCATTGTGGGAGCTAGATTTAGAAATGGTGAAACTCGCTTTTATCCTGTAACGCATAATTTACAGCAAAATGGTATTTTACGTTATAGCGTTGCCGACAATTCAAATATTCATTTACAACCACAAGCAGAACAAATGCTTGGCAAAGTGATGCACAAACTCAACTATGTAGGTGTTATGGCAATGGAATGTTTTGTGGTTAAAAACCAACTATTAATTAATGAATTAGCCCCTCGAGTTCACAACAGCGTACATTGGACTCAACTCGGCTGCTCAATTAGCCAATTTGAATTGCATTTGCGAGCATTATTAGATTTACCAACGCCTAAATTAGAAATCTTTGCACCAAGTGTAATGGTCAATTTAATCGGTACAGCACATAATCCACAATGGTTAAACACGCCTTTTAGTCAAATCCATTGGTATGGCAAAGAAGTGCGAGCGGGGCGAAAATTAGGGCATATTAATTTGACTCATATCGATAAAAACCAATTAATCACTCAACTAAATAAATTACGTACGGAATTACCAGAAGATTATCACTCTGGTTTAGATTGGACGATTGAAAAATTAAAATAATTTAATTTTGTACTGCAATTTTTAAACTTTACCAAATTCAATAGTAAAATGGTTATACCTGATTGAATAACTACTTGCAATTTTAGGTTATACAGAGTATAAATTTTAATACATTAACAAAACATTTACATTTAAAAGGACAATAGCTATGTTTGAACATATTACTCCGGCACCTGCCGATCCTATTTTAGGCTTAGGCGAGGCATTTAAATCAGAAAATCGTGCCAATAAAATTAATTTAGGTATTGGTGTTTATAAAGATGCACATGGTTCAACACCGATTATGAAAGCGGTTAAAGAAGCAGAACAACGTTTATTTGATATTGAAACGACAAAAAATTATTTAGCGATTGACGGTGTAGCAGATTTTAATGAACGTACCAAAATCTTATTGTTTGGTGAAGGTTCAGAAATCGTTACCCAACGCCGTGCCAAAACCGTACAAAGTCTTGGTGGTACAGGGGCATTGCGTATTGCAGCAGAATTTATTAAACGCCAAACTAAAGCACAAAATGTGTGGATTAGCACGCCAACATGGCCAAACCACAATGCTATTTTCAATGCGGTTGGTATGACTATTCGTGAATATCGTTACTATGATGCTGAACGTAAAGCCTTAGATTGGGATAACCTAATTGCCGATTTAAGTAATGCTAGCGAGGGAGATGTGGTATTGCTACACGGTTGCTGTCATAACCCAACGGGTATCGACCCAACTCCAGAACAATGGCAACAATTAGCCAATTTGTCAGCCCAAAATGGTTGGTTGCCATTATTTGACTTCGCTTATCAAGGTTTAGGCAACGGTTTAGATGAAGATGCCGTAGGATTACGTACTTTTGCAGCAAACCATAAAGAACTATTAGTTGCCAGTTCTTACTCTAAAAACTTCGGTTTATACAACGAACGTGTTGGTGCATTTACGTTAGTGGCTGAAAATGAACAAATTGCTGCAACAGCTTTAACTCAAGTTAAAACTATTGTACGTACACTCTACTCTAACCCTGCTTCACATGGTGCTGCAACGGTTGCCATTGTGTTGGCGGATCCCGTATTACGTAAACAATGGGAAGATGAATTAACTGAAATGCGTAATCGTATTAAAGCGATGCGTACCAAATTTGTTGAATTACTCAAAGAATTTGGTGCAACACAAGATTTCGGCTTTATTACGCAACAAAACGGTATGTTCTCTTTCAGTGGATTAAATGCAGATCAAGTAGATCGCTTAAAAGATGAATTTGCGATTTATGCAGTACGTTCTGGTCGTATTAATGTGGCAGGTATTACCGAAGATAATATTCGTCATTTGTGTGAGAGTATTGTGAAAGTGCTTTAACTTTATAGATACGAAATTTTATATTTAACCCTGTAGCTAATGCAGGGTTATTTTTTCGTACTATGCTCCCACAAAAAAGGACGCTAAACAGCGTCCTAATTTTCTATTCTTTAAGAATTAAAGAGCAGATTTTGCTTTTTCAACTAAAGCAGCAAAAGCCACTTTATCGAATACAGCGATGTCAGCTAAAATCTTACGGTCGATTTCAACAGAGGCTTTTTTCAAGCCATTGATGAATTTACTGTAAGATAAACCGTTTTGACGTGCTGCAGCGTTGATACGTGCAATCCATAATTGACGGAATTGACGTTTACGTTGACGGCGGTCACGGTAAGCATATTGACCAGCTTTGATCACTGCTTGGAAAGCAACACGATACACACGTGAACGTGCACCATAATAACCTTTAGCGGCCTTAAGAACTTTCTTATGACGCGCTCTTGCAATAACACCACGTTTTACACGAGCCATTATTTAATCTCCTAATGTATATGTTTAACTAAAATTTACTAATGAACGCTTGTGCTTATCTTATGCGTATGGCAAGCACGCTACAACTAAAACTTGGTCTGCTTTCGCAACCATAGATTTATGACGTAGATGACGTTTACGTTTAGTGGTTTTCTTAGTCAAAATATGACGTAAGTGAGATTGTTTACGCTTGAAACCGCCAGAAGCTGTTTTCTTGAAACGCTTCGCAGCACCACGTACTGTTTTAATTTTAGGCATTGTTTAATAACTCCGCATTGTTTTGTTAAAAAAACGATAAATAGGCGAATGTTTTGCAACATTACTTGTAAAGCTCGTATTTATCACACTGATTATAACAGGCGTTTTCCCCCGTTATCATATAAAAGCAATCAGGCTGCTGAGTGTGCCTGATACGCTTTATATTTTTCATCAAGAAAGTATCTCAATGAAAAATTATTTCTTTTTAGGTGCTAGTACCATAATAGCTTGGCGACCTTCTAGTTTGCTTGGTGCTGATTCTACCACTGCAATTTCTGCCAAGTCATTTTTTACACGTTCTAACACATCAAAACCTAAGCTTTGGTGAACCATTTCACGTCCACGGAAACGAACGGTGATTTTAGCTTTATCCCCATCTTCCAAAAAGCGAACTAAGCTACGAAGTTTAATTTGATAGTCACCTTCATCTGTACCTGGACGGAATTTAATTTCCTTAACCTGTACTACTTTTTGTTTTTTCTTCTGCTCTTTAGCGGCTTTTTCTTTTTCGTAAATAAATTTACCGTAGTTCATAATACGACAAACTGGCGGTTCAGCATTTGGGCTAATCTCAACTAAGTCTAACTCAGCTTCTTCAGCTTTTGCTAATGCTTCTTGAATTGATACGATACCTAATTGCTCGCCGTCTTGATCGGTTAGGCGAACTTCTTTAACACGAATTTCATCATTAAGACGATGAGCTCGAGTTGTCTGAACACGTTTTACTGGTTTAATAGTGCAATTCCTCTAGTAACTTTATTTTTTATATCATATTTTCTCGCCAATTGTTCCTGAAGAAACAGCAGAAGAAATGATTTCTATCTTTGCTCTTAAACTGAGCAAAACAGGCAGAATTCTACGAGATTTTTCGAATTTATGCAATAAAAGAATGCTTTTTATACATAAAAATTTTGTGGTTAAGGGGTTTCCAATATTTCACACAATTTTTGCCCAAAAGGTTCACGCCAATCTCTCATCAAATCGGGTAATTTGTTTGAATCTTTTTGTTTAAGCCAAACCCATTTCATTAATTTTTCTAAACTCTTACGACTTGCAATGACTTCACAGGCTAAATCTTCAGGAACAATTTCTAGTAATTTTTGTTGCAAGGCTTTGAATGCTTTTTTATAACGTGGATCATCGGAAAATCGTTCAATTATTGCTGGGTAATCCGTAGCTTCAACACGTTTCATTTGTTCAATGACTTGCAACATTTTTTTACCATGAATCCGTACTTCTTGCGAATGAATACCTAAATCTAACAATGAGGATGTATTTTGTGGATTATATTTTGCTATCAACCATAAAGTTTCTGCACGAACCACAAAATTCAATGCAAGATCACGTTTAATCGCTTCTTGTTGTCGCCATTTTACTAATAATTTTAATCGCATTAATTGTTCTGAATTGAGCTTATTAGCATTTGGAATAGTTAAATAGGCTTTATCGGGGTCTTTAACTTTCCCTTGCTTTTCCAACAATAAATAGCTGTCAAATTGCACCGCACTTTGCCAAGGTGTTTTAGCGAGTTGGTCTGCCATTTTGTGATAAAGTGGTAACAAATACCATACATCTGCCGCCGCATATTCCAGTTGTTTGTCTGATAAAGGACGAGCCAACCAATCGGTTCGAGATGCTCCTTTATCAAGGCTAAATTCAAAATAATGCTGAATTAAAGTGGCTAACCCTGTGGAATTTGGGAAAGACAAAAAATTCGCCATAATTTGTGTATCAATTAACGGTATCGGTAACTGATTGAAATAATGTTGAAATACTTCTAAATCTTCATAGCAAGCATGCAACACTTTCAGCACATTTTTATTTGCTAATAAAGCAATAAAAGGCGAAAAATCGGTGATTTCATTAGGATCGATTAGACTGACTTGCTCGCCATCATAGAGTTGAATTAAACCTAATTTGGGATAATAACTGCGTACTCGGATAAATTCCGTATCTAAAGCAAGCACTGTTTTTTGTTGAGCCAATTCGCAAACTTGAGCCAAACCTTGATTATCACTAATCATCTGAAAGTGCGGTTTATTTTGGATTTTTTTTATCATGATTAATTATTCAGACGTTTCGCCAATTCTTCATCACGCAACACACGGCGTAAAATTTTACCAATATTGCTTTTTGGCAATTCGTCACGAAATTCAATTTGTTTCGGAATTTTATAGCCAGTTAAATGTTGGCGACAATGTTGACGTAGCTCATCACGGGTTAAGCTATCATCTTTTTTTACCACAAAAATTTTAATGGTTTCGCCAGATACTTCATGTGGAACACCTATCGCTACCACTTCTGCCACTTTATAATTTAACATCACTACATCTTCAATTTCATTTGGATATACATTAAAACCTGATACCAAAATCATATCTTTTTTACGATCCACAATACGTAGAATACCTTTTTTATTCATTGTGACAATGTCACCTGTGGCTAACCAACCATCTTTTAGCACTTCACCTGTGGCTTCTGGACGTTGCCAATAACCTTGCATTACCTGTTTACCTTTAACCCAAAGTTCACCTGTTTCCCCTAAATTTGCTTCATTGCCGTCTTCTTTCAAAATTTTAATATCTGTATTGGGTACTGGCAAACCAATACTACCGTCATGCACTAAACAATCTACCGTAGATGCTGCCACCAAAGGCGAACATTCAGTTAATCCATAACCCTCAATAATATTACAATCGGTTAATTCGTGCCAACGAGTTGCAATAGCTTGCTGAACTGGCATACCGCCACCGACTGTTAATTTTAATCCTGAGAAATCAACTTCTTTAAAATTCTCATTATTTAACAAAGCATTAAACAAGGTATTTACCCCTGTTAACGCCACAAAGTGATGTTTTTTCAATTCTTTAATAAAGCTATCAATATCACGTGGATTAGTAATTAATACTGCTGTTATGCCTAACTCAATAAATAATAGGCAGTTCGCACATAAGGCAAAAACGTGATATAACGGCAATGGCAAAATCGCTTTGCGTTCACGGCGATTATCGCCCACAAAAGGTTCGGCAATCCAACGAGCTTGCATCACATTCGCTACCATATTACCATGCGACAACATCGCACCTTTTGCCACCCCTGTGGTGCCACCAGTATATTGTAAAAAGGCTAAATCTGTTGGTTCTAATTCAGGGCGAACATATTGACGCATCTTGCCAATACTTAACACTTCACGAAAGGTTACTGCGTTTGGTAATTTATATTTTGGTACTAATTTTTTAACGTATTTCACTATAAAATTAACCAGCGTACGTTTACCAAAAGAAAGCTGATCTCCCATTCGCGTTAAAATAACATGCTTAACTGCGGTGTTAAATACGACTTTTTCTAAAGTCGATGCAAAGTTCGACACTACCACAATAGCGACTGCACCACTATCTTGTAATTGATGTTCCAATTCTCGTGGTGTATAAAGCGGATTGACATTCACCACGATTAAACCTGCACGCAACACACCAAATAAGGCTATCGGATATTGCAATAAATTTGGCATCATCAATGCGACACGATCGCCACGTTTCAGTTTTAATTCATTTTGTAAATAAGCGGCGAACGCCCGACTACGTTCTTCCAATTTGCGAAAAGTCAACGCTTTGCCCATATTAATATAAGCAGGGCGATCGGGATGTTTTTGCACCGCACTATCAAACATATCTAATAAATTAGGATATTTATTAATATCAACTTCTTTTTCTACCCCATTCGGATAATTATCAATCCATAATTTTTCCATATAAATCCTTATTATTTTTTACAACATTAACGTAGTACAAACGTACTTAACGTAGTACATAACGTACTTTTGGTTGGGCAAACCAGAATCGTCCCATTAATCCCCAGCGTGGTCCGAAGCCGAAAGGATAATAATCCCAGTCATCATATTCATAATAATATTCTTTCACTAACTGCCATTGTTTAAAGGCTTGTACGGTTACTACTGGATATTGATAGTCTGCTTGATCAATTTTACCCATCTCTTTTCCAGTCAACTTGCCTTTCACCGTAATGTATTGGTCTTTCAAACTTTCAGGATCCACAAAACCCTTTAAATATGCAATAAAACGACCATTTGTCGTGCTATCTAACACAGGTTTGGCAGAAAATGATGACACTTGCAAACTCAACACTTCTATCTTGGTTTGATTTTTCAGTACATCAACAGATAACACTTTACCGCCCAAGCGAACATCTTTACATTGACAAGCATAATGATCTTGATCGATATCCTTTAAATTTTGGATAGTGAATTCGTCTTTTTCTAACCCTTGTGGTGGATTAACGCAACCGACTAATAAAAGTGCGGTGATAAAAAACAATATTTTTTTCATAGCAACTCCTTATTTTGATAGCTATTCTCTATCAGGTAATTTTTTCCAAGTCACTTCATTACGCAAATACACAGGTTCAATTTCTGTGGCAGTAATAGTCTGCTTGGCAAACCACATCGGCACGGCGACGGAAAGCATATATTTTGCTGATGGCAAAGTAATTTCACTATTTTTAGCCATATTATTTAACGATGAATAAGCTTGCCATCCTGTACCAACAGTTAACCAATTCCCGCTTAATGGGTTAGCCTGCTCAAGCAATCTTGCTGGTGAACATACCTGTTCCGCAATTATTGCTTGCCATTGCAAAAACTCGCCAATTTCTAACCGCACTTTTTCAGCTTTTAAGGCGGAAAAATACACTTCATTCATACGAGCATCAATCGCACCAAGCACCTGTTCTGCTTGATGTTGTTGGTAAGCTGCTTGAGCCATGGCAGTCAAATTGGATACCGCAATGACAGGTAAATCTGCACCAAAAGCTAACCCTTGAGCTACACTCGCCCCTACTCGCACACCTGTAAAACTACCTGGACCACGCCCAAATACCAACGCATCTAGCTGGTTAAGCTGTAAGCCCGATTGCCCTAAAATCTGATCAATCATAGGTAAAATCCGTTTAGTATGGGTACGTTGTGCCACTTCATCTAAATGAGTAATTTCGCCCTGATGCAGTAACGCCACAGAACAGGCTTCTGTTGAAGTGTCCAAGGCGAGTAAAGTTAGCTTTGTCATAGTGTTCCATTTTTATTATTGCGGTGCAGTTTCTGCCAGCACAGGATATTTTGCATTCATCTCGTCCGACCATTTTACTAGATTTGGAAAACTTTTACCAAAATTAATGCCTAATTTTTCCGCACGTAATGTCCACCAATCAATCACACAAACAGCAAAGATTGTACCAATGTTCAATTCCGTGCCAAATTCCGCTAAATTTTGTTCTAATTGAGCAAAACTTTTTAAATTGCGATCCATTAATTGCTGATGACGACTGGTCCACCACTCTGCTTCTGGTCGCAACATTTTCTCGGAAATAATTGGCAAGGTATTTTCCATAATCCCATCGGCTAAATTATGCAACGCCAATACATTCCAACGGGCTTTACCTTCTTTTGGAAATAGTGTTGCATTTTTGCCTTTATTATCTAAATATTCCGCAATCAACAGACTACCGAATAACCAGCGTCCACAATTACGTTGCAACGCGGGGACACGTCCAAGCGGATTATCCTGATTATGTAGTGAATTAGAATCGAAAGATGATTTAATCGGTAACATCTCAATTTTATCATCTAATTGATGATGTTTAATAGTGACTAATACTTTACGCACAAACGGACTGGTTGTTGAATACCAAAGTTTCATAGGGTTTCTCCTTTGAATATATTTATACACGAAACAAATTAGATAATTTATAGTACAAATACTTTAATTCTGCAACTCTTTCAAAAAATCAACAATCTTAGTTAAATCTCTGGTACGTTTCGCATTTGGCAAACTTTTCAAAAAGGTTTCGCCATAAGGACGATTGACTAAACGGCTATCACAAATAATCACTGCTCCTTTGTCTGTAACATCACGAATTAGTCGCCCCACCCCTTGTTTTAAAGCAATGACCGCTTCTGGAATTTGTAAATCATTAAACGGTTCCCCACCCTGTAATTTACAATCTTCAATGCGAGCTTTAAGTAAGGGTTCATCTGGTGATGTAAAAGGCAATTTATCAATAATGACCAACGAAAGAGCCTCGCCCCTTACATCAATGCCCTCCCAAAAACTAGATGTGGCAACGAGTACACTGTGTGGTTCATGAATAAAATGATCGAGCAATTTGACTTTTGACATTTCGCCTTGTAATAAAATAGAAAGCTGACTGTTTGCACGGAAATATTCCGCCAAACCTTTCATCATAAAATAAGAAGTACAAAGCATAAAACAACGACCCTTGTTGGCTTCAATCACAGGTAATAACATTTCTGCTAATTGTTGCAAAGTGTGTTTTTGGTTGCTGCTTGGTAAATAACGTGGCACACAAAGCATGGCTTGTTCAGCATAATTAAAGGGACTATGTAGCACTTTTTGCTCGGCTTGTTGAATCCCTAAACGCTGGCAAAAATGATCGAAATTTCCACCGACTTCAAGGGTGGCAGAGGTGAAAATCCACGCCGCTTTTTGATTTGCCATTTGTTCACCGAATTTATCCGCCACGGTGAGTGGTGTAATATGCAAGCCAAATTGGCGGTTAAAAGTTTCGTACCAATAGCAGTAGCCTGTAATGCTGGTGTCAGCAAGGCGTGTGAGCTGTTTTTTTACTGCAATAATGCGGTCATAAATGCTGTCTAGGGTTTGCGAACGTCCTAAAGCGAGTTTCACCACTTCGGCGGTGAAATCCAATTTTTCTTGTAAAATTTCTAGCCCTTTTTGCACCACGATTTGTCGCAATAAATCTCGCCAGTTGCCACGTTGATTACCCTCTCCAAGTAATAAACGAAAATCTTGCACCATTTTTAACAGATGATCACTAGCTACTCCAAGCTGTTGCATATCTTTCACTTCGGTACGATAGACAATTTGTAAATCTTTACAAATATCAAATAGCTGGCGAGATGTGAGAGTTTGCCCAAAATATTGACTGGCAATATCAGGCAGTTGATGAGCTTCGTCAAAAATAATGACTTCCGCATCAGGAATAAGCTCAGCAAAGCCACTTTCTTTCACCGCCATATCCGCACAAAATAAATGATGATTGACTACGACCAAATCTGCTGCCAATGCCTTTTTACGAGCCAATGCCACATAACAATCGTTATAATGCGGACAATCCGAGCCTAAGCAGCTATCAGTAGTGCTGGTTAATTGTGGCAAAATCGGGCTATCTTCAGGCAATGTACTACATTCGGACAGATCCCCTGTTTGGGTGCTAATTTGCCATTTTTGTACTTTGCTTAAATCCACTAAAATGGATTTATCCCCAACTAAGCCCATATATTTCACCTGTTCCATACGTTCCAAGCATAAATAATTAGCTCGTCCTTTTAGTAAGGCGATTTTGCCTGTGTAATTTAAGGCTTGTTTAATGGCAGGTAAATCACGCTTAAATAATTGATCTTGTAAGTTCTTTGAACCAGTCGAAATAATCGTTTTCTTTTTGGCTAATAAAGCTGGGACTAGATAAGCAAAGGTTTTTCCCGTACCAGTACCAGCTTCAACGACAAGTGCGGTGCGATTTTTAATAGATTTTTCCACCGCAGTTGCCATGTCAAGCTGTTCCTGACGGGGACGAAAACCGCTAATCTGCTGGCTTAACGCCCCAGTTTCAGAGAAAATTTGGATTATTTCAGATTGCTTTGACATTATTATTTATTTGATTATTCATTTTGCGGTATTGTATCATCTTGATATGATAAAAAGACAAGTTTATCAAACAAATTTAAGGTTGCTATGTCCCCATTACCCATTCTCACGCTTTCTCACCTACACAAAAGCTATGATGGTAAACATCAGGTGAATCATGATATTTCCTTTGAACTGGCAAAAGGGGAAATTTTAACCCTGTTAGGACCATCAGGTTGTGGCAAAACCACGTTATTGCGTGCGATAGCAGGCTTTGAACGACCAGAACAGGGGGAAATTTATATTGGAGATCGTTTGGTTTGTTCGCCAAAGACATTTATTCATCCTCGTGATCGGAACGTGGGTTATGTGGTGCAAGAAGGGATTTTATTTCCGCATTTGTCTGTGTATCACAATGTAGCGTATGGCTTAGGTGATGGCAAAGGGAAATTACCTGAAGAACAACAGAAAATTGGTGAAATTTTGGCACTCACGGGAATGACAAATTTTGCCGATGCAATGCCACATCAGCTTTCAGGTGGGCAGCAACAGCGTGTGGCATTGGCTCGGGCGTTAGTAGTGTCGCCTGCGTTAATTTTGTTAGATGAACCCTTTTCGGCGTTAGATCAATATTTGCGATCTCAAATTCGAGATGAATTGTTGGCGATTTTAAAACGCAGTCAAACATCCGCCATTCTTGTCACTCACGATTGCGAAGAAGCCTTGCTTTGTTCGGATCGTATTGCCTTGTTATTTAATGGAAAATTGGTGCAATTAGATACGGCTCAGGGAATGTATTATCACCCCAATAGCTTAGAAATTGCACAATTTATCGGGGATACATTGATTATTGATGCCCTGTTAATTGCCTCTGAACAGGTACAATGTTTGTTAGGTCAAGTCAATATTCACCCCAATAATGCCCCCCTTGATTCACTGGGAAAATTGATGATTCGCCCCGAAAGTATTACGCTGATACCTGTAGATAAAAAGGCAAAATCTCCCTTAAATTTAACCGCACTTGCGTCATCAGGTACTCTGGTGAAATTGTTAAAACAGCAATTTCAAGGCAAACATAGCCATGTCTGGGTGGATATCGCAGGGCAAACGTTGGATTTTTCATTATCTAACACCTTTCGTTTATACACGGGGGAAAGTTATATTTTGCAGGTTCATGAACGAGCTAAATTCTACCTATAAATATTATTGAAAATCATTCTTATCTAGTTTAGTATAAAAAAGACTTTTAAAAGGTCAATGGATATGATTCATCATTTATAAGAAGGTATTGCAATGAAAAAGTTATTGAAAAAAAACGTGATTTTAACAGGCTTTACTGTCGCAGGTTTAATGTTATCTAATGTAGCAATGGCAGATCTGTTGGTATATAACGGTCAGCACAAAAATGCAGGCGTAGAAAAAGCAGCCCAATTATTTACCGAAAAAACAGGCATTAAAGTTGAATTAAAAACAGGTAAAACCCCTGAATTAGCAGGTTTATTGAAAGAAGAAAGGGCAAAATCGCCTGCGGATATTTTTATCGCTGAAAGCACAGGTCCATTCCTTTCCTTAAGTGAAGCTGGTTTATTAGCACCAGTGGGCGATGACGCATTAGCCAACGTAAAAGGCGAAAACGTGCCACAAGCTCCGAAAAAAGATTTTGTGCCAATTGGCGTGCGTAGCCGTGTGTTGGCGTATAACCCGAATAAAATTGCGGAAAAAGATTTGCCAAAATCTTGGACAGAAATGGTTAATGATCCAAAATGGAAAGGCAATTTCTCTTATCACCCAGGTTCTGGTGCATTAGTGGATCAAATTGCCATTTATAAAAAATTACACGGTTTAGATGCTACCAAAGCGTTCTTAAAAGCAATGAAAGAAAATGGACAATCTATTACTGGTCATACGCCTGCATTGAAAAAAGTGGATGCGGGTGAATTAGGTGTGGCGATGATTAACCAATATTATTTGGAACGTCTTTATAAAGAAAAAGGACAAGAAAATGTTCAAGCGAAAATCCACTATATGCGTAATGCGGATGCGGATTCTGCCTTGAGTTTCTCTGCGGCTGCGGTGTTGAAAGCGTCTAAACAGCAAAAAGAAGCTCAACAATTCTTGGCATTCTTAACCAGCAAAGATGGACAAGAAGCCTATATTTCCACATCAGGCGAATGGCCAACCAATGCGAAAGCCGTTTCACCTGTGAGCTATTTAGTGCCTCTGGATAGTTTAAATCCACCAAAAACCACCTTTAATAATTACGCCGAAATTGAAGAAGCAAAAACGTTGATTAAAGAAGCAGGTATTCAATAAAAAGGATTCGGGGTGTCGTTGTACACCCCGATTTTACGATGCAAACGAACATCAAACGTCCTCCAATTTGGCTAAGTGCGGTGGTAATTTTTATTATTTTGCCGATGTGTTTTCCTTTTCTGTATATTGCTCAATACGGTCTTTCCAGCAACGCTAGTCAAATTTCCCAATTATTATTTAACGCCCAAACCGCACGGTTATTATTAAACACCCTATTGCTTTGTTTTATTGTTACCAGCACGGCGATTTTACTGGCGTTAATCTGTGCTTTTTTGTTGGAACGTTGTCAAATTCGCTACAAAAATTTGTTGACCACCTTAATCAGTTTGCCTTTGTGTATTCCGTCTATCGTCAGCAGTTTCACGTGGTTTAGTGTGGATACCGTGTTATTTTCTGGCTTATTCGGTGCCTGTTTTGTGATGACATTAGTGTCTTTTCCGTTGGCATTTTTGCCGATTTCTGCCACCCTGAAACGATTGGACTCGGCATGGGAAGAAGTGAGCTATTCGCTTAATCGTTCTCGTTGGCATACATTTATCAAGGTCATTTTTCCCCAATTACGCCCCGCCATTGGCAGTGCGATCTTATTGATTGCGTTACATTTATTAATTGAATTTGGGGCGGTGGCGATTTTGGGTTACAAAACCTTTAGTGTGGCGATTTTTAATGAATTTGAAGCCTATTACAACACCCAAGAAGCCGTGTTGCTTTGTTTAGTGTTGGTGTTATTGTGCTTTGTTATTGTCGGCTTTGAATTAAAATTGCGTGGCAATGAACAAATTGTGCGTGTGGGCAAAGGGTTGATTTCGCCCCCTGCCCCGATCTCATTGGGCAAATTTGAATGGCTCGCTATTGGCTTTATTTTGTCGATTTTTGTGTTGGGCATTTTGGTGCCTGTGGTGATTTTAATTCAGTGGATATGGGAAGGATCGGCGATTCATAGTGAGTATTTTCAATGGTCGGATTATTTCAGCGTGCTGTTTAGCACCCTTTGGCTGACCTTAAGTGCGGCGTTAATTACGCTAATAATTGCCTTTCCGTTGGTGTGGATTTCCATTCGTTACCGATCCCCCTTTACCCAATATATTGAACGTTTACCCTTTATTTTGCACGCCATTCCTGCGGTGGTAATCGGCTTTGCCATTGCCAAATATAGCTTGTTGTATTTTCCATCTATTTATCAAACCCATTATGTGCTTTTCCCAGCCTATTTAATGCTCTATTTGCCTCTTGCTCAAACAGCTTTACGTTCGTCCATTGAGCAAATTCCCACAGGTATTGAGTGGATTTCTGATTCATTAGGTAAAACCCGTTGGCGACTGTTCCGCCGTGTGATTTTACCCTTGGTTTCCCCAGGGTTAATCGCAGGTTTCTCCCTGTGTTTTTTGCAAATGAGCAAAGAATTGACCGTAACCATAATTCTTTCGCCACGCCAACTTTCAACCCTGTCCATTGAATTGTGGCACGCAGAAGAAGGGTTGCAATATTCTATTGTTGCGGTGTATGGCTTATCGTTGATTGTATTTTCAGGGATACCTGTGTTTTTGTTGAAACGCTATTTGGCGAAGTGAGTTTGTGTTACAATTTAGCGACATTGATTTATCACATAAAAAGGAAAAATTATGCACCGCACTTTAATCAAATCTATAAGTAATGAACTTCGTCTTTATCAATATAATGAAATCCCCGTATTAGAACTCAATCACCCTGTCGGCACGGCAAAAATTGCTCTACAAGGTGCTCATTTATTCAGTTGGCAACCTGCACATTGCAAGCAAGATGTATTTTGGTTAAGTGAGATTGAACCATTTAAACAAGGTTCGGCAATTCGTGGTGGTGTGCCTATTTGTTTTCCGTGGTTTGGTAATGGTGGAACGCCAGCACATGGTTTTGCTCGTATTAGTTTATGGGATTTAACTGATTACGACATTCATCAAGATACAGTCAAAATTACCCTTTCTTTGTTAGCTGAAGATAAAACAGCCATAGCTAAGATCGAAATGATATTCTCGCAACAATGTGAATTAATTTTTACTAATTATCATCAAAACAATGCACAATTAGCCTTACATAGTTATTTTAAGGTGGGCGATATAGTACAAACTTTATTACATAATTTACCGATTACCACCTTTAATCAATTAATTCAACAACAAGAAACGGTGCCATCACCACGTGCTATTGAGGAAAATGTCGATTGTATTTATTCCGCAGAAAACGGTGCTACATTAATTGAAGATAAATTCAATCAACGTATTATTACTGTTGAACATATTAATGCTTCAGAAATTGTAGTGTGGAATCCGTGGCATAAACCAACTAGCAGTATGTCAGACATCGGATATGAAACCATGCTCTGCGTAGAAACTGCACGGATTAAAAAACCATTAAGCACAGATCCTGTTGGTGTGAAAATTCAGGTAAAATCCACCGCTGTTTAGATAAAACCACTCTGCTTTAACCACATTAATACCAGAGATGATACCAACAACGAGCCAACGGTAGTAATGCCGATAATATTTGCTACCGTTGTGCCATTTCCGCCCATGGCTTTGGTCATTGTATAAGCGGCAGAGGCTAATGGTGTGATTGCCATTAACAGCACAATCCCCATATTTATACCATTTAATCCTGCTAATTGGGCAAGAGATAACATCAATAAAGGGGATACCAATAAACGTCCTAGACTTCCCCAAGTTGCCACTTTTGAGGTATTGTTTAAACCACGAAAATTAATGCTTGCTCCAGCACAAATTAAAGCAAACGGCAAAGTAATATCCGCCAAATAATGCCCTGTTGTAGCAAGTGGTTTCGGTAGTTGTAAGTGAACAGTATTGGCCAAAAAACCAACCGCTATAGCAATAATCAGAGGATTTTTGCCAACACGTTGCATCATTTGTAATGCGTTGACTTTTTCATTTGACAGAGAGCGAGTTAAGGTAATAACAGCTAAGATATTATAAACAAAAATTAACGCAGCAGAATAAATAGATGCGGGTGTAAGAGCTTGTTGCCCATAAGCATTAACACAAAATGCTAATCCTAAAATACCATTATTGCCTCGATAAAAGGATTGCACTAGACTACTTCTTTCTCGTTTTTCCAGCACAAATCGGCTGGCTAAAAACTCACCGATTAAAAATAAAAAGACGGTGCCAGCGATGCCTACTGAAATCAATTTTATTTGCGAAAAATAGTCAATGTCTTTACCATAAACACTAAAAAATAACATTAATGGTAGCGTAATATTGAAAATTACTTTCGTTGCTTGATCGCAAAAACGTTCATCCACTACTTGTGAACGGCGTAACCACATACCGAGTAACAATAAGAGAATAATCGGTAATGTAACGTTTAACGAAAATAAAAAAGATGAAATGAATTGATCCATATATCACCATTAGATTTAAATTGGCAGTAGGCTTGAAATTTGATAAACAAACACTATTTTACTAATATAACAAAAGGCTTTATATTTTACCAATGGATAGCTATTTTATAAGGAAAAATGATGAAGAAATATAAATTTTCACTTTCCAGAGCCCATATTATCGCTCAACGGATCACGACTTTAATGAAAGAGTTGACCGATCTTGCCTTGCAAAAATATCGTTATGGCTTAGATAAAAATGATATGCTCTACTGGGAAAGTGAAACCAAACGCAATACAACACTAAACAAAATCAATGAATATTCACAACAATTTTCACAGTATGAAAATGATTATGTTAAATTAAGTGAAATTCTGGCACAATTGCGAAAAATTATTGCTCAAGCCAATCAAAAAATTGGTATTTCAGATCGCTTGACCGATATTCGTATGTTAGATACGCAAATAAGTTTGTTAAATGATATTAATAATTACGCTCAATCAGCAGATTATACGGTGACTGATTTTGTCGATGAAATGCAAGCTAGATCTGATATTTATGCCAAATTAGAAACTGAATCCGCACGTTATAATGCTATAGAACGTGATTTTCCGTTATTTATTAAAGTAGAAAATACGCAACAAACAGAATTACGTCAACAAAAAATGGCACAATTAAAAAGTAAACGTATTCGCTTAAATGATGAAATTCGTGATTTAAATGGTGCAACATCTATTGAAATTGAATTAGATGATGCGATTGCTCTGGCATTAAACCTAGCCTAGTTTGGCAAAACGGTGTGGTAGCGACCGCAAATAGATTAGTGGCTAATTTATTTGAAAACGCACCTGAACAATACTGAGCCAAACTCTAATTAAAAATTAGAGTAACAGATGATTTAGGTATCGACACCCCTAGAGTGAAAATATGTTATCTTTGTTTATTGTTAATTCATCTAGGAAATAGTTAACATCGTTAATCGTCATACCTTTTTGCTCGTTGTGACTTGTTTTTTTTTAGTTGATATTTCGGTATTGTTCAGTTTTCTTTATTATTATTATTGGGAGTTTTTATGAATCAAGATCTAATACTAAATGATGATAACCAACGATCTACGTTATGGATTGCTTACGCCTTATTCGGTGCAGGTATTCTATTTGGGGGATTGCCTGCTATTGCTGGCGTCATTCTTGCTTATATTAAAAAAGGGGAAGTTTTTGGAGCCTACCAAGATCACTATCATTTCTTAATCCGAACTTTCTGGGGAACTTTATTAGGTTTTGTGCTCGGTGGAATTCTTACCATTATTGGTATTGGAGCATTAATTATTTTTGCTGTGTTTATTTGGTATATTTTTCGTGTAGTGGTTGGTGCATTACGTTTAAAAGAAAATGCCGCCATTACACCAACAGGTTGGTTTAAATAATAATTAAAAAACGGTGGAATAAAACCACCGTTTGCTCAACATAAATTCCTATCTATTATTCCACGATCAATGTGCGGCAAGTATTTGTTGCCCCATCACCCAAAGGATCACCATGGGTTAATAAGACAAGATCACCGGAAACCAAGAAGCCTTTATCTTTTAATAACTGCACTGCTTGTTTTGCACTTTCTGCAGTACGTGATTCACCATCACAGAAAACCGGTGTTACCCCGCGATATAATGCACAAAGATTCAATGTAGATTGATGGCGTGATAAAGCAAAAATAGGTAATCCAGAACTAATACGTGACATCAATTTTGCAGTATAGCCAGTACTTGTCATTGCAATGATGGCTGCCACACCTTTCATATGGTTTGCTGCATACATTGCAGAGAATGCCACTGATTCACCAATGGTATCAAATTGAACATCCATACGATGACGAGAAACGTTAATACTTGGCATTTTTTCCGCACCCAAACAAACTTTTGCCATCACTGAAACGGTTTCAGCGGGATATTGACCGGCAGCAGTTTCCGCAGAAAGCATTACCGCATCTGTACCATCTAATACGGCATTTGCCACATCCATTACTTCTGCCCGAGTTGGCATTGGATTGCTAATCATGGATTCCATCATTTGGGTCGCGGTAATTACCACACGATTTAAACGACGTGAACGGCGAATTAATTTCTTCTGTACGCCGACTAATTCCGGATCACCGATTTCTACTCCCAAATCACCCCGCGCGACCATAATAACATCAGAAGCTAAAATAATATCATCCATCGCAGCATCATCAACGACAGTTTCAGCTCGCTCTACTTTGGCAACAATTTTCGCATTCAAACCCGCTTCTTTGGCTAATTGACGAGCATAATTTAAATCTGCACTTGAACGTGGAAAAGATACTGCTAGATAATCAACACCAATACGAGCCGCTGTAATAATATCTGCTTTATCTTTTTCAGTTAATGCATCTGCAGATAAACCACCACCTAATTTGTTAATTCCTTTATTATTTGATAATGGACCACCTACCGTTACTTCAGTAAATACCTTAGCGCCTTCGGTCGCTAATACTTTCAATTGAACTCGACCATCATCTAATAATAAAATATCGCCCGGTACTACATCTTGTGGCAATGTTTTATAATCTAAACCAACAGCATTCTGATTACCTTCACCTTTCGGCAACTCAGCATCTAAAACAAACTTATCACCTATATTTAAGAAAATTTTACCATCTTTAAAGGTAGATACACGAATTTTAGGTCCTTGCAAATCCCCTAAGATTGCTACATTTCTGCCTAATCTTTTAGCAATTTCGCGTACTTTATTTGCACGTCCAATATGATCTTCTGGCGTACCATGAGAAAAATTCATACGCACAACATTCGCACCCGCTTCAATAATTTTTTCTAAATTATTACCTTTATCGGTAGATGGTCCCATTGTACATACGATTTTTGTTCTTCTTAGTTTTCTAGACATTGCTTTCTCCGTCACTAACTTTATTATTTGAAATGATAGTATTATTTACATCGCTATAACATTGACAGCTATCCAGTTATCACGATAAAAACTGGCGTGCATTATACGCTGAAAACGCTCTAAAAGCGAGATGTGTGAAAGAAAAATTTCCCATTGACATGTACATAAATTTACGATTATATTTTGTTAAATTATTGTATAAGGGAAATCTGATGAAAATTTTTATTATGCGTCATGGTGAAGCAGAAATGTTTGCCAAATCCGATAAAGATCGTACACTTACTGAATTTGGTGAAAAAAGTTCAGCTGGTCAAGGCATTTGGCTTAAAGAAACGGCTGGTTATTTTAATAAAGTGCTCGTTAGCCCTTATATTCGAGCTAAACAAACCTTTGAATATATTAATAATATTTTCTCTGAGCAACTTACCGAGCAAGCTGAAACTTGGGATGCCATTACCCCTTATGGTAATGCAGAAATCGTTGTAGATTACCTTTCTGTTTTGTGTGATGAAGATATACAACAAATTCTTATTGTTTCACATTTGCCATTAGTAGGAGAAATTGTGGCTGAACTATGTGGTAAAAATAACGTGTCTTTTTTACCAGCAACCATCGCAGAAATTGATTGGGATGGTGAAATCGGTAAATTAATTCAAACAAAGAATCCCCAAAGTGGATAAAAGTGCGGTCTTTTTTAGCTGAATTTTAGCCCAATCCAGCTACAGCATTATATTAATTTAAATACGATCCTTGCTGACCAAAATTTCCATATTCCCAGCCTAAATAACGAGCGGAAACGGCATCAGCAAGAGATTCAAATTGTTCAACTTGAGTAAAAATCTCCTGTGTATCTAAGGCTAATTCTTGCTCAACTTTGACTAAATATGCCCGATTGTCCTTATCTACTTTCACTCTATTTTCAGTATATTTAATCCGATCAAAATGGATCTTTGATAGATTGCATTTCTCAATAAAACGCTCAATATCCTCTTTTTCATCAAAATGGAAATTATGTTCTACTAACTGCGGCTCAGATAAATTCACACCATTTTCACTTAACGTATCTAAAATTTCTTCCGTCAAGGTCATTTTATGTTCTAATGGTGATGGTAATAAAAATTCAAAATAGGTATCCCAATTCAGATCCTGTTGAATAACTAACTCATCATAAGATAATTGTCCTAAGGTTTCTAACAAGCTGATTTCATCATTAAAATAGAAAAATTGTTGTGATTTACTATTAGACAAAATATGCCCAGCATAAACTACATCAGGTAAGGCACAAAGTTGCGTAATTGTGTGTAATATTTGCCGAAATATCTCATGATGAGATACTTCTGTAGGCAATCCATTTTTATCACCTTGGTAATATCGAATAATTTGAGCAATATTCATTTGGCGAAATTCTGACATTTCCATCAAGGAAACATTAACAGTAACAACTGCCACCTGATCGTTAAACCAAGTACGATAATTTTGCCAATTTTGTTGTTCTATTTCTTGCTGAAAATCAATGTCTGACATTATTTAAATTCCGCCCAAATTGGTGCATGATCAGAGGGTTTTTCCATTGCTCGAATATCCTCATCAATCCCCACATTTATACATTTTTCTGCCAATACCTGATTTGCCAGAATATGGTCAATACGCAAGCCTCGATTATCATCAAAACCCTTGGAACGATAATCAAACCACGAGAATTGATCATTGACTGTTGGATTTAATTTACGGAAAGTATCTTCTAACCCATAATTATATAGGCGTTGATACCACTCTCTTTCTTCAGGTAAAAATGAACATTTTCCTGTACGTAGCCAACGTTTACGATTTTCTTCCCCAATACCAATATCTAAATCCGTTGGGCTGATATTCATATCTCCCATGATGACAATAGGATTCGACTTATTATGTTGGTTTTCCACATAATGTTGTAAATCCGCATAGAATTTCTGTTTAGCTGGGAATTTAGTTTCGTGATCTCGAGATTCCCCTTGTGGAAAATAACCATTAATCACCGTCAATAGCCCAAATGGCGTATCAAAATCCGCCATAATAATCCTTTTTTGTGCATCTTCATTATCGGTTGGAAAGCCTTTACGTACGGCAACGGGTTGCTGTTTACACAATAACGCCACACCATAATGCCCTTTTTGTCCATGATGAAAAACCTGATAACCCAAATGTTCTACTAATTCATAGGGAAATTGTTCATCTGCCACTTTAATTTCTTGCAACCCCAAAATATCAGGCTGATGTTTCTCAATAATTGCATTTAACTGATGAGGTCTAGCCCGTAATCCGTTGATATTAAAGGATATAATTTTCATAAAACTCTCTAAATAAAAATGAATGGTTTATTATACAGCCTTTATAAAGTAGGGGGAACTGGATAAATAAAATAAACGCTCTATTTTACTAATAATTTTGCTTTTGATAATCATTATTATTTGATATGATTCCAGTGGTTATTTTTATATTATACGGAGCTTAATGATGAAAAAAGTATTATCACTTCTTGCACTAACAACCTTTGCTCTTGCTCATCAAGCAATAGCACAAGAATCTAATCCAGCAACAATTAAAATAGAAACGGGTACACAAGCTGGTAAAGTGTTAACCGAAAAAGGCAGAGTATTTGTAAATCAATCTGGCACTGTCGTGCATGGCTTTTTCAAAGCTGGCGATAAAATGAAAAGACATAACCACGACGGCTATGAACTTTTCTTTACTGTGTTAAAAGGCAAAGCTAATATTGTGTTAGATGATAAAGAAAATCACCCAATTAATGCAGGTGAAATCCTTTATTTCAACGGTAAACATTTTATCAATGCTGATTTCCCTGAAGAAACCGAAGTATTAATTAGCTTAATCAAAGAATAATTGAATTTATTAAAAAATCTGTACTTTACTTAAAAAAGTACAGATTTTTTATTTACCATTTTTCTGCAGCAATATGATCGCTATTTCGTTCTTCAATCCAACGCTCACCTTGCTCGGTTTGTTCTTTTTTCCAAAACGGTGCTTTGGTTTTTAAATAATCCATAATAAATTCATTAGCTGAATACGCATCACCTCGATGAGCGGTACTCACCCCAACTAAGACAATTTCATCACCAGTATGCAACAACCCAACTCGGTGAATTATTGCCACTCTTTGTAAATCCCAACGCTGTTTAGCTTCTGCCACAATTTCTTGCAAGGCTTTTTCAGTCATGGCTGGATAATGCTCTAAATATAGGCTAGATACTTTGTCGCCTAAATTCATTTCTCGCACTTTCCCCACAAAAATGGTGGTTGCTCCCACAGAATTTTGCTCCGATAACCAACGATAAACTGCATTTTGATCAAAGGATTGTGTCTGCACCGCAATTAAAATATCTGACATTTACCCCCCTGTTACTGGCGGAAAAAAAGCAATTTCATCACCTGATTTTATTGTACTTTCTAATGGCAACAAGGTCTGATTGATCGCCACCAATAACCTACCTTTTTGCAACGCTAACGCCCATTTGTCACCCTGTTTAACCAAATGCTGACGCAGGCTTTCTGCTGTATCAAATTCTGCTTTCAATTCTAATTGCTCAATACCAATTAATTCTCGGGTTTGAGCAAAAAATAACACTTTTAACATATTTATCCATTATTCCACTTTAAAATGTCCTGATTTTCCACCGCACTTTTCTAACAAACGCAAGCCTGAAATCACCATATCTTTTTGTACCGCCTTACACATATCATAAATAGTCAATGCTGCCACGCTTGCTGCCGTTAAGGCTTCCATTTCGACTCCCGTTTTGCCAGTTAATTTACACAGGCTTTCAATGCGAACTTGGTTACTGTCTGAAAGTGCGGTTAAATTCACTTCTACTTTAGATAATAACAACGGATGGCATAACGGAATCAGTTCCCACGTCCGTTTCGCCGCTTGAATCCCTGCAATTCTGGCGGTGGCAAATACATCTCCTTTATGATGATTTCCCCTGACAATCATTGCTAAGGTTTCTGGTGACATTGTCACAAATACTTCCGCACGAGCTTCTCGCACCGTATCTTGTTTAGCGGACACATCCACCATATTGGCTTCACCATTTTGATTAATATGGCTAAATTCTGTCATTTTTCCCTCTTTATCCACCAATACTAGCTAAATTAGCTCTTATACCACTATTACCTTGATGCAAGAAATGATGTTCTCGTTTACCCTGTAACGCACCGAAAAGCCTTGCTTGTAAAAGTAATTGCTGGTTATCTGATTGTAACAATTCTCGCAAATCAACGCCTTCTTCGCCAAATAAACATAAATGCAATTTACCTTTAGCAGAAACTCGCAAGCGGTTACAACTGACACAAAAATTTTTCTCGTACGGCATGATTAGCCCAATTTCACCTTGATAATCAGGGTGCGAAAACACTTTTGCGGGTCCATCTGTCCGTCCTTTCGGTTGTAATTGCCAACCTTGTCGCAATAATTTATCCACCAAAATTTGCCCCGAAATATGATGTTTTTGGAAAAAATAATCCATTTCCCCCGTTTGCATTAATTCAATAAATCGCATTTGAATCGGACGATGCTTTATCCAAGCCAAAAACTGCTCAAACTCCCGATCATTAAAATCTTTCATCAATACTGAATTAATTTTAATTTTCTGATACCCCACCTCAAAAGCACGATCAATACCACGCATTACATCATCAAATTTATCTTCCCCTGTAATACGATGAAATTGTCGAGGATCAAGGCTATCCACGCTGACATTAATTGAGGTAATCCCTGCTTTTCGCCACAAATCCACATCTTTTGCCAAACGATAGCCATTAGTGGTTAAAGCAAGGGTGTGAATATTTTCAATAGCAGAAATATTTTCCACAATCTCCAGAAAATCTTTACGCAACGTAGGTTCACCACCAGTAATTCGCACTTTCTCTGTTCCCATTGCAACAAATGCACGTACCACACGGCGAATTTCATCCACATTAAGAAATTTATCACGCTCAGGGTTCGGCTGATAACCATTGGGTAAACAATAGTTACAACGAAAGTTACAAACATCGGTAATCGACATTCGTAAATAGTAGTATTCTCGTTGGAACGGATCAACAAGCCGCTCCGACAAGTTTCGGATAGGAATAGATTGCATGAAATACCTTTATAAAAAAGAATAGGACAAACCGTTTCCAGCGTATCCCCGAGCAATAGCATAACATTATGACTATCACTGGCATTGCTACCCTATCTTTATTACATTGACGTAGGCACGCAAGCTCGGTATATGAAATTCTTTTTATTTTAAAAGAGATAGGCTAAAAGCACAACTAAAAAGCCAATGATTAACACCTTTTAGGTAGAAAAATAAGTTAATTATTTTTATTCAATTATAGATAATATTATATAACGTAAGAATAAAATAACCTTTCTAAAAAGAAGCAAAAAATGCTAAATTAGTACCGCACTTCTAATTAAAGGAAAAACAATGATAACAATATCAAACCATGATTACCTAACACAAATTAAACATCTCGTTGCCATCGGTGGCGGTCATGGTTTAGGGCGAGTCATGTCATCATTAAGTTTTCTAAAAGAACAACTCACCGGTATTGTTGCCACTACAGATAACGGTGGTTCAACTGGTCGAATACGACACGATCATGGTGGTATTGCATGGGGAGATTTACGTAACTGTTTAACCCAAATTATTGCCAATCCCACTACTGCATCTGCTGTTTTTGAATATCGATTTAGTGGGTCAGGTGAGTTAGCCGGACATAATTTAGGTAATCTGATTTTAAAAGCCTTGGAAGATATGCACATCCGCCCCACCGATGCGATTAATTTAATTCGTAATTTTTTGAGAGTAAAATCTTATTTACTCCCCATGTCAGATTCCCCTGTACATTTAGGGGCTATTTTACCGTCCGGTGAAAAAATTCTGGGTGAAGTCGCTGTTGATAATTTACAACGATTACCCACTTCATTATTTTTATATCCAATAGTTCAGGCATCTCCCGAAGCGGTTAATGCTATTTTGCAAGCAGAGGTCATTTTGCTCGGACCAGGTAGCTTTCTCACTAGCATTATGCCAACCTTGTTACTCCCTGAAATCATGCAAGCCTTAAAAACCAGTTCCGCCAAAATTATCTTTATTGATAATCTCGGTGTCGAGCATAGTCCTGCGGCACGCTTATCTTTAGCCGATCGTATTGGTTGGATAAATAAAACAGTAGGCAAAAATATTGTAGATGGCGCCATCACATCAATGCCAATCGAAGATCAACAAGCATTGGATATTAAATTATTAGTCAGAAAGTTAAATGCTGATGATGTGACCTATCGCCACGATCGTGATAGGCTCTGCTCTGCTATTAACGAGATGATCGCTGAGCTATTCTAAAAAATAAGCCATTCAATAGAATGGCTTACAAAAACTTAATCTTTGGTTAAGTCTTTAATTGTTGTAGTTGCGGCATTATTGATAACCGATTTCACACCACTTTTGGCCGATTCTTGTGATGAATAATACTGACTACGCCCAATTTCTTAATGATTTTTGGCTTTCAAGACAAAATAAGGTTTATCATTTTTGGCAACGCGATATTCAAATAAACTTTCATCTGAACCATTTTTTTGCACTGATGCAATACCATTTTCCGCTGCCGCACGTGTTTTATATAATTCACTGGTTAAAATAACTTGACTATTCGCCGCCTTTAAATTGAACATAAATTGTCCATCGCTAGCTAATTTTAATTCATACCAACCTAATGCCATTTTAAACTCCTTATTAATTAGTGATTTATTCGGAAATAACTTCCAAAATAAATCATAGGCTATTTGGTGATTTTTTCAACTATTTTTTACAAAATTTAGTTAACTAAATTCAGTTGATTTAATACAGAATTTCGCTGAAAAAATTCACCGCAGTTTGGCAAGTATTTCACATTAATTGGCTGATTTTGGTAAACAAAATCTAAACCGTAGGCATGCAAATAAGTGCGGTCAATATTTTCCGTTTTATCACCATAAAGCTCGTCCCCTAAAATAGGGCTACCTAAACTTTTCATCGCCACTCGCAACTGATGTGTCTTGCCGGTTTGTGGTTTTAACACAAACAAGCGTAAATTAGGCTCACAACTTACGGAATAAAAACGTGTTATTGCAGGGTTTTGTTTAGACGGCATTAATTTCCAAGCACCACGTCGTGCTTTTTCCATATCACCTACTATTAATCCTTGTTTCCTTTTTGGTTTATGAGATGACAAAGCTACATAGGTTTTGTTTATTTTATGCTCAGCAAATAATCCAGATAAAATCACCGCTGCAGGTTGATTTAATGCCAAAATCAACAACCCAGAAGTAACTTTATCCAAACGATGAACTAACCAAACTTGTTTGATACCAAGTTGATTTGCTAAGATTTGAGTTAATCCTATTTCTTGCTCATCTTTATGAACACTTAACCCACAAGGCTTATTAATGATGATAAAATCCTGATGTTGATATATAATTTTAAGCATAGCTATATTGCAAAAATAAATTTGCTCCATACTAAAGGAAAACACACAATGAATAAAGATATTCGCTTTTATTTTGTTCGTCATGGTCGAACCATTTGGAATGAACAAGGTTTAATGCAAGGATCAGGTAATTCTAATCTCACCGAACAAGGTGTACAAGGTGCAATCAAAACTGGTCAGGCGTTACAAAATATTCCCTTTATTGCTGCCTATTCAAGCTGTTTACAACGTACCATTGATACTGCTCAATACATTCTAGGCAAACGAGATATTCCACTGTTCCAACATAATGGCTTAAATGAACATCATTTTGGCAGTTGGGAAGGGCTTGTAGTAGATGATATTCGCCAACATGAAGAATTTCAACAAATGCTCAATGACCCTGCCAACTATAAAGCAATCTGTAACAATGGCGAAACTTGGCAACAACTTGCCGAGCGAGCAATGAAAGCGATACAAGATATTATTAAAATCCACCAACAAGGCAATATTTTAGTCGTTTCGCACGGTCATACTTTACGCTTACTCATTGCGTTATTAAACGGTGCAACTTGGCAAAATCATCGTGAGAATGGACAAAGCGAAACGCTTGCTAATACCTCAATTAGTGTGGTTCGTTATGTTCAACAAGGAAATCAATTAGGACAATTTATGGTAGAAAAAGTGAATGATGTAAATCATTTAGAATAAAATGAAATGTGGTGAAAAATATTAAAATTGTTCACCACATTATTATTCATCTATTGGCTGAATGTATAGACTAAGTGACCCCAATCTGTAAAAATTCCCCTACCGTATGAAATGAGCCAAATACCAACACGACATCATTTTTATCGGTATTTTTCACCGCACTTTCTACCCCTAAAGCCACCGAATTTTCCACTTGAACCTTGACTTTAATGGCTTGTTTCTCAGCTACTGAATATAATTTTTCCGCAAGCTGTTCACCAGTTTGTCCACGGTAGCCTAACAAGGTAACACAATGCCACTCATCAATGATTGATAACAACGGTGATAACACATTTTCCGCATCTTTATCTTGTAAAATACCACAAACTGCGGTGATTTTTCCTGAAATTTTGCTTTTTAATTGGGTTAATTTTTCGGCTAAATAACGTGCGGCATGGGGATTATGACCAACATCAATAATAATTCTAGGTAAATCTTGTAAAGATTTTTCTGTTAACTTTATCAGTGCGGTTACACTTTCTGGTTTAACCGTTTGAAAACGCCCGATTAATTCCACTTCATTTAAGGATTTTCGGAGAATTTCAGCAGAAATATTAAATGGTAAAGACTGTACGGCAGCTAACGCCGTTGCCGCATTTGCTAATGGAATTTGACATAGCGGTAAATTTCCTAGCTGACAGTTGTTATTTTGCCATTTCCACTGTTCGCCTGTTATTTCAAATTGCCAATCTTGATTACAACAAGAAAGCTGGCAATTTAACGATTTTGCATACTCGATCATTGAATTTGGAATATCTGGCTCACCAATAATCACAGGCTTGTTTGCTCTAAAAATCCCTGCTTTTTCAAATGCAATTTTTTCTCGAGTATCGCCTAAGTAATCAATATGATCAATATCAATACTGGTGATTACCGCCATATCTGCATCCACGATATTAGTCGCATCTAATCGACCACCCAAACCCACTTCTAAAATGACCACATCTAAATTTGCTTGCTTAAATAAATACAAGGCAGATAGCGTACTAAATTCAAAATAGCTTAAAGATTGATTTTTATGGGTATTAATAAACTGGAAAGAACGAATATGATCTTCGTCTTGCACATCTTGATTTTGAATCCGCACACGTTCGTTGTAACGAATTAAATGCGGTGAAGAATAGACACCAACTTTAAAACCAGCATTAAGTAAAATAGTTTCCAGCAAGCGACAGGTTGTGCCTTTACCATTAGTCCCCCCTACCGTAATCACATAAGGGGCTAGAGTTAATAAATCTAATGCTTGAGCAACCGATTTTACTCTTTCCAGTCCAAGATCAATGACTTTAAAATGACTGTGTTCTAAATAATAAAGCCACTCCTCAAGGCTAGATTGTAGCGTTGGCGTGGCTTTTGAGTTATGTAACATCGCTCAAATATATCCTATTTAAGCTCTGTTGCAATAGTGCTTTCTGCGGTAACGTTTTCTACTGTATTTTCAAGTAATTCAGCTTCAATAAATGGCGATGGTAATCCCATTAATTGACTTAATACATTTGCCAATTTTTCACGCATTTCGGCACGTTTCACGATCATGTCAATAGCTCCGTGTTCTAATAAAAATTCAGAACGTTGGAAACCTTCTGGCAATTTTTCACGTACCGTTTGCTCAATGACTCGCGGACCAGCAAAACCGATTAAGGCTTTCGGTTCAGCAATATTTAAATCACCTAGCATGGCAAAGCTGGCTGACACACCACCTAAAGTTGGATCGGTTAATACAGAAATAAACGGTACACCTTTTTCTTTCATTTTTGCCAATACTGCACTGGTTTTTGCCATTTGCATGAGAGATAACAAGGCTTCTTGCATTCTCGCACCACCACTGGCAGAAAAACACACAAACGGACAATTTTTTTCAATAGCTTGTTCCGCCGCTTGCACAAACTTCGCACCAACTACCGATCCCATAGATCCGCCCATAAAGCTAAAGTTTGATGCTGCTGCGATAATTGGCATGCCATATAGCGTACCAGAAACGGTGATTAACGCATCTTTTTCGCCAGTTTCTTTTTGAGCAGCTGTAATACGATCTTTATATTTTTTCAAATCTTTGAATTTTAACACGTCTTGTGGTTCAAGATCAGCGGCTATTTCCACAATACTATCTTTATCCAACAACGCATCTAAACGCTCACGAGCATCAATCCGCATGTGATGACCACATTTCGGACAAACTTCCAAATGGCGTTTTAATTCATCACGATATAATACTTGTTCACATGACGTACATTTTGTCCATACACCTTCTGGCACATTGGCTTTTTTTCTTGCCGAAGATGACGGCGATTTACTAAAAATTTTATCAATCCAGCTCATTATTTAACCTTAATGTTGTTAAATGAAAATCCTACGTATTTAACCACAATTTTGACTTGTTTTGTAGATATTTCTACCATAATTTTAATCTTTCGATAATAAATGCTGGCAATTCATCTGGTAAGAACAAAGGTCCTAGCGGTGTTTGTGGCAACTGAAAACGTCTTGGATATTGCACATTCACCAAATATAACCCATCTGGTTTCGCTGTGGGAGCAGCTAAAGTGCGGTCTTTTTTAGCTAATAATTCCGCTATCCAACTTTCAGGCTTTCGCCCACAACCCACTTCCATTAAACTCCCCACAATATTGCGAACCATGTGATGTAAAAAGGCGTTAGCTTGAATTTCGACAATAATATAATCACCAAATCGAGATACCATTAACGAATGTACATTTCGCCATGGACTATGAGATTGACATTGAGCTGCTCGGAAACTTGTGAAATCCCGTTCGCCTAATAATGCTTGTCCAGCTTCACGCATTCTATTGTAGTCCAAGTCTAAATGGGTATGCGTCACGCCAGTAGGTAAAATAGCAGAACGTAATCGATTACAATACAAAATATAACGATAACGCCGTGCAGTAGCACTAAAGCGAGCATGAAAATCATCAGGCACGATCTTCGCCCATTTCACGGCAATATCATCTGGTAAATTGGCATTTGTACCAAATTCCCACGCTTTTTCAGGGCGATCTACATTTGTTTCAAAATGTACCACCTGCCCTGTCGCATGCACACCGCTATCCGTTCTTCCTGCACAAAATACTTCTATATTTTGATTAGCCACCACCGACAAGGCTTTTTCAAGTTCTGCCTGAACACTCGGTAGATTTTGTTGCCGTTGCCAACCTAAATAATGCGTGCCGTTATATTCTACGCCAAGGGCTATTTTCAAAAAGTTGAATATCACTCATTTTGTTTCTCCCATCATCACGAAAAATGATTATAGTATAATTTCAACCAGTAAAACACTGTATAACTCAAATTTTGGAATCAAGATCACAAAAATAAGGTATTCCCCATCACTCACACGCAATTACATAATAGCGGTAATTCCCTTGTAATTCTTGCCATTGAACATGGTATGTTCCTTTAACCTTAATTGGCTTATATTCTTCTTCAAATTTTTCTTTTCCCGTTGGCTTTTCAATGTTACCGTGAATTGGAATTTGTGGTGAACGAAAATACGCATAAATACCCTGACTTCTACCCAAATAAAAATTCTTATCATCCACCAAACAAACGCAATAAGTTTGGGTGAATCCAGCTTGTTTTAGCTGTTCCATAAAAGCAATGTCTTTAATAAATTGGTACATCTGCTCTGGGTGTTGCCCATTTCTTGGGAATTTTAATTCCACCGCATATTTTTCGCCACTTTCACCGTTTTTACCCAAAATCACCAAATCAATCTCTTTTTTAACAATAGATTTACCGCTTTTATCAATCAATTGCTCTTTTTTAGCAATAACTTTACCATTTTCATCAATAATTTTTTTCTCTTCTTTATCAAAAGATAATTTCAAAATGTCATCTTTGATATTGCGTTCAAACTGCACTTTGTATTCTTTCGGATTTAAATCGTTGCGTAAAAAAATCCCCAGTTCGTGTTGTAAACTAAATTCGTTGTAAATATCATCTACTAATCTGTTTTCTTGTTGTAACTGATTGAAAAACTTCTCAATTAAGGTTGTAAAATGAAAAGAATGTGACGTTGTCATAATATTGTCCTTGTTGATGAAATGAAATAAACCTAATTTTTATAGGTGTTTTTTATTATAGCAAATTGTGCAAAAAAAAAACAATGTTAGAATACATTACGTTCACACAGAACAGTAATATTTCATACACATACATAAGGATAATAATATGAAAAAATTAACGCTCGTTTTAATGTCTGGTTTGGCATTTTCTACTGCTGCAAAAGCCGAAGAATTGCCAGAAAATTGTACTAAATTTCTTGATCACTATATAGAAAGAAAATTAGCCGAAGGAATGCCCGCATCCTTTGAGGATGAACAACGTAAAGATATGACTGATAATCTCTGGTTTAACAAAGAACAACTTAAATCAGAAAAAGAAGGGGATCGATTCTACGGTCCAGATGGCTTTGCCAAATTTTGTGACTACCTTTCCGAAGAAGAAATTAAGAAAAAAGAACATCTTTTAAAGCAAAAGGGCGGAAAATCAGCCAAAGTGGAAAAAAAGAACAATACGGATGAAATAGATATAAATTTCGATGATATTGATACCAGTTTGGATGATATTGATTTTAATCTTAACGATGAATAAAAAACGCTCAACTCGAATATGAATCTACACTTAAGGAATAAAAATATGAAAAAAATGATGACCGCCGCATCGGTACTGGTTGCCAGTGTGTTTTTAACAGGATTTGGCGATTCAACCGCTGCAACCAAAGAAAACTTTGCCAAAGGCATTCAAGAAAAATTCGACAAGTTACAATATTGCACGGGCTGGGGAGCAGGAGAGAAAATATCAAGTTTTGAAGAAGGTTCTCCTTATAACAACGCATTAGATGTTCTGATTGTTCGTCCCGAACACGCAAAATATACGGAAGAAAAACTAGACACTGGCGTTTTTCTAAAATATGGCTTAGTGGAGAAAAAAAATGACAGCATTAATGTTAAGTTCTGGGATGCCATAAAAAGGGAAGGCGTTCCAGAAAAAATAGATGTAGTCATTTATAAAGTTACTGAAAAAGGAAAGAACTATTTTAAAGTCGCAGACGGACAATTTGGTGGAAAGGCTGCATACTTTTGTGGCGGAAAATTTGTGGTAAAAAGTGTTGATCTCTTTACCCCACCGAAGGAAGATAAAAATGGTTTCACTTTTTCAAAAGTGAAATTCACCGTTCAGCTTGAAAACTTACCCGATTGGGTACTGGAAATCCAAGATAAGCCGACAACCGATCCGATACAACATACCATCAAACTTATTTTAACCAGTGATGGCTGGAAAACAGAAGATGCGATCCAATAATCGCCCAACCATCGCTTAGGCTTAGTATCCTAAAGAAACATTAAATGATGAAAATGGAACAATACCATTTTCATCATTTTTTATTTCAGGCTCTCATCAGGTAAAAATAAAGGCCCCAACGCCGTTTTGGGCAAGTCAAATCGCTCAGGATATTGCACATTCACTAAATACAGCCCTTCAGGTTTTGCAGTCGGTGCGGCTAAACTGCGGTCTTTTTTGGCTAAGATTTCTGCGATCCATTCAACAGGCTTACGTCCACAACCGACTTCCATTAAACTGCCGACAATATTACGCACCATATGATGCACAAAGGCGTTAGCTTGAATATCCACCACAATATAATCACCTAAACGCTCGACTTTCAAATGATGCACATTTCGCCAAGGGGTTTTGGATTGGCATTGGGCGGCACGGAAGCTGGTAAAATCATTTTCGCCGAGCAACGCCTGCCCTGATCGTTGCATTTTTTCCGCATCCAGCTCCAAATGGGTATGGGTTACGCCATAAGGTAAAATCGCAGGGCGTAATTTATTGCTGTATAAAATATAACGATAACGCCGTGCCGTGGCAGAAAAGCGGGCGTGGAAATCATCAGGCACGACTTTCGCCCATTTCACTGCAATATCATCAGGCAAATTGGCATTGGTACCAAATGCCCAGGCTTTTTCAGGGCGAATCACGTCGGTTTCAAAATGCACCACTTGCCCCGTGCCGTGCACACCGCTGTCGGTGCGACCGGCACAAAATACGTCGATGGTTTCATTTGCCACAAAAGACAAGGCTTTTTCCAGTTCTGCTTGCACACTTGCCACGCCTTGTTGCCGTTGCCAACCGAAATAATTTTTGCCGTTATATTCAATGCCTAAGGCAATTTTCATCAAAACATCTCCCCTTTTACACCGCATTTTTCACTTGAATATGCACCGTAATTTCTTCCCTGTCGTGATATAAGTGTTTGGCTTGTAGGCGAAATTGAATGCCGTGGCTATCTAACTTATCCGCCAGCTGTTGAAGACATTGTTGCACTTCTTGATAACGTTTTTTCATCGGTAATTTCAAATTAAAAATCGTTTCTCGACACCAACCGTTCAGCAACCATTTGGCGATAAGATCGGCAATGCGGCTCGGTTTTTCCACCATATCACAGACCAACCAATCAATTTTACTGCGTTTCGGCGGTTGAAATTTAAACCCGTCCTCAGGGCAATGTTCAATTCGTCCAGTATCATGTAAACTGGCTGCCATTTTGCCGTGATCCACCGCATACACAAACAACCCTCGCCGCACTAGTTGATAGGTCCAACCGCCTGGACAAGCCCCTAAATCTACACCAATCATATTTTCATTTAGACGTTTAGATTCTTGTTCGGTAGGAATAAAGGTTAAAATAGCATCTTCTAATTTTAAGGTTGAACGACTCGGTGCATCCATAGGAAATTTTAAGCGTGGAATACCCATAAAATGAGCGGAATGATTGTTATTATAGGAATAACCAATATAACAGGCATTATTTGCTATAAATAAACAATGTAAGGTGACACCACTTTTTTTAATTTCTTGGCATTGCAACCATCCCTCTTTTCGCAAGGCTTGGCGTAATGGTACAGTAAATTTTCGACAGAATCCTAATAATTCTTTTGCTTCATTAGTATCCGCGGTTTCTACCCAAATTTCAGTGCTTTGTTTTAGGTTAAACTGCGGTGAAAATTGGTGAAATTTTTCAATAATGGGACTAATGCGATCAGTAGGATCTAAATTTGTTAATAAATCCGATATGACGATTATTTGACGAGCAAAAATTAATTGATTAAAAGGAATCTCACGAGCTAATTTATCCGCTTCTCCAATTTGATAACATTCAAAAATGACATAACCACTATTTTCTTGCACTCGAGCAAAGCCGAATACACCACGCTCTGCCGCTTTATCCGTTATTTCCGCCACCACTTCTTTTTCAAAACCAATACGGCAATATAATGCTAATTTATTCAATGAACTTCCTTATCTCATAGCTCTTCTGGCGAAACTAGAACGTACCGAAACCACCAATAATGTTGCCCAGCCGAATAAAAACGCCATTCCCCCAACTGGTACAAACATGGCAATGGAGCAAGTACCTAATACAGCCATGGTATAAAGTGGACCACTAAACAACAATATACCTAATAACCATGAAAAACCGATAATATTCACCGCAGTTTGACGGCATTTAGGTGCATTTTGTGGCATAGTGGCAGAAATAAACCAGCCTAATGCTAACAAAGCAACCGTGTGAAAAGTATGATATTTCCACGCAATATCAAACCAATTTATTTGTTGCTCTGAAAATTCATACTGCAAACCATGAGAAACAAAAGCCCCAAAAGCAACACTAATAAACCCGCTCAAGGCGGCAAACGATAAAAATTTATTTCCCATCATATCTCCTTATTTATTCCTGATTTATCAATCTCTTGTACAATCCAATGGCGAAATGATTGGATCGTTTTTTCATTATTTCTAACCTGATTATTGACCACATAAAAAGATTTAGGATCTTGCAATTTCATTGGTAATACAATTTGTAAATTGCCTTGATCAATTTCCTGTTGAGCTAACATCTGATTCGCTAAAATCAATCCCTGCCCATAAACCGCTGTTTGTAATGCCATTAATGTATGGCTAAATATACAACCATTTCGCACATTTGGCAACTCTATATTTAAATAATGTGCCATCATTTGCCAGTTATCGTGATTATGAATATGAATTAGTTGATGTTGTTGCAAATCTTGTGCCGAATGAATCGGTTTTTTCTCCAATAATTTAGGTGATGCTAATATCACCAAATCCGCCTTGGCTAATCGTTCTGTATAGAGATTATCCCAATTACCATAGCCATAATAAATAGCAACATCAATATCTTTATTTAAGATACCCTCATCTTGTTCTGTTGCTCGAATCCGAACTTCAATATCTGGATATAATTGATTAAATGAATATAAATGTGGTACAAGCCATTGAATGGCAAAAGTTTGTGGTACACTAATGTTTAACTGAGATTTGTCTTTCGACATAATTTTCTCTGTCACATGAGCGAGTTTCTGTAACAATGGCGAGATTTCGGCATAATACTGTTTCCCTTTTTCAGTCAGTTCTAACAGCCTATTTTTCCGTACAAATAACTCAATGCCTAAAAAATCTTCTAATAATTTAATTTGATGACTGACAGCCGCTTGGGTAACGAAAAGTTCTTCTGCAGCTTTGGTAAAACTTAAATGGGTGGCTGAACTTTCAAAGGCTTTTAATGAATTTAAGGGCGGTAAACGTTTCCCCATAATTTTCCCCTAATTTTGATGAGTAGGATTAGTTTTTTTGATTCGACTGATAAGTTTTTCTCATTTGACTGGTCTATCCAGTTACATTATACTACAAACATACTTAATCATGAGTAATTCTTTTCATTAATTAGAAGTTGCTTACTTTTAATTAAGTATTATGTTGTGTTTGCATATTGTTCGGGAAACCGAACATAACTTCCTGTATATTTAGCCCTAAACTTGGGGTAACAACACCGCACTTTATAAGTGCGGTGTTTTTTATGGAATAATTCTAACATTAGCCCACATAAAATCTCAAATAATAGTTTTCAATCTTCACATTATCATGTAAATTTAGCGACATCATCTTTTTCAAATACAATAAGGATAAATTATGAAAGATCTTGACTGGAATAATCTTGGATTTAGTTATATAAAAACAGACTATCGCTATATTGCTTACTGGAAAAATGGCGAATGGCAGAAAGGTGAATTAGTGACAGATAATGTGCTACATATTAGTGAAGGCTCCACCGCACTGCACTACGGACAACAATGTTTTGAAGGATTAAAAGCCTACCGCTGTAAAGACGGTTCAATTAATCTATTCCGTCCTGATGAAAATGCCAAACGTATGCAACGTAGCTGCCAACGTTTGTTAATGCCAGAAGTGTCTGTTGAAATGTTTATAGACGCTTGTAAACAAGTGGTAAAAGCCAATGAAGAATGGATTGGACCTTATGGTTCAGGCGCCACCTTATATTTACGTCCATTCTTGATTGGTGTAGGAGATAATATCGGCGTAAACACGGCTCCTGAATATATCTTTTCTATTTTTGTTTGCCCAGTGGGAGCCTATTTTAAAGGTGGTTTAAAACCAACTAATTTTATGGTTTCCAATTACGATCGTGCTGCTCCGCATGGAACTGGAGATGCCAAAGTTGGTGGAAACTATGCAGCTAGCCTTTATCCAGGTAAAAAAGCTAAGACTCAAGGTTATGCCGACTGTATTTATTTAGATCCAACCACACACACCAAAATTGAAGAAGTAGGATCTGCAAATTTCTTTGGTATTACCAGAGATAATAAATTTATCACTCCTATTTCACCATCTATTTTGCCAAGTATTACAAAATACTCTCTACTCTATTTAGCAAAAGAACGCTTTGGTATGGAAGCGATTGAAGGTGATATATATATTAATCAATTAGATCAATTTAGCGAAGCGGGGGCTTGTGGTACAGCAGCAGTGATTACGCCAATCGGAGGTATTCTCAATGGTGATGACTTCCATGTTTTCTATTCAGAAACTGAAGTTGGACCTGTAACTCGTAAACTTTATGAAGAATTAGTTGGAATTCAATTTGGCGACAAACCAGCACCTGAAGGCTGGATTGTTAAGGTTAAATAAATCTTAATTCGATCTGTACCCCAAAAGTTGGACTCATAACCAACTATAAGGTGCAGGTCAAATAACAAAGGTGCGTTAATAGCACCTTGTGTTGTCTATTTACTTATTAATCAAACTCAAAAATTCTTTACGTGTTTCCCTATCTTCAAGGAATACGCCACCAAAAGCTGATGTTACCGTGTAACTATTACTATCTTTAATTCCCCTGCATTTCACACAAAAATGGGTAGCTTTGACATAAACTGCCACATCTTCTGTTTCCAAAATGGTTTGGAATGCCAACAAAACTTGTTCAGTTAAACGCTCTTGCACTTGTGGACGTTGTGCAAAAAACGCTATCACACGATTAATTTTGGATAATCCAATCACCCATTTTTTCGGGTAATACGCTACTGATACTGTGCCATCAATAGTGACAAAATGATGTTCACAAGTGCTGGTTAAAGTTACGTCATTGACTAATACCATTTCGCTCACTTTCATGCGATTTTCAATGTTGGTAATCTTCGGAAAATTGGCATAATCTAAGCCACTGAAAATCTCATCCACAAACATCTTTGCCAAACGGTGCGGGGTTTCTTCGATACTATCATCGGTTAAGTCCAACCCTATCAATGTTAGCACATCACGCATTTTTTGTTCGATTTCATCGCGGCGTTGATCTTTGCTTTTAGCCAAGTTTATCATTGGGGTTTCAATCCCTTTCACCACTAAGGCATCTCGAACCTTAATCGCCTCTGCTGAAATATTGCTCATTTACGACTCCAATAAAATAATGGGCTATTCTAACAAACATTCAGCTAAGAATAAAATGAGATTATCATTAACGAGATGAAAAGTTTTAGTATAGAATAGGGATATGATTAATATTCAACAATAGGATTACTATGCTCACCCTACAACAAGCCCTAGATAAAATTCTCAATACATTACCAACGCCAACCATTCATCACAATGTTTCCATTGAACAAGCAATAAATTTAGTTTGTGCCGAAGATGTAATCTCACCGATTAACGTACCGTCTTTTGATAATTCAGCAATGGACGGTTATGCGATTCGTTTGGCAGATGTAAAAAACTCCTTAACCCTTTCGGTGGCTGGCAAATCCTTTGCCGGCAATCCCTTTACCGGAGAATGGGCAGCACAAAGTGCGGTACGAATCATGACTGGCGCAATGTTACCACAAGGGGCAGATAGCGTGGTGATACAAGAAGATGTCTCGCTCAATGATGATGGTTCAATTACACTTGCCGCGGTACCGAAAAATAATCAAAATATTCGTCGAATTGGAGAAGATGTGAAAGTGGGTGATGTGGTACTAAAAAAAGGACAAAAACTTAGCGCAGTTTCCTTACCATTATTAGCATCACTTGGCATTTCGAAAGTTGCCGTGTATCCACGCTTAAAAGTGGCTGTGCTTTCTACCGGAGATGAACTTGTACCGGTAGGAAAACCATTGCAAACAGGACAAATTTACGATACTAACCGTTTTAGCGTGAAATTAATGCTCGAAAAACTCGGTTGCGACGTGTTGGATTTTGGTATTTTACCTGATGATGAACAACAATTTGAACACGCCTTTTTACAAGCTCAAGCCCAAGCAGATTTGTTAATTACGAGTGGTGGCGTATCCGTAGGCGAAGCAGATTTCACTAAAACTGTGTTAGAAAAAGTGGGAAACGTGAATTTCTGGAAATTAGCCATGAAACCGGGTAAGCCGTTTGCCTTTGGAAAATTACCGAATGCTTGGTTCTGTGGTTTACCGGGGAATCCTGTGTCTGCCTTAGTCACTTTCTATCAACTTGTACAACCTGTGATCGCTCGTTTATCAGGGGCGAACTATCAACCAGCTACCCTATTACACGCGGTAGCCGTAGCTCCCATGAAAAAAGCCGTAGGGCGTTTAGATTTTCAGCGTGGTTTTTATCAAGTCAATGCTCAAGGACAAATTGAAGTTTATCCTGTCGGTTTTCAAGGGTCGCATTTGTTTAGCGCTTTTATAAAAAGCAACTGTTTTATTCGTCTTGAACAAGCGCGTGGCAATGTAGCAATAGGCGAAACGGTGATTATTGAGCCATTTAGTGATTTATTGGGGTGATGATGGCAGCATTAACTTATCAAGAAGAACTGCGTTATAACCGCCAAATTATTTTAAAAGCCGTGGATTTTGCTGGTCAGGAAAAACTTAAGGATAGCCGAATGTTGATTGTGGGTTTAGGCGGATTGGGGTGTTCTGCCAGCCAGTATTTAGCGGCAGCAGGGATAGGACATTTGACTTTATTGGATTTTGATACGGTGTCGCTTTCTAACTTACAGCGACAAGTGTTACACACCGATGAACGAATTGATATGCCAAAGGTACTATCGGCTAAAATTGCCTTGCAGACCATCAATCCTCATATTGAGATTACAGCACTCAACCAAAAACTTGATAAAGAAAAATTAGCTCAATTAATACCGCAGTTTGATGTGGTGCTAGATTGTACCGATAATGTAGAAAGCCGTAATCAATTAGATCGCTGTTGTGAATTAGCCAAAGTGCCTTTAGTTTCCGGTTCTGCTATTCGAATGGAAGGGCAAATTTCAGTGTTCACCTATGAACCCAATACACCGACTTATCGCCATTTAAGCCAATTATTTGGTGAGAATAGACTGAGTTGTGTTGAAGCCGGTGTCTTGTCACCCCTGGTGGGTATTGTTGGCTCAATTCAAGCATTAGAAGCGATCAAAGTGAGGTTAAAAATCGGAAATGTTTTAACCGGACGATTATTGATGATTGACGGGTATTCCATGCATTTTCGGGAAATTAAATTGCCTTGTTGATTTCATTGCCTTTTTCCCTTTATAATTCCACTCGTGCGATATTTTCGCACTTCATTGATATATTGCAAGTTTTGTGTATAGGAAATGAGCCAATCTGAATGAATCTCAATTTACATTGATAATAATTAAAAATTAATCATCTTATTCTCCCTAACGACAGTTAAATGAATTTCTGGAAATGACCATTTGGAAATAGTCGATAAAATCTGATAAATTTTCCGCTTTTAGAAGATTGGTTAAGACCGAATTTCTATAATTTAGTTGATAATTCTGTTTTATACTTAGTATTTTCAGCTGAACTGATACAGCAATTTGACGCAGTATTAGATTACACCGATAATGTAATAAACTGTAGTCAATTAGATTACTACCTGATTAGCCAAATGGTGTTAACTGCTATTTAAGCCTATTCTTTCGACGATAAATCCTTATGCTGTATTAAAGCTGGTGTACTGTCACCTATAATCGGCGTAGAGAGCTCAATTCAAACGTTGGAAATAGTTCAATGTATGGTTAAATTTGGACAAAATTTTAACTGGGCAGTGTAATAATTACAGTTTTTTTCATGATATTTCGTGAAATAAAATTACTTTGTTAATTTATTTTTTAATTCAATGTGTTTATTCCTTTTGAATAAATCATTTATCTACTTTTTTATTTATAAACTAAAATTTAGGGGTACTGCAATGAAAAACTCATTGTTTGGCTTAGCTATTGTTAGCATTCTTACGTTAATTGCTAAAATACTCTCATTAACCAATATAGCTAACGAGCTTCATCTTGGTGCATTAACGCTCGCCATTTTGTTAGGCTTATTCATCGGTAATACGCTTTATCCCAAATGGCAACATCAAGCTCAAGATGGTGTAACATTTGCAAAAGGAAAATTATTACGAATTGGGATTGTGTTATACGGTTTTCATATCACGTTTCAAGACATTGCCCATGTAGGTGCTAATGCCATTATTTCTGATGCAATCATGCTGATTTTTACCTTTTTTATTACTTATGTATTAGGCATTTATCTATTGAAGATCGACAAGCAAATTGTCTATCTCACTGCGTCAGGATGTAGCATTTGTGGTGCTGCCGCTATTTTGGCCACTGAACCTGTAGTAAAATCGGATTCACATAAGGTTTCTGTTGCCATTGCGTTAATTGTGATTTTCGGTACTATTTCAATGTTTGTCTATCCTATTTTGTATGACTATATTCAAGGACTAACTGATAACCAATTTGGTATTTATATCGGTTCCTCCGTCCATGAAGTGGCTCAAGTTTACACTGCAGGGAAAAATATTAATCCGGAAGTCGCTGATATTTCGGTGATCACCAAAATGTTACGCGTAATGATGCTTGCTCCATTTTTAATTATGCTGTCATTTTATTTACACAAACAACAAAACCAAACCGCTCAAAAAAGTCAATTTAATATGCCTTGGTTTGCATTATATTTTGTTTTAGTTGCCGTGTTTAATTCTTTTACATTATTACCGGAACCATTAGTCCAAATTTTAATTCAAATTGATAGCATTTTACTCATGATGTCAATGGTGGCATTAGGCTTAACGACACATATTAGTGCTATTAAACAAGCTGGGATAAAACCATTAATTTTAGGTTTCTTAGTATTTTTGTGGCTAGTTATAGGAGGATTTATAGTGAATTTAGGAATGCAGTATGTGTTCAATTAATTATGTAAACAGCAGTGAGAAAATCAAAAAATTCTTAGTATGTTAAACAAAATTATTGGTTCTTAATTATTAAATATAATGCCAATAAAAATAGTGATCTGCACCTCAGTAAGTTGGATTATATTCAACTTTTGGAGAGCAGATCACTTGATCCTAAAGTGGGGTTATTTTATATAATCTTAATAGAGAATTACAATGCTTTCAAAATATCTTCCACACGTTCTTTCGCATCACCAAACAACATTTGGGTATTTTCTTTAAAGAACAATGGATTTTGTACGCCTGCGTAACCGACCGCCATAGAGCGTTTGAACACAATTACGTTTTGGGCTTTCCACACTTCTAACACTGGCATGCCTGCAATCGGGCTATTTGGATCGTCTAATGCAGCAGGGTTAACTGTATCATTTGCACCAATCACTAATACCACGTCTGTATCTGGGAAATCTTCGTTAATTTCGTCCATTTCCAATACTACATCATAAGGTACTTTGGCTTCCGCTAATAATACGTTCATGTGGCCTGGTAAACGTCCTGCCACAGGGTGAATACCGAAACGTACGTTAATACCACGTTCACGTAATTTCGCCGTAATATCTGCCACTGGATATTGTGCTTGAGCGACTGCCATACCATATCCTGGGGTGATAATCACAGAACTCGCATTTTTCAATAATTCTGCCACTTCTTCTGCGGTCGTTTCACGATGCTCACCTTGTTCTTCATCAGAACTTGCCACTACGTCATTACCAAAACCACCAGCAATAACACTAATAAATGAGCGGTTCATGGCTTTACACATAATGTAAGAAAGGATTGCACCAGATGAACCTACCAACGCACCAGTGACAATTAATAAGTCGTTGTTCAACATAAAGCCTGCTGCCGCTGCTGCCCAACCTGAATAAGAGTTCAGCATTGACACCACCACTGGCATATCTGCACCACCGATAGATGCCACTAAATGCCAACCGAATGCAAGAGCAATCGCTGTCATTAATAACACTGGGAAAATGCTTTCAGGTGAATTTAAGAATGACACCATTAATAATGCTGATACCACAAGAGCCGCTAAATTTAATTTATGGCGATGTGGTAACATTAAGGCTTTAGAATTAATAATGCCACGTAATTTACCAAATGCCACAATAGAACCAGTGAATGTTACAGCACCAATAAAGATACCTAAAAAGACTTCTACATTGTGAATATTAGCAAGGACATCTTGTTCTGCTAAGAATGCTGCTTTTGCCGTTTCTAAGGCTTCTGGGCTAGTAAACGTCATGCCTTCTGGTGCCACAAATTCTGGCTGAATATGCAGACCAAAACTATTAAAGCCGACTAAAACTGCCGCTAAACCCACAAAACTATGCAGCATTGCGACTAATTCTGGCATTTCTGTCATTTCCACTTTTAATGCACGATGAATACCCAGAATTGCACCGATAATCATAGCAATAATGATCCAGAATTGACCTTCTGTAGCGGGTCCGAAAATCGTTGCCACTAAAGCAATCGTCATACCAACGATGCCGTACCAACACCCTGCTTTTGCTGTTTCATGTTTAGAAAGACCAGCCAAGCTCATAATGAAAAGTAATGCCGACACAATATATGCCGCTTGTACTAAACCTAATGACATTGTCGTACTCCTTAACCTTTTCTAAACATGGCAAGCATACGTTGGGTGACTTTGAATCCCCCGAAAATATTGATGCTTGCAACCAAAATGGCAATAAATGCTAATATGCTGACAAAGAAACTCCCTTGTGCAATCTGCAATACTGCCCCGACAATAATAATACCCGAAATCGCATTAGTCACCGCCATTAACGGGGTATGCAATGCGTGGCTGACGTTCCAAACTACATAATACCCAACTACACAGGCTAATACGAATACCGTGAAGTGCGATAAGAATGCGGTAGGTGTCACAGACGCTAACCATAAGAATAAGCAAACTACCGCCACCATTACGCCGTATTTAACTCGTGGATCCGCTGGTTTCGCTTCTTTTTTCGCAACAGGGGCTGCCGCTTGTTTTTGCGGTTGAGCAGACACTTGAATTGGTGGTGCTGGCCAAGTAATTTCGCCATCACGAATCACGGTCACACCACGCAATACCACATCTTCAAAATTAATATCAATTTGACCATCTTTATTTGGTGCTAATAATTTCAATAAATTAACTAAGTTAGTACCATAAAGTTGGGAGGATTGGGTTGGTAAACGAGCTGGGAAGTCAGTATAACCAATCACTTTCACTTGATTATCGGTGACAAAAATTTCACCTGCTTTGGTGTATTCGCAGTTACCGCCAGTCGCCGCGGCTAAATCCACAATCACCGAACCTGGTTTCATGGAATCGACCATTTGTTTAGTAATCAAACGTGGTGCTGGTTTCCCTGGAATAGCCGCTGTCGTAATAATAATATCGACTTCTTTGGCTTGAGCTGCATAAAGTTCCATCGCACGGCGGTTAAATTCTTCTGACATCACTTTCGCATAACCGTCACCAGAACCACCTTCTTCTTCAAAATCAATTTCTAAGAAGTCTGCACCCATTGATTTAACTTGCTCTTTTACTTCTGGACGACTATCAAAAGCACGTACAATCGCACCAAGACTATTGGCTGCACCGATAGCAGCAAGACCTGCAACACCTGCACCGATAACTAAGACTTTAGCTGGTGGTACTTTACCCGCAGCAGTAATTTGCCCAGTAAAGAAACTGCCAAAAGAATTAGCCGCTTCGATAACTGCACGATAACCAGAAATATTAGCCATAGATGATAACGCATCTAAAGCTTGAGCTCGTGAAATACGAGGTACAGAATCCATGGCTAATACATTAATTTTCTTTTCAGATAATTTTTGCATTAATTCAGGATTTTGGGCTGGCCAAATAAAACTTACTAAGGTTGCCCCTTGTTTAATTAAAGCAATTTCAGTATCAGTCGGAGCATTTACTTTAAAAATTAAATCCGCATTCCAAACATCTTGAGCAGATCCAACTTTTGCCCCAACATCTATAAAGGCTTGATCTTCAAAACTGGCTTTAAAACCTGCATCGTGTTCTACGATCACATCAAAGCCGAGTTTCTGAATTTGCTGAACCGTCTTTGGCGTTGCCGCCACACGACTTTCATTATCAAGCAGTTCTCGAGGTACACCAATCAACATAATGTTTCCTTCAAATCGGTTGATTACAAATAAAATGGATAATCAAGGATTATCCAACCCGTCAATATGACAAAAAGTCAAACTGCACTAACTCTACCCTAAATAAGGAGAAATTAAAAAGGATTTTTAGCAGTAAAAATCAATTAATTTAATAGATCTAAATTTTTGTCTAAAAAATACCGCACTTTGCATTATTTTTAACAAAGTGCGGTGCATTTTTCATTATTTTTATGATTAGCGTTCGTTATGAATTTCTAAATTCGTCGCATCTTTCTCACGTTTTGTTTTCGCTTTATCATTGCGTTTTTCGGCGATCTTATCTAAATATTCAGGTGTAATATCACCTGTAATATATTTGCCCGTAAAGACTGATGCATCAAATTCACGAATATTGGGATTTTCCTGTTGAATAGAAATTTGTAACGCTTCAAGATCTTGGAAAATTAACCCATCTACGCCAATTAATTTGGCAATCTCATCAACATTACGACCATACGCAATTAATTCATTTTTGGTCGGCATATCAATACCATAGACATTTGGATAACGAATCTCAGGGGCTGCCGATGCAAAATAAATTTTATTTGCACCAGCGGAACGAGCCATATCTACAATTTGTTCAGAAGTCGTTCCTCGCACAATAGAATCATCGACTAAAAGCACATTTTTACCTTTAAATTCTGCCGAAATCGTATTTAATTTACGGCGAACTGCACTGACTCGTTGGGTTTGCCCTGGCATAATAAAAGTACGCCCCACATAACGATTCTTAACAAAGCCTTGACGATAAGGCTTATTTAAAACATGAGCAATTCGCAAAGCAATATCATTAGAGGTTTCAGGTACAGGAATCACGACATCAATATCCACATCTTTCCATTCACGTGCTATTTTTTGCCCTAAACGCTCTCCCATGTGTACCCGTGCCGCATACACAGAAACCCCGTCAATGGTACTATCAGGACGAGCAAAATACACATATTCAAAAATACAAGGCGTGAGCTTGGTATGTTCCGCACAAATATCGGAATATAGTTCGCCCTCAAAGGTCACATAAATTGCTTCACCTGGTTTAACATCACGTACAAACTCAAAACCTACCGTATCCAATGCCACGGTTTCAGAAGCAAACATATATTCCAATTTGCCATTTTCTTCACGTTTGCCAAGAACCAATGGACGAATCCCATTCGGATCACGAAATGCCACTAAACCATGCCCAATAATCATGGCGACACAGGCATAAGCCCCTCGAATATCTTTATTGGTTGCTCGAATGGCAGCAAACACATCTTGTGGTGCAAGGATTTCTTTATCAATTTGATCAATGTGGTAGGCAAGAATATTTAGTAGGGCTTCAGAATCAGAGTTGGTATTAACATGACGGCGAGCTAATTTATATAGTTTCTCTTTCAGTTCATCAGAGTTTGTCAGATTACCATTATGGACTAAGGCTAAACCATAAGGAGAATTTACATAAAAGGGTTGAGCTTCAGATACATTGGAACTACCTGCGGTTGGATAACGCACATGCCCTATGCCTGAATTTCCCTGCAAACGTTGCATGTGTATTTGTTGAAATACATCACTCACTAAGCCATTCGCTTTACGCAGACGGAAACAGTTTTCATCATCGACAGTCACAATCCCTGTCGCATCTTGCCCTCGGTGCTGTAACACCATCAACGCATCATAAATTGACTGATTAACAAGACTGTGAGAAACAATACCGACTATACCACACATTGTTAGGATCCTTTTATTTAACTGAAGTTAAGGTTGAATTTAAAAAACTGGAATTTGCCTGTAATTGTTGGAAAAACCATTCCACCACAAAACCAAAGTGCGGTATTAATTGGGAAGATTTCCATGCTTCACTTTGATCAAAGTTGGTAAACGTATCCACAAAAAACAATAAAGCCGCAACAATTAACACCCCCCGTAAAAAACCGAAACAAGCTCCCAATACTCTATCGGTACCAGATAAGCCTGTTTTATCCACTAGCTGGGAAATGACATAATTTACAATGCCTCCGACAATTAACGTTAACACAAATAACACGCCAATAGCCACGCCATTACGGATATATTCAGATTCAATTTGGGTTAATAAATTGGCTAAATAAGGATAAAATTGACTGGCTACGATAAATGCAATAATCCAACTGGCTAAAGAAAGGACTTCTCGAACAAATCCACGCAATAAACTCACAATCACGGAAAATACAATAATACCAATAATAATATAATCAATAACCGACATAATCATCTCAAGAATAGGAAAAATAACGCTGGATATTCTACCGAAAAATCATCGAAAAGAAAACGATTGCTTTAATATTTAGAGATCTTGCCAGAACTCATCGGATAAATGTTGATTGGCTTTGTTTAATAAAAAGGCTAAATCTTGATAAGTAGGATTTTTCGGTAATGGTAAGGCTATCCCTTTTTTCTCAAGCTGTTCAGAAATTTGCTGAAATTTCACCGCGGTTTGCTTAGGCAATGTTGTTTGGGAACGTTTGCCTAGCCAATATAAACCTTGTAACGGTATGCAAAGGGCAAATAATGCCGTTAGCACGGCTGCCGCTAACCCAACGTGGCTATGTGGCACGAAAAATTGTTGCCAGACGATAGCGAACACAGCGATAAAAGGCATTAGGGTTTGGGCAAATTTAGTGGCTTTAATAATGCGGTTTTCGGGGAATATTTGGTTGAGTTTTGGGTGGAGAATCCAAGTTTTTTGGTAGGTTTGACCTTGTTGTAGTGTTTTGAATAATGTCATTTTTTTCTTTTTATTACAATCTTTTGTTGTTTTTAAATCGGGTTTCGCCGATGGCGGCTTACTTTTTCTTTACTCGTGTAAAGAAAAAGTAAGCAAAAAGAAAACACGCCCCAACTTTGCCTTATTTCCTGAAAATATGGGGACCCTATTTTGTTAGAGTATTATTTTATTTTTTCCGCTCAACCCAATGCTTACCATCAAAATCAATAATCCATTTAGTCTGCTTCCCATTTACTTCCGATGTCACATATTGGCGTTTTTCCTTACGGCTAAACCGCACAATCGCATCATTGCCATCTGGATCTTTCGCTGGTGCATCTGCCAAATATTTCAACTTGTCGGGTAAACGATCACGATATAAGGCTAATTCGGCGACCTTTGGTGCTCTTGTTTCACGAGATTTCGGGAAATTATGTGCTGACATAAATACCCCACTTGCACCATCACGCAATACAAAATAAGCATCAGATTTTTCACATTTCAATTCAGGGAAATGAGTAGGTTCTTCTTTCGGTGGAGCCACATCGCCATTTTTTAGAATTTTTCGGGTGTTATCACATTGGGTACAAGCCATATATTTACCAAAACGACCTAATTTTAAGTGCATATCTGCACCACATTTGTCGCATTCAACTACTGGACCATCGTAGCCTTTGATTTTAAAACTACCCTGCTCAATAATATAACCATCACAATTTGGATTATTACCACAAATATGTAATTTACGCTGCGGATCAATTAAATAACTATCCATTGCGGAATCACATTTCGGACAACGTTTACGAGCAATCAAGGCTTTAGCTTCACTTTCGCTATCTAACACGTTTAATAATTCAGCTTCTGGAATTAAATTCACGGTGGTTTTACAACGTTCTTTTGGTGATAAAGCATAACCAGTACAACCTAAAAATACCCCCGTACTTGCGGTACGAATTGCCATTTTACGCCCACAGGTTGGACAAACAATATCCGTTTCCACTAAGCTATTCGGTTTCATTCCTCCTTCAAGCTCATTTAATTCCGCCGTGCTTAATTGTTCATAGAAATCTTTAAAGAATTGATTTAACTCTGTTTTCCAGTTTTTGCTACCACTCGCAATTTGGTCTAATACATCTTCCATATTTGCTGTGAAATCATAATTCATCAATTCACTGAAAGATTGATTTAAACGATCGGTAACAATCTCCCCCATTTTTTCGGCATAAAAACGGCGGTTTTCGGTACGAACATAGCCACGCTCTTGAATAGTAGAAATAATCGCTGCATAAGTGGAAGGACGACCAATACCTCGTTTTTCTAACTCTTTTACTAAGGACGCTTCCGTAAAACGAGCTGGCGGTTTGGTAAAATGCTGACTTGGTAACACCTCGTTTAATTTAAGCTTATCTTGCACATTCACCGCTGGTAATTCTTGATCCTCTGGTGATTTGGCTAATTGTGGTAAAACCTTTGTCCAACCATCAAAACGTAAAATTCGCCCTTTTGCCTTTAATTCATAATCACCCGCTGTTACGGTTAATGTAGTGCTGTCATATTGAGCTTGTGGCATTTGACAAGCCACAAATTGTCGCCAAATTAAATCATATAAACGTTCAGCATCTTTTTCCATACCTGATAAATGAGTGGCTAATACATTTACATCAGAGGGGCGAATTGCTTCGTGTGCTTCTTGAGCATTATCTTTACTTGAATAGAAATTCGGCTTGCTTGGTAAATAATTTTCGCCAAACTGATTTTCAATATAATGACGCACCATATTTAACGCATCTTGGCTTAAATTCGTGCTATCAGTACGCATATAAGTAATGTAACCTGCTTCATACAAGCGTTGTGCCAACATCATGGTTTTTTTGACGCTAAAATTCAGTCTGGTACTGGCTGATTGTTGTAACGTGGAAGTAATAAATGGCGGTCGTGCTTTTGATGTAGTCGGTTTGGTTTCTAAATCAGATACAATAAATTCAGATTTTTGTAAAAAATCCACCGCACTTTGTGCTTGCTGCTCATTTTTCGGTTCAAATTTTTTACCTTTAAGTGCGGTGACATCTAAACGAATTTTTTGTTTTTTTGCCGTTTGTGTATCCACGGCAACTTGCCAAAATTCCTCAGGCAAAAATGCCTTGATCTCTCGTTCACGTTCTACTAATAATTTCACCGCGACTGATTGGACACGACCCGCAGATAAACCACGTGCTACTTTTTTCCAAAGCAATGGCGATACCATAAAGCCTACTACACGATCTAAAAAGCGACGTGTTTGTTGAGCATTTACTCGGTCTAAATTTAAATGTTCTGGCTTCTCAAAGGCTTGTTTAATCGCATTCTTGGTAATCTCATTAAATACCACTCGACTAAAACGTTCATCATCCCCCCCAATAACTTCACGTAAATGCCACGCAATCGCCTCTCCCTCTCTATCTAAGTCGGTAGCGAGATAAATGTGATCCGCTTTTTTGGCGAGAGATTTTAATTCTGCTACCACTTTTTCCTTACCTGGTAAAATCTGATAATTCGCTTTCCAACCATGATAAGGGTCAATCCCCATACGTTTAACTAAAGCGGTTTGTTCTTTTTCAGCCTTAACACTCGCTTTTTCTTCAGCACTTAATCCTTTGGTTGAAATCGGTTTTGCTTTTTCGCCTGTACTCGTCCCTGCCATAGGCAAATCACGGATATGTCCAACACTGGATTTTACCACATAGTTATTACCCAAATATTTATTAATAGTTTTCGCTTTGGCTGGCGATTCCACAATAACTAACGATTTACTCATATTTAAATACCTAATTTTTTATATTTTGTGTAAAATCTTTTTTTATATTGCCTAAGGAATGGTTATTAGGTCAACAATTTTTTTTCAAAAGGATGTTAAATGGATAAACTAAATGCAATTTCCGTCTTTTGTAAGGTGATTGAAACCCAAAGTTTTACTCAAACTGCACAACTGGAAAATATTTCCGTTGCCATGGCAAGTAAATTAGTGGCTCAACTTGAAGAACACTTACAAACGAGATTATTACACCGCACTACTCGAAAAATCTCTCCCACTGAAGCTGGGTTAGTCTATTACCAACATTGTCAGCCTATATTGGCTGAATTAAATGAAGCTGATGCCAGTATTAGTGATTTATCTTCTTCACTGCAAGGAAATTTGTTGGTTTCCGTGCCAATGGATTTTGGTTTACGTTTTATCAGCCACAATTTAGCCGAATTTGCTAAAGCTAATCCCAATTTACATATTGAAATAGATTTTAGCGATCGCCGTGTTGATTTAATGTCCGAGGGCTATGATGTTGCTTTACGCATTGGTAACTTACAAGACAGTTCTTTAGTTGCGAAAAAACTTGCCACCACCACAATGCACTTTGTTGCATCACCAGATTATATTGCAAAACATGGCAAACCCAAAACCCCAACAGATCTGCAACATCATGATTGTTTATTATATAAAGCCTCTGGTAATCAAATTTACTGGGAATTCACTCATTGTGACGGTAAGATTCAGCGGATTAAAATGCACTCAAAACTGGTTTCTAATAACGGCTTAACCTTAGTTGAAATGGCAAAAGCTGGGGTAGGCATTATTAATCAACCCTATTTTCTGATTGAACAAGATTTAACCTCAGGAAAATTAGTGGAATTGCTAACCGATTACAAACAACAAACGATAGATTTACATGCGATCTATCCACACCGCCGATATTTAAGTGCTAAGGTGAAGGCTTTTATTAATTTTTTACAAAGTTTAGATTTAGGTAAACACCGCTAAATTTAAGCAAATTTTGCCCAAATTGGCATAACATTATCTGGTAAGGTTAGGGATTTGCCTAACTCAATCCAAGCACAAGGAAAATGAAAATCTGATCCGACAGATGCCAATAAATTGTATTCTACTGCCCAACGTGCCACTAATTGACGTTGGTTTGGTAATTGTCCGCAACCTGCCACTTCAATCCCATCACCTTGCCATTGAGCGAAATCCATCACCAATTTTTTAATCCAACTATTAGTCATATTATAACGCAATGGATGAGCCAACACAGCCAATCCACCAGCTTGATGAATCACTTTAATCGCAGTAGCAATATCCACCCAATCGGCTTTTACATAAGCAGGTTTACCTGCCGAAAGATAACGTTTAAAAGCCTGCGTATCGTTTGATACTTTACCTATCTGCACTAAAAATCTAGCATAATGCGCTCGTGTGACTTCTCCACTGGCTAACGCTTTTGCACCTTGATAGGCATCAGCAATACCAAGCAACTCAAGTTTTTCACCAATTTGTATGGCACGTTGTAAACGTAATTCTGCTTGTTGAGCTAAAAGTGCGGTCATTTCTAATGAATTTTGATCAAAATCTAACCCCACAATATGAACTCCCCGATTGCCACCTTGCCCAGTCCAAATAGTCGAAATTTCTACCCCATTAATCAACTGAATGCCTTGCTTATGGCTTTCCGCTCTGGCTTCATCTAACCCTGCAATACTATCATGATCACATATCGCTAACACATTCACACCTTTTTCAACGGCTCGTTGTACTAGCTCTGTTGGACTTAATACCCCATCAGATGCGGTGCTATGACAATGTAAATCGTAAATTCTTTCGCTCATTATTCTCTCTTTAAAGAGAAAAGTGCGGTCAATTTCACCGCACTTTCCCATGATATTATTTTATTGCTTGAACCAAATCCTTGACCAATTTCGGTCCATGATAAATTAATCCAGAATAGAGTTGCAATAAACTCGCTCCCGCTGCTATTTTTTGCTGTGCATTCTGGATTGAATCAATGCCTCCGCTCCCAATGATCGGTATTTCACCTTGTAATTCTTGCTGTAAACGGCGAATGATTGCTGTGCTTTTATGTTGTAATGGTTTACCGCTTAATCCACCAATTTCTTGTGAATGCTTTAATCCTGTGACATTATCTCGAGCAATGGTAGTATTAGTGGCAATTACACCATCCATCTTATGACGGCGTAAGGCATCAGCAATTTGTACTAATTCATTTTCAGTTAAATCAGGTGCAATTTTCACTACGACAGGCACATATTTATTATACTGTTCAGATAGAATCAGTTGTCTGGCTTTAATACTTTGTAATAGATCATCTAACGCATCACCATATTGTAATTGACGTAAATCAGGCGTATTCGGTGATGAAATATTAACCGTAATATAATCCGCATAATTATAGGCTTTATTTAAGCAAAAAATATAATCATCTTTGCCTTTTTCAAGTGGCGTGATTTTATTTTTACCGATATTAATCCCTAATACCCCATTAAACTGGGATTTTTTTACATTTTCGATTAAATGATCAATGCCTTTATTATTAAAACCGTTACGATTAATAATTCCTTCCGCTTCAACTAAACGAAATTGACGTGGTTTTGCATTACCATCTTGTGCCAACGGTGTGACAGTTCCAACTTCAATAAAACCAAAACCCAAAGCTGCAAAGCCGTCAATGGCTTCACCATCTTTATCGACTCCAGCGGCTAACCCAATCGGATTTTTAAATTTGATGCCCATGACATTTTTTTCTGTACCTTGTGGACAAGCTATCAGATTTTTAACGATGCCATTCAATATGGGCTTTCCAGCTAAATGCAAAGTTGAGATAGTGAAATCATGTGCCGTTTCAGGTTGTAAACAAAATAGGACTTTGCGGATAAGTGGGTAAAACATAATACAATTTCTCATTTTAGCTATTCAACGCTTTTTCAATTTTCTCATATAAATCTCGAGAAAGATTTTCCACTTCAAATAAACGTTGTAACGCTCGTTTCATTAATTGTTGACGTTGACTATCATAACGTCTAAAACGAATTAACGGTTCAATTAAACGTGCACCGACTTGCGGATTACTTTTATTCAAACTAATCAAGATTTCCGTTAAGAAACGATAACCCGAGCCATCTACCGCATGAAATGCTCTTGGATTTTGGTTAATAAAGCTACCAACTAATGCACGCAAACGGTTTGGATTATTAAAGTTAAAACTTGGATGATCCATTAATTGCTGTACATTTAATAGTACATTTTCATCAGGTCTGGTGGCTTGCAAAGCAAACCATTTATCCATCACTAACCCATCTTGGTGCCATTTTTGTTCAAAATCTGCCATTAAATTATCACGGCAAGCCAATTGTGCTTTACAAGCCGCGCTTAACGCAGCAAGACTATCTGTCATATTGTTGGCATGCAAATAATGTTTATTGACCAACGCATTACCTAACTCTGTAAAGGCTAAATAATGCAAACAGAGATTACGTAAACCACGTTTAGCAATATCTTGAGTATTAATTTGATAATCTTCTAAACGAATTTGATTATAGGTTTCAAGCCATTGTGTTTTTAAATTCTCTGCCAAAGTACGTTGCATAATATCACGCACGATGGCAATATTTTCAGGATCAATTACTTTAAATTGTTCAGCGAATTCAGCTTCTTTTGGCAAAGTTAAAATTAATGTGGTTAATTCAATATTACTTTGGTAATTTGCCAATACTTGAGAAAGTGCGGTTAAAATTTGTGGAGAAAATTCTAGTTGTTGAGCATTTTTATACTGTTCTAATAAACGACGCAATTCATAGCTAAACAACATTTGTACCGCATCCCAACGTACAAATTCATTTTGAGCAAATTTCAATAAAGTAATTAATTGTTCAGGACTATAATCATAATCTAATTTCACTGGTGCAGAAAAATCACATAATAATGCTGGTACTGGACGACTGGTAATATCATGGAATTCAAAAATCTGCTCGCTCTCGGTAATATTTAGCACATCATCTACTAATTCACCATTTTTAAGCAAAGTAAATGGCATACCTTTTTGATTATACAAGGCTATTTTTAATGGAATATGCAAATTCACTTTGCTCATTTGATCCGCAGTTGGTGGTGTCATTTGTGACACGATTAATTTATAGCTATGTTTTTTCTCATCATAGCTATCAGCCACTGTCAATTCTGGTGTACCTGATTGACTGTACCAACGGCGAAATTGGGTTAAATCTACACCTGATGCACGTTCCATGGCAGAAACAAAATCTTCACAAGTGGCGGCTTTACCATCATTTTCTGCAATATAAAGTTGCATACCTTTTTGGAAACGTTTTTCACCAAGCAAAGTATGCATCATACGAATAACTTCTGCCCCTTTCTCATATACAGTTACGGTATAGAAATTATTCATTTCTAATACTTTTTCAGGACGAATCGGATGCGACATCGGACTTGCATCTTCGGCAAATTGCATAGTACGCAAGAATTGTACATTATTAATTCGATTCACTGCGCGCGAACCCGTATCAGACGAAAATTCTTGATCACGGAAAACCGTTAAGCCCTCTTTTAAACTCAACTGGAACCAATCTCGACAAGTCACACGATTACCAGTCCAGTTGTGGAAATATTCGTGGGCGATTACACGTTCTACATCTAAATAATCATTATCTGTGGCAGTTTGTGGATTGGCTAATACAAATTTTGAGTTAAATACATTCAACCCTTTATTTTCCATGGCACCCATATTAAAGAAGTCCACCGCAACAATCATATAAATATCTAAATCATATTCTAAGCCAAAACGATCTTCATCCCATTTCATGGATTTTTTCAGGCTTCGCATCGCCCAATCCGCTCGATTTAAATTGCCCCGATCCACATATAATTCTAACAGCACATTACGACCACTTTTGGTCACAAAATTATCTTGTAATAAATCAAAATCCCCGGCTACTAAGGCAAATAAATAACATGGTTTTGGGAAAGGATCTTGCCATTGCACCCAATGACGACCATCTGCTAAATCCCCTTGAGCAATACGATTACCATTAGATAATAAATACGGATATTTACTTTTATCTGCGGTAATTGTGACATCGTAACGAGCTAACACATCTGGACGATCAAGCATATAGGTAATTTGGCGGAAACCTTCGGCTTCACACTGTGTACAAATTCCCTCACCAGATTGATATAACCCTTGTAGTGACGTATTTTCTGCTGGCACCAAATAAGTAATAATTTCTAATTCAAATTGAACCGCACTTTCCCCATAGAGTTCGGTTAAATCTAAGGTTAAACTTTCTTTATCTTGCTGATAAGCAGTAAATTCTGCACCATTTAATTTTATTGATGCAAATTGAAAGCCATGACCGTCTAAACGTAAACTTGTCGCTTCTGGATTTAAGCGTTCTACTCGGCTGACCGCTTTCACTACGGTATGCTTTGGATCTAATTGAAAATCAAGAGAGAGATGTGTAATAGTAAAGTCTGGCGTACGATAATTTTTTCTGTATTTAGCTTGTTGCATAAAAATGTCCAAATAAGGCAAATATAAATATGATAATTAATAGTAAAGTGCTTAACAAACAAGTAATTTACTATATTCTAGGGTTAAATTCGGCGAACTTGCCAAAATACTTTATTCCAATAAGGGCTATTTAATGAAGAATAAATGACTCCCCCCTTTGTTGATGCATGTAAAAACTTATCCTCTTTGACATAGATACCGACGTGATAACTGTTTGGTCCACGTCCAGTCTTAAAAAAGACCAAGTCCCCTGTTTGAATTTGTGAACGTGGCACTCTTTTACCATAACGAGATTGCTCTGTGGTTGTTCTGGGAAGTTGAATATTAAAACGGTCTTTAAATGTGGTACGCGTAAACCCTGAACAATCTACCCCTGAACGTGTATTGCCCCCTAATAAATAAGGGACTCCCGCCCATTCACGTTGTTGTTCACTTAATAAAGCAATCACCATAATGGGATCATTTAATTGACCTTGATAATTAATACCATCATATTCACCTTTATTAGATGAGGAAGAACAGCCAGTTAAACATAATGATATTAATAAAAAAAAAGCACTCAATCGCTGATAAAAATTCATCGATCTTCCTATAATAAAGTTACACAAAAGCTATCTATAGGGTTTATAAATAGCTTCTACATATTAGAATTAACCTTTGGGTTTCGCTTTTTCTACTCTGGCACGTAATTTTTGTCCGGGGCGAAAAACCACTACTCGACGGGCGGAAACGGGTACACTTTCCCCCGTTTTTGGGTTACGACCCGGTCTGGTAGATTTATCACGTAATTCAAAATTACCAAAACCCGATAATTTTACATCTTCTCCTTGTTCTAAAAAAAGACGAATTTGTTCAAAAAAACTTTCCACAAGTTCTTTTGCTTCTGGTTTTGCCAATCCACATTTATCAATGAGATTTTCTGCAATTTCAATTTTAGTTAATGTCATAATTAATCTCTCAAATAAGCATTAAAACGCTGTTTTAATTCGGTTAATACCACTGAAATCACCGCATTAATATCTTCTTCTTCCAAAGTCTTTTCGGTGTCTTGAATAGTTAAGCTAATCGCTAAACTTTTATATCCGTCTGGCACGCCTTGACCCTGATAAACATCAAATAAATTCACACCAATTAATTTTTCGCCTGCCACTGTACGACAGACATCCAATACATCACTTGCCGCCACTGTATTCTCAACCACCAAAGCCAAATCACGACGATTCGCTGGGAATTTTGAAATCTCTTTTGCCACAGCCACTTTACGCTGTGCAATTTTATCCACTAAAATTTCACAAGCAAAGACTTTGCCATTTAAACCAATTTTTTGAGCAATGGTCGGATGAATTTGTCCAATAAAACCAATTTCTTCGCCATTTAATACAATTGATGCCGATTGCCCCGGATGGAATGCTGGGAAAGCTTTTGACACAAATCTAACATCATTTGCATAAGCCGTCAAAGATAAAATATTTTCTAAATACCCTTTTAGATCAAAGAAATCCGCTTGTTCAGTTTTTCCAGCCCAATGTTCATTTAAACGTGAACCGGTCATTACCGCACTAAATACTTGCTCTTGACGAACACCAAATTCTGCATTTTGATCAGGAATAAAGCGTAAGCCCACTTCAAATAAACGAATACGATTTTGCTGACGATTTTGATTATACAATACTGCCCCTAGCAAACCAGTCAATAAAGATACTCGCATAGCCGACATTTCGACAGAAATAGGATTTGGTAAAATCAAAGCATCTTGATTAGGGTGCAATAATTGCTGAATTTTCGGATCAACAAAACTATAGGTAATGGCTTCATAGAAATCGTTACCCACTAATGCTGTTTTGACACGAGAAACATCAATATCAGCTTCACGATGCTCACGCATTTTTAAATGAGCTAACGGGGAATTATTTGGAATTTCATTATAACCATAGATACGAGCCACTTCTTCCACTAAATCTTCTTCAATTTCAATATCAAAACGCCAGCTAGTTGAAGTAACCGTCCAAACATTATCAACAAAATCAACATCAAAGCCTAAACGTTGGAAAATATCTGTTACGGTAGCATCATCAATATAATGCCCTAATAAACTATCTAATTTTTCACGACGTAATTGTACTTGTTTGATTTTAGGTAAATGCTGTTCACTGACCACTTCACAAATTTCACCTGCTTCACCTCCACAAATGGCTAATAACAACGCTGTAGCTCTTTCCATTGCTTTACGTTGTAATTCAAAATCCACACCACGTTCAAAACGATGTGAACTGTCAGTGTGCAAACCATATTGTCTAGCACGACCAGTAATCGCTAATGGATTGAAAAAAGCAGATTCTAAAATCACATCTTTGGTATTTTCCGCATCCACACCACTGGCTTGTCCGCCGAAAATCCCGGCCATGGCTAATGGACCTGTTTGATCTGCAATGACTAATGTATTACTTTGTAATGTTGCTGTTGTACCATCTAATAGGACTAATTGCTCACCATCTTTTGCCATACGGACATCAAAAGGTTGCGTCACTTTTTCTGCATCAAAAGCGTGCATAGGCTGTCCGAGTTCAAGTAAGATGTAGTTTGTAATATCCACAATAGGATCGATAGAACGAATATCACAACGGCGTAACTTTTCTTTCAACCACATTGGGGTTGCTGCTTTTACGTTAACATTTTTCACTTTACGCAACAAATAACGTGGACAAGCATCTGGTGCTGAAATCTTAATATCCACTTTATCGCTAATTGTTGATGGAACAATATCAAACTGCGGTGTATTTACCGCTTGTTTATTCACCACACCTAATTCACGAGCAATACCCGCAATGCTTAAACAGTCCGCACGATTTGGCGTTAAACTAATTTCAATCGCCTGATCATTTAATTGTAAATAGTCACGTAAATCTATACCAATTGGGGCATCTACAGGTAATTCAATAATACCACTATGATCTTCCGAAATCGCTAACTCACTAAAGGAACACAACATCCCTTCTGACGGCTGACCACGTAATTTTGCTTTCTTAATTTTGAAATTACCCGGTAAGACAGCCCCTACGGTGGCAACAGCCACTTTCAAGCCTTGACGACAATTTGGTGCACCACAGACGATATCTAACAAATGCTCGCCACCAACATTGACTTTAGTCACCCGTAATTTATCTGCATCAGGATGTTGAGCACATTCCACCACTTCACCTACCAATACACCAGAAAATTCACCAGCAACTGGTTCTATACCATCTACTTCTAAACCTAACATGGTAATTTGATCACATAATTGTTCGGTTGTTATTGCAGGATTAACCCACTCTCGAACCCACTGTTCACTAAATTTCATCTATTTATCTCTCTTATTTTAATACTTCAAATGATAAACCTTTAAAGACAATATCATTGAACTGTACATCTAATTTATATTTACCTACAGGATCATTTTGCTCAAACTGCCAGCATCTTGTCGCGACATTATTTTTAATTTCAGATCTGTCAATCAGTGTAATCGCTAAAAAACCTTTTTTATCATCATCCATTTTAATCTCTGAATTTTTTGCAATAATATTAATTGGCGCAGGTGAAACAAAATATTCTGCAAACTGGTTTTTATCCTGCACGGGAACATCTGACACTGCAACACATAAATTACGCGCTTTTGAACGGGAAAATTGCGTATTTTTCATCACTTTAGCAGGATGACTTGATGTATCCAAAACAAATATTGTCGCTTTGGGTTGAGTGGTGGTTGTCTCGATTACATTTTCTGTTACTGCCAATACCGATGCTGAAAATAATGTTAATGGCATAACCACTAATTTTTTCATATTTATTTTCCTAATATTACTTAAATTGTTTCAGGAAACGAAGATCATTTTCGAAAAATGCACGTAAATCTGTGACGTTATAGCGTAACATAGTTAAACGCTCAACGCCCATACCAACCGCAAAACCGCTGTATTCATTGGGATCAATACCCACATTACGTAAAACATTTGGATGCACCATACCACAACCTAATACTTCTAACCATTTCCCATTTTGACGCATAATATCGACTTCAATAGAGGGTTCAGTAAATGGGAAGTAAGATGGTCGGAAACGTACTTGTAAATCTTCTTCAAAGAACGCACGTAAGAAATCATGTAATAAACCTTTTAATTCAGTGAAATTGGCTTTTTTATCCACATAAAGCAATTCAATTTGATGAAACATTGGAGTATGGGTCTGATCATAGTCATTACGATAAACACGCCCTGGTGCCATAATGCGAATTGGTGGTTGCATTTTCTCCATGGTACGAATTTGTACGCCTGATGTTTGGGTGCGTAGTAATAGTTCTGGATTAAACCAGAAAGTATCATGATCGGCACGAGCAGGGTGATGTTTTGGAATATTTAAAGCATCAAAGTTATAATAATCACTTTCTACTTCTGGACCACTTTCCACTGAAAAGCCTAATTCAGAGAAGAATTTCACCACTCGTTCAATGGTAATTGCTACTGGATGTAAAGCTCCAGTTTCTACTTTACGCCCCGGTAAACTTACATCAACACGTTCTTTTTCTAATGTGGCATTTAATACTGCTTGCTCTAACTGTTCTTTTTTTGCATTTAAGCTATCTAAAACAATCTGTTTAGCTTCATTAATTTTTGCCCCAACCGCAGGACGTTCTTCTGCTGCCACCTCACGCAAACCTTGCATTAACTGGGTAAAATACCCTTTTTTACCAAAATATTCTACGCGGAAATTTTCTAACGCTTCTAACGCCTCTAGGCCTTTATCCTGTAATTCATCTAAGGCTCGTCTAGCCTGCTCCGTAATCTCTTTAAGGTTTTGCATACCTACCCTTCTTAAATTTAATATGTTTTCCAAAAATGCCTTTAATGATAATATTAACTTATTCAAAAATCACGTGATTTTTAACGAAATTAATAATTTTTCTGCTAAACAATAAAAAAGAGAGCTATTTTGCTCTCTTTTGCCATAATTGAGTAAAAACTAATCTTTACCTTTTAATAAACGATTTAATACAGGTACCACTAACAACAGTAAAATCCCTGTGGCTAAGCCAATACCACTGATCATTTCATAGAAACTGGTTGGATCATTTTCATCAAAGCCATTTTTAAAGATAACCCCGCTCAGGGTGAAACCGAGAGAATAGGATAAGAAAGTCAATGCCACCATAGAGGCTTGGAAATTCTTAGGCGCAATTTTTGTGGCTAACGATAAGGACACTGGACTTAATAATAATTCACTGATAGTAATCAATAAAATAAAGAAGAAGAACAATAAGAAACTTGAACCTTGAGCTGATACCATTAAGGAAAACGAAAAATAAGTGACACCTAATGCCAACATAGAAATAGCAAATTTAAGTGGTGTTTTTGGCTGCTTATCGCCCATTTTGGTCCAAAGGGTTGCTAATAATCCAGCAATCAAAATCACCCATAAACTTTGTAATGAACCCAACCAAGCAACCGGTACTTCAAAACTAAAAATATGACGATCAATCGTTTGTTCAAAATACAAAATCATTGCCGTATCAAATTGCGCCCATAGCGACCAGAAGATGCTGATAGTAATAAATAACGGAATAAATGCCACAATATTCCCTTTATTTTCGACTTTATGACTCATCAATAATCGAGCAAAATAGCCAATAGTCAAACAAACCACGCAAACTAATAAGATTCTTGGAAAATTTTGTAAGGTAAGAAATCCTGAAAAAATAGTCACCATCACAATAGCGATAAGTACCAACCAAGAAAAACTCGCTTGTTTTCGTTCTTTTTTATTTAATGGATTCGGTACTGGGCTTGGTGGTAAATTTTTACGTCCACGAGAATACATCCATAAACCAAACGCCATTCCAACCGCAGCAGCACCAAAACCATAATGGAAACCATAAGAATGTTGCAAAATACCGGTTAGTAACGGACCTAATAATGCCCCAATATTAATGGCAATATAAAAAATAGAAAAACCCGCATCACGCATATGGCGAGTATCATCGGTTTCATATAAGGTTCCCAAGGTTGCACTGGCAGTCGTTTTCACGCCACCACTACCTAACGCAATACAAATCATCCCTAAGATCAAGCCTTCCAAGCCCGGTACAAGTGCAAGAATAATATGTCCACACATCACTACAATGCCGGAATAAAACAACGTACGTTCCGCACCTAAGATACGATCGGCTACCCAACCGCCAACCAAACAAGAAAGATAAACACTACCGCCATAAGCGCCAACAATACCACCCGCAATATTTTTATCTACCTCCAGTCCACCTTGACTATATTCATAGTACAAATAGAGAAATAAAATTGCTTTCATTCCATAAAATGAAAAACGTTCCCATAGCTCTATATGAAAAAGACTCGATAAGGCATAAGGATGTCCAAAGAAAGTTTTTTGTTGCATAATTTATTCCTTCTATAATTGTTATTCTCAATTTTCAATCTACAATATAACAATTTATTAACAAAGTAGAAAATATCAAAAATGAGAGAATGATCACAAAATTTATACCATTTAATGCTAAAAATAAGAAAACCGACAGCATAATAACTCTCGGTTCATTGATTCAACGCAAATCTATGCTTATCTTACTAATTCCGTTTTCAAATAAGTCAACCGCTCAATATTGGTCATATATTTTGCTAAATTTTGTATTTCTGGTTTATAAATATAAGGAATCTCACCCAATAGAGGTGCATCAATTTTATTACGTAAAGTATCAATCATTTCTGCATAATGCCCTAAACAGGGGTTTATACGATTGGCAATCCAACCAATTAACGGTACACCTAGATTCAATATGGATTGTACGGTTAATAAGGTATGATTAATACAACCTTCTTTAATTCCCACCACTAATACCACCGGCATTTGATGCGTTACTACCCAATCAGCAAAACTAAAATGCTTATTAATCGGTGACAACCAACCAAAGCAACCTTCCACCACTACCGTTTGATATTTCTGATTTAACTTATCCAAATCTTGATTAATTTTCTCAATTTGAATTTGTTCACCTTGATCGGTAAATAATGGCATGGTATGCCCAAAAGTATAGCTATTAATATCCCGATAACTCACATCTTGCTTCGTAGTATTCATCAGGGTTAATACATCTACATTATCTTCTGCACCATAATCACTCTCTTGCTCGACATTATTCCCCACTGAATTTTCATCATCTTGCATACAAGCAATCGGCTTATACCCTACCACATCAACATCTAATTCTTGTAACGCTTGAATAATGGCTCGGGTTGCTATCGTTTTCCCCACATTAGTATCTGTACCTGTTACAAAAAAACTACTCATAATCACATCCTTTTCCGAAAAAACATAACGATTGTAAAATATCCCGGAAATAGAATTATTGAGCTAACGCAAGTTTTATGTGGTTTTTATTGGTTTTATTGCCATTTATTGATCCAA